>JAYVPI010000016.1:0-226897 GCA_043757405.1 Alphaproteobacteria bacterium
CTGCGCAGGAATTTGCTGATTTTATGTCATTGCTGAAAGGTTCGATAATTGATTATGAAGCCCTGTCCAATTCTAACTCATTCGAAGTTGAAATCCATCGAGTCAGTAAAGAAAAGATTGAAGAGATTTATAATCGTCTATCTTCCATACCCGTTAAAGATGACAAAACTTATATTGAGTTTCCCGGATTAGAATGGTTGGATGTATTAAATGTTGTCTCTGCTGCCTCTGAGCTTTATCCATCGGTGAGCGGAATAAGTTATGAAAAGGCTAATGAAATTAGTGATATGATGTACGATTTATCTAAAGCCCGTGTAAAGGAATTTTCAAATGGCTGATCAGAAATATATTTATAATTCTGCTAAAGCCACGGTCGGACATTCGCATGGTCCGCATCTTGATATTGATAGTAAGAAAAATACAATAAAACATGGTGGGATTGCTGCAAATGAGTTTGAAAATTTAGGTGTGGAATCCAAGAGAAGTTTGGGTATTCATTTTTTGAATACGGTTTCTGATCCTGAAACACAACACTTCCAGGCACCGCGCAACTTTGATTTTTATTATAATAAAAATGACAATACGTTGGTTGTTCATAACCGTAATGATTTGAGCAAAACGACTATTTATCGTCCTGGAAATAACAAAATAGGTTATGATAATAGTAATTATGGACAGCAATGGTTTTTAGAAAAACTGAAGAATGCGGAGAAAGAGGCTATAGCTGGCGGCCATCCAGCGCCAAAACTCACGACGATTGAAAAGCTTAATGAGGTAAGTCCTTCCAGTTATCATCATAATTTTATTCCGATTAAGGAAACGCTAAAAACGCATGGTGCGCTTGCCGGCATAAATGCGGTTACTAGTTATGCGGGATATAAGGAGGCTGAAGCGCGCGGCGATAAGGTTGGTGAAGGTGTGGCGGCGGCAAATGGTATTGTCGGACTGAGCAGCGCAACTTTGGCGATAGTAAAATCTTTAGGCAAACCGATTGCGATCGGTTTGGAAAAAACTGTTGTGGGTGCGGGCGGTATTACAACCGTTGCTACTGGTGCATATCTAGTCTCCCAAGAAAAAGATCATGAACACAAGGTTGAAAGAGGAGCGGTGGTAGCCACCTCCGCAATTGTCAGTACAGATGTGGCAGGGTTGCTGGGGGCAGGCGTAATGGGGACGGTAGTAGCGCCGGTAGCGGTGGGAATTGCTGCATATAAATTCGGTGATAGTTTGATTGAGCTGAAAGACGCGATCAAGCCGCTGTATTCGCATGCGCAAATTCCGAATAAAGCTTTCAATCAACAAACTTCATTTGCCGATTATCCGAATATGAATGTGGCGGGTTGGGAGTCAAAAGAAGCCGCCCAACTTTCATCAAATCCAAAATTGGCGTCACAAGGCATAAAAAATATTCAGGATCCGGCATGGTTGCGTCAAGAATTAACCGCACAAACGAAAACTTATTCAGTCAATGATAAGCATTCGTTTGAGGATTACATAGTGCCGACAGATAACGCGGTTAAGTTTGGCCAGGCTAAAGCCGGACTGGCGGAGCTTGATGATTATGAGAAGAAGTTTGACACGCAGCTAAAGCTTAATGAGGCCGCAAAAAATCTGACAGCTAAAGGTGGCGCTATCAAGGATAGCGGGCGCAGTGATCCGGCCAAGCAGAATTGGGAAGTTAATAATGTAAGAGAATCGCAATTGCAGGCGCGCGGGATTTAGGCTCCATTAGCGAGAGCTTGGAAAAATGATTTAAATACTGCAAATTTAAGGGTGGCCTTGAGATTAAGTTAAAAATGTGTTAATATATTTGGCATGGAATTATTGTCATATTTAAAACCTCCGGGCAAAGAAACGATCGTTTCTTTTTCTAATCAGGAATATGTTGCTATCCGCCGTATTCTTGTTGGGCTTTTGAATGACTATGAGAAGCTGTTGGAAACAAATTATTATGAAATTGACGTTAATCCGCCTGACAAGAAAGCTATTCAAGAACTGCTTAATTTATTTACTAATCAACAAATTGAAAATCACGAAGTGATATTTGTAAATGATCAATATCTGCACATAATGACCCTGTTGCGCGCTTCGACAGAATTTGTTGATGGTTTTGAGGGCATAAACCTGCCTGAAGCTGAAAAAATTTCAGAAGATTTCTTTGCGATGACAAAAAACTCCAATCAAGGTCGCCACCATGGATAAGAAACGCCTTGAAACTTTGGCTCAGCAAGTTGATGTAAAAGCTTATGGCAAGCATGGGCATAAGTTTCAAAGTCTTGGTGGTTTAACACACGACCAGTATCAACAACATTTTATCAAAACGTTGAAAGACCATGATACGTTAGTTTTTACCGGCGTTAATAATAGGGATTTATATTATAGCTCCAAAGATAATGTGTTTTCGATTGATAATATGGATTCTCCGGACAGGAGTTCGCATTATCCTCCCGGTAATTTGCAGAAAGATTATGATGATCGTAATTATGGTAAAAAATATTTTGAAGATGCGTTTGAGCAAGAAGTCAAAAGAGCGGAAAAAAATAATTTACCGATGCCAAAAATAACCACGGTTGGCGCGCGCACGGCGGCGCTTGGTTTGCAGCGGGGTGTGAATGCAATTGGGCTTTATAGCGGGGCGGAGAATTTTGTTGCTGCGCGTTCGCGTGGGGATGTAGTGGGGGAGACAGTAGCGGCGGCGAATATTACTTCGTCTTTAAGTAATGAGACATTGGCGGCGGCGAGAGCTTTGGGCAAGCCATTAGCGGCAGGGATAGAGACTTTTGTTAAACGCGGAAATGTTGTGGCAACCGTGGCAGACGGCGCTTACCAGATTTCGCAGGAACAAGGCGTGGAGCATAAATTAGAGCGCGGTGCAGCGGTGGGTGTCACTACTGCGGCGGGAATAGGAGCGGGCGGTTTATTTGCAGCTGGCGTTGGTGCCGGCGCGGGTGCAGTGGCGGTTGCTGTTGCGGCGCCGGTTATTGTTGCGGGCACAGTTGCGGTAGCTGCGGATACAGCGATTGAGTTGCGGCGGACGGTGCAGGCGTTGGATAATTTTACGCCGGTAATTCCAAACCAGGCTTTTGATAGGAGCGTGGCGTTTTATCCGAATTTGAGCCAGACGATTCTGGTTAAAGGCGCAACTGATCTTGCGGACGATCCTAAGCTGGCGGTGAAGGGGATTGTAAATGTGAATGATCCAGCATGGTTAAGGAAAACATTAACTGAACGCGCGGGAAAATTTGAGACGGCGGAAAAAGCGGAAGGTTTCTTCGAGCGCAATAGCATTGTTCCGGATAACAACAAGCTCGGTATGCATCAAAGCAAGGCGGCATTGGCGGAGCTTGATGATTATGAGAAGAAGTTCAACAACTGGCGTCAGACTGATGTGAGAATTGAAGAGGCGGCGAAAAATCTGACAGCTAAAGGCGGCGTGGTGAAGGATAGCGGGCGCAGTGATCCGGCAATACAAAACCTCGACCGCGCTGCGAAATCTGTGCAGGCCGGAAGAGTTTAAGCAGCTTTTACATTGATCACCAATATCCCTGCGATGCTTTGACATAATGTGGTGACTATGCCATAAAACGAGGTGTAAATCCGGAAATTAGATGATCGAGCAGGAAGAGATGCATATTGGTGAAGTTGATAAGATGCTGCGGAGTCCTGGGGATTTGGGACGTTTAAGGGATAATTTTGGCCAAAGATAAAAAACCTCCGAAAAATCCTAATGTTGAGCGGTTTGAGTTGATTGATGAGTATTTTCGCCTGACGAGCGAAGTTTTGCCGAAGAAAGCTGCTGAGGAAAACTGGCCGGCATTAGAAGAGGCGCATTTTCAGCGGATTATTCTTGATAATATTGTTGGCGGGGTTTGGTATGGCAAAATCAAAGAGCCGGCGATTATGCATTTGTCGAAATCGCAGTTGAAGAAGGCGGTGCGGATGGCCGATGATTTGGCGGATGGGACGATTGAGTTTGATGATTTGAATGAGCCGAGCCTGGCGTGGCGGGAGGAGAAGAATGTGCCGCCGGATATTGCGAGCTATCGCTCTCATGATAAACGGTGAACAGTAATCTGTTTTCCGTTCACCTTTCACCATGCTTCTGGAGCCAGGAGGCGGCGTAGGTGCAGACGGGGATGATTTTTAGGTTTTGCTTGTGCGCATAAGTTGCGATTTCTTCCATTAATTTCGCTGCTGCCCCTTGGCCGCGCAATTCCGGCGGAGTTTCCACGTGCAGGATCCGCAAATCCGCCCCCGCGAGGGAATAATCGGCGAACGTTGTGCCGCCTTCTACATCAAGCTCAAAACGTTCGCCGGTATTACGCATTAGTAATTACGGATTGTTTCGTTGGTTCGTTTATTCATCAAACCCTCCGGGTCTTTGCTGGTTTTTGTATGCACTGTCGCTGATTTTGTGCCATTGGCGTTTTTATAAACCGTGGTGGTAGTGTCCCGTTTCACCTCAGTCCCATTGCTATCAACTGATTTCGCGGTGCTTTTATAAGTGCCGGGAGCCATGTTGGTTGGTGTCGGGCCAGACTGGCAGGCGGCCAGTAATAAACCCAGGCTAAGTACAGCTAATTTAGTTTTCATAAACCCTCTTTTTGTTATTTAGTTGTTTCGTGGACGGTGGTTTCACCGGTAGTTTGTTTGTTCATCAAACCTTCAGGATCCCGTGTAGTTTCCTGATGAATAACGGCGTCTTTGCTGCCATCCGGGTTTTGATGAATATCTGTGGTTGTGGTTCTTTCGTGTTCAGTACCGTTGGCATCAGTTGACTTGGTTGAGCTTTCATACTGGCCCGCTGGGAGATCAGTGGCTTTTGGTTTGCAGGCTGTCAATGACAGCGCGGCAATGATTGCGGTGGCGGCTAATATATGAGTTTTCATATGGCTCCTGTTAAGTTGAATCTGGGGAGGATAAATCAGGTGATATAAATTTTCTGTAATGGATTCATGCCCAGTTGCAAGGGGAGGGTAACTGGGTTATAAGCACGTGGCAGCCCGCCTTAAGCCCTTTGGGCTATGGCGCGGCGCTAAATTTTCTAAGGCAGCAAAGCTGCCAAGAAAATTTGCGGAGAGGTGGCCGAGCGGTTGAAGGCGCACGCTTGGAAAGCGTGTTTAGAAGCAATTCTAACGTGGGTTCGAATCCCATCCTCTCCGCCATTTTTTTCTAAAAAGCAGATTTATTCAGTGAGTTAAAAATTCGGGGCATATCCAACCCCCGTTTTAACCCCCGTTTTTTATCCGGCTCTGGGCGAATATAGAGGGACAAAGTTACAAATGATGGTTAAGTTAACTTCCACGTCGGACACGGAGGGGCTGCATAGTATGGAATAGGCAGAGTTATTTGGTTTGATAGCAATCCCGGTTCAGCCCTTTCAAATCCGCTTTTGCTTGCTCGGGCGCTACGACTGCCATTTCATACGGTCCGGGAGTAGTGTTTGCAGCTTCTGCAACTCCCATGCCAACTAATCCGAAGGCATTTCCTAACGCCGTGCTGGATTTGATTTCAATTTTCACATAAGCCGGGGGCGTTACGGTAATACGAGAAGTGCTGAATTCATCTGGAGCTTGTGCTGAAATTTCGGTCTGGCCACTTATATTTGTAGTAAAAAATCCTCCATTTCCGAGTTTACACTCTGGATGTGAACCTACTGAAACTCGATAAGGCCTTGCCGAAGCAACAATGTGTGAGGGACGATAAACAACAAGATTATCTTTTACTTCTGCCTCATTATAAACCGGGCCATTAGCGCTGCAGCCAGCGAGTAAAAAGCAAATTGGCAAGATTTTTTTCCTCGTGATCATATTTCTCTCTCAATAATTACAGATGAATATAATTATAATTTGCTGGAATGGGCAAGGAGAATTACGTATAAGCGATATATGAATAAGCTAATCATTTTATTTTTAGTAACCATCACTGGCTGCAGCTATAATCATCCTATAGATGGCGCGAAAATGGATTATAGAGCAGATTTTGATAAATTCGATGATAATAAAGATGGCCTGATTCAGCGATCTGAATATTACAAACATAACCATGAACCTTGGGTTGATTTTGAATTCGGTTGCGTAAATGTGGATTATAACAACATAATTACGCTAGAAGAATTCAAACGCGACGGGGAATGTCGAGTTGATTAAGGATTTAAAGCAAATGACCAAACTCCAGCCTGTTCCTTTACACGAATGTTACTATTTTGATGCACATATGGCACAACCTTTCATCAAACCGCCAGTCCAAATTTGACTCGGCTATTATATCTGCCACTCTTAATAGTAGGTGGCTAGGAAAATGCCGTCATTCTCCTAGCCTACAGGTTAGTTGTTTCTGCGCCCTGTGCGCCCCTGCGCCCTATTCTTTGGTCGGCTTCCGTTCAAATTTATAAGGTTTCCGTTGTTTACTGCCATTCCCACCAGTTTTCGATTGACCGCCATTAGCTGTCTTAGCTTTTTTAGAGCCGGGCGCAGAGGGCGTAGGGGGCGCAGGATCAGTCACTCGACAAATCTTTATATATCTAGATCCGCTTTTACCAACTGTTATTTCAATACCAACTTCACGAAGTTGCGGTGCTATTCGTGTAAGCCATTCAGACATAACACGGGGAGTGCTTGGCCAAAGCCGCCTGTCATAGATGATTTTCTGGTCTGCTATCCTACCAAGTTCGGAATGCAGGTTGCTCGGACTGCATTCCCAATCCTTTTTATCCTCCATAAAGGCACGGACAGCTGAAGCTAGCGGCGAAGCTGATATAACATATTCTGTTGCTTCATTATGATTTGCGTCGGACGCTGCTTTAAAAGTTCCGCTAGGCCATATAGCAGTTTCACATGCTGTTATGAATTTTGCAAAGTCAGCCATGCGAGGCATGTCCGTAAGCTTCACATTTGGAAAATTACTAAGTCCGTGGACATAAGCGTCAAGAAGAGCACCAAGAATGCCAGGCAGCAATTTTTCAACCTCCTGCCAAAATTCTTCTTCAGTTCTACGCTCATTTTTAGGAATAAGTTTCAATGGAATCACTAAAGCTCGGTCAGCAAGGTCACCTCGTATCGCAACGTTGCCTATGCCGTTCATCATAATAGGACGCATCGCTTGAAACAGATGTTCATCATCATCCGTAAATAAGGTGCGGGTTGAATAACCTCCTCCAGTTGCCAACCGACACAAGGCATCTGAATAATCATCCGATAAATAGGATAAATTATCGAAAGCTAAAATCCACGAGTTATTCGCCGAAATAAAGAGATCATGCACACTATTGTTAAGCGAGCGCAGTGCCGAAAAATTGGGGTCAACCAACCTACGCAATATTTTTAGCAATGTACTTTTCGATGTTCCGTGCTCGCCAATTATAACAAGAACGGGATAAGGTCCCGTATGCCGCAATGCCATAAGTAGCCAGGCTATAATGAGAACGAACCCGTCTTCATCTCGGGTATTAATATAAGGACGAAGTTTTTTGAGCGAACTGCCCCTAACTGGTGTAGGTAACGCTAGCATTCCTTTTTTTCTAAGGAATCGTATTGGCGGTTCAGCAACAATGCGCCAATCAGTTTTATCAATCTCTATAGCGCCGCCAGAATCATCGCATAAATCTAAATATGTTTTACCCATATTAGTTTCTGAACTTAAGAAAGTAGGCATTACTTCTATTTTCTTGGGAGAAAATACATTAGATAAAAATGATAAATTCGTAGTTTTAAATCTTGTAAAAGAAATCAAATAATCGTGTAAGGTTATAGTAATAATTATTACTTCCCTCCATTAGTAATCATCCATTTTCGAAAATAATTGCTACGCTCAGGCATTTGAATTATAATAGCTCTTGATTCCCGGCAGGTTCGCAAATCGTCCAGTACGCACCGCCATTATGACAGTTTTATGACAAAATTGAATTGATTGGGAGTTTGGGGTATTATTGTTTGGCAATAAACTTGGTGAAAAACGATGATTAAGATCGTTGTGATTGTGGTTTTACTATTATTCGTATCGGGAGTTTCAGCTGCTGCAAAGGCGGTGAATGGTTTGCGGTTTGGCGAAGTTTTGACAAAGCCGAATGTTGAGTTCAATTCTGGGCAATATGGAGCGGTCGATTCGGTTATGAAAATATCCGGGGGTGATATTTTGGTTCCTTGGTCGCGTTATCAATATTTGTTCTTTACCGCACCTGCCGAAGAATTTAAGGCGCTGATCCCGGTTTATGATGGTTTGAAAGAAATCAAGGTTTATGACGGCGATACGGCGGATTGCAGTTTTGAAAAAACTTTGCTGGCGAAGAATAATAATGAAATTTATTTATTCACTGCTACTAAAATAAACTCTGCGGATTTTACAGTATCGCAGGCTAAACCGGCACGGCAGGATATTAAAATATTCAAGCTTGTTCACAATGATGAAAATAATCAGGATAAAATGACTTTTGAGTTTTATTTTAAAAAGATAGAAGAGCAAAAAACTTCCAAAACGGCTTGTACGAGTGATGAAGTTTATGAATTGATTAAGCAAACTGCGAGTAGGATAAATTTAAAATAACGAGCATATGCCAGCGATAAGTGTAAACAGTCCGGATCGAACCACCAGGGTTTTTACCAATGATGATGGCAGCACTGTAACGCATAGTGGCGGCACTCAGGCATGGAGAAATAATAATCCGGGAAATATAAGATCGGGAAATTTTGCGACTAATCACGGCGCGATTGGTGAAGCGAGCGGATTCGCAGTTTTCCCAAACACGCAAACTGGCGAAAATGCCCTGAGGTCTTTGCTGAATACTAATAATTACAGGAACTCTACTTTAGATGCAATGACGGCAAGATATGCGCCGCCAAACGAGAATAATACCCAAGTCTATCAAAACGATTTGAGTACAAGAGTTGGAGTTGATGGCGATACGCGTATTTCAGATCTTACGCCGGAACAATTGAATAATCTTGTCCATGCTATAGAGAGGCATGAGGGTAATATGGCCGGAACGGTTACGCATAGTCCTGCAAATAATCCGCAGCCTACTATTGGGGGAGGTTCCAGTATGTTGTTAAGCCCTTCGCCAGGATTGGAATCGATAGCGGCGCGGCTGCAGAATTCAGGTATGATGGGGCAACAGCAAGTTATGGCGCAAATCGACGAGAAGGCGGTAATGGAGAATTTGCGGCAGATGATGCAGCAGTCCGATAAAGTTGCAGGTAATGCCTCTAAATTAATTCCGCCCAATATTAGGAATGTAGTGGCGGCTAGCAAAGAAATTTGAATTATAATAGTGCCTAGATATCCCAGCCTTCTTCATCTATAAATATAAAACTGGTGTGCTTGTAGTATTACAACTCTTCTTGCTTACTCGCAGGTTCGCATAGAGTCTACAATACCCGCCATTAATTCCCTTGCGCCCACACTAACAACACTCTACGCTCACTTCAGCTGCCACGTTTGCGGAGCTTTGATGCAAGTGGTGGGTTCTCGGGTCCAGAGCGATCTTTGTTTATTTAAGCGCTGAATTTTTTTTGAGAGTTGGTCTGTCCGGCCACGTGCGTTTTTAATTCTTGAATCTGGTAACATAATGAAAACAGTGACGAATCTTGGCAATAAATTCACCTGCATATCTTGCAAAGCGCCGTTTTATGACCTTAACCGGTTGCCGCCGGAATGCCCTAAATGCGGGACGGAATATGTCGCGCCTAAGCCGGTGGTGAAGGTGAGGCGCGGGGCACGGCCAGCTTCGGGCAATTAAGTTTGACTTATATGGTTTTATCGCTATCATGCCGGATGGAGCTGCCAACTTTCTGATGTATTTGTTGAATCTTAAATCGATTTCTCTCTATTTCATTGGCAAGGCGCTACCCTTCGTTTCGGAGGTCGGAAGCTCTAATTATATGTCACAAACATATGGTTTCAATGCCAACTATCTAGGAGATTAATTATGGCAACAGGTACAGTAAAATGGTTCAACCCAACTAAAGGCTACGGCTTCATCGCGCCTGACCAAGGCAGCAAAGATGTATTCGTACACATTTCTGCAGTTCAAGCTGCGGGCATCAACGGCCTTAATGAAGGACAAAAAGTCAGCTTCGATATCGCTAACGATCGCGGTAAAGATTCTGCTACAAATTTGAAAGTTCTCGCAGCTTAATAAGCAAGCGAACAAAGAATTTAAAGAAGCGCCAGACTCGTTCTGTGCGCTTCTTTTTTTATGGGCGCTGTCATCCTCGCGCAGCGGGGATCCAGGGTTTGTGGAGTGTGCGGCCCTGGATTCCCACCCTGCGGGTGAGAATGGCGGGTACTAGTTTTTCAAGTATTCGGCGAACTGGTCGAAGGTTCCGATCCAGCCTTGTTTCATTGAATCCATGCCGGCGGCGAAAGTTACTTTTTCGATTTCAGTTGGATTATGCGGCACCCATTTGATGGTGATTTTGGTTTTATTACCGCTTTCAGTAAAGGTTGCGGTGGTTTCCATTTCCAGCGGCCAGGTTGGGGCCATCGGGTGACGGGTGGTGGTGCCATCTTTGTCTGAGAATGAGTTGATCCATTCGATTTTTTCCGGCTTTTCAATATTGGTATAGGCGAACTTGCCCCACATTTCGCCGCCCATATATTCCATACAATAATGATTTGTGCCGCCTTTCTTGAAATCTATTTTGAGCTGTTTAACGATGGCGCCTTTGGGGCCTCACCATTTTTTCATTTCTTCCGCGTTGCTCCAGGCTTTCCATACGGTTTCCCGCGTTGCATCGAATTCGCGGCTGATGGTGAATGTTTCTGTGGTCATATATTTTCCTATTTGCTTTCAGCGATAGATTTTATCTGCGCCAGGCCTTGGTCAAATTGCTGGCTGACCATTTTTTCGCAGTTGATAATGAGGCCCATGGCTTTGGCCATGAAATTACTTTTGCCGGCCATATCCCAGGTGACCAAAGTGCCGGTTGAATCGGGTTTGAAGGTGAATTCGGCGGTGTTGGTGCCTTTCATGGGTTTGAGGAAATTTAACCTTATGGTTATGGATTCCGGCGCGTGGTTATTGGTTATGGTGGCGCTGCCGGTGCCGACTTTCATGTTTCCCGCCCAGCGCATGATGGCGCCGATGCCGGAAGCGGAGCCTTCATAGGTGGTTTTGGCGTTGGGATCCATTTTTGCCCAGGGTGACCAGGCTTCCCATTGGTGAAAATCATTGACCAGAGCGAATATTTTTTCAGGTGGGGCACTGATTGTTGTGCTGCGGGTGACGCGGAAAATGGAGGGGCGGGAGGCGACATAGGCGATGAATATGGCGATTATTGTGATTATGGGGATGATGATATGCATGTTTTTATGTGATTGGTTAATGATCGGATTGTTCAAAAATATGGCAAACTGGAGGTTTGTGCAATTATTTCTTGAAATTCTAACGTTACTTAGCCTAAACTGGATTCAAATCAAAGGGACTATATCATGAAAGTTATCGCTAAATTATTCATTATCGCTGCCATCATCAGTGTTTCAGCATGTTCATCCGATACTCATGAGCTGAAGAGTCCATGCGTCGGCGCTGAAAATAGTCCTTGCGATAGACACACTCCTGGCCCAGCGTAGAAATTTTAATTGCGCTCAAGCGCCGCGCATCGCTTCGCTCAAGCTGTCGCCCTCAATGGGCTCGCTCAGTCGGGTCAAGCCCTCCTTCAGGAATTATAAATCTCTATACATTATGTGAATAGGCACCAGCTGCTTTAGCTGTTGGTGTCTGTATGCATTGGGGACGGTGCCGATGATTTGGAAGCCGCAGGATTTCCATAAGTTGATGGCGGTTTCGTTGGTGCTGACTACAAAGTTGAATTGCATGGCTTTGTAACCGGCGGCTTTTGCTTGTTTGAATGAATCTTCGGCGAGTTTGCGGCCGATGCCCTGGCCGCGGGCTTCTGCGGCGACGATATAGGCGGCGTTGGCGATGTGGTTGCCCAGGTCGCGATGGTTGGGGCGGATTACATAAGCACCGACGGTTTCACCATTCTGGCGGGCGACGAAGGTTTGGAATTTGGAATCGAACCAGACTATTTTGGCGCCTTCATAGGTGATGTCGGGCGCATAGACATAAGTATCGCCGGTGGCGACAATATCGCGGAATATAGGCCAGATCAAATCGAAATCCGCCTCTGTTGCACGTGTGATCTCAAGCATCAATGGCAGCGATATCTGTGGATGAGGGCGGCGGTGACGCCTTGATATTTGCCGGAATCCATGGCGTCCCTTTCGCGGTTTGCATAAGATTCAACCGCGTTGACCATTTCGGTTTTGCTGGGGTTGCCGCAGACTTTGTCATAAATATGGAGGGATTTGAAAATACCGGCGACGTAATCATGGTTTTTGCCCATGCTGCCTTCATTGTGAAGATCTTGAAGGAAGTAATATACACTGCCGCTGAAATGTTGCGGGGCGGGGCGGAAGCCGGCGCTTTCAGCTTGGGCTGTGGTGCAGAAGCCTTTGTCGCCTTGGCGGGTGTTTAAGGAGACGTATTTATAGAGGTTATGTTTTTCAGTGTAATAAATTTTCCCGTGATCGGAATCTTTGACGCCTTTGACGGCAACGCAGCCCAGGCGCAAGTCTTTTAATGCTTCCTTAGGGCTAACATGTTTTGTCCCGGAAGATTCCGGCGCGGAAGGTTTGAGTGTGCCGCACGCAGCGAGTGTGATTAATACGATAATTGTGAGAAATTTTTTCATTATATTTATTACCTTGATAAAAGAAATATACCTTGCTCGCCAAAAATATTGGCGACACGGCCGGAACCGCTAAAGCTTATTATTTTATTTGAGGCAGTGATGGCAAGTTTTTTCTCGAGTTTAAGGCCAAGATTTTTGCATAAGACATCAAAGTCACGAATTGTGCAGAAGTGGATGTTGGGGGTTTCGTACCATTGGTAGGAGAGTTTTTTGGTCACCGGCATCTTGCCATCGAGCAGTAATTGCACACGGTTTTTCCAATAACCAAAATTGGGGACGGTGACAATTGTCTTGTTGGCGATGCGTAGGGTTTCTTTCAAGATACGGTCGGGATGTTTGGTGGCCTGCAGGGTTTGGGTGAGGATGGCATAGTCGAAACTATCGGAAGGGTAATGCTGGAGGTCGGTATCGGCATCGCCTTGCATCACGGACAAACCGGCGGCGAGGCAGGCGCTGACATTGGCCTGATCCAGCTCAATACCGCGGCCGGAGACTTGCTTTTGTTCTTTGAGCGCACGTAGTAGTTCCCCATCGCCGCAGCCGATGTCCAACACCTTTGCTTTCGCTTGGACGATGTCACAGATGAGTTTGAGGTCGGTGCGGAGGTTAGTCATGCATTACTCTCCTGGTTGTCATCCTCGGCAAAGCCGGGGATCCAGAGCGTGTGAACCTGGATTTCCACCCTGCGGGTGAGAATGACGTAAAGCTATTACTCATATCCCCGCCTCCCTGGCAATGTTTTCTAAATAGCCTTTTAACGTATTAGTGAACTCCGGGACATCGAGCAAAAATGCGTCGTGGCCTTTATCGGTTTTGATTTCTAGGAATGACACATCGGCGCTGGCGGTGTTTAGGGCGCGGGTGATGTATTTGCTTTCCACCGTTGGATAGAGCCAGTCGCTGGTGAAGGACAGGACGCAGAATTTGGTTTGGGAATTGGCGAAGATTTCGGCGAGGTGCTGGCCATATTCGCCTTCCATGTCGAAATAATCCATGGCGCGTGTGATATATAAATAGGAGTTGGCGTCGAAACGGTCGACGAAGCTGATTCCCTGGTGGCGCAAATAGCTCTCGATTTGGAAATCGGCGTCAAAACCGTAGGTAATTTCTTTGCGATCCTGCAGGTTGCGTCCGAATTTTTTCTCCAGGCTCTCTTCCGACATATAGGTGACATGCGCAGTCATGCGGGCAACTGACAGGCCTTTGGTGGGCATTTTATTCTCTAATTGATAATTGCCGCCAGACCAATTGGGGTCTGCCATAATCGCTTGACGGCCGATTTCGTGGAAGGCGATGTTTTGCGCAGAGTGGCGGCAGGTGGCGGCGATAGGGATCGCGGCATGAATGCGGTTTTTGTATTTTGCCGCCCATTCAAGCACTTGCATCCCGCCCATTGAGCCGCCGATTACGCAGAAAATGTTTTCGATTTTGAGTTCATCAAGGAGCATGGCGTGAGCGCGGACCATATCGCTGATGGTGATGATCGGGAAAGTGAGGGCATATGGTTTTCCGGTGGCTTGGTTGATTTCCTTTGGCCCTAGTGAACCCATGCAGCCGCCGATGACATTGGCGCAGAGGACGTAATAACGCTTGGTGTCGATGATTTTGCCGTCGCCGACGATATTGTCCCACCAGCCGGGTTTGCCGGTGACGGGGTGAAGGCCGGCGACATATTGATCACCGGTGAGGGCGTGGCAGATGATAATGACGTTGGATTTGGCGGCGTTTAGCTTGCCATATGTGCTATAGGCGATATCAAAATCCTTGATCTCGACGCCGGAATCGAGTTTCAGGGTTTTGTTGATGGTTATTTTATTGTGTTCTGCCATTGCGTTGCTTAAAATAATCGGATGTCAGAAGATAGCAAATTATCAGAATTAAGAAACAAAATTGACGCGATTGACGTGGAGCTGCTGCAATTGCTTGGCAAACGCTCGTCCCTGGTGCTGGAAGTCGGCAAATATAAGGGTGATAATGGGGGGAATAATTTCATTCGCTCAGGCCGTGAGGCGAGGATGCTCAGGGAGTTGATGAAGAAGGGTGCGGGGCATTTTCCCATAGTGGCGATTCGCGCTTTGTGGCGGGCGATAATTTCAGCTTCGTTAAGTATTGAGAATGGGTTGAAAGTGGCGATTCCGGCTAATGCGGGTTTTGAATTGCAGAAGACTGCAGTTGAGTATTTTGGGAGTTTTACGGAATATAAACAATGCGGCAATGATGAGGAAATTTTAGGCGCGATTGATAAGCATACTATTGGGGTGTTGACTTTGGATTGTGGCTGGTGGCTCAAACTGGGTGAGAGTCCGAAGCTTAAAATCTTTGCCAAACTGGCGGATGGGGTTTTTACGGTGGCAAAGCTGGAGACGGAGGAATCTGGGGATGATATGACGCTGGCGATTACCCATGCGGACAAGCATAAGGGGCATGCGATCGCGACGCATGGCAAGGTGAAATTAATTGAGCTGCCAGGTTTCCAGCGTGAGGTTGAGGATGCGGTGGTGATTGGACATTATGGGTTATAGACATGTTGAAGACTAAAAAAGAAATATTGAATATTGCGCCTTATACGCCGGGGAAATCGAAGATTGCCGGGGTGGCTGAGCCGGTAAAATTGTCGTCCAATGAAAATCCTTTGGGCTGCAGTCCGGCGGCGGAGGCTGCTTATAAGAATTTTGGGAGCTTTAATCGCTATCCGGATGCGACGGCGGCGGAATTGCGGGTGGCGATTGGGAATATTTATGGGCTGGATCCGGAGAAGCTGATTTGCGGCGCGGGCTCGGATGAGATTTTGGAAATTATTGCTTATGCATTTGCGGGTGAGGGTGATGAGGTTATTTACACCCGCCACGGATTTTTGGTTTATCCTATTGCGGCCATGAGTGCGGGGGCTACTCCTGTAATTGCGGAGGAGAAGAATTATACCACCGATATCGATGCGATATTGAAAGTGGTGACGCCGAAGACGCGGATTGTTTATGTCGCCAATCCGAATAACCCGACCGGGACTTATATTCCTCGGCAGGAAATGGCGCGGTTGCGGACGGGATTGCGGGAGGATATTTTGCTGGTGATTGATTCGGCCTATGCGGAATGCGTGACGGCTGGCGATTATTCGGACGGTTGTGAAATTGTGGAGATGGGGGAGAATACGATCATGACCCACACATTTTCCAAGATGTATGGGCTGGCGAGCTTGCGTTTAGGTTGGGGTTATGCGCACCCGAAGATTATCGATATCCTGAACCGGATTCGCCCGCCGTTTAATATTACCGGGCCGACTCTGGCGGCGGGGATTGCAGCGGTGAATGACCAGGATTTTGTCAAAAGAAGCATGGAACACAACACGAAATGGCGTGACCGTATATATGCGGCGCTGGAAATTCTGGGCATGGAAACTGTGAAGAGCCAGGCGAATTTTGTTATGGCGAATGTCGGTGACGGCAAAAAGTTTTTTGAATTCATGGCCGGGCACGGGATGATTATCCGCGAGATTAGTAATTATCACCTGCCGGAATTCGCGCGTATTTCTATTGGCACGCATGACGAGATGATCAAATTGCTGGAAGTGCTGAAAGAATATAAGAAGTAATTGTCATCCTCGGCAAAGCCGGGGATCCAGAGCGTGTGAGCCTTGATTCCCACCCCTCGGGTGAGAATGACGAGGGCCTATTTGGCGGGAGCCGGAGAAACTGCTGGAGTTGTGGTGTTCGTACCAGCAGCGGGAGCGGTGTTGTTCAGGCGTTTTTGGCGCATTTCGAGGAATTTGCTGCGGCGTTTTTCAAACTGGGCGAGTTTTTGGTCTTCGCTCATGCTTTTCCACTTGGCTTCGCGTTTGGCGTGGCGGTCTTCGAGCAGTTTGATTTTTTCGGCTTTGCTTAGAGTTTCCCAGTTTTTCATCTGGTCTTTGGATTCATGCATTTTTGCGGCAGGAGCTGCAGGTTTTTCATCACCGGCTTGCGGTACTAATGAATTTAGTTTTTCTGCGGATGTGGCTGCGGCAGCAGGAGTTGCGCTAGTTGCGGAGGCTGGCGGGGTTACGTTAACTGCGGATGCGTTAGCGGCGAATGATGTGATGGCGAGCGCTAGAAATAATTTTTTCATGATGATGATCCCCTATTTGTGGTTGCAATAGTAACATTAATTTATTTAAAGACAACAGTCTTGTTGTTGTTCAAAAGTACACGGCGCTCGATATGATATTGCACAGCCCTGGCGAGTGTCAGGTTCTCGATATCACTACCGGCCTGCATCAACTGTTCGGGTGTGTATGTATGGTCAACGCGGATGACTTCCTGGTCGATGATCGGGCCTTCGTCGAGTTTGTCAGTGATATAATGGGCAGTCGCACCGATGATTTTTACGCCGCGCTGGTAGGCTTGTTTATATGGATTGGCGCCTTTGAAGCTGGGGAGGAAGGAGTGGTGAATGTTGATGGCGCGGCCTTGGAACGCTTGGCATAAACTGGGGGAGAGGACTTGCATATAACGGGCGAGGACAACCAAATCGATATTTAATTCTTCGATGGTTTTTAGCAGAGCTTTGTCATCTTTTGGATCGATGACGCGATAAGGGATTTTATGCCATTCCGCCATTTCTTTTAGGTCCGGATGGTTGGAAAGCACTGCGGGGATTTCAATGTTGAGTGTGCCGATGCGGCGGCGGTGGAGAATGTGATTCAAGCAATGGCTGGATTTGGAGACCATGACCAATACGCGGGCTTTTTTATCACTTGGGGTGATTTCCCAGTCCATGTTGAATTTTTCGGCGATGGAGTTGAATTTGTCGGTGAGATTGCTTCCGGCGAAAACTACGCGCATGAAGAATTTGTCGGTGGATTCATCATTGTACTGCGCGGATTCCTGGATGTTACATTTGTTGGCGGCAAGAAAGCCGGAAACTTCGGCGACGATGCCGATTTTGTCGGGGCAGGACAGGGTTAGAATAAATTTGTTCATCGTTGATCGTTTATCGTTTATCGTTGTTTGAATTAATAGTAGCGATAAACGATGAGCGATCAACGATTAACGGTTTTGCAAGTGCTTCCATCCCTGGAACAGGGCGGGGTTGAGCGTGGGGTGGTGGAAATTGATAATGCGTTGGTGGCTCAAGGGTGGAATTCGATTGTTGTTTCGCGCGGCGGGAGGATGGTGAAGGAGCTTAAAGGCAAGCATTTGAAGCTGCCGGTGGATAGTAAGAATCCGCTGAAAATTTTGTTGAATGCACATTTTTTGAAGTTTGTTATTAAGGAAAATAAAGTTGATATCGTCCATGCGCGGAGCCGGGCACCGGCTTGGAGCGCTTGGCTGGCGGTTAAAGGGACGCGGGCGAAGTTTGTGACGACGTTTCATGGGACATATGGAATTAGTAATGAGCTGAAGCGGAAATATAATTCCGTGATGGTTAAAGGTGAGCGGGTAATTGCGGTTTCGGAGTTTATCAAAAAGCATATCCTCGATAATTATAATGTAGAGCAGGAGCGGATTATCACCATCCCGCGCGGAGCGGATTTGAATGAATTCCGGCCTGATGTTGAACCGGCTGGGTTGGCTTTGCCGAAGGGGAAAGTGGTAATGTTGCCGGGAAGGATTACGCGGTGGAAGGGGCAGCATGTTTTTGTTGAGGCGATGCGCGGGCTCGATGCGGTGGGGGTGATTGTGGGAGATGTGGAGAACCAGAATTATATCCGCGAATTGGAGGCGACTTTGCCGGATAATATTATCATTTTGCCAGGCACGCCGGATCTGGCGCCGGTGCTCAGTAATGCGGATGTGGTGGTTTCGGCATCGATTAAGCCGGAGGCGTTCGGGCGCGTGGCGGTGGAGGCGCAAGCCTTGGGCAAACCGGTGGTGGCTACCAATTTCGGTGGGGCGCTGGAGACGGTGATTGATGGGAAAACCGGGTTGCATATTCCGCCGAATGATGCACTGGCGATGCGGGCGGCGATTATGAAATTGTTGGATTCGGATGGTTCTATGCGCGGGGCTTGTATTGCGAATGCAGCGAATTTTACCACGGAAAAAATGTGTGCGCGGACTTTGGATTTGTATAAGTCGATAGTAAAACAATAACGTCATTCTGCGGCTTGACCGCAGAATCTTTTCGAAGAGTTCCTGCGGTCAAGCCGCAGGATGACGTATTTTAGGTGACGCGGTTGATTTCTATTTTGTTGAGGAAAAACTCCACTGCTTGATATAAGGCATGGCGGGTAATATTGGCTTGTGCTTCCTCAGTAGCGTCGGCGATGTGCGGAGTGATTAGTCCTTGTTGGTTGCTGTCTATGTTTATGAAAGGTTGCACCAGGTCTTCATCGCCGTCGATGGCAAAGGCGGAGATTTTGCCGGACTTTAGGGCATTTGCGAAGGCTTTTACGTCAACTAATTGCGGGCGGGCGGTGTTGATTAGGATTGTGCCGGGTTTCATTTGGGCGAATTCTTTTTCGCTGATTAGGTTTTCGGTTTCTGCGGTTAATGGAATGTGGAGGGAGATTATGTCGCAACTGGCGGATAGTAATTCGCTTAAGGAAATTCCGGAGCTGCGGGAGTGAATGATTACTTCCATGCCAAAGCTTTCCGCGATTTTGGCGACTCGCTTGCCGATGTTGCCATTGCCGATGATTCCGAGTTTTTTGCCTTTTAATTCGCGGTTGGGCTTATAGAGTTTTAGCATTGATAATATAGTAAATTCGGCAGTGGCGTCGCTGTTTAGGCCTGGGGTGTTTTCAACAATTATGCCGCGTTTCTTGCATTCGTCCAGAGCGATGGAGTTGACACCGGCGCCGCCGCGGATGATTAGTTTCAAGTGGATGGCATGGGCGATTGCTGTGGCGCTGACGGGTTTGGGGCGGACGATTAACCCATCATATGGTTTGATTTCATGTTCGAGTTGTTGTGGGGTGATTTCTGGTTTGTAGACGAACTTCACGCCTTTATTGGAAAATTCGGCGAGGACTTTTTCGTCCAAGGATTCAGCGATTAGTACTTGTTTCATTCTCTGGTTTTGCCTTTGTCAGGGCGCTCATCCTTCAAATCCAGCGCACGGCGGGCGGATTGGGAAAGGACGATTTGATAGCGGATGACGACTTCGCGGATTTCCTTCAAACGTTTTTGGCCGCGCACCATTTTTTGCATAGCGGGGTTTTTGATGTGCTCAATTTCATGGGCGATGATGGCGGTGGCCTGGCCGATATCAATATAATGCTGGTCGCAGAGGACTTTTACCAAGCGTACAGGGTCTTCGGTTTTGACATGGATTAAGCCATTGGCGTCGACATTTGCGTAAAAGTCATTTTTCTGGACGATATCGAGAATTTTTTTTGTGGAGGTGGTTTTGCGCAGGCGGATTTCCTGGCGGGCGGTTTCGTGGCTTTTTAAGGATTCGATATGTTCGGAAAATTCGGCGTCGATAAGGTAGAGGCGGTTTTCCTCATCTTCTTCAACAAATACGCCGTCAAAAATCTGCTTCATAATTCATCATAAATAGTTTTTGGATGAAGTTCAAGCGGCAGTGAGCTTGGGTTTGAATAATTTATCCCAAATGGAAACCGGGATTTTTATTGGCCGCCCGCCAATGCCGAAAATGCGTTTTTCGGCTTCGATAATTATTATACCGCTGAAATGCCGCAGGAAAACGCTGCCGATAAATTCGCCAATTTGGTTCAGGGTTTTGTAGCGGGTGGGGATGAAGAAAAGGGCGCAGCGGGTGCGTTTGATGAAGAATTTATTGAAATAGAGATATTCGTTTAGTTTGTGGCGGGAATAAGCTTTTGTCTTGTGGAAGGGGGAATTGCTGCGTAGCCACACGCCGCTTTCGTTGGGCGCGATGAGGAGGAGTTTGCCGTCGGGTTTCAGGACGCGCCAGATTTCTTCGATCAGGTTTTCGGGGATTTTTACATGTTCAATGCCGTGGATGATTATGGCGCGGTCAAAGAATTCGTTGTTCAATGGGAGTTTGGTCGGGTCGGTGATGACGGCAGCGCAGGCATCCTCGATTTTTACGGGCCCCAGGTTTTGCGGCATCAGGGCGATGATGTTATTGCCGTAGGAGAATAATGGGAGATATGGCTGCGCGAAGCCAAAGCCGAGGATTTTTTCGCTGGCCATTTCGGGCCAGAAAGAGGTGATTTTGGCGCGGAGTTTGCGGCAGGTGAATTTGCCTAGAGGGGTTTCGTAGAAGGATTTGAGTTCACTGGCGTTCATCTCACAAACTTACTCCCCCCTTGAGGGGGAGTCAAAACACAAAGTGTTTTTGTGGGGGGCAAAGAGGCGGGTAGCTCATCCCCCCACCAAATTGCGTTGCAATTTGGCTCCCCCTCAAAAGGGGGGGAGCTAAGAGGTGTATTTCTGAATCAATTTCTTGACGCCATCGCCTAAGTCATCGCGCTCTAATGCAAAGGCGATTGTGGCTTCAATAAAACCTAGTTTGTTGCCGCAGTCGAAGCGTTTGCCATCGAATTTCATGGCGTAATAATCGGAGTCCTTGGCCATTTTTGCCATTGCGTCGGTGAGCTGGATTTCGCCGCCGGCGCCCTTTTCGGCGTTTTCGAGATATTTGAAAATGGAGCTGTCGAGGATATAGCGGCCGATCATCGCCATATTTGATGGTGTGTCGGCAGGCTTTGGTTTTTCAACCATGCCAGTTAATTTGACGCGGTTGTTTTTCATCTCGCCGTTGGGGATGATCATGCCGTAGCTGCTGGAATCTTTTTTATCTATTTCCGCAACGGCGACAATGCTGGAACCGGTTTCTTCATAGGCTTCGCGCATTTGTTTGAGGCAGGGTTTTTGGCTCATCATTAATTCGTCGGGCAGTAAAACCGCGAAGGCTTCATCGCCGATGAAGTTGCGGGCGCACCATACGGCATGTCCGAGGCCCAGTGGTTCTTGCTGGCGGATGAAGGCGATGGAGCCGGGTTTTGGCATCCATTCAATGGTTTGGTGGAGCTCTTCCTGTTTTGCTTTGTCAGTGAGGATTTTTTGCAATTCGTAATTATGGTCGAAGTGGTTGTTGATGATGTTTTTGTTGCGGCCGGTGATGAAGATGAATTCCTCGAAGCCGGAATTGATGGCTTCCTCAAAAACATATTGGATGATGGGTTTATCGACCAAGGTCAGCATTTCCTTGGGCATGGCTTTGGTGGCGGGCAAGAAACGCGTGCCGAGGCCGCCGACTGGGAAAACTGCTTTAGTGAGTTTTTTGGTTGCGTGGTTGCGTTGTTGCATGGTTACATGGTTATAATGAAAACCATGCAACCATGCAACCAGCAACCACGCAACCTTTTCTGCTTCGGCCAGGGCTATTGTGCTGATAATTTTGCACAGGTGCTTCAGTGGGACAGCGTCTATGGCACGCATCGCGGGGATTTGCCGCTGGGGGATGTGGCGCGGATGAAGTTGCGGGAGGCGACGCATATATTATTGTCGATTCCGCCGGATGAGGATGGGGATCTGGTTTTGCGGGCTGGGTATGAAATGAGCCCGCAATGGGTTGGATATTTGAGTACTACCGGGGTTTATGGAAATACGGATGGGGAATGGGTGGATGAAAATAGTATGACCAACCCGAATAATGCGCGTTCGGAATGGCGTGTGAAGGCGGAGTGGCAGTGGCGGGAGAGCGGGTTGCCGGTGCATATCTTCCGGCTGTCGGGGATTTATGGGTCCCAATCCCCCAACTGGGGTGCAAAAAAAAATCGGAGTGTGATTGATGAATTGCGTGCGGGGACGGCGCGGCGGATTGGGAAGGAGGGGCAGTTTTTTTCGCGGATTCATGTGGAGGATATTGCGCAGGTTTTGGCAGCTTCAGTTGTGAAGCCGATGCCGGGGGAGATATTTAATTGCGCGGATGATTATCCGTGCTCGGCGGCGGAAGTTGTAGAATATGCGGCGCGGCTGGTTGGGTTAGAGCTGCCGCCGATTGTACCTTATGAAGAGGCCGAGTTATCGCCGATGGCACGCAGTTTTTATGCCAGTTCGCGGCGGGTGAGGAATGATAAAATCAAAGAAGTTCTTGAAGTCAGTTTGAAGTATCCAACTTATAAAGAAGGGCTGCAGGCAATAGCTATGATGCCTTCTTCTGTTGTTGATCACACACAGTAGCAGCGCGTTTTTTGAGTTCTGCTTCAGGAACTATTTCAACTTGAGTGCCGAACCACCAGTTTATGCCGAAATTATCTTTTACGGCTGAGGCTCGGTCGCCCCAAAATTGGTTGGATGGTTCCATAGTAGATGTCGCGCCGGCAGAGACGGCTTTTTTATAGGCGGTATCGCTATCTTCGACATAGATAAATAGTGTGGATTCCACTGACGGCATTTGTTCATTGCTTTCGCCGAGCATGATTATCGAGTTGCCGATTTTGATTGCGGCATGCATCAATTTGTTTGGGTTTTTTGGATCATCGAGTTTATGGACGATTGTGGCGCCGAAAGCTTTTTGGGCGAAATCGAGGAATTTATGGCCATTGGGAACCATTAACATTGGCGTAACTGTATGAAATCCTTCAGGAATTGGCGATACTGGCATAATATTTGCTCCTTTTTTACGGTTTATAAAGAATATAAGTTTATAAAGAAATAAGCATCAAAAAACTATTATGAAAAACCTACTTACAATTACTTCCGTCCTATTGTTAGCCGCTTGTGCGGACATGCATAATCCGATGCCGAAAACTTCGGAAAGCTTTGTTAGTGAGACTAAGGATAATACTCGCCCGTGGCGCGCGAAAGTTGCGGATGTGATTTTCCCGGAAGTGAAGCATGAATATTTGGTTGATACCGCGCCGGTAGTTGTTGTGCACCCATTCTGCTACAAAACATGGGATAAGCCGGTTTGCTATGACCGCCCGGAACTGGGGCAGGAAGCGCGGTTGGTTGGTTCGACTAACTAATTATCGTCATCGTTGGCTTGTCCCGGCTTTGTTGCAAGGTTAAAGATTCCATAACATAAATAAAGACTGTCATCCTCGAACCGAAGGTTCGGGGATCCAGGGCTACATCCACCAACTGAATGTTTGACCCTGGATCCCCGCCCAAGCGGGCGAGGATGACGGCGTTTGTTTTTGGTAATTCAAGTATCAATAACTTGCCGAACCATGCGTTGTCATTCTCACCCGGTAGGGTGGGAAGCCAGGATAACGCACTCCACAAACCCTGGATCCCCGCTACGCGAGGATGACAATTACTATTAAGCCGACATGACGTTTAAGAGGCTAACAGCTTATCCAACTCACCTTTATCATTTAACGCATACATATCGTCACAGCCGCCGATGGGTTTTCCGTTGATGATGATTTGCGGGACGGTTTGGCGGCCGGTTTTGGCTTTTACTTCTTCCTGAAGTTTAGGATCATTGGTGATATCGATTTCCTGGTATTTCTGCTTTTTAATATCGAGCAGAGTTTTCGCTTTTTTGCAATATGGACAGTAATCCTTGGTATAAATGATGATCTCGGCCATAATATCTCCAGTTGAATAATGGTATATATTATAATATTAGACCTCACATGAACAAAATCAAGACCGCGCTCATTTCCGTTTCCGATAAAACCGGCATTATTGAATTTGCCAGGGTGCTGGCGGAGTTTGGGGTGAAGATTATTTCCACTGGCGGGACCTTTAAAGTTTTGAAAGAAGAGGGAATTCCGGTGGTGGATATTTCGGAAGTTACTGGGTTTCCTGAGATGATGGATGGGCGCGTGAAGACGCTGCATCCGAAGGTGCATGGCGGGCTGCTGGGGGTGCGGGATAATACGGAGCATTTACAGGCAATGCAGCTGCATGGGATTGGTGAGATTGATATGGTTGTGGTCAATTTATATCCGTTTGCAGCGACAGTGGCGCGTGGGGCGGAATATGAAGAGATTATCGAAAATATTGATATCGGCGGGCCGTCGATGATTCGCTCAGGCGCCAAGAACCACAAGTTTGTGACGGTGGTTACTGATCCGGCGGATTATAAGATTTTGGAAAATGAGTTGAAAGTTTCCGATGGCCATATCGCGGCGCATCACAATTTTTTCCTGGCGGCTAAGGCGTTTTCTAATACTGCGGCGTATGATTCGGCGATTTCTAATTGGTTTACTGGATTGGAAGGCAACCCGAAGTTTCCTGACCAACTAAACATAAACGCGGTGTTGAAACAGAATTTGCGTTATGGGGAGAACCCGCATCAGGAAGCGGCGTTTTATGTAACTGATAAATCTGTGGCCGGTGTTGGTTCGGCAGAGCAGATTCAAGGGAAAGAATTATCTTATAATAATATCAACGATACTGACGCGGCTCTTCAGATTGTCGCGGAATTTGAGCAGCCGAGTGCGGTGATTGTCAAACATGCAAATCCCTGCGGCGTTGCTTCGGCGGATAATATCGCTGAGGCTTATCGCAAGGCGCTGGCGGCGGATTCGCTTTCGGCCTTTGGCGGGATTATCGCGCTCAACCGTGAGATTGATGCGGAAGCGGCGGAGGAGATTGCCAAGTTGTTCGCGGAGGTTGTGATTGCTCCGGCAATTAGCGCGGCAGCGAAAGAGGTTTTGGCGGCAAAGAAAAATCTGCGCGTCTTAATAACCAATCGGCAATCGGCAATCGGCAATCGGCAATCCCTAAAATCGGTGAGCGGCGGTTTGCTGGTGCAGGATTTGGATAATGTGCTGATTACGGAAAAAGATTTGAAGCAGGTTTCCAAACGTGCGCCGACGAAAGCGGAGTTGGAGGATTTGTTGTTCGCATTCAAGATTGTCAAACATGTGAAGTCGAACGCGATTGTGACGGTGAAGGATTTGATTACGAGCGGAATTGGCGCGGGGCAGATGAACCGGGTTGGTAGTGTGGAGATTGCTTGTAAGGGAAATGTGAAAGGTCACGTGCTGGCGAGTGATGCGTTTTTCCCGTTTGCAGATGGCGTGGAAGCGGCGGCGAAAGCGGGGATTACTGCAATTATTCACCCAGGCGGCTCGGTGCGCGATTTGGAGGTGTTTGAAGCGGCAGATAAGCATGGGATTGCTATGGTAATCACCGGAAAACGTGTGTTTAAGCACTAGAGACTTATCGTTTTTTGCTTCGTAGCAGCTGAAAGTGCCTTCTCAAGATTAGCCGCATCAACCCTTACTGTATTATTTCCTGGATTAAAGCTAATTGCGCTTCTTGATACGCCGAGTCTAACAAGGCTTGCGCTAATTTCTCCCATTATTCCATCTCCAACTACAGCATTTATAATTAATGAGCCGTTATCTAGAGATATTGAATTCTCAGGCTCATTTGTTCTTAATGAGCGTAAGATATTGTCACCTACATTAGGTTGATCACTCTGCTTAGCTCTAAGAGCTTCCAGGAATTTTTTTGGAAGCTCAGCATGTTTATCGCCATTAGCTGTCATAGTATCGTTACGGCGTTCTGTTTGAGATACGTGAATTACAAAAGATTTTACCATTTAAATGCCTACATAATAAGTTTTAAATATATTAATTTATATTAGCAAAAAGTCAAGCCTTATCGTATTGCTACGATTATATTTAAGCCATTGACATAATTGCTTTTTTAGGCCGCTTCTCTTTCTTCATTTGCAGATGGGATCATGCCTAAAGCGGCTTTATAGAGATCCAGCAAAGCATCCTGTTCGTCGCGCTCGGATTCTTCCATTTTACGCAAGCTTATGATTTTGCGCATGATTTTGCTATCGAAGCCGTTGCCTTTGGCTTCGGCGAAAACTTCTTTGATGTCTTCAGAGATGGTTTTTTTCTCTTCCTCTAAACGCTCGATGCGTTCGATATATTGACGGAGTGCGTCACCGGCGATGCCGCCGACTGTGGTGGTTTGTGGTTTGCTTTTAGACATGGTTTTTCCTCGTTTAAATCCGTCATTGCGAGCGAAGCGCGGCAATCCACTGTTCCGGGCTCCAACACTGGATTGCTTCGCCAAATATAGAATTTGTCTCGCAATGACGTTGGTTATTTTTCCAGCTTCTTCTCAAAACTGGCGTATAGCTTCAACTTATCAGAAAATTCTGGCGCATCAATAGAGGACTTGTCGCCGAGGAGATATTTTTTGATGAACTGCAACATGGCGCTGGCGGTAAGTTCCATGATTTTTACGTCATCAGCGGAGAATTTATTCTGGCGGCGCTGGGCGGCGAAAACCATATGATCGGCTTTCTCGAAAATTATCAGATATTGGTCGCTGGAGTTCATGTTATCATATGGAACGCGGCGCTCTGCGGGGTCGAGGAGGCCGAAGGGGGAATCGTCCTTTTTGCCGGTGATGTGCAGGATGGGGATTTCGATCAGGTCATAGGCTTCTTCAGGGTTTTTGCGTGTGGCGAGAGGGGAAATTACGATGGCGCATTTGACGCGGTCGTCCTGGAAATCAATTTCAGTGCCGTCGCGGGAGACGCTTTGTCCGGCGATCGCCATGGTTATATATGATCCAAAACTATGGCCGGCGAGGGCGACTTTGTTCAGGTTATATGGCATTGCCTTGAACTCCATATAATCGAGCATGAACTGGATGTCTTCGGGGAGAATGTGCAAATATTCAGGATTATTGGCGGCTTCTTTTAGTTTTTGGAATGGCCGCTCGCCACCCATTAACGAAGCATCTATGCCCATATGCGTGGGGTGGATGGAAACAATCCCGTGGCGGGCGAGGAATTCGCCGATATATTCATAACTATCACGATCACCGCCAATGCCATGCGAGAAAATCATCACCGGCGCATTTTTCGGCACATCGGGGAGATAAATTTTTACCGGGATTTTCCGGTCACGGCCTTTGTCTAGCCAGGTTTCGGTGATAGTTTTGGGGTGTTCCATTCTGCCTTTCTAACAACTTAAATCGTCGCTGCCAAAGAAATATTTGGGCTATTTGAAAAAACTTCTTGATTTTCTGGTTTTGAATGTCTATAAGATTGGTATGGTATTAGATAGAACATATTCAAAAGCCCTGAAAACCGCCGTATTTATGCGTGCGGGTGCTATTGTTCGTACCAATTCATACTGTTGTAAATAGTCATTTCTTTAAAGCGGCTTGTAAGTGCAGGCTGTCATTTTAATGATTAATTTTTCAGTATTCCAATGTCTAGATTTCCGATTTATTTCCCTGAGAGGGGACAAAGTATATTTTTAGTTTCTTCATTTCTTTTGCTTACGGCGTGCGGCTCGATTGGCGGGCCATTAGTATCGAGTGATTTCCCGCCACCGGGCCCGGCGAATTTTGAGAAAGGTATGCTGGACGGTTGCAAAAGCGCGGCTAGCGCGATTGGCGGGGGCACAGTTTTGGGCGCAGTTTATGATAAAGTTTATCTGGATGTTGAACAAAGCATCAACGACAAAATTTATGCCCGCGCTTGGGATGATGGTTTTCATTATTGCAAATACTCACTCGATGCGACGCTGCTGACTTAATTCATGCTTGCCCCGGTTTTTAGACGATGAACCGGGGCGGCGCAAACAACAAATTTTAATAAGGGTTTTTTTTATGACATTACCAACACAATATATCTCTCCTCGTGCAGAAGAGGGCAAACAAGAAGCAATTGGCTTTTTGCGCCTTCAGCCTGATTTCGTATATGAACTGATTCAGGCAATTAATGTTGCCGAGGAGGGTTTTAGCCCAATACCTGTACCACGCGAAGTTGCTCACTTTTTAAGAACCATACTTCATGCGGCGGGAGACGAACATGAGTTTGCATTACAGATAATCGGTTTGAGCTATCTCGATAGTTCTATCGTAGAACGTGATGCAGTCGCTCCTAAATATGAAAAACTTGGTGATGGTCTTGAATTATTAAGACCGTATGTAGAAGAGAGTTTGGATTCCAGATTTTTAATCAAGCAATACGACTTTTTTATTCAGGAGGCACAACAATTGGTTGGTTCGGAGAATTTCCAAATATTTTCCGGGGAATCATTTGATGAAATCCGTGCACGCAATTTGAATGCAAAACTGGGGGCGCTTGATTATGAACTAGACCTCGCTGCAGGATATTCAAGTTGGTCAACTAGGGGCGGGGATAGACATGGTCTTGGCAACTGGGGAGCTAGGCACAGGTATGAGCTCGCAGAAAGGAGCCTTGCTGGAAGAGGGGCTTTTGGCTGATTACTTTTCCAGCTTGTTCAACGCGTTAATGTAGGCCTTGGCGCTGGCGACCATTGTATCTACATCGGCAGAGTTGCCGGTGTAGGTGCGGCCTTTTTTGGTTTCCAGGCGGACGGTTACTTCTGCTTGCGCATCAGTTCCGGCAGTGACGGCGTGGACTTGGTATAATTTCAAACTAGCTTGCTCGCCGCAGATTTTTTTGATGGCTTTGAATACGGCATCGACCGGGCCGTTGCCTTTTGTGCTGGCTTTTTTGGTTTTGCCTTCGATGATTAATTCCAAATCGGCGCTTTGGCCCGCGGAACCGGCTATTACGCGCAAGGATTTGAACTTGATGCGTTGCTCTTTGGCTTCGGATTCGCCGTCGATTATGGCAAGGATATCTTCATCAAAGATTTCTTTTTTCTTATCAGCCAAATCCTTGAAGCGCGCGAAGGCGTCATTTAAGGAATTATCACCGAGTTCAAAACCGAGTGATTTTAATTTGCTTTTGAAAGCGTGACGGCCGGATAATTTGCCGAGTGGGAGTTTGTTGGTTTCTAAGCCAATTGATTTCGGCGTCATGATTTCATAAGTTTCCGGGTTTTCTAGAACGCCGTGCTGGTGGATGCCGCTCTCATGCGCGAAAGCATTGGCGCCGACGATGGCTTTGTTGTTTTGGATGATAAAGCCGGTGAAGTTGCTGACCTGGCGCGAGATGCGGGCGATGTGCTCGGTGACGACATTCACTTTATAGGGCAGGAAATCATTGCGGGTTTTGATGGCCATGACGACTTCTTCCAATGCGGTATTGCCTGCGCGTTCGCCGATGCCGTTGATGGTGCATTCAATTTGGCGCGCTCCGGCTTTGATGGCGGCGAGCGAATTGGCGGTGGCCATGCCGAGATCATTCTGGCAGTGGACGGAGATTATTGCTTTGTCGATATTGCTGACATTGTTTTTGATTTTGGCAATCAGCGCTGCATATTCTTCAGGAATTGTGAAGCCGACCGTATCGGGAATATTCACGGTTGTCGCGCCATATTTGATGGCGGTTTCAAGGGCTTTGAACAGGAAATCGTGGTCTGAGCGGGTGGCGTCCATCGCGCTCCACTCGATATTGTCGGTATATTTTCTGGCCTGGGTGACGATTTTTTTGATTGATTCCAGCACTTCCGCCTTCGTCATCTTGAATTGGTATTTCAAATGAATATCGGAGGTGGAAATGAAAGTGTGGATGCGGCCATTCTTCGCCGGTTTTACAGCTTCCCCCGCCAAATCAATATCGCCTTCGCGGTGGCGTGCGAGTGAGCAGACTTGGGCGAATTTGGTGCGTTTGGCGATCTGGTTGACCGCTTCCCAATCACCTTTTGAGGCGGCGGCGAATCCCGCTTCGATGACATCGACTTTCATCCGGTCGAGGCTTTCCGCCACGGCGAGCTTTTGCTCAACCGTCATCGCCGCGCCGGCGGATTGTTCGCCATCGCGCAAAGTGGTGTCAAAAATGATGATTTGGTCTTGTTTCATAGGGCACCTTGATAGCAATAATTCGCAAAACAGGCAATAAATTAAGATTTTAGATAAGTTTCATGAAACTGTCATATTAGAGGAGTATTATAGTGTTGTAATGATTACATATAGGAATCTCCTATGGCAGAGCCGGTGAATGTTGGCGAAATTAACAAGTTAAATAATGGCCTTGTCGCGGCGGCACATTTAGCAGCGGCTCTTAGAATTAATCTCGATTTCAAACCCGCGCAAATGGCTGAAAAACCGGAAGTGGTTGATAAGGTCCGTAGTAACAAAAAACACCAGGTCTCGTAATATGAACCAGGATTTCATCAGGAATGTTCGAGCATTGGTGATGGATAATGAGGGAATGGCCTGGCAGTTCCGCAAAGGGCAAGATCAGGAAGCGGTGGAAGGAGATGTTACCAATCAAATTTTGAAAAAATATCGCGGCAATCCTGTTGCTGATACAAGATATAAGGGCAATGGCGCATATGGGGATTTGGAGCCGCAACAGAAAGCGGCGATTGATATATATTTAATGGATATGATTAAGTTGTGAAATGACTAAGGATATACAACCAGCAAAAATAAACGCGGCGCGTGATGATATCGCGGGCAATAGCAAATTGCTGGCAAAGATTACTGAGCAGATAAACGCGAGGATTGAGAAACAAGTTTGTCAGGCATATCTGAAACCGCAATTAAACGGAATGGATTTTGACAAACTTTCAATGCATGAAAATCCTAAAGCCGAAATTGGCAGGATGTTTTCTCCTCTCCCGGGTGGCAAAGGTGGGCCGCATGTGCTCGGTTAATTAATTTATAATTTCATTGCTAAATTCGCCGTAATAAATAAAATCACTTATCAGATTTTAATTGCGAGGTAGCGATGGCTGAAGATATTTCCAAAACTAATAAACGGCTTTATGAATATGTCTTGCCTATGGTTAGGGCAATTAATGAAGAAGGGCATAATGCCTTAAATAAAAAGCTGGATGAGAATAACATAATAATCGTCGCTAAATCCGTGACTTATAGTCTCGATAAATTTAGCGATCCGAAACATCAGGAATACAAAAATTTAGTAGCCGGGGCATCACAAGAAGCGTTTGATAAAGTGGTGGGGACAAGGGAAGTTTTGGATATGATAGATACGCTGGCGCATTATAATATTGATGAAAGAATCAGGGATAAGAACCCAACGAAAAGAACTTCACCAATATCTACAGCCAGTGTAGCGCCGTTAATGTTGGGGTCGGTGTTGGTAGCTAGTAGGGAAAATGAGTTAACTTAATAAACTATTGATATAATCCGGTAGTTTTTCCCCGGCTTTGCCGTGGATTCTTTTGTCGAAATAGGGGCTGGATGTTGGCTCTAAGTTGATTTCCACTGTTTCCGCGCCTGCGCTTTTTGCTTCCATTGCGAAACCGGCGGCGGGGTAGACATTGCCGGAGGTGCCGATCGAAATGAATAAGTCGCATTCGCGCAAGGCATCGTAAATTCGTTCCATCTCAAACGGCATTTCGCCGAACCAAACTATGTGTGGGCGGAACTCGATGCCGGATAAATCTTCATGGCAATCAGATACTTTGCCGCTGGTTGTGCAGCGTTTCTTCAGGATTTCGCCGTGCATGTGGATGAGGTTTTTACTGCCAGCGCGTTCGTGGAGATCGTCGATATTTTGGGTGACGAGGAGGAAGTTATGCGGCCATTTTGCCTCCAGTTCCGCCAGGGCAAAATGAGCGGCGTTTGGTTTTACGGTCTTTATCTGTTCGCGGCGGGTGTTATAGAACCTTTGCACCAATGCATGGTCACGCTCAAAAGCTTCCGGCGTAGCCACATCTTCAACACGGTGATCTTCCCACAAACCATCGGCGGCGCGAAAGGTTTTAATGCCGCTCTCGGCGGAAATTCCGGCGCCGGTGAGAATGACGATGTTCATATTTTTCGGTTTTGGGTTGTGGGTTTTGGGTGTTGGGGAAGGAAGAAAAACCCTAAAACCCAAAACCTACAACCCAACACCGAAACTTACTTCGTATCATCCAACGCATAACCAGCTGATCTAACTGTGCGGATCAGATCTTCCATTCCCGGCACTACTTCCAGCGCTTTGCGGAGGCGGCGGATGTGGACGTCTACGGTGCGGAGTTCGACGTAAATATCATTGCCCCAAATGCCATCAAGCAATTGCTCGCGGGTGAAGACGCGTTTTGGGTGTTCCATGAAGTGGCGCAGGAGTTTGAATTCCGTGGGGCCGAGATGGACTTCGTTGGTGTTGCGGGTAACTTTGTGGGTGGAAAGATCCATGATAATATCGGCGAATTTCAAACTCTCTTTTGAGAATGCCGGGCGGATGCGGCGCAGGACTGCGCGTATACGGGCGATTAATTCCGCTGGGGAGAAAGGTTTGATGATGTAGTCATCAGCCCCGTAATCCAGGCCCATTAATTTGTCAGCTTCTTCGCCGCGGGCGGTGACCATGATGATTGGGATGTTGCGGGTTTTATCGGAATGGCGGAGGCGGCGGCAGATTTCGATGCCGGAAACATTAGGAAGCATCCAATCGAGAAGTATGATGTCCGGGCGTTCTGACTCAACCATGTGGACAGCTTCGGCGCCATCATCAATATGCACGGCATTAAAGCCTTCGGCCTTCAAATTATATTTCAGCATCGCGGCGATGGCTTCGTCGTCCTCGACTACCAAAACTTTTGCGTTCATGTCTACTGCCATTCTATTCTCCAGTCATTAGTCATTAGTTATTAGTCATTAGATATATTATTTTTCCTAATGACTTGCAACTAATGACTAATGACTCATCAACCATAGCGTCCGGTTATATAATCCTGTGTCTGTTTAAATTGCGGGTTGGTAAAGATAATATCCGTATCATTATATTCCACAATCTTTCCGAGGTGGAAAAAGGCGGTTTTTTGGGAAACTCTTGCGGCCTGTTGCATGGAATGGGTGACGATGACGATGGTGAAGTTCTTTTTCAGCTCGTCGATTAGGGTTTCAATTTTGGCGGTGGCGATGGGGTCGAGGGCGCTACATGGTTCATCCATAAGGATAATTTCGGGCTGGACGGCGATGGTGCGGGCGATGCACAGGCGCTGCTGCTGGCCGCCGGAGAGGCTGGTTCCGGATTCGGCGAGGCGGTCTTTGACCTCTTCCCACAAGCCGGCGCGGATGAGGCTTTTTTCAACCAGCTCATTCAAATCGGTTTTGCCTTTGACCAAACCGTGGATGCGCGGGCCATAGGCGACGTTGTCAAAGATGGATTTGGGGAACGGATTCGGTTTTTGGAAAACCATGCCGATTTTGGCGCGAAGTTCGACGACATCGACATCAGGATTGTAGATATTGCGGCCGTCGAAAGTGACATCGCCGATAATCTTGCAGCCTTCGATCGTATCATTCATGCGGTTGATGCAGCGGAGGAATGTAGATTTGCCGCAGCCGGACGGGCCGATCAGCGCGGTGACGGTGTGTTCGGGGATATCGAGATTAACATCATACAACGCCTGTTTTTCCCCGTAGAAGAGGTTGAGGTTGCGGATTTGTATCTTATTTTTATTACCAGCGGCGTTCATATTTCCTGCGAATCCAGACGGCGATTATATTCAAGACAATTAGAATGACCAGCAAAACCATGATGGCGGCGGCGGTTTTTTCGACGAAGCCGGGCTGGTTGTTTTTGCTCCAGAGGTAGATTTGCACAGGCATGGCGGTGGCGGGGTCGGTGAATTTGTGGGGGATATCGGCGATGAAGGCGACCATGCCGATCATGAGCAGCGGTGCAGTTTCGCCCATGGCGCGGGCGATGCCGATGATGGTGCCGGTCATAATGCCGGGCATGGACAGGGGCAATGTGTGGTGCATCACCACCTGCAAAGGTGAAGCTCCGAGGGCGGTGGCGGCTTGGCGGATGCTGGGGGGGACGGCTTTGATGCTGGCGCGGGTGGCGATGATGATGATGGGGATGACCATGAGGGCGAGCGTCATGCCGCCGACTAATGGGGCGGAGCGGGGGAGGCCGAAGAAATTGAGGTAAACCGCGAGGCCGAGGAGGCCGAAGACGATTGAGGGGACGGCGGCGAGGTTGTTGATATTGATTTCAAGAAAATCGGTGAAGTAGTTTTTTGGTGCAAATTCTTCCAAATAAATGGCGGTCATGATGCCGACCGGTAACGCGATTATCATGCACGAAAGGAGCAGGAAGATTGTGCCGATGAAGGCACCGGCGATACCGGCGCTTTCCGGTTCCTGGCTATCACTATTGGTAAAAAAGCCCCAGTTGAATTTGCTGGTGATCAGTCCTTTTTCGCGCAACTCGGAAATGTATTTTTGTTGTTTCTCGCTCAAATCGCGTTCGCCGCTGCGGTAGTAAATATCGATTTTCTGATCGGCAGGTAGCCAAACGGCTTTGCTTTGACCGGCGAGATTTGAATATTTTTCTAATACAAATTTGGCGTCGGCGGCGATTAGGTGATAAAGCTCGGCTTTGTCATCATGTCCGGTGACGGTTGGGAATTCACGGTCGAGGGAATCGCGGATTATTTTGGCGTAATTGCCGCTATCATCAAAAGTGAGGTTTAATTTGATGCGCGTTTGCATGAAGCCGCCGGAGCCGGTGGAAATGATTGTGTAAAGTAGAAAAAGCAGGAATAGGAAAGATAGATAAATCGCGCCGAGGCCGAAATATTTGAAGTTCTTATCCTTGCGGTGGCGCTTTTTTAAATTAGTCATATTTCTCGCGGTATTTTTTGACGATTAACAATGCGACGACGTTTAAGGCCAGGGTTACGAAGAATAAGGTGAGGCCGAGGGCGAAGGCGGCGAGGGTTTTGGCGCTGTCAAATTCCTGGTCGCCGGTTAGTAGGGTCACGATTTGGACAGTGACGGTGGTGACGGATTGCAAGGGGTTAATGGTCATATTAGCGGAAAGGCCGGCGGCCATTACGACGATCATGGTTTCACCAATGGCGCGGGAAATGGCGAGTAATAATGCGCCCATAATGCCTGGTAATGCCGCGGGGATAACTACCTGGCGGATGGTTTCGGATTTGGTGGCGCCGAGGCCGTAGGATGCATCGCGCAAACTTTGCGGTACGGCGTTGATGACGTCGTCGGAGAGGGAAAGGACATAAGGGATTATCATGATTCCCATTACTAAACCGGCGGCGAGTGCGGATTCGGAGGCGATGGGAATACCGATATTATCGCCCAGGTTGCGTAATGCGGGAGCTACGGTAATAGCGGCGAAATAGCCATAGACTACCGTGGGGATACCGGCGAGGATTTCGAGGGCGGGTTTTACATATGAGCGAAATCTTTTGGTGCCATATTCGGCTAAATAAATGGCGGAGAAAATTCCCAATGGTCCGGCGACGAAGATGGCGATTGCCGTGATGAGGAGAGTGCCGACGAATAACGGCAGGGCGCCGAATGCGCCGGAGGAGCCGCCCTGGTCAGAGCGCATGGCGATTTGCGGGCTCCATTTTGTGCCGAAGAGGAAATCGAAAACGGGGACTTGTTTGAGAAAACGGACGGATTCAAAAATTACGGAGAGGAGAATTGAGAAGGTGATGTAGATGGTGAAGATCGTTGCGACTACCAGCAATAATTTGATGATTCTTTCATTGATGCTGATGGTTTGGAAATGGGGTGTGGTGCGATAGAGTGTGAACAGGCTCGCGGCTGTGAAAAGAAGGATTACGGCGGTGATTATTTGCGTCGATACCATCGCCGGTACTTATAGTGGGGTGATGGCGGAGAGGCAATAGGTAAAATAGTAATATAAATCGTTATTGCAGGCTAGACCCGCAATCTATTTCCGACGCCTGAGTTGAGATTGCGGGTCTAGCCTGCAATGACAATGAGGTTTTAAGAGCTAGTAGTTTTTTCCAGGACTATGTCAACGCGGTCAGGGACGCCGCTGCCGGCTTTGTTACCCAATGGTTTGATGTCCATGCGATCGGCGTTGATATTGTGGTCAAGGAGGTAGCTGCGAACGGCCAGGGCGCGGGCGAGCGCTGTGCGTTTGGCTTGGCTTGCCTGGTCTGGGGTGCCGCTGGCATAGGCGATAACCGCGATATGCATGTTTTTATCGGCAGCGAGTTGAGAGATTATGCCATCGAGTTTTGGTTTTTCAGTGAGTGGCAATTCAACTTCAGCTTCGCCATAAACCATGGAAAGCGCGGCGCCGGAAGTGGCGGCAGGTACTTCGCTGGTTTGCAAAGTGTTTTGTGATTGGACAATTACACTTTCTTTGGTTGGCATGCTGGCCGTATCGGTGAGTGGTGTTTTTGCCGGAACAGCGCCGCTGGTGGTTTCTTTTTTATCGAACAAATCAGAAAGCGGGGGCAGTTCTTTTACTGTCGGTTTTTCTAATGGGTTGTCAGTGCTGCTTGCGGCGATTGGCGGCAGGGCAGGTTTGGAAGCTAGAGTCGCCACTGGTGCGGCGATTATATCATGCGGCTGAATGATCAGTGGTGTCTTGGCGCTGGCAGTGCTTACTGGCTTTGGTGGAATATCCAATGATTTTTCCGCGATTGGTGTGGCTGCTTTTGCCGGAGCTGGTTTTTTAGCCTCCGGTTTTGCTTTTGGCGCTGGCGGCGGAGTTGGGGTTTGGGCATCTTCATTTGCTAAATCTATGTCTTGGACAAGAGTGCCGATATTATCGGCGGTTTTAGTAGGTTTTTTTGCTTCTGGAGCTGATTTTTCTTCAATCAGTTTTGGTAAGGCCTGGGATGATTGTGGCGCGGGAGGTGGCGATAATTCAGGCATAGAAGTCGCGCTGGCGGCGCTGGCTGGCAAAGTTACGATTTTATCGGCCTTGCGCAAGGCGATTATATCTTTTGCCGGTAAATTCGGAGTGGTTTTTGTTGCTTCCGGTATTATGGCCGGGGCTGGCATATCGCTGAGTGCCGGTTGTTTATTATCGGCGGCGGCTACAATTATAGGAGTTGGAGCCGGTTTGTTTTTGATATCCGATGCGGCCATTTCAGGTAAATTTATGGATGGCTTCGCTGGAGCTGCAGCTATCGCTGGTTGCGATTGCGGTAATGATGGCGCAGGTTTGTTCTTGGCTATCGGTTTAAATGCTTCTGTTAGCGGTGGTAAAGTTGGCGTTGGCGCGGTTTCAACTTCGGCGGTTTCTTCCTGAGCTGGTTTTGGAGTTGGTTTAATTTTGGCGAGTTGCTTTGTTTTATGCGCTGGTTTTGCAGCTTTCGCTGGTTGTGGATCAATCACTGGTTGTGCAGTGACCATGTTTGTTCCGGGGGCGCCGATATAACCGCTAACTGGGCGGCCATTATATGTCGGAGCGGCTGGTTCCAAATTGCCCAGGGCGCCTAGATTGACGCTGATTGACGGTTCGGAATTGTGAAGTTTATAGAAGCTTTCGCGGGCTTGGGCGCCTGATGTCAGGCCAATTGAAAGGATTGTTGCGCTTAAGAGGTTAATAATTTTCATGTGAATATGCCCGTTGTTTAACTATTTATTTAAACGGATAATAGACTGATAAGATTTTCGTGTAAATGATAATTAGAGGCTACAACGTCGCCTTCTTCATAGAATTTTTCGCCTCCGGATACATCCGAAATTTTGCCGCCGGCTTCTTTTAAAATGATGATTCCGGCTGCCATATCCCACTTTTTCAAGGATAAATCCACCAACGCATCGAACTTGCCGCTGGCGAGATAGGCGAGGTCTAGCGCGGCGGAGTTGACGCAGCGGATAGTGCCGATTTTGGGGGTGAGTTTGTTGATGGCCTGGAGGATGTTTATTGGGGCTTTGGTCGGGCGGCGGTAGGAGCTGGGGGAGCCGCAGGCGATGAATGATTCGTTCAAACTGCGGCGTGAGGAAACGCGGACGCGTTTATTGTTGAGGAAAGTGCCGCCGTTTTTTTCGGCATAGAAAATTTCGTTATGGACTGGTGACATGATGACGCCGGCGACGGGTACGCCGTTTTTTTCCAGGCCGATGGAAATGCACCAATATGGGAAGCCGTGGAGGAAGTTGGTGGTGCCATCGAGCGGGTCGATGACGAAGCGGTAATCGGGGTGGGAGCGTTTATGTTCGCCGGATTCTTCGGCGAGGATGCTCCAATCGGGGCGGGCGGTAGTTAGTTCCTTGATGATGGTTTCTTCGGCTTTTTTATCGGCATTGCTGACGAAATCACCCGGGCCTTTGGCGGAGACTTGGAGGTTTTCGACTTCGCCGAAATCACGCAAGAGGCGGCCGCTGGCTTTTTTGGCGGCGTTGATCATTACGGTGAGGTGGGGGGAAGTGGTCATAGGGCATAGGGCATAGGGTATGAGCGGCAGAAAGTAAACGATTTTTTAGGCAAAAGCGTAAACACAGAAATACAGAAACACAGAAATCTGTATTTCTGTGTTTACGGCTGTAAAAAATACGGCGCGTAATTTGACTTATGCAGGTTTGAGGCGCATAATTTAATTATAGGGTGGGATCGTATAATTATCTTGCCGTAGAGGCGGCAGGTGCGCGGGTTTGCTGGTCAAGTCTTGCTAAAGCCGCTTCTCTGTCGTCATGTGGGATATCAAATTTTATGGTTTCATTTCCATCGCCATCTCTAATCTTAAATTCCAGCCATTCGCCGGGTTTTATTTTACCCACTAAATCCCTGATAATATCGACAGGTTTTGGATCACCAGTTACTTCCGTAGTTTTTCTGTCTAGTATTCTATCCACTGCGGATACGGTTTTACTTCTGGATGCTATTGCATCATAAGACTGAAGAATTAAAGGGCGCGGTCTTGAAAAAGCGCTTTTTGCAGAGTCTTTATCCATAAGAGTAACTTCAATAGTTTCTCCGTCTTTCAGAGCGCCTCTGGCCAAAGCGTTTGATATGGAACTAGCTTGTTCCCTCAATTCTGGGCGACCGTCAAACACGCGAGCATCAGCTTTATTTCTAAAATAATTGGGACCAGCGATTGCTCCAGCTACTGCTAATACTGCCGTAGCTACTGCATAATCAATTCCACCAGGTTTCATACACTATCCTATTATTAATATTAGCTAATCTTAGAATAGAATAATTTCATAAATATGACAGATGTATGAAGGTTTTATTACAAAGAATAGCTTATTTATTATCCCGTCCCACATATGAAAAATCGGCGGTGTTGACGATGATTTTATCGGTGGAGTTGATGAATGGCGGGACCATTACGCGGGCGCCGTTTTCGCAGATGGCGGGTTTGTATGAGCCGCTGGCGGTTTGGCCTTTGACTACTGGTTCGGTTTCGCGGATTTGTAGGGAGACTTGTTCGGGTAATGCGATGGTCAAAGGTTGGTTGTCGTAGATTTCGACATCGACTTGCATACCGTCCTGGAGGAAGATGATCGCATCGCCTACCATGGTTTTTTTGATGTGGATTTGTTCGTAGTTTTCGTTGTCCATTAATACTAAATCATCGCCTTCAGCATAAAGATATTGGTATTTTTTGCGCTCGATGCGCACCGTCTCGATCATGTCAGATTGGCCGAGGCGGGTGTTGGTTTTGGTGCCGGTTTTGATGTCGCGCATCTCCACCTGGTTGAAGGAGGAGAGGTTGCCGGGGGTGCGGATTTCGTGTTTTACTACCACCCACAGCTTTTTTTCATATTCCACCACCATGCCCATGCGCACCTGCGTTCCACCGATTTTCATAATTATCCTTTAAAGTTTAGTAGTTTGCGCGGTTAATAACTTAAAATCTGGTAATTTGCAATAGGATATATATTGACATCAAATCGCAATGATGGTAAAATGCCATCATAAAGTCTACTATGCCTTGCGACAAATGTGATTTTTCTGCGCTCCGCTGCTCACGTACTGAGTGTACGCTCCGCTACGGTGCTCGAAACTCCATTTTCGCTGGCGGCCTAGCGACTTTGTAAACAGGTGGAATTATGATAAAAACACAAGTGCAAATCCCTGAAGATGTCTATCGGGAAGTTAAGAATATAATCAAGCGCAAGGAAATGTCCTTTGCCGAAGCGGTGCGGCGGGGATTAGAGCAGTTCCTGCTGATTTACCGGCATGTTCCAGAAGCTGAAACGGAATGGAAACTGCCCCTATTAAAGGCCGGCATATTCAATCCAAATTTTAAAGAAGAGGATTATAAAAAAATAATTGATGATGAAGAGACTGAACATTTTAAAAAAATAATTGGTCTAAATGACCGCGCCAGCGATGAAATCAGTTGATACAAATATTTTCGTTAAGGCAATTGTTCCTAATTTGCCCCAGCATAAAGAGGCGAGGGGATTTTTAGAAAACATTGATAGTGAGGAGATTATAATATGCGAGTTGATGCTTGCTGAATTATATGTTGTGCTCAGAAATCCAAACGCTGTAAATGCTAAATATTCTGCGCAAGAGGTTATAGATATTATCCTTGCTTTACGTAGGAATTCTAAATGGATATTAGTAGAAAATGCGCCAGTTATGGAAAAAGTATGGGAGTTTACTGCTAAGCCATATTTCGCCATTCGCCGGATTTATGATGTAAGGCTGGCGCTAACCCTCCAGCATTATGGCGTCACCGAATTTGCCACAGCTAATGTCAAGGATTTCGAGGGGTTGGGATTCAAGAAAGTGTGGAACCCGCTTATTTCTTGAGAGCTTCCCGCAGCTTTTTAATATTCTCTACATGCTCTTTATACGTCGCCGCGAAGTTGTGGCCGCCGGTGCCGCTGGCTACGAAGAAGAGGTATTCGCTGGCCGCGGGGTGAAGGACGGCTTCGATGGCTTTGGGGCCGGGGTTGCAGATGGGGCCTGGGGGCAGGGCGGGGATTATATATGTGTTGTAGGGGTTGTTGGCGTCAACGTCTTGGGCGGTGGGCTTGTGGCCGAGAGCTGTGCCTTTGGTGATGCCGTAGACTGCGGTGGGGTCGGATTCGAGTTTCATGCCTTTGTTGAGGCGGTTGATGAAGACGCTGGCGACCATTGGGCGTTCATCGGCGGCGGCGGTTTCTTTTTCGACTATTGAGGCGAGGATTATAGCTTCTTCTTTGGTTTTAAATGGCAGGTTGGGAGCGCGTTTGGCCCATAAGTCATCGACGATCGGCGGCAGGTTTTTTTGCATTTGGGAAAGGATGTCGAGATCGGTATCGCCGTAATGGTAATAATATGTTTGCGGGAGGAGCGTGCCTTCTGCGGGGAGTTCGGAAGGGACGGCGAGAAGTTTCAGGCGTTCGGCTTTTTGTAATATGTCATAAATTTCGAGGACGCTTTTGCCTTCGGGGATGACGATTTTGCGGATGATGGTCTGGCCCTGTTGCATACGGTCGAGAATTGCTTCAGGGGTTATGCCCGGCTCAAAAGCATATTCACCGAATTTGGGGTTGGTTTTTTTGTAATATTTGGCGAGCGCGGCGAAAACTTTAGGATATTCGATTATGCCCTGCTCGCCCATCTCAGTTGCTACCTGGCTGATGCCGTGGCCTTTTTCGACGATGAAGATTTTGGTGCCGGTGAGTTGGGTGGGGGTGTGGTAATAGTTGTCGAGCCAGTAATATGCGGCGGCGGCGAGCAATGCTGCAAGCAAAAGCATTGTAATAAATATCTTCAGAATTTTCATGCCTGGAGTTTAGAGAAGTTTCTACCTGCAGCAAGAGAATTAGTCTTTTACAGCCTAATTGACTTTTGTGATATGTGGCAGAAAGTTTGAACTTCTGGCAGAAAAGGAATCACGAGGTCGTAATCGGCACGGAAAGTTGCAAATGCCAATTTACCCTCATCATCATTGGGAAGTTTTACTGACATACCATTTGGGCAATCTACGGGATCCAATTCGGGTAAAGGAGTTCCATCCATAGATCTCACTGCGTCTGGTGGCAGGTCTTTATAGTCTTCTAAAATTTCGTCGCACTCGCATCTTGGCGAGATCAGTGCAAAATAATCAACAATGCGTTTAAAATTATCTCTTACGTTCTCAGCATTATTTAAGGCCAGTTCTCCCACCATTCCAAAACGTGGCTCAAGTGTTAAATGTAATGAAGGTGGTAAGCCGGGCCTGCTTCTTTCAAATTTTATAAAAGGGTCGGCATTTTCTGTTAGAGTTTGTAAAACAATTAGGTCTGTTTGCCTTAGCTCTCCGACAATTTCAGATAATGTAATTAATTCGGCAGTGTTTTCGTCAACCGAAAATAACGGCCTTTTTGCTATTTTAGCATGTTTTGCCATGACTTCAAAAAAGATTTGTGCTCCGTCAAGAAGTATTCTTACTGCCAATTTTCCCTTATAGGGGACTACATCTTCTATATAGCGTGAGCCCCTTTTATGAAATAAGTGGCTCTGTAAGATTTCCGATTTGGTTTGAGGGTCATCTATGATGAGGTAAATTTCATGACCAAATCCCCATCTGTTCTTTAATGAGTCAACTGCGCCGCTTTGAATTAGTTCGAGGCGATTAGTTTCATCAAACAAGCTTAATGTAAATGCTCCAGGTTTTCTGGATGCCATGAAGGCGATTGCTTCATATTGCGAACGTAAAAGCTCATGATATTCTTTAACTTCTTCCTTTTTACCCATAATCAATAGGATTAGAGTAATGATTAATAAATGTCAACCATATTAAGCGGCATATTTGCTGAACACCAGCGTCGCATTCGTCCCGCCGAAGCCGAAGGAGTTGGAGAGGACGCGCTCGATTTTGCGTTCTTTGGCTTTTAGTGGGACTAGATCCATGTCGCAGGAATCGGAGGGGTTCTCGAGGTTCAAAGTCGGCGGGCAGATTTGGTCGCGCATGGCGAGGATGGAGAAGATGGCTTCCACGGCTCCGGCTGCGCCGAGGAGGTGGCCGATGCTGGATTTGGTGGAGGACATTGAGACTTTTCCTGCGGCATTTCCGAATAAGCGTTTTACGGCGCCGTGTTCGATTTCATCGCCTTTTGGCGTGCTGGTGCCGTGGGCGTTTATGTAGTCGATATCGGATGGAGTGAGTTGCGCGTCTTTTAATGCGGCTTGCATGGCGCGGTAGCCGCCGTCGCCGTTTTCGGTAGGGCTGGTGATGTGGAATGCGTCGCCGGACATTCCATAGCCGACTAATTCACCATAAATTTTGGCGCCGCGTTTTTTGGCGTGTTCGAGTTCTTCCATCACAAGGACGCCTGCGCCTTCGCCCATGACAAAGCCATCCCGGCCTTTATCCCACGGGCGGGAGGCTTTTTCGGGGGTTTCGTTATATGAAGTTGAGAGCGCGCGGGCGGCGGCGAAACCGGCGATGCCGAGGCGGCAAATTGCGCTTTCGGCGCCGCCGGCGATCATGACATCGGCGTCACCATATTTGATGATACGTGCCGCGTCGCCAATTGCGTGGGTGCCGGTGGCGCAGGCGGTGACAACGGCATGGTTAGGGCCTTTGAAGCCGTATTTGATTGAGATATTTCCGGAGGCGAGGTTAATCAAGCATGATGGGATGAAGAAAGGGCTGAGGCGGCGCGGGCCTTTTTCTTTGAGCAATAACGCAGCTTCTTCGATGCCAGGAAGGCCGCCGATGCCGGAGCCGATGATGATGCCAGTGCGTTCTTTGTCTTCATCAGTTTGCGGGAGCCAGCCGGAATCATTGATGGCTTCGTCCGCCGCGCCATAAGCGAAGTGGATGAAACGGTCGACTTTGCGCTGGTCTTTGGGGTCGAGGGAAGTGTCGGGATTGAAGAGGCCTTCTGTAGTTCCGTAAGGAACCTGGCCGGCGACTTTGCACGGCAGATCGCTGGTGTCGATGCGGTCTATTGCCTTGATGCCAGATTGCCCTTTGAGAAGTTTTTCCCAAGTGGTTTTAACGCCAGCGGCAAGGGGAGTGACTGCTCCGATTCCGGTAACTACTACACGTCTTGTCATATATGAGAACTTAGAATGTTAGAACTTGGAACGTTAGAACTTTTAATTAAGAAATACAACATTTCTAAGTTCTAAACCTCTATGTTCTAAAGTTCTACTTGTGTGAATCAACGTAATTGATGGCGTCTTGAACGGTGGTGATTTTTTCCGCAGCGTCATCAGGGATTTCGATTGAGAATGCTTCTTCAAATGCCATAACGAGTTCAACTTGATCCAGGGAATCAGCGCCCAGATCATCAACGAAGCTAGATGTTTCAGTAATTTTGCCTTCGTCAACGCCGAGATGCTCAGCTACGATTTTTTTGATTTTTTCAGAAGTATCAGACATTCGAGTTCTCCATGATTAATAAGAATAGTTGTTAATAGCGAATTGTTTTGCAGTGTCAAGTTTGATTTGGGTTGTAGTTGCATGGTTGCATTAATCAATAAAAATCGGCACAACTAAACTATCAATATTCTCTTGCAATAGTCAGGGGAGTTCTCCTACCATGAGTTGTCCGTGATAAAAAAGTTGGCTCCCGATTTAGTTTGCCGCTTGCTATGAGATAACCTGCCTGCTGATATGCGGCATCTTGCGGAACTATCGCTCTATCAGGCGCAAATTCCTTTCCTGCCGAATACATATCAAATCCCCTTTGTATACGCTTGGCGGCATTATCAGCACCATATTTTGTTTCTGCATTCACCATTCTTTGGATATCTGCACGCATAATTGTATCGCCCCAAATCATAGCAACGCATTCAACTTGTCCAGATTGGGCAGCACCGTAGGCTGCATAGTAAGCTTCACTAGATTCATAATAACCGCCTTTTCCGAAGGTGTTTACAGCATGCATTACATTTCCGTTTCTTATCATAGCCTTTAGGCAATTTACACGGCCATCATTCGCGGCTTTTCTAAATATTTGTACCAACATGTAAGATTCTTGGTCTTTGGCGGGGGTAACTCTCAATATATGTAAAAGTTGTGTAGCATCGTCTCGCTCTAATGCTAAACGAGTATTAGCTTGAAATTCTGTTGGTTCACCGCAGCCACATCCCTGATCTGTCATTATTAAAAAAGGTTAATGGTAACTAAAGCAAACGTCAAGTTAAACCATCAGCATCCCGCCATTCACGTGGATCGTCTGCCCAGTGACATAAGTGGATTCGTCGCTGGCCAGATAAACTGCGGCGGCGGCGATGTCTTCGGTGCGGCCCATTTTTCCGGCGGGGATGTTTTTGTTGATGGCTTCTTTTTGTTGGTCGGTGAGTTTATCGGTCATTGGTGTGCTGATGAAGCCGGGGGCGATGCAGTTGGCGGTGATGTTGCGGGATGCGAGTTCCTGGGCGATGGATTTGGTCATCGCGGTGAGGCCACCTTTTGAGGCGCAATAATTGGCCTGGCCGGGGTTGCCGTTTGAGCCGACTACGGAGGTGATGTTGATGATGCGGCCGTGCTTCTTTTTCATCATGCCGCGGATTAATGCGCGGGTGAGGATGAAGGTGGAGGTGAGGTTGACGTCGATTACGCTTTCGAATTCCTCGTCTTTCATGCGAATGAATAAATTGTCTTTGGTGATTCCGGCATTGTTGACGAGGATATCAACTGCGCCGCCGAGTTTTTCTTCGGCTTCTTTTGCCAGGCGTTCAACATCTGCCTTGTCAGAAAGATTTGCGGCGATGATGATGAAATCGCTGCCGAGAGCTTGCAATTTTTCAACATTAGTGCCGCTGATGGCGACTTTTGCGCCTTGGGCTTTTAAAGCTTTGGCGATGGCGCAGCCGATGCCGCCGCTGGCGCCGGTTACGAGTGCGGTTTTTCCTGTGAGATTGAACATATTATTCCTCTTCTGTTGTTTCGTCTGATTCGTCAATGTTGAAACTGATGTCTGAACTATCGACAAGAACGTTACCGCTGGCGGTTTCTAGATCGGTGGGGAGTTTATCTCTATAGACTTGCGCCACCGGGGCCGGGGAGATTGTTTCCGGGTTGTGAGCGCAGGCGGAAAGTAGGATCAATATAGGTAGGAATTTATACATTGTTTAAATCGCCGATGGTTTGGATGCAGTTGCCGTTCAGGCTTTCCTCAATGCGTTTGGTGAGGCCGGTGAGGACTTTGCCATAACCGATTTCGATTAGATTTTCGATGTTTTGGGTTTTCAAATATTGGACCGATTCGCGCCAGCGGACGCGGCCGGTTACTTGTTGAACAAGGAGTTTTTTGATTTCGGTTGGGTCGGTGGTTATGCTGGCGGTGACGTTGGCGACTAATGGGACTTTTGGTTTGTTGACTGTGACTGCGGCGAGGGCTTCCTGCATTTTTTCGGCGGCGGGTTGCATCAGGCGGGAGTGGAAAGGGGCGGAAACTTGTAGCTCGATGGCGCGTTTGGCGCCTTTGGCTTTGGCGAGTTCCATAGCTTTTAATACGGTATCTTTGAGCCCGCTGATTACTACCTGGCCTTTGTCGTTATCATTGGCGGCTTCGCATCCGGCTTCTTTGGCGAGTGCGTCAACAGTTGCGAAATCTAAACCGAGGATTGCGGCCATTGAGCCGACTCCGACGGGGACGGCGGCTTGCATGGCTTGGCCGCGGATTTTCAGGAGTTTGGCGGTGTCGGTGAGGGATAATGCTCCGGCGGCGCAGAGGGCGGAATATTCACCTAAACTGTGACCTGCGACGAAAGATGCGACTTCCGTTATATCTTTTTTTAGCGAGCGGAAAATGGCGATGGAGGTGGCCATGATCGCGGCCTGGGTGTTTTCGGTGAGGTTTAATTCTTCCTGCGGGCCTTCAAAAATGATTTTGGAAAGCGGTTTGCCGATTGCGTCATCGACTTCCTGGAAAACGGCGCGGGCTTCGGGATAATTCTCCGCGAAATCCTTGCCCATGCCGACTTTTTGGGAGCCCTGGCCGGGGAAAATGAGGGCGGTTTTGGGTTTTGGGTTTTGGGTTTTGGGGTTTTGTGCGGGATTTGTCATAGCGGCGTGTTTTATACGGGAATTGATATAGTTGTCAAACTGGCGGGGTTGTTAAGTTAAATTATATATCGTTGACAAGATGGTTAATGATTGGATAGTATTGGCTTCAATTTTAGGATTTGAAAATGGCATTGGATATAACAAAAGTAAGTGAATACGCGATCTTATTATCGCAGCATTTTAATAACGGCGCGGACATCGTGAAACGTAGTTCAGGCAGTATTGAATTGAGGTTTAGTAAAACAGATTTCACTCCTGGAGAAAGAGAGCAAATATTTTATGCAGTATTAGCTTTTGCTGGAGTTTTGAACGATGGTATTGCGGCTCCACAAACGGTATTGGATGGTAACCATACAGTATTGGATGATTATTTTATAGCTCCGCAGAGAGCTGCTATTGTAGAACAGACAGTTAATACTATGGCAGCAAATTTAAGCAACTTTCAGAGAGAAACGGCGGCAGAAGCGGCAAGAGCAAGTGCTGCTGCTAGTGGGGTTAGACCTGTTCCTGTGGCAAGGCCGAATATAGCTCCACGACCGGCAGTACATCCAAATGCTCCGAAGGCGCCGCCTATTAATCCTGGGCCGCGGCCAGCTGGTGCCCCAAGAGCGGCTATGCCAACGGCACGTCCAATAGTTCCGCCTAGTGGCGGGCCAAGGCGCGGCTAATTCGTTGCCAAATATTTCCTGAATTTTTCAAAAGCACGGGCGCGGTGGTTTTCTTGGTTTTTTTGTAGCTGGCTCATTTCGCCATAGGTTTTCGTGCAGCCTTCGGGTACGAAGATCGGGTCGTAGCCGAAGCCGTTTCGGCCGCGCGGGGGGTAGGTTAGCGTGCCGTCCATGCGGCCTTCGAATTCGATTGAGGTGCCGTCGGGTTGGGCGAGGGATAGGACGCAGATAAAATAGGCTCGGGCGCCTTTGATGTTTTTGCCGCGCTGTTCGAGCTCTGTTTTGACGCGCTCAGTGGCGCCGGCGAAATCTTTGTTTGGGCCACCCCACCGCGCGGAATATATTCCCGGCTGGCCATCAAGACCGGCGACGCACATGCCGGAATCATCTGCTAGTGCCGGGAGGTTGGCGGCTTTGGCTGCTGCAACTGCTTTTAATTTCGCGTTTTCGATGAAAGTGGCTCCGGTTTCTTCCGGCTCAGGCAACCCCAAATCCCCCGCGGAAACAATCTCAATCCCGAGTGGTGCGAACATCTCGCGGAATTCACCGACTTTGCCGGGGTTGTGGGTGGCGAGGACTAGTTTTTTCATATTACCTTCTATTATCATCGGGAGCAACGCGAAGGATCTTTCGCATACTCAAGCGTTAGAGCAAGAGAAAGATCCTTCGCGTTGCTCAGGATGACAATTATATAATTTGTTTCTGCAGTTCTTTCAGTTCCGTGCAGCCCTTCTTTGCCAGCGCCAGCATTGCGGAAAGTTCTTCGTCGCTGAAGGTTCCGTTTTCGCCGCAGGCTTGGACTTCGACTAGTTTGCCGCTGCCGGTGAGGACGAAGTTGCCGTCTACTTCGGCTTTGCTGTCTTCGATGTATTCGAGGTCGAGGATTGGGGTGCCGGAGAGGATTCCGCAACTGATGGCGGCGACGCTGTCGGTTAGGGCGTTGGTTTTATTTATGCTGGCAAGGGCGAGAGCGAGGGCGACGTAGCCGCCGGTGATGCTGGCGGTGCGGGTGCCGCCATCGGCTTGGATTACGTCGCAATCGATGATGATTTGGCGCTCGCCGAGAATTTTCATATCGACGCAGGCGCGAAGGGAGCGGCCGATTAGGCGCTGGATTTCCTGCGTGCGGCCGCTTTGGCCCTTTTTGGTTTCGCGCTGCATACGTTCATGCGTGGAGCGGGGGAGCATACCATATTCGGCAGTGACCCAGCCTTGGCCTTTGCCGCGAAGCCATGGTGGAATAAATTGATCGATGCTGGCGGTGCAGAGAACGTGGGTTTGTCCGAATTTGACCAGGCATGAGCCTTCCGCGTGGGTGGAAAAGTTGGGGATAAGTTCCACTTTCCGCATTTCGTCGTTTTTTCTGCCAGATATTCGCATTTCCGATGTTCCTTGACTTTTCCGACAAATTGTGATATGTTGGATATATTAATATTGTTGGAGATTAAAAAATGGAATCTATCACTATGAGTTCGAAAGGGCAAATAACTATTCCGGCCAATTATCGCAAAAATGGAAATTTGGTTGAAGGTGATGAATTTTTGATAGAAAAGCTAAAAAATGGGGATTTTCTTCTGAAAAAGAAAAGGGATATTTTTGAATTGTTCAAGGATTTTCCGCGGCCGAAAATAAAGAAGGCGGTGCCGGTGGAGGAGATGGACGAGGCAATAGGTAAAGCCATTGCCAAAGATTATGCCGCTAAATTTGGCAAGCCCAGGAAATGATTGGGCTGGATACAAATATTATTGCCCGCATTATTACCCGCGATGATCCGGCGCAGCTAAAAATTATCCAAACGATGTTTGCTAAAAACAAAGGACGGCAGTTTTTTGTTTCCATATCAGTTATTCAGGAAATATTCTGGCTTTTAAAGGCAAAATATAAATATGAGAAAAGTGAGATAATAACAGCGTTGCGCTCGCTCTTGAAAGCTACCCCTATCGTGGTGGAAAAAGATGATATAATCGCTGAAGCGCTTGATATTTATGAGGTCAGCGCCGCCGGGTTTATAGATGTTTTAATCGGGCTGACGAACAAATATTATGGCTGCAAAAAATCGGTCACGTTTGATGGAAAGGCGGCGAATTTGGATGAGTTTGAGTTGTTGTAAGAATTTATCGCCGCTGATTTTTACGATTTAAACCTTGTTTTCAATGTGCAGAGTTTATAGTTTATAATTACATGCAACACAATCATTCTAACCATCCATTCCGCGTTCTCAGAATTTTACTTATAATAGCAATTGTTATATTTGCGGCGAGATATGCTTTCATTGAATGGATGGATTATAAAGTTGAAAACGATAATCAACTGATAAATAAATATAGTCAATGTGTGCAAGATGAAGAATGTATTGTGTTTAAAACTCATTATGAGGACTTCCCCCCATGCCAACTTACATTTAACATTAAATATCAAGTGGAGGCTCGGGAATTTCATCAGAATCGTATATCGTTACTAAGGCCGATAAAATGTCCAATATACGAAAATCCTGTGCCTACATGTGTCAACAATCATTGCCAAATAAAAACTAAATAATGCAATCCCAACCCGCAAATAATTTGTCCATTCCACTATATTTGGCCGCATTAAATCCCGAACAGCGTGAAGCTGTGGAGGCAACGGATGGGCCGTTGCTGGTTCTGGCGGGCGCGGGCACGGGGAAGACGCGGGTTTTGATAACGCGGATTGCGCATATTTTGTTTTCGCGGCGGGCGTTTCCTAATCAGATATTGGCGGTGACGTTTACTAATAAGGCGGCGCGGGAGATGCGGGAGAGGGTGGCGAAGTTACTGGGCGGGGATGTTGGGAATATGTGGATTGGGACGTTTCACTCCATCTGCGCCAAGATGATGCGGCGGCATGCGAAGATTTTGGGGTTTGAATCGAACTTCACGATCTTGGATGATGATGACCAGGTGCGGTTATTGAAAAAGATTTTTAAGGATTTTAATATTGATGAGAAAAAATGGACGCCGAAAACTACGCTGGGGATTATCCAGAGTTTTAAGGATAAGGGTTTGAACCCTGACAAAGTTGATATCCATGCAGCGGGGAGTTTTGCGGAAGGGCGGATTGTTGAGATTTATGCGGAGTATCAACGGCGATTGAAGTTGTTGAACGCGATGGATTTTGGGGATTTGATTTTGCATTGTTTGACATTGTTCCGCGACCAGCCGGATATTTTGGCGGAGTATCACCGCTATTTTCGTTATGTGCTGGTGGATGAATATCAGGATACTAACGTCGCGCAGTATTTATGGCTGCGACTGCTGGCGCAGGGGTCGAATAATATTTGCTGCGTGGGGGATGATGACCAATCGATTTATTCATGGCGCGGGGCGGAAGTCGGGAATATTTTGCGCTTTGAGAAAGATTATCCGAGTGCCAAAACTGTGCGGCTGGAGAGGAATTACCGCTCGACGCAACATATTTTGGCGGGGGCAAGCGGGTTGATTGCCAATAACTCCAAGCGGCTGGGGAAGACTTTGTGGACGGAATCAAATGGCGGGGAGCTGATTAAGATTAAGCATTTGTGGGATGACCAGGAAGAGGCGAAGTTTGTGGCCAATGAGATTGAGGCGGGGCGGGCGGTGATTACGCGGGAGAAACATGCGTTTAGCGAATATGCGATTTTGGTGCGGGCTGGATTTCAGACGCGGAGTTTTGAGGAAAGATTTATTACCTTGAATATTCCGTATAAAGTTATCGGCGGTTTGCGTTTTTATGAACGCGCGGAGATCCGGGATGCGATTGCTTATATCCGGATCATGGTTGATGGCAGCAATGATTTGGCGTTTGAGCGAATTATTAACGTACCCAAGCGCGGTATCGGGAAATCGACGCTGGAAGCGCTTTATCGCGAATCTCGCGCATTGGGGATTTCACTCTATTCGGCGACCAGGAAATTATTCGAGGAAGGAAAGCTGGCGACTAAGGCTGCTGGTGAGTTGGGGCGGTTGATAAATAATTTTGAGAAGTGGAAGAATTTGCTGCAATCTGAGAAGCATGAGGAAGTGGTGAAGATTATGTTGGAGGAATCCGGCTATGTGCAGATGTGGAAGAATGAAAGTTTGAAGGAAAAATCACCGGAGGCGGAAGGGCGGCTGGAGAATTTGGGAGAGTTAATTCGCGCAATTGGGGAGTTTGAAAGTTTGGAGGCGTTTATGGAGCATATTTCGCTGGTGATGGATACGGATAATAAGAATAATGACGACCAGGTGAATATTATGACGCTGCACGCGGCGAAGGGGCTGGAGTTTGATACGGTGTTCCTTACCGGTTGGGAGGAAGGATTGTTCCCGCATCAGCGTTCGCTTGATGAGCGCGGGGGCGGGCTGGAGGAGGAACGCAGACTGGCTTATGTAGGGATTACACGGGCGCGGCGTAATTTGTTTATTACGCATGCGGCGAACCGGCGGATTTATAACCAGTGGCAGGTTTCGATACCTTCACGGTTTTTGAGGGAGTTGCCGGCGGCGAATGTGGAGGAGTTGCCCAGCGATCTTAATTTCTCAACGCCTTCGTTTATGCGCAATATGACCGGCAGTTCATTATTTGCTCAGCAGGCGCCGAGCGATATTGATTTAAAAGGCGTGCAGAAATCCGGCTGGAATACAGGTGAGCGGATTTTTCATAAGAAATTTGGTTACGGGCACATTGTGAAAGCAGTGGCGGATAATCTCGAAATCAATTTCGAGCATACGGGGATAAAGACGTTGAAAAGTAATTTTGTGGAAAAGGCGGAAAAATAGTTAATTCACCCGTGGGTCGTTTGGTGAGTGGGTTTCCGGGGATTCGCGCTCGACTACTTCATGGTCGCGGCCGGGGTTTTTGTCCTGGCTTTTCTCGGTGCGTTTTTGTTCGGCGGATGGCTCATCAGATGAGCTTTGCTGCTTTTTAATGTCTTTGCTGTTGCCGGGATTGTGTTGGACTTTAGCTGTCATAATCTCACTCCAATTTTATTGCGTAGTGGCGCTAGTATGAACGTTTTGAGTTAATTTCTCAAGCGCCCTGGCTTCGATCTGGCGGATGCGTTCGCGGGAGACGCCGTATTGCTGGCTTAAATCTTCCAGCGTGGCCGGATTTTCATCAAGCATTCTGCGGCGGATGATTTCCTGCTCGCGGGTGCTTAGAGTTTCGAGAGCGTTATAGAATAAGGTTTTGCGCTCGTCATATTCTTGTGTTTCGCCCAGGTTGACTTCCTGGTTGGTGCGTTCGTCGGCCAAAGTATCGATCCATTCCGCGCCGCCTTCTTCGCCGTTGCCCATAATGGCGTTTAAACTCTTATCGGCGCCGGTCATGCGTTGGTTCATTTCAATTACTTCATGTTCCTCGACCTGGAGTTCGTTGGCGATTTCTTTGATATCTTTGTTGGTAAGTTCGCGGTGGTCGGCTTTCAAGATGCGGTTTTTCATTTTACGCAAATTGAAGAAAAGTTTTTTCTGCGCGGCGGTGGTGCCGAGTTTGACCAATGACCATGAGCGCAGGATATATTCGTGAATCGAGGCTTTAATCCACCACATTGCATAGGTGGAAAGGCGGAAGCCTTTATCGGGGTCAAATTTTTTGACGGCTTGCATCAGGCCTATATTGCCTTCGGCGATTAATTCGGGAACTGGGAGGCCGTAGTTTTTGTAACCATAGGCGATTTTTACCACCAGCCTTAGGTGGGAGGTTACGAGTTTATGCGCGGCTTCTTTGTCCTGATGTGTCTGCAGGCGTTTGGCGAGCATGAATTCCTCATCCTGCGTGAGCATCGGGAAGTTGCGGATTTCGGTGATATAATTGGAGAGGCCGTTATCTAGAGTGGTAAGAGAATTACTGCGTTTCATTTTCTGTATTTTCCTTCTGAAATATTTATACCATGGAAGTGGTAAAATATCAATTTATATGTAAAAATAACACTAAATTCTACTGTACTTTGAACCTGTTGATTTATAAGTAGAATATGAAGTTAATTATTCAATCCATATAAAAATCTCATACTGAAATCCTAAAAATTGTCACCCCGTGCTCGTCACGGGGTCTGGCGGTTTCGCATACCTAATTCGTGATCGGCTATCGTCGCAAGCCAAGTGAGGCATTTGCTTGCACTGCAGAACATCGCTTTACCGGCTTTGAGTGTGGTTGCAATTTCTCTGCGGAGCGTAAGATATGCGCCTGTTCGCTTCGATCCATCTCCTCAGCGTATTCACGCGGAGTGTAGCCAGCCTCGTTCTGTGCGCTAAGTTGTGCGCCACTAAGCATCAAGAGTCTACACAGTTCCAAAGAACCCCCGTATATCGCGGCCCAGTGCAACGGTGTGTCACCTGATGTCGTCACTGCGTTTACGTTTGCGTTGCACGAAAGCAAGGTTGCGGCTGCGGCTTTTTCGCCCAGTAGAATTGCGCTATGCAACGCTGTCTCACCGTTTGTCCCGCTGGATGTGGCGTTTACGTCGGCACCAAGTTCCACGAGTAATTTAATGGCTTCTAATTTGCCGCTAGCCACTGCGTGAAATAATGCGGTAGCGTCTCGGATACCCCGCACATCCGCGTGCCAGTTGGGCTCACTCAATATATGTCGTATCTGGATCAAGTCGCCCTTGGAGGCGGCTTCGTGAAGACGTGTCATTACTCTCTCCTGTTTGTCAGTTTGATTATGCTACCATAATGATGTGAACTTTTTGTTACAAAACTAGCACAATAGTGAATTTCGACTCCTCGATAGTGAATCGGGCGGGCTCTCAGATATGCGATGGAGTATGTGAAACCGCTGGATCCCGTCATGCGACGGGATGACAAGGGGGGTTACCCTTTTATCAACTTCAAGAACTCGGAGCGGGTTTTTTCGTTTTTCTTGAAGGCTCCTAACATGGTGGAAGTTTGCATGGTGACGTCGCGTTTGTGGACACCGCGAGTGGTCATGCATTGGTGGCTGGCTTCGACGATAACGCCGACGCCTTTTGGTTGCAGGACTTTGTTGATGGCCTGCGCGATTTCGGAGGTCATTTTTTCTTGGATTTGGAGGCGTTTGGCATAAACATCCACCACGCGAGCTAATTTTGAAATTCCGACAACTCGGTTATTAGGGATATAGCCGATATGGACGTGGCCGATAACTGGGAGCATATGATGCTCGCATTGTGACTCGAAAGGGATGGCTTTGAGCGTTATCATTTCGTCATAGCCGGCGGTTTCCTCAAAGGTGCGGGCGAGGATTTCTTCCGGGTCCTGGCCGTAGCCGCTGTAGAATTCCTCGAAGGATTTGACTACGCGTTCGGGAGTTTGCAGCAAGCCTTCGCGGTTTGGATCATCTCCCGCCCATTGGATAAGCGTGCGCACGGCGGCTTCGGCGGCTTCGCGGGTGATTTTTGATTTCTTGATGATGGGGGTTATTTTTTCCATAAGAGCTGACAGGAATCAGGTATCAGGAATCAGAATTATCTGATACCTGATTTCTGACAACTGATACCTATTTTGCCTGTGAGCGGAGCATCCATGCGTTTTTCTGGTGAACTTGAATGCGGCGGACGCCGAGATCTTCGGAGCCTTTATCCTCGTTGTCACCGGCGATGTCGATTAAGTCCTGCGCTGATTTTATCATTTCTTCCTGCGCGGCGATAAGTCCTTCAACAGTTGCCTTATGCTTGATTTTGGATTCCTTGTTGAAAACTTCCAGCGAAGTTTCCACTTTCTCGCCCAAAGCGCGGATGCGTTCGGCAATTTCGTCGATGGCGGTGAACTGTTCGTTGTAGAACATTTCGGAAAGTTTGTGCAGGCCGTAGAAATTTTCGCCTTCGACATTCCAGTGGAAGTTTTGGGTGAGAACTAATGTCGCGTATGAATCGGAGAGGAATTGGTGCAATTGGCGGGCGACGACGGGGACGTTTTTGATGACTTTGGCGGATTGGGATTGTGGCATTTTTCTCTCCATATGAATTTCGGGCAATATAACAGGGTGTGTTTATAAATTCAATGCAAGCTTATATATATTGGTTTGTGCAAATGTGGAAATGTGGATTTCCACATTTCATGAAATACTCATCGTTGAATTATATGAAGTTTTAGCGCAGCAGGGGGGATTATTCAGGCTTTTTCTTCTCGAAAGGGTTGGCTTTTTTTGGCATGTTTATGCGCACCGGCACTCCCGGCAGGTTAAAGTTGCGGCGGAGGTCGTTGATTAGGTATTTTAGCCAGGAATCAGGCATGTTGTCGGGCTGGCTGCAGGAGAGCATGAAGGTCGGCGGGCGGGTTTTGGTTTGGGTGAGGTAACGAATCTTGATGCGGCGGCCTTTGGAGATTGGCGGCGGATGATGGGAGAGGACGTATTTGATCCATTCGTTGAGTTTGTTGGTGGGGATGCGCGTGTTCCAGATGTCATAGGTGGTGAGGGCCTGGTCGAGTAATGGGTTTACGTTCTTGTCGTTAAGTGCGGAGATTTTGACGATTGGGACGCCGGTGATGTCGCCTAATTGTTTGCGGACTAGATAATCCAGTTCTTCGGCGAAGGCTTTTTTGTCCTTCACCAAATCCCATTTATTGACGACGATAATTATGGCGCGGCCTTCGTCGATAACATGTCCGGCGAGGCGCAAGTCTTGGCGCTCTAAAGCTTCAGTTGCGTCCATTACCAGCATTACGATTTGGGCGTATTTAATAGCGTTGAGGGAATCTTTGACGGAGACGGTTTCCAGTTTTTCGGTGATATGGGATTTTTTGCGCATTCCGGCGGTGTCGACTAAGCGAAGTGCGTGGCCATTATATTCCCAGTCGATGTGAATTGAATCGCGGGTTGTCCCTGCAACTTCGTTGGTAATGACGCGGTCTTGGCCAATCATTTTATTGATGATGGTGGATTTTCCGGCATTGGGGCGGCCGATGATGGCAATTTGGATGGGGGGAAGGGCTGATTGCCGATTGCCGATTGCCGATTGTTGGTTGGTGCTGAATTCATCAATTTTCATGTAGAGGTCGACCATGCCCAGGTTGTGCTCGGCGGAAATGGCGATTGGTTCGCCGAAGCCGAGTTTGAAAAGGTCGGCGACGGTTGCGGATTTTTTTTCGCATTTATTGGCGGTGAGGATTGTGGGTTTGTTTTGCTTGCGCAGCCAGCGGATGAAATATTGGTCATTGGGGGTGATGCCGGAATCGGCGTCGACTACGAATAATAATATATCGGCCTGTTCGGCGGCGGCTTCGGTGGATTTTAGCATTGAGGCCTGGAGTTTGCGGCCTTCGGCTTTTTCCAATCCGGCGGTGTCGATGATGCGGTATTGTTCTTCCATAATGGTCGTGACTTCATCGCGCCAGTCACGGGTGGTTCCGGCGGCGTCATCGGTGATGGCTTTCTTTTTGCCGATTAGCCGGTTGAACAGCGTCGACTTGCCGACATTCGGACGGCCGATGATGGCGATGGTTTTCATGAAAGTTGCATAGTTGCGTAGTTGCGTGGTTGCATGGTTATAATGAAAACTACGCAACTACGCAACTATGCAACCACTCAACCAAAAATTACTTAACCTGCACCAGCTCGGCTTCGCGGGTGAGCATGTAGAGTTTGCCGTTGGCGATGGCTGGGGCGCTGTAAATTTCTTTGGGAATTTTTAGGTTTTGCATGTTGCGGCCATCTGCTGGATCATATTGCAAAAGTTTGCCCTGGGCGCTGATGAGAAGCAATTTGCCGCCAGCCATGACTGGGCCGGAATAGAAATTGTGTTTCCCCTTCTTCTTGGATTGCGGAAGGCCGCTGACCCATTTTACACGACCGTCGAAACGGTTGAGGGCCATTAGCTGATTACCTTGGGAAATGGCGAAGATATATTTTCCGGCCACCCATGGTGTTGAGGTGACGCTGCCGATTTTCTGGCGCCAAATTATAGTGCCGTTGGTGGCGTTGAAGGCGGTGAGATCGCCACTATTGCTACTGATATATACTAACCCATCGGCAATTACCGGCGAGGCGCTGACATCATTCAAGGCAGAGGAGGCGTTTTGCAGATCGGTACTGGTGGAAACTAATTCGGTCCATAATTCGTTGCCGCGCGGGGCGTTGATACCGAAAACTTCGCCGGATGAATAGGCGGCGATTACGATGTCGCCTTTGACGGCAAGGCTTGTACTGCCATAAAAGCTGGTGGTTTCGCGGACGCCGGAATGACGCCACAATGTTGCGCCATCAATGACCGAGAGGGCGAAAAGCTGGTTGTCGATTGTGGCGGCGAATACTTTATCATTGGCGACGATTGGGGCGCGGCGTAACGGGGCTCCGAGGTTCTTTTTCCAGATTAATGCACCATCGGTTTCGGAAACGGCGACAACTTCGCCATAGCCGGTGGCGGCGTACAGCACGCCATATGCAGAAGTGATTCCGCCGCCAGGAAGGTCACGGTCTTTTTTGGAAGCGGTGGATTTTTTTTGCCATTTTTGTTTCAAAGTTTCGGCGTCATAGGCGGAAATATTGCTGTGGCCGTCGATGACGAAAACTGTGTTGCCGTCAACGGATGGGGCGAAGGCCAGGAAGAATTCATTCTCCGGTTCATCACCGGCGCTGACTGATTGTACCGCGTTCAAATCTCCCGAAAGAGTGACGTTGCCGGTATTCGCGTTGGTTGGCGTGGCAGTTGTGGCTTGTGGGATATCGACAGTTTCGGCCTGCATTCCCGGTTCTGCAGCAATTTTCGGTGCATCTTCCATCACGGCATAGCGATCGCCGGGTAGTTTTGGTTTTTCACCGGAGCCGAGCCAGCTGGGGAGGCTGCTGCATGAGCTGAGCAACAGCAATGCGCAGATTAAAAAATTATTCTTCTTCATTTTCCGGTGTTTTTTCGTTGCCTGTTGCGGCTTCTGCAGATAATTCTATTGATAATTCCCTGGCACGTTTTGAGATGCTTACCGGCACGGATGGATCTTTGCTGAGCTGGGCTAGAATTTCTGCGGCTTTTGGTTTGTTGTTATTGGCGAGGTAAAATGCGGCCAATAATTCCCGCGCGCTGTATTTAAAGCTGTTGTCATCACCGGTTAGTGCGGTCAGGCGTTTTTCTAAACCATCTGCATGTGGGTTGGTGTTCAAGAAGATGTTCGCGGCATTTATTGATGCCAGGTCGCGCAGGGCTTTGTCACTGCCGTTTTTGGCGACGGCGTCATAACTGGTAATGGCGGCAGTGAAATCGTTTTTATTCACTTGCAGTTGTGCTTTGTTGAGCAGGGAAATTTCGTAATATCCTGAACTTTGAGCAGTGGCATCAAGTTTTTTGAGAGAGAATTCATCTTGTTTGTTGGCATTGGTCATCACGGCGTAAATTGCGCTACCGGCTTTGCTGGCTTCCTGGCGGTGATGCTGCTGCCAAAATTGGAAAACGGCGATGGCGATGAATAGGGTAATACCGGCTGCTACCAATAGCTTGCCGTATTTATTGACGAATCGCACCATGTTTTCACGGCTGATTTCGTCCTGGATTTCGAGGAGTAGCGGATCGTTTTTCATGGAGGTAATTTAGAGAGATAATTTAAGCCGTCAATGTCATTCTCGGGCTTGACCCGAGAATCCAGTTTTGTGAAACAGTATCGTCTGCGAAATCCTGAATCCTCGGGTCAAGCCTGAGGATGACGTGGTGGGTTTTATTCCCACTCAATCGTTCCCGGCGGTTTGCTGGTGATATCATAAACCATGCGGTTGATGCCGCGGACTTCGTTGATTATGCGGTTGCCGGTGCGGCCCAAAAATTCGTGGTCGAACTGGTAGAAGTCGGCGGTCATGCCATCTGTCGAAGTTACGGCGCGGAGGGCGCAGACATATTCATAGGTGCGGGCGTCGCCCATTACGCCGACGCTTTTTACGGGGAGCAGAACTGCGAAAGCTTGCCAGATTTTGTCGTAGAGGCCGGCTTTTTTGATTTCACTTATATATATGTCGTCAGCTTCCTGGAGGATTTTGACTTTTTCTTTGGTGATTTCACCAGGAATACGAATGGCGAGGCCTGGGCCTGGGAAGGGGTGGCGTTTTAGGAGTTCGTCAGACATGCCGAGGGCTTTGCCCAAGCTCCGGACTTCGTCTTTGAAAAGTTCACGGACGGGTTCGACCAGTTTCAATTTCATCGTTGCAGGGAGGCCGCCGACATTATGGTGGGATTTTATTGTGGAGGTTTCGGCGCCGCTGAATGAGATTGATTCGATGACGTCGGGATATAAGGTTCCTTGCGCGAGATAGTCGAATTTTCCAATTTTGTTTGATTCTTCGACGAAGACGTCGATGAAAGCTTTTCCGATGATTTTGCGTTTGGTTTCCGGGTCGCTGACGCCTTTTAACAGCCCCAAGAATTTTTCTGATGCATCAATGGCTAATAATGGGATGTTATAGTTGCGCTTGAACATTTCCTCGACGAGTTTGCATTCGTTTTTGCGGAGCAAACCGGTATCGACGAAAATGCATTGAAGTTGTTCGCCGATTGCCTCAAAGAGGAGTTTGGCGACTACGGAGGAATCGACGCCACCGGAAACGGCGCAGAGAACTTTTTTGTCGCCGACTTGGGCGCGGATTTTTTCGATTGCGGATTCGCGGAAGGCTTTCATGTTCCAATCGGATTTTATTCCGGCGATTTTGTTTACGAAGTTGGCAAGAAGGCGTCCGCCGTCAGGAGTATGTGTAACTTCCGGGTGGAATTGGACGCCGTAAATGCGTTTTTCTTCATTGGCGATGGCGGCAAACGGGGCGGAGGGCGTGCTGGCAATTACTTTAAAACCGTTTGGAAGTTTCGTAACGTGGTCGCCATGGCTCATCCAGACTTCATTTTTGCTGGTTTTTTTCCATAATCCGTCAAAAAGTAGTGAGTTTTCAATGACTTCGACGAAAGCGCGGCCAAATTCACGCTCAGGGGCTTTTTCCACTTTGCCGCCGAGGAGGCTGCAGGTTAATTGCTGGCCATAACAAATACCCAAAATTGGCAGGCCGAGGTCAAAAATAGACTTATCTATGGTAGGTGATTGGGCGATTGTGAGCGAGGCGGGGCCGCCTGACAATATAATCGCTTTGGGGGCAAAGTTTTTGATTTCGGCAAGCGGCATATAATATGGGTGAATCTCAGCGAAAACCCCGGATTCCCTGACTCTGCGGGCGATTAATTGCGTGACCTGACTGCCAAAATCGAGGATGAGAACTTTGTTTTGTGAATTATTTTCCATGTGCATGAGCTATTACATTAATTACACATGCGATTCAATAGTTGCCTGAAATAAAATTTTAATGCAATTTTGTTTGACTTGGCCTTAAATATCATTTAGCAGGAGCAGGCTAGGTGTTAAAAAGCCTCGGTTTAAGGTGTTTGTTTAAGAAAATAAATTAATTACTTTAAATTGTAATAAAGTTGTGTTAATAATTTTCGACGACAACGTTATTAAGCCAAACTGAAAATGGGAATTCTATGAAGTTGATAATAATTGTAATCGCCCTGGTAATCGCTCTGATGGTTGCCTTTGGTGTGAGCTCATTTGTTAATGGCAAAAAAACTGAGCCACAAGTACAAGTATTGTCTTCAGCTCCGACTGTGTCTGCCAACGCGCCGAAACCACAGCGCACAGAAGTTTATGTTGCCGCGCGTGATTTGCCGATCGGCACTGTGCTCGCGCCAAACGATTTCACTTCACTGTCACTCAATTCACAATTGCTGCCACCGGGCGCGATTGTATATGGTGGTAAAGATACTCCGACGATTGAAGGTATGATTACCCGTACTTCGATCCAAAAAGATAAACCGCTGCTTTCCAGCCAATTAAGAAACCCGAATGACCCAACATATATTGCTGGTCAGCTTGGCGAGGGAATGCGCGCGATTACGGTTCCTGTTAATCTGACTTCATCTGTTGCGGGTTTTATCGCACCTGGTGACAAAGTGGATGTTTTATTCACATTTGAATTAATCAAAAGTGCGGTTCAGGGTGGTGATGTGACCGGAACTAAGAGTAATAGTCCTGATCGTAACCTTGCTTTTACTGAAATACTTTTGCCTAATGTGCGCGTTCTGGCGGTTGATACCCGTGTTTCGGCAGAGCCGACTCCGCAACAAGCAAAAGATAACCAGCCGCCGCCGATTCCTACCAGCGTGACGGTTGAAGTTAACCAGCGCGATGCGCAAAAATTGAAACTGGCGCAAAAAACCGGTGAGCTTTCAATGGTGTTGCGCTCGGTAAAAGATAGGGATAGTTATGAATTAGTGCGTCCAACAGCAGAGCAAGATTTGACAAGAATCCTGCCGCCGGCATATTTCCCGGTATTATATGATAGTGACGCGACTTATGATTTTGGCGTAGTTGATCTTTATGGTTCAACTTTGAACGAAGCAAGCCGCAGAAATGCAGGCGTGATTACGATCGACGCTAAAACCGGCAAAATGAGCAAGAAAGGCGGCGAAACTGCGATGCCGGATACTGGAAAAAAAGTGGATGATGGCGCGGCTAAAAACCCCCAGATGTCAGTTAATGTATATCGCGGCATACAGTTAGAGAAAGTGGAGGTTAACAAGCCATGAGTGGGTTGAAAAGTAAGTTTTTATTGGTTTTATTGCCAGTATTGTTGTTCGGGATTTATACCGACGCGCAAGCAGCACGAGTGGTCCTCGATGTGGGATTGAACCGCGCCGAGCTTGTCAATTTGAACAAGCCTATGGCGGAAGTCATGATTGCCAATCCGGAAATCGCGGATGTGGTAGTGCATGGCAGCCAGAAAATTTCCGTAATCGGCAAGAAAATCGGCAGCACTAACCTGCGTTTCTTTGATGATAAAGCTAATTTGATCAATGAGATAGATATCGTGGTGGGTTATGATCTTCCCGCCATCCGGCGCTCGCTCAAACGCTTCTTCCCGACGCAAAATGTCGGCCTGGAAACTATTAATAACAGCTTGGCAGTTTCAGGCGTTGTCCCTGACGCACAAACCGCAAACCGCATTATGCAAGTGGTTTATGAATTCGTGAAAGAAAGCCGCAAAGATGACGCTGCAAGCAGCTCACAAAGCTACGTTACCCAGGATAACCGCTTCCCAGGCATCGTAAACCTCCTGACGCTCAACAGCGGCCAGCAGGTGATGCTGAAGGTGCGTATTGGTGAAGTTAAAAGAACGGCATTGAAAAGCCTTGGCATTAACTTAGAGAATGTTAACGGCACAGCTAACTCGCTATTCCAATTTGGAACTGGTGCCGGTACGGCGTTGCTGGATGCATCCGGAGCTGTCGGTACGGGACTTTTCGGTGGTTTTAAGGGGCCCCAAACCAATCCATTTATTCAAGGTATCGGCCTTGTGAAAAGGGGTGATTTCGGTGTTGCTGGTATGATTGAAGCGCTGCAAAAGGACGGGTTGTTTAAAGTAATTGCGGAGCCGAATCTGACAACGGTTTCCGGTGAAACCGCAAACTTCTTGGCGGGTGGCGAATTCCCGATTGTTACAACTACTGCAAATACTACCACTACGCAGTTCAAGCAATTCGGTGTTTCGCTCGCATTCACTCCCTATGTTCTTTCAAACAATCGTATCCGTTTGACTGTGGCTCCTGAATTATCGGAAATTGATATTTCACGGGTGGCTACTACAAATGGCACGCCATCGGTAACTACGCGCCGCGCTAAAACTACAGTGGAATTAGCACCAGGCGAGGCATTTATGGTTGCAGGATTGATCCGCGACCGTATAAACTCACAAATCTCATCTGTGCCGGGGCTGGCTGAAATTCCGATCATTAGTGCTCTGATGCGCAGTACTGCATATGAGCGTGAGGAATCTGAGCTAGTTATTGCGGTTACTCCTTATATCGTTGACCCAGTCGTCAATAGCGATGTCAGGATGCCGACTGATGAATTCCGCACGCCATCGGTTATGGAAATGTTCTTCTACGGAGCTCTTGGTTCAATGTCAGGCAACGCCGACAAAATTGGCCAGACTCCAGTCTTGGAAGGACCAATTGGGTTTATGACGGATTAGGTATATGATGAAAAAAATATTATTGACGGCCTTAACTATTTCAAGCCTTGCTGCCTGCAGCCAGATTCCGAAACAGGCTTATTATAACCGTGGTCAGCCGGAATCACTGCTCAGTGTGACTTCGGAAGAAACGACTATCGACCTGCGCCAGCGCAATGGTTTGCAACAATTGACCCAAGCGGTTAATAAACACGCGCCGAGCAATGCTGAACTCAGCTGCTCGAACCAAATGCTTTGCACACGCGCGGTGGAAATCCTTAACCAATACAAAGTGCCATATCATCAAACAACTGGCGCTTATAACACCGTTACCCTTAACTATAAAACGGTTGAAGCCAAGGATTGCGAAAATCGCTACATCGACAACCATATTAATCCCTATAACCTGAACCACCCAACTTTTGGCTGCTCTATCGCCATTAACCAAGTGCAAATGGTAAGCGATAAACGCCAGTTTGTTGACCCTGTATTATTAGGAAGTTACGATGGCGAGAAAGCCACACAAAACTACGATACTTACCTGTCCAGGCAAACTATTCCTCTTGAAAAGGTTAGTGCAAGCGGCGGACAATAGTTCGTAATAGTTTCTTAATCAGTTTTTGTTATAAACTGAAAGCTACCATAAGGTAAGCTAAACCTATAGTTGTGACTATGAAATTTTTAGGCGTAATAGAAACCGAAGATACAAGAGGCTTTGTCAAAAAAGTGGCAGAGCAGCTTGGTTTTGCCGATCCGGCAATTATCGTCGGGTCGCCCAAGGATGCTGCCGCCTATATAGAAAAAACCGGAATCTCACCACATTATATTTTGATCGAATTAGCCGCCAAAGCATTGGAAATATTGCCGGAGCTGGATACATTGGCCGAACATTGCGACGCCAACACAAAAGTTATTACAATTGGCGAGGTCAACGACTTGAGCTTCTATCGCCAATTGTTAGCACGCGGCGTGATCGAATATTTCGTCAAACCGGTAAATGTCGGCGATATTAAAGATGCATATTTCAAAGGCCCGAAAGAACATAATTCCAAGAAGAATGATGTTCAAGGCCGGGTGATTTCCGTAATGTCCGCAGCTTCGGGCGACGGCGCGACGACAATTGCGTTGAATACCGGCTATTTATTAGCTTCGGAATTGAAGCAGAAAACGGTGATCGTGGATATGGATTACCAATTCGGCATGTTGGCGCGTAACCTGGATTTGACCGCAAGCTATGGTTTGAAAGAGCTTTATGAACATCCGGAAGGCTCGATCGATTTGACCTTGCTGGAAAAAACATTAGTGCCGTTCAAAGACAATTTGCATATTATCGCTGCTCCGAAGGCGTTGAAATTCATGCCGGAAATCAGCACGAATATGATAGCCAACCTGATATTCATCCTCCGCCAGCGCTTCAATTATGTATTGCTGGATCTGCCGCATACATGGAGCGAATGGATGGCATCAGTTGTGAAAGAGGCTGATCATAATTTGATGGTGGCGCAGTTGTGGCTGAAATCAGCAACCCACTCGGCGCGTTTGTTAGATGCATTACAGGGAATGGGTGTTTCCCATAATAAATCATCGATTGTAATCAACCGCAGCGGCTCCAAATTCAAGGAAGCAATTACGCCGGCGGATTTTGCAATGGCTTGCAAGAAGAAGGTTAATTATTACATCTCCAACGACTCTAAAACTATTACATCTGCTGAGAACCAGGGCAGGGCGGCGATCGAGGCCGGAAGCTCTATATTAAACCGCCAGTTCATGGAAATCGCCAAGGGGCTGATGTCGCTAAACTCTAACAAATCGGATGACGAATAATGTTTGGGAAGAAAAGCAACGGCACGGGAAATACAGTTTCAGGCAGGCCAGAAGCCCCAGCGCCCGATCAAATGCCAATTAAGCCGATGATGCCACCAGTTGCGGGTATGAATGGTGTTAATGGCGTGAATGGTACTAACAGCGCGGCGCTGCATAATGGCTTGAACGGCAAAAACGGGCATAAAGTTGAACCAATAGCCGAAATGAAATTGCCGGCAATGTTCCAGACCAACCAGGAATCCGTGCGTGAAAAATTGATTTATACGGATCAGAAACTGGAAACAGAAGCATATCGCCGCGCTAAACAGCAGGTGTTTGATTCATTAGTGGAGAAGTTCAATTTCAACGCTTTGAACCAATTGCCGCGTGAGCAGCAGATTGAAAGGATTAACCAGGCGACACAGAAGCTGATTAATGAAATGTCTTTGCCACTCAACTCCTCGCAGATTGATTTGCTGCGGGCGCAGATTATTGACGATACGCGTGGTTTCGGCCCACTGGAGAAAGTTCTTCATGATCCGGATATCGCCGATATCATGATCAACACCGCCAAACAGGTTTATGTGGAGAAGAAGGGTAAGATCTATATGACGGATCTGACATTTGCCAGTGAATCGCAGCTTTTGAACATTATCCAAAAAATCGTCAGCACGGTCGGACGCCGGGTTGATGAATCCAGCCCGATGGTGGATGCGCGTATGCCGGACGGTTCGCGTTTCAACGCGATTATCCCGCCTTTGGCGATTGACGGGGCTTTGGTTTCGATTCGTAAATTCAAGAAAAGCAAAATGGCTTTGGAAGATTATATCGGCCACGGCTCCATGTCGGAGAATATGTGCCGGTTCTTGCGTGTTTGCGCGGCGTCAAGGGCCAGTATCATTGTTTCCGGCGGTACCGGTTCCGGTAAGACTACTTTGCTTAACGCTCTTTCCGCCTTCATCGATACGGGTGAGCGGGTGATTACGATTGAGGATGCGGCAGAGTTGCAATTGAAGCAGCCACACGTATTGCGTTTAGAGACCCGTCCGGCCAATATTGAGGGTATCGGTTCCATTGACCAACGCGCATTGCTTAAAAACGCCCTGCGTATGCGTCCAGACCGGATCATCCTCGGTGAGATCAGGGGTGATGAGGTTATTGACGTATTACAGGCGATGAATACCGGCCACGAAGGTTCGATGGCTACTATCCACGCCAACACGCCACGCGACAGTTTAGCGCGTATTGAGAATTTGTGCAGTATGTCAGGGGTTGCTATTGGCGCCCAGGCGCTCCGCCAGCAGATTACCAGCGCGATTAACCTGGTCGTCCAGATTGCCAGGATGCGCGATGGTGTGCGCCGGATTACCAGTATTACTGAGGTGGTTAAGGTTGAGACCGATACTATCCTGATGCAGGAGCTGTATTCGTTTGAACCTGGCCCTATGGGCCCGGACGGGAAGCTTACCGGACGCTACAGATGCCATAAAATCAGGCCTACTTTCAGCCAACAGGTTGATTATTTCGGTTTATTGAAGGAATTGGAGCGTTCTTTGGAGTTTACGACGCAATAATTGCTTGAATTTTGGGGCCTTGGACATTAAGCTTTGAAAAGAATTTAAAGAGAGATTATGGACAGCCCTTTAGTAATTGTAGTTATCGCTTTTGTCGTTTTCGTCGTGGTACTTGTAGTTTTGAACAAGATATTTGCCGACCGCCGGGCGAAATATAAAAAGAGAACCCTTGAAAGCATCGTTCGCGATGTTGATTACCAGAGCACGGAAGCATCAACTTTTGTCGATGATTATTTAGATAAATTTGGTGAATCGATGGCGGGTACGCCGGTTCTTGGAAATATTTATCGCAAATTGGTACGCAGCGGCTCTAATTTCAGCCTGGGGACGTATCTTGGGCTGTTATTGTTGATAGGCGTGGCTGTCACATATGCGGTGTTTGTAATGTTCCACGGGCTTATTGTTGCCATTCCGGCCGGGATTATCGCGGTGCTGTTTTTCAACAATGTCTATATCGGTATGAAGTTGGACAAGCGTAACCTGCAATTTCTCAACGATTTTCCGGATGCGATCGATATGATCGTGCGCAGTATCAGATCCGGCCACCCGCTTTTGGCTTCGTTAAAACTTATCGCGGTTAATTCACGCCCGCCACTTTCCGTTGAATTCCAGCGCGTTATCGATGAAGTTTCATATGGCCGCCCAATGCCGGAAGCTTTGCGCAAAATGGCTGACCGTATCGGTATTCTGGATGTTAATTTCTTCGTCGTTATTCTTTCGGTGCAGCAGGAAACCGGCGGCAGTATGGCTGAGGTTCTAACTAATCTTTCCACTATTATCCGTAAACGCAAGCAGCTTAACTTGAAAATCCGTGCGCTTACTTCTGAGGGCAGGATCACCACCAAAATATTTTCCGCTATTCCGTTTTTCCAAATGGGCGCAGTTTATATATTTAGCCGGGATTATCTTGATCCGCTGTTCAATACTTCGACCGGCAATATGTGGCTGGCAATCGCGTGCAGCATGATCGCATTGGCGATTTATATCGCGCGGCAATTATGTAAAATGGATATTTAAGGTTAAGTTATGGGCAGTTTAGTATTTATCGGCGTCTTTTTGGTAGTTTTCTTCATCACCATTCGTATGGGATTGAGCTTTTCAACGGAAAGCAAGTTCAACAAAAAGCGGGTTGCGGGATTGGCGGATACGGAAGATTCGTTTGCAGAATTGCACCAGGGTTTTGGGAAAGAAAAAAGCGGGATGGCGGCGGCGATGGAAAATATCGTCGGCGGGTTCCGCAAGACCGATCCGGAAGATAACGAGCTTTCGTTGAAGCTTTACCGCGCCGGTATCGCTTCGCCAAATGCACCGGCATATTATTTGTTTTTCTCTAGCTTCGGCTGGCTTATCGGCCTTGGTGTTATGTTCCTCTTTTATAAGGTCGGCATGCAGAATCCTACATTCAAGCTCCCATTCATCCTGGTGGGTTTGATTATTGCTATTCTAGCTACATTCGGTGCGCCGCTTTATGTCAAAAACTCTACTGATAAACGTCAAAAAATTCTTCTGCGCTCATTCCCCGATACTCTTGATTTGATGCTGGTTTGCGTTGAGTCTGGTTTGGCACTTGATGCCGCACTGGCACGAGTTTGTAAGGAATTGAAATTCGCGCATCCGGAAATGACTGAAGAATTGAACCGTACGCGGATCGAATTGACGATGTTGAATGACCGTGAGAAGGCTTTGAGCAATTTTGCCAAGAGGACGGATTTGATCGCGGTTAAATCTTTGGTGGCGGCGTTGCTGCAATCTGAGAAATTTGGTACCAGCTTGGTGGAAACCTTGCGCGTTCTCTCTGATGATTACCGCCAAACGCGGATGATGCTTGCGGAAGAGAAAGCAGGTAAATTGCCGACAAAAATCACTGTAGCGACGATCCCGTTCATGATCGCGGCGTTGTTGATATTGATTGCTACACCAGCAATTATCCGCGCTGGCGATGTTATGCATAAGAGCAGTTTAAATAAATAAGCTGTGATGTGACAGCTATTTCGGGTCTTGAATTCCACAATAAATTTTCCGGGCTTGGTGAAGCGTTTTTGACGCGGCTGGAGCCGACAGGCTTTTCCAATCCATTTTTAGTTAATTTTAACCCTGACGCTGCAAAACTGGTTGGGTTGGATAAGTTTGAAATCGAGTATTTCTGCGGTAATAAACTGATTCCGGGCGGGGATTATTTGGCGAGCGTTTATTCCGGCCACCAATTTGGCCATTATGTGCCGCAACTAGGCGATGGACGCGCCATTATGATCGGGGAAGTCAATGGCTGGGAAATGCAGCTTAAAGGCTCTGGGAAGACTCCTTATTCGCGTTTTGGCGATGGCCGGGCGGTGTTGCGGTCATCGATCCGTGAATATCTGTGCTCGGAGGCGATGCATAATTTGGGTATCCCGACTACGCGGGCTTTGTGCATTATCGGTTCGGATGAAGATGTGCAGCGTGAAACGGTGGAAAAGGCGGCAATGTTGACGCGGCTTTCACCCAGCCATATACGCTTTGGGCATTTTGAGTATTTTTATTATACCGGCCAGCATCCGCAATTGCGGGAATTGGCGGATTTCACGATAAATAATTATTATTCCGGCTGCGATTATGAGGGGTTTTTTGAGCAAGTGGTTTTGCGAACTGCGGCGCTGATCGCCAAATGGCAGGCGGCGGGATTTGCACACGGGGTGATGAATACGGATAATATGTCGATATTGGGCCTGACGATTGATTATGGGCCGTTTGGGTTTATGGAGGCGTATGAGCCGGGGTATATTTGTAACCACTCTGACCATAGTGGGCGCTATGCGTTTGATCAGCAGCCTTATATCGGCCTGTGGAATTTGCATGCATTGGCTCAGGCTTTATCGCCGTTAGTTAAGATGGATAGGGCGGGGGAGATTTTGCAGAAATACCAGCCGGAATTTATCCGAGAATATGAGAGGCTTATGTTTGATAAGCTGGGAGTGGAGAATGGTGACAAACAACTGATTGCTGAGTTGCTTGGATTATTGGAAAAGAATCGTCTCGATTATACAAATTTCTTCCGCCAATTGGCTTTGGGCGGAGATGGAGGGAAGGGTTTTGAGGATTGGTATGGTAAGTATAATAAACTGCAACCTAACCGGAAATTGATGCTTGAGAACAATCCGAAATATATATTGCGGAATTATATGGCGGAAAATGCGATTAAAGAGGCGAATAATGGCAATTATGGTGAAATAACCAGGCTATTGGAGTTGTTGAGGCGGCCATATGACGAACAGCCGGAAAATGAGGATTATGCCCAAAACTCGCCGGAATGGTCTAAGGATTTAGAGGTAAGCTGTTCATCCTAAAGCTTTAAACGTCATTCTGCGACTAGATTGCAGGATCTATTCGAGGAGATCCTATGGTCAAGCCATAGGATGACGTATATGATGAAGGTCACAAATTTGAAATAATAATGCGGTATAATAAGGCATGAATAAATGCAGGCGATATCTGGGCTTAACGGGGTTGTTGGCTATTTCCGGTTGTACTGCGCCTAATGCTATGCTTCCCGGCCCATTATTCTCCAGTAACTTCCCGCCGCCAGGGCCGCCGAATTATCAGCAGGGTATGCTGGACGGCTGCCGGACTGCGATTGGTGCATCGGCGAGCGGCTTTTATGCCCTGCTTTATAACAAAGTTTATTACGACGTCGATAAGGCGATTAACGATACGGTTTACTATAAAGCTTGGAAAGACTCTTATTTTTATTGCAAATATGAACATGATAAAGGCCCAGAATAGTTATATTTTTCGTGGCTGGTTGGTTTCGCTGGTATTGTTGCTTGCCGGTTGTTTCAATCCGTTGACGGATCCGCATCCGCTTTTGCTGGAAACGGAGGTAAATACCGGGCCGCCAGAATATCGGCAAGGTTATCATGATGGCTGCCGCTCGGCGATGGCGGCTTATGGTACTTCATATATGAAAACGGTTTATAAGATTAACAAACAGGCGCAATATGCGACTAGCCGCATGTATAACCAGGCGTGGAAAGATTCCTGGAATTATTGCTACATGTCGATATTCATGATTCGCCAGGATGATGACTCACTATTATGATGAAATTTAAAAGTTTGATTTTCGTTATCTTACTAACCGCCTGTAATCTTGGCGGCGCTGAAATTCGACCTCTGAACCCTCCGTTTATGCCGCCCCCTCCTGAGGGCGGGCCGCAGGAATTCCAGCAGGGCTGGCGCGATGGTTGCGATACTGGTATGGCGCAACATGGTACGGATATTTATCGTTCGGCATATGGTTTTAAACAGGACCCTACACAGGTAATGAACCCGATTTATTATAAGGCCTGGAAAGACGGGGAGAATTATTGCCGTTCTTATATTTATGAATATACGATGCGCAGCACTCAGATTTATTGCTCAGTTGACGGCTTGGTCAATGATTGCGCCGATACGCAAAATATTCCCGGGCCGTTCATGGGCGGTAAAACCGGTGATCAAATCGGCGGTGGATTATTTGGCGGCGGTGGCGGTGCAGGCTCAGGCGTAGGGGCGCTGATGGGCGGGGGCGGGGATAGTGCCCCGGGATTTGGCGGCGGTGTTGATGAAGGGTCTATTTTTGGTAACTGGTGATGCGTAAATTATTTTTGATACCTGTATTGGCTTTGTCCTCATGCGCTTTCGGGGGCTCATCCCCACTATTCATGAATGTCGATCAACCAGGGCCGCCGGAATATAAGGCGGGGTGGAAAGATGGCTGCCAGAGCGGATTGGCGACTTATGGTTCAGTGTTTTATAAGGCGCAATATAGTTTTTACCAAAATTACTCAATGATGAATAACCCGGCTTATGTCGCGGCGTGGCACGAATCATTCGATTATTGCCGCCATTATAACCTCAAATGGTTCACCCAGGATAATTGATGAGAATATTATTATTTTTGCCGTTATTTGTTTTGGCTTCATGCTCTATGGATGCGGATTCATTCTTTGCACCACGTCCAATTTTCGCTAAAATCAATGGTGATCAGCTGACAAAAGATTTTCCGCCGGATAGTAAACAGGGCTGGAAAGATGGCTGTGAGAGCGGTTATGCGGTTTATGGTACGAATGTGTATAAGTCTTTTTATGGTTTCAAACGTGATACGACCAAAGTTGGCAATTACGGTTATGAAACTGAGTGGTACAACGGCTATAACTGGTGCCGCCAAAATGCCAATACTACGGTCAACCAAAATATATTTTGGTAATTGCCGCAAGAGGTATAGGGCAGTAAACTGGTGAGGTGGGGAGAAGGGCCCTCAGATGTAACGGTTTAAGATAAGATGCGAACATCCTCACATCGTCATTGCGAGTCCCAGCCTTCGCTGGGATAAACTCCGCGCGGCAATCCAGGGTCGCAGTCTGTGACCCTGGATTGCCGCGCCTAAAGGCTCGCAATGACGGGGCTAGTTAGATGCACATATATTATTATAAATCGCTATAGATAGCAAAGTAGCAGGGAATATTTTGGGACTTAACGGTGAATAAATAACGGAATAAGGATTTTTACTTATATCAATATAATTAGACCCAGATAATATTGGCTGCATGAAAGCAGCGCTGAAAAAAATACTGTTTGCGATTTTGATCATAATTATAGTGATTTTGTTGTTCTATGACAAATTACCGATAAATATCACAGCAGAAAACCAGATAGTAAAAGCCTTAAAATCATATGGGCTTAAAGTAAATTCATTGCATGTTGAAAAACTGGGGAATTCAGGAGTTGTTTTAAAAAACATCAATATTGGCGAAACTAACCTGCTTGAAATAGGCGAAGCAAAAGTTCAATACGGCATCCGGAAGATTATAAACAAACAGGCGAAGGATATCTCCGCCCGCGATATAAATTTAAATATTTATGAGAAAGACGGCCGATTATTAATCGGCGGTTTTGAGCCCCTGATGGAAAAATCAACGCCCGCCACCAATGGCGATAATATTTTTTATGACGGCGTAAGCCTTAAAAAATTCCTCTCCGGCAAAATTGATATTTCCAACCTGCATATTTCCGTAATAACCGGCGCAATGAATTTATCTGCAATAACTAATTTGTCCCTGGATATGGAGCCACAGCCAATATTGGAAGCATCAGGCAAGGACTTGCAGCTACATAATAAGCCCTACCAAGTGTCCATCGGCAGTTATATTTTAAATGCGAAACTGGATGAAAAAAATAAACAGTGGAAAGGTAAAACCATTTTGGAAAATATCCTAATAACCGGAACTCCCAGCCCTATTCCGCCACTAAAAATTACCAGTGATTTCATTTCCTCGGCGAAAGATTTTAATGCGAATATTGATATCGGCGATGCAAAAAAAACCACCGCCGCGCATTTGCATGTGAATAATGTGAATTTGAAAATTGATTATGCCAAAGTCCCTTGGGGCGGCGGCGTTATTTCAACTAATAATGTTACACTTCCTATAAGCGGAAATAAACCTGTAGCCTTTGATATTAAGATAGATAGAGTAGATCTTTCATTGCTTCTTGGTACTCTGAGCGAAGGTAAAATCACTGGTAAAGGCAGTTTAAGTGGCAATTTGCCCATTATTTATTACCCGGATGGTACAATTATAATTAATGATGGCGGGGCCGCCGCGATTCAAAACGGGGTTATTAATGTATCCGCCAGCCTCCTGCCTGGCGATAGCAAACAATTACAGCTGACGCGGGAATTGTTGCAAAACTTTCACTATACTAAGCTCAAAATTACGGTATCATCCAGAGAGGTTGATAAGAAAATTAAAACGGCTATTAGTCTTGTGCTTGAAGGGAACAACCCCGATGCTCTTGAAGGAAAGAAGGTGAATTTCAGCATTGGTATCACCGGAGATGTTTTGCCCCTGTTGCAGCAAAGCATTTTACCATTTAATGACATTAAGCAACTGATGAAGTTTAAGGACAAAAAATGAAAAACGGATTTTTAATAATCGCTCTCAGTTTTGCAGCCGCACTTGCCGCATGCACGCCAACGGTACAGGTGCAGGCACCTGATAAGCCGATTGAGATAAACCTCAATGTTAATATTGAACATCATATCAAGGTGGAAATCGAAAAAGACGTAAAAACCGCCATGGCAAAAAACCCAAATATTTTCTAACTTTAAGCACAAGGAAAAATCATGAAAAAACTATTTTTAGTATCAGCTATAGCAATCTCCTTAAGCTTTTCAGCAGCTTACGCACTCAGCTTGCAGGAGGCGCGCGAACAAGGCCTTTTGAGAGAAAATCCCGATGGATATGTTAGTGTTGTAAAATCCAGTGGCGATGCCAGTGCATTGGCCGCGCAAGTTAATGCCCAGCGCAAAACGGAATACCGCCGCATTTCCAAAGAAAACGGCCAACCGGTAGATGTTGTTGCCAAAATAGCTGCCGGAGAAATAGCTAATAAACTTTCGAGCGGGAAATAAAACAAAACCTGCTCCATTCAATTACTACGAACCGTTTGAATAAGTCTGCGTACTATAAGTTTCTCATTATATGTGGCGCATATCGCATAAATTTATCATAAAATATAGCTTATATTGCAAATATTTAATGCTTGTATCATGGCATGATAATATCTGAGAGTGTATAAATTATCCGAGGGTTTGAGACTTTTAATCAACATTGGAGTTTATATGAAATCTACTTTTTTATCTGCCTTGGCAGTTGCGACTATACTTTCAACTGGCGCTGCTCAAGCATTAGATGTTAGCACTAATACCGGTGTTAAAACCGGCGTCTCTACAGACCAGAATAGCGGTGTATCATTGGGAACCAGTACTCGTGTCAATGGCGGCATTAGAACTGGATCTAACACATCTTCTACAGATGTTAATACTGGTGTGAGCAGCGATACCAGCTCAACTTCCGGCAGTTCAATGGGTGGTAACGCTTCAACATCTACTGGTGTCAAAACCGGCGTCTCAACTAACCAAGATAGCGGTGTATCCCTTCGCAGCGGCACTCGTGTAAATGGCGGAATCAGAACCGGTTCTAACACTTCCACTACCGGTGTCAGCACAGATGTTGATTCTAGAACTTCTGCTGCAGTGGCTACTGACCATAAACATAACAATGACAGCCATGGTAAAAAGAAAGGTCATCACAGACAATCACACTACAAAAACAGCAATGTTCAGTAATTTTTGATTAGACTAAACAAAATAGGCACCTCAAAAGGGTGCCTATTTTTATACATATTATTTTAATCTTAGTGTCCGATTGCCGATAGCAAAGTTATGGCATCAATAACTTTATGTGAAGCTTCCGAAATCAACAATACGTCATTATCAACCTGCACATATTCGTAACCCTGCGGCACGGGCTGAAGTCTTACTAAAAGAGGCTGCGGCACCGGCTCCCATACAACTACTTCAGGTAAAGGTTGGCCGATATGATATTTCTTCGCCTGGCCCGGAGGTAAGCAACCATTATGTTTTTTCGCTAACCCAGGAGGGCAATGTGAATGATGTTCTTCAACAATATATTCTCTGATCACGACCCGGTCATAATTATTTATGATGACACGCCCATGATGGGCATCATTATCATAGGAATAGTCGTCATCGTCATCGTCATGCTTGTCTTTGCCATGATGCTTATTGCCATGGCCGTTCCCGTTCCCACCTTTATCCGCCCAGCTTTTGGGTGCATAGCTAAGTGTTAAAATAAGCATAAAAATGCACAAAATATGTAAAATTCTTTGGATAGCCATATTATTCCCTGGGTTAATTAATATAATAAATACTGCTTATCAATTAGGAGTGCAATTATAAAAAGCCTTCATACTTAAGTAGAAACCAGAAGTTGCCTGCTCGCTTTGGTTACAACAATTTTGTATAACCACAAACCTTATTAAAAATAAAAGCCGCAGGTAATCGGCAAGAATAATTTGCCAGCAATGCACTGTATAATATAAGAAAATTGGTAGGGAGTGAGGGACTTGAACCCCCGACAAAGACGTTATGAGCGTCCTGCTCTAACCAACTGAGCTAACTCCCCGCGCTGATAAAAAGAAGCGGATATATAGCAATTATTATTAATTCTATCCACCACTTTTTTTGCGCAAAATTTTTAGAAGTCATGCGCTTAATAACTTTCTTGAATGCAATCCAAGCCTTTGGTAACGGGTCTATAACTAGTTTTGGAGTGGTGCGTTGTTAAGCGTGATGGCTTGATATATGGTTTGGCTTCGCTTAAAGCTCATTTAAAGGCGCTTTTCTGCGCCCCACGCGAGCTTTCTTTATAACCACGATTATATTCAATTTAACCGCTTTAAACGGCGACTAGCATATATTTACCATAAATACGGCAATTTTTAGCTTGCAAATCCGTTGATTATAAATAGTATCCGTTTTCCTGATTTTCCGGCACTTGCATATCGCCTGCATTTCCGAGTTCAGGCTTCCGGATTCTGTTCTTTAGCCTCCGGGATGACCCCTTCGTCTAGCGGTTAGGACACCTCCCTTTCACGGAGGTAACACGGGTTCGATTCCCGTAGGGGTCACCATATAATACAATGGGTTAGCTGGCTTAACGCTCAGGAAATTAACCAATTTCCCAATATTTTCCCAAAAAGAATAGTCAAATACACCCACGAATGGGTAAAAACATTCACGTACAAACGCTCTCAAAATTGGTATATGAAATAACCTATGCCGTATTTGTATTGTGCTGAAGATGGGGAGGCTTACTTACGATCTCATGAAGGTCGAAGTGAGGAAAGTTATGAAGGTGAAGGCATAACAGTTACAAAAGGATCACTAATAGTTGAAGGATGTCGTTGCGATAAATGCAATATTCCAATGAGTGAAGGCGAGATAGGTTATTTGATAATGCACTGGCTGCCAGATATGTCAGAAGAGTTTGTTATGTACGACTTTGGTTATGAGCGCGACTATATGGATTTTGAACTAGAAGACATAACTGTATTAGGCTGGGAATGGCCTGAATAATTCAAATTAGTTTAATCACTCCAGATTCTAGATTTAGGCCATCAATAAGCATATTGAAGATTTTATCCTCGATAATTTTAAAACCTTCATTATCCAAACCTTGAACCTCAAGAGCAGAAGTTCCCTGAACAAGTTCAGCCAATTGTTTGGCTTTAACACGGGCACGTTTGATTGTGACTTCATTTTTTTTATTGTTGCTCATTTTGTGAAACTTTAATTTTATGAAGCTTGCTGCCATTAGTTTTGCCTTGAGCAAACTCTATTGCTTCCTCTAGCCCTGCTTTGATTTGATCAAATGCGGAACGTTTGCTTTTACTTTTTCTTTTCATAACTTCTTGTCATAATATAGTCGCTATTGTTACGAGCAATTACCGCAAACGCCGAAAACATTTACCTCATGTTCTGCTTTTTTGAATCCTTTAGGTAGCTTCACCTCAATACTACCGCAGGGAATATCATAAACATTGTTACAGCTATTGCATTTGAAGTGATGGTGATGGTGTTTATCTTTCAGACAGAATCGCAAAACGTCGCCATGGACTCTAACTTCTTCTAGCTTGTCCTCGTCCCGTAAGCGTTTTAATTCGCGGTGGATGGTAGCGATGCCAATATTGGAAACCGATTCCTGGCAAAGCTCTAGAAGCTGCTCAGGAGAAAGTGCCTGGTCGGTTTCTTCCAGTGCTTTATATATTGTTTCTCGTTGTTTTGTGTTCTTCATAAAATTCTACTTGATAATTGAATTATCATTTGCTAATTGATAAGCTCATTATCAATTGCATTATAAACATGAAACCCTCTCTAAATCAAGAATTGTGGCAAAATGAGGAAGAAAGTGGCTCTTCGCGCCAACAATGGCGGGTTTTGGAAGAGGGAATTCAGAAAGATGAAAAGCTTAGCCAAATCAATAATCAGATAGGTGATGAGCTTCTAATAAGTAATTCCGCTAAGATATTAGAGTTTTCTACAAACAATATTCACGCAGCTAACTTGCTTGACCCATTGCCACAAGGTTTAAGTGTGGGAGATATTGAAGGTAATAATGAGCTTTCAGTTGCCACTATCCTGTCGCTTGTTGAAAGAGGCACTGACGAAGAAGAATTGGAACAAATGCTGGAGCAAGCGATTACCAGTATTCAGCGAAAAATAGTAAAGGATAAAGCGGCGGCCAAGAAACACTTATCTCAACTGCTTACGTTGATGGCAGTGTTAGAGCGGACGTTGCGGCAAAGTCATAAGCAGCCGGAGTTACAGAACGCATTGCGTCATATGCAGCAAAAAGTTAGCAATCTTGCCAAAGACGGTAACATTGAGAATGTCCAGCAATTCCTTAAAAGCGCAGAATTAAAGAAAGCTTTAAAATCAAGTATTGATACTGCCCTAAAGCAGCCGGAAAACTTTCGTAACATGGCCGATAATGTCAGTACGAGAATTAGGGAAACACAAAAAAATGCGACTTTGCAAAACCAAAATCAAATTAAACAACCAATAGAACAAAAGCCGAATCCTCTTAGCCAACTTATGAATAGAATGTTGGATAAAGGACGTGAGCCGAATCCTCTTAGCCAACTTATGAATAGAATGTTGGATAAAGGACGTGAGATGCTTACTACCGCTAAGCAACCAAATATCGCTGACCATGCGAAACTTCAGGTTCAGCAGCCAGCGGCCCAAACAAATATTGTTCAAAGACAAACTGCTCAAGTACAGCAGCAAACTCATGTTACTCAAACTGCGGCGACCACCATCCAGAACACACGCTCGTCAATAGTGGCCAATACTAATATTCAAATTAACCAAAGCCAAAATCTAATGTCGAATGTTAGGCCGACATTAGAGACGAAACCGCGTGAAAATGTAGTTACAACCCCACAAAATACTGTTTCGATCAAGAGTCAGCAAATTCAGCAAACGCAGACTCAAGGGGTAAAGCCCGAAGTTAAATCTCCTACAGCGCAAGATAAACCGCCAACTTCAGGCCATGTTCATTCGGGCAATTGCTGTGGGGTGAATAAGCAGAATGTAATAGCTGCAAATGAAGCGGCACAAAAATTTACCCAGAATATTGATAGTGTAAAACAGGCAGTTCAATCAAAAGTCGAAACTTCGCAACTTCAGAAACTTGACCAGTCGCTAAGAAATAGCGCGCAGGATCAAAAACGGGCGCAGGATAGTTATAACAATCTTTCCGGCGGCACTAAAAATGTCTTGGGCAGTTTGGGCATTTAACAAAAACAGGTAGGATAATGGCACAATTAACTGAAAGTACTAAAGACGAACTAAACGCGTTAGCGAATATCAAAGCTATTATGGCGATGGAAGGCACGCCAAATGTGAATAAAGTAATTCACAGCCTTTTGCAGCTACGTGCGGTAGAAGAAAAACATGGGCAGTTATCATTACCTGCTAGTACAGTACTCAAAAGTAAGGTGCTGCTTCCGGCTTATGATGCAATAACAAAAAGCTCTAACTCAGACTTGGCTAAAATTAATAGTGCTGCATTTCAAACCTCAATTCAGCCTGAACTAGAGGCTAGTATTGGAAAAGTGAATGGTTTGTTCCGCCAGCTTGTGCTTAACAAACAGGCTGCGGCAGAACTGTTCGGTTCTGAAGATAATAGACAAATATTCATGGGTATGACTTTGGCTCATGCTAACGGCCAAACTTGTGCAGCTGGTTGCCAGGGCGTTAACCCACAAGATGTTCAGAGTGTGAAAAGCTTACAGGTTGGGAAATAATGGCTACTATGTGCACTTCGATTCAACCAACCACACAGAAAGATTTGTTTCTTATTCGTGGAGATAAAGATTGGCATTATCTTTTAGTAAATAACAATCTTTTACAAGGCCTGGCTAAATTATTGCCGCTAAAAATCAAACTGGCTGATTATGGAAAGATAATCAAATCAGGCAAAGGCAATATTCCGTCAAGGAGCGTAGTAGCGCAAATGCAGAAAGCGGATTTTTCCAAACCAAGTATTGCTGATTCACAGATATTCTATCTTCTCTCACATGATAAGGTCCATACTGACTTTTATACCTATCTTGATGTCCCATATTACTTGGAAGATGCGTTCATAAAAGCTCGTGATTCGGGCAAAGAATTTGAGTTTACGGAATATGGGGATATAATCCGATCCGGTTGGGGACATGCGCCGGGAGCTGTGAAGCTGGAAATGAAAACCAAATATGGGATTGAAACTCCCGAGGAGGAACATGCTTAAAATATCGAATTTAAAGCTTGGATATGGCGGCAAAATGGTGGTGGAAGTTCCATTGCTTACTGTCAAACCAGGTGAGCATTTGCTGGTTACCGGCAAATCTGGCGTCGGTAAGACAACGCTGCTTTATGCAATTGCTGGACTGTTGAAACCGCAAAGCGGCAGCATCGAGCTAGAAGGTAAAACGATTAACGATAATGTGCGTGCGGAAAATATCGGCATTATCTTCCAAACCTTACACATGGTAGGCGCGGTAAGTGTTTTAGATAATATTCTTCTCGCCGCATATATGAGCAATCGCAAACAGGATAAGATGCGGGCGCTTGAATTGTTGAAAACAATGGGTGTTGAACAAACGGCTAATAAAAAGCCAATGCAAATAAGTCAGGGCCAGGCACAAAGAGCAGCGATTGCGCGGGCGGCAATTAATTCACCGAAAATTATTCTGGGTGACGAGCCAACATCGGCACTTGATGATGAGTCAGCGGAAAAAGTAATAAAACTGCTGTTTGATGTTGCGGCACAATCAGGCTCAACGCTTATCATTTCTTCTCATGACTCGCGGATTAAAAAGCATTTCAGCAAAAACTTGAATCTGGGAGGCACAAAATGAACAGCTTGAAATTAGCTTCGGCATATTTGCGTCATAAATTCGCCAATACAATCCTGACAGTGATTACTTTTGCTATTGGTGTGGCAATTATCCTTTCACTGGTAACTGTAAACAATGAATTAGAAGACGAGTTCAGCAAAAACCTGAAAGGAATTGATTTGGTAGTTAGTGGTAAAGGTTCGCCATTACAAATTATTCTTTCAACTGTTTTCCAGCTCGATATTCCAACTGGCAATATTCCAATAGAGGAAGCTGAAAAGCTTGAAAAACATCCGCTTGTTGCCAAAGCTATTCCGATGGCTCTTGGCGATAATTATAATGGCCACCGTATCGTTGGAACTAATATTGATTATGTAAAACATTATAATGGCGAGCTTGCAGAAGGCCGATTTTATAACCAGCAAATGGAAGCTGTATTAGGCAGTGAAGTTGCTGCAAAGAATCATAATAAGAGCGGAGACAAAATTGTCGGCGCGCATGGTTTGGTAAATAGCGATGATTTGCACAGCGATTTTCCTTACACAGTAGTCGGCATCTTAAAGCCAACGGGCACAGTATTAGACCGTGTAGTACTAACGCCGGTGGAAAGCGTTTGGCATGTGCATGAACATCCGGATACGGATGATCCGGAGGAAGTGAATTATAAGAAGGAACATCCAGGAAATGAACTTACAGCCTTGTTGATAAGTTATCGGTCACCGTTAGCAGCCTCGCTTTTGCCGCGCTTTGTGAACAAAAACAGCTCAATGCAGGCAGCAAGCCCTGCATTTGAAACGGCGCGCTTATTGAGTTTGATGGGATCTGGAACGCAAACTATCAAAGCTTTCGGCCTGCTGATAATTGGACTAGGCATCCTAATCATGTTCATCAATCTCTACAATTCCATGAATGAGCGCAAATATGATTTGGCTTTGATGCGCAGTCTTGGTGGCACAAAGTCAAAGCTATTTAGAATCAGCCTTACCGAAAGTCTCATCCTATCTTTGAGCGGCGCAATACTTGGTATTATACTAAGCTATGCTTCAATAAAACTGGTGGGCAGCTATATCGCTTCCACCAAGAACATCACGCTTGCAGGCAAAATTGATGAACAGGCCGCGCTATATATTTTGGCTGCTTCTGTTATAATAGCTTTCGTTGCTAGCCTGATTCCAGCAATAAAAGTTTATTCAATAGATGTGTTCAAAACATTAAGCAGTAGATGAAAACCAGAATAATATTGCTAATTGCAGTTTTCGCGCTCACCACAGGTCTGCGCCAGCAGAGTGATGCTGAACGCAAGATGCAAGAAAGCATGCCAACTGCCAGTGGCGATATTTGGCAGAAACTTTCAAAGGCAAAGATTGGGCTTGATGAAAAGAAGGGCGTGTTTACAGCTACTATGCCGCCAGAGGTCAAGAAAATCTCTGGCACGCAAATTACTGTCGAAGGTTTTATGTTACCGCTAGAATCAACACTTAGCCACAGCCATTTCCTGCTTTCCAAACGCACACCGACTTGCCCATATTGTATGCCAGGCGGCCCAACCGAAGTCATAGATGTCTATATGCAAAAGCCGATTGATTACAGCAACGGTATTTTATTCCTTACCGGCACATTCAAATTAGTAGATGACGAGAAAAGCGGTTTGTATTTTCGATTGGAAAATACGACATCACAGAGCAATTCAGCGCCTTTGAAACCCAATAATCTAATAGGAATGCCACCAGTATGAGATATTTTACGGTAATATTATTAATCATAAGCTGGCTTTCACTTTCAGCATTTCAAAAAGTTTCTCAAGCCTTGTCGCAGCCCTCAGATGAACGTGCTGCGCAGAACCAACTACCCGTTTCAAAAGACACTATGTGGAATACGCTGACAAAAACTAAAGTCAGCCTAGATGACAAAGAATACCAGTACTCGGCAAAATATACGCCAGAGGTGAAGGCACTTGCAGGAAAGCAGATAACGATAAAAGGCTTCATGCTGCCAATCGAACCGACGGAAAAATTCAAGCATTTCATCTTATCAAAACGCACGCCGACTTGCCCATATTGCCCGCCAGGAGAGCCGAATGAGATCGTCGAAGTTTTCACCAAAGACCCCGTTAAATACAATGATGGACTAATTTCGGTGACCGGCAAATTTGAGCTTATCAACAATCAAAATTTTGGCATGTTCTTCAAGCTAGATAATGCAGTAGTAAAATAATGCCCAAACAAAAACGCAAGAAGCCAAAGCATAGATTTCCCGACCCAGCCTTTGTATTAATGGCAGTAATAGTTATTATGATTGGAACTTTTATGTGTTTTCACACTGTCCTTCCCGACTAAATACCTCCTTTAGATAGAGGTAATGGAGGCTTAATTTTCAATACAATACAATGCCTTAGATTTGATAGAATACTTCTTTCCCAATATTTTCCCAAAATATCATAGCAAATAGTAGTGAATACCTACGAACATATATAATTGATAAATATATAGAAAAGATTAGATTTGATTATCTAAATATTGTTAGGAATCAGATGGCTAAATTAATAAATCCGGCTCTATTTTCACAAAAATTTGGGGTGCTTCCTGCATTACTAGATAAAGCAGGCTTTATTGATCCAATCTTAAACGGAGATACGAAGTTATTTATTGATCCACTCCTTATAGAAATAAGTAGTAACAAAAAGATAAGTAAAGAGGCGTTCGATTTACTAAAGAAAAGATTTAGTGAAGTTATAGCGCTTGTAAATGCTTCTCAATTAAATACTGATAAAGCTTGGACAGCGGCTCTGCAAAGGCTTGACCTGTCTGAGGCTCCTCAAACATGTCTTGGTTATGGCGGCTCAAGTATAGGCGGTAGCTCAAGACCCATAGAATTAAAACAAAAGATTTTAAAAACTGCCAAAGAAATTATAAACTTAGGTGAGAAAGATCCAGAAATCATACCTCTTATGGGTCTTTTCGAAGAGGGTGTAGGCCCGGATACGATAAGTGATATGACTACTAATTTTATTCAACCTATTCTTGCTGAAATCACAGAAACATTTTGTGTAGAAAATAAAATTACTACCAAGCTGTTTCCTAAATATGGGAATAGAAATTTGCCAGAAAATCCTTTCAGGCCTGGTAGCCCCGTATTGTTAGTACCAAAAGATATATTGCGAAACTTGCCAATCGCGAATGACTGGAATGAGGTCTCAAAAGTTATTTTCGAAAATGAGGATATTAGAAGTGCTGTTAATGCATTTTTAGGAGATATAACAAAATCCACAGTTTTAGAAAAAAAAGAAGCAATCAGAACGATCTCATTACGCTCGCTTGCTAACTTTAAAAAAGTATTTGAAGCAGTTTTGGATAGTGGTGCGTACTACGATGCGAACGAAGACATATATGGATATTATGCATTTCGCAAAATACTTCAAACAGACTTACGTGCTTTTGAAGATAAGATTATTAAACCCAGTAATACTACAAAGGCAGAACTAATTAGGGTGGTTAATGATATAGTTAGCAATTTTAAAAAAATGATCGAAGATAATAATCTATGGGAAATGCTTTGGTATAAAGATAAAGCACGGCGGGAGCGTGCTGCACAATTGCTATTTTTTGGAATCGCTGATGTATTTTGCAAAGCGAATAATATTGATATATCGCCTGAAATGAACGCTGGAGGCGGACCTGTGGATTTTAAATTCTCCCAAGGATATTCAAACAGAATATTGGTAGAAGTAAAAAGGTCGCTAGGAAGTGTAGTTCAGGGATATAAAAAACAGTTGGAAGTATATAAAAAAGCATCTGAAACTGACGCGGCTATATATCTAATTATCGATCTAGGAAAGTTAGATAGTAAATTAAAAGCAATACAGAAAATACAGGCAGAAAAGCTTATTAATAATGAAATTGTATCAGAAATAATAGTTGTTAATGCTAAAAAACAAGTTTCAGCAAGCAAACAAAAGTAATGAAATCAAATTCTAACATATAGGAAACCTATGGTTGCCCGCAAAGAAAAAATATCATCACTTTTGAAAGGAATCTCTGAAAGTGATATATCAAAGGCGCAGAAAAAACTTAATTCCTTATGCAAGCTACATGGCTTAAGGCCTTGGAAAGTAAACTCCGCGAGAAGTAATTGGCTGGAATTAGGCTTTCTTGGACTCGGTTTAAAAATTCAACCAACACTATCTAAGAAAAGTGGAAGACCATCCATTTCCGAAGATGAGGCGGCGAATCTTCATATAGCTAATGTAGAGTTTTCAGTATGTGATGAAAATGGAGAACCGCTTGAGAAGCCTATGTCAAAGAAAGCAAGTTATCATCAGATTGCTGATGAATTGGGTATAGAACCTAAAATGAAACAGAATGGTGAATTTAGTAAACCCTCTGAAATAATTAGGGGAAGAGTTCAAAAATATAACAAAGCCAGTCGCGAAGACTAAAACGTAGCATAAAATATAGTCGCACTATTTTCTGCTAGTTCCTATGACCATAGATGATTGCAAGCAAGCACTTATGTTTGCTGCAACAAAAGGAAATCTCTATGGAAAAGGTACTAGATCAAAAAATGTATACCATCAGCGAAGCGCTAACTGTCTTAGGTTTGGGACGTACTTCGCTTTATCAAGAAATCAGTCGAGGAAGATTGGTTGCCCGCAAATACGGCAAACGAACCTTAATTTCTGCGCCCGATCTACAAAAGTGGATTGATAGTCTTCCAACATTTAAAAAACAGGGGGTTTAAAATGGACAAGCTTGTTTCAGTATTACAGCCTTTAGTTTTAAAGGTACGTACAGATGTTTCTGCTAAGAAATTAAATGGCAAAATGCATTGGACTAAAGAGGCGCTAACTAAAGAACTGCTTCAAATCCATGTATCTGGCGGAGCTTCAAGGGGTGTATGTCCTATTAAAGCTGGTGAATCTACCACTATGGTTGGATTACTTGATTTAGATTCTCACCAAGGTCAAACTTCTTGGTCTGAGATGGTAAATGTTGCCAAAGAAATAATTGGCGCACTTTCAGCTAAGGATATGCAACCAGTAACTTTTAGATCGTCTGGCGGCAAAGGTATTCATATCTATTTGCTGTGGGATCAGCCGCAGGACGCTTATTCTGTCAGAGTATTTTTCTCGGAAATTCTCACAAGCCTTGGATATAAGAACGGTACTAGTGGCGTTGCAAATAAGGAGATTGAGGTATTTCCCAAACAAAGCAGTGTTCCATTAGGGGGTTATGGCAATCAGTTCATATTGCCATTTGCTGGACTCAGCGCATTTCTTGAACCGTTGGATAATTTTAATCCGGTTTCTAACGACTCTTTAAACGATATGTTATGGTATGTATCTCCAGACGTTCCAGAGATTCAGAAATCAGAGCTAGTGAAATCAAGGCCTCGCAGTGAATTCTTTAATGCAGATTTGATGGTAATTAAGGAAATGCTAAAACATATCGACCCAACAGATTACGATGTCTGGATTAAAGTCGGAATGGCAATCAACTACGAGACAAACGCTAGTTACGACGGTCTACTGCTATGGGACGAGTGGAGTATTGAAGCACCTAATTATCTTTCTTTTGAAGATCTAGAATATAAGTGGGACTCATTCAAAGGTAATAACCCCCGCTTAGTAACAATTAATACCATAAGAAAATTGGCGGAAAAAGGAGGATGGAAAGAAGATGTGTTTCCTGAAAACCCTTCCATTGCACAAGAAAAGGCCAGGCCGCTTGATCCGAATAATCATTCGGACGTAGCGCGAAAGGTTTTAGCTAATAGATTTTCTTCAGAAGAAGGAAGCTCTCTGATAAGAAATCAGGGCTATTGGTATCAACATAATGGAAGTGCGTATGATGAAAGGTCGGAGGAAGGCATTCGTTCTGATGTCCGCTCGTATCTTGATAACTCTTACAAGTTAAATTCTAAAGGCGATATTTCCCCTTTCAATCCTTCAATGGCACACATGAATGGAGTAACAGACGCTTTAAAGGCGGCAACTATGATCGAGAACATTAATCCTCCATCATGGCTTGATGAGCATACAAATAAAGATCCGAGAGATTTTATATGTATGCAAAATGGAATTTTATATGTTCCTTCTCGAGAGTTGTATCCTCACTCAGTAAAATTCTTCAATTTGAATTCACTTCCATACGATTGGGAAGAAACTGGAGAACCTGTAGAGTGGCTTAAATTCCTAAATAGTGTGTGGCCGAATGACCAGGAAAGTATAGAGACTTTGCAGGAAATTATAGGTTATCTTCTTACGCCTGATACTCGTCAGCAAAAGATGTTTCTTATTAAAGGGCCAATACGTTCCGGCAAAGGAACTATATTGCACGTGATTAAAGGTTTGTTAGGCGCTGCAAATACCTGCGGTCCGACTTTAACCAGTTTATCCGGATCCTTTGGTCTGCAACCTTTAATCGGTAAACTAGCTGCTATTATTCCCGACGCCCGTATCGGAGGGGGAATGCCTAAGCAGACAATTGTTGAACGATTATTGATGGTGTCAGGAGAAGATAGCGTCACTGTAGAAGTAAAGCATAAACCATCTTGGAATGGAGTTCTTAGTGTAAGAATATTGATACTAACGAACGAAGTTCCTCAACTTGGTGATGCAGCAGGTGCTCTAGCCAGCAGATTCATTACATTGCAGATGACCAAATCGTTTTATGGGCAAGAAGATCTTGATTTAAAGAATCGGGTTTTATCTGAGTTACCGCAAATCTTTAATTGGGCGCTGGCTGGTAAAGAACGTTTAGATGCTAGAGGTTATTTTGTGCAACCAGAATTTGGACTGCCGGTTCTCAATGACCTTGAAATACTGAACAGCCCAATTAAAGCCTTTGTTAAGGATAGTTGTGAGTTAGGATTTATGTTCGAAAATTCTAAAAATCGTCTTTACAAAGGCTGGATAGATTGGTGCTATGACAATGGAAGGGCACCAGGTACCAAGGATCAGTTTTGCGCAAATCTTGTAAATGCTTTTCCGAAAATAAGAAGCTCCCGACGACGCTTTCACAAGGGATCAAGAGATCACTTTTTCCTTGGCATTAAATTGGTCATCTAATTGTTTGGTCAGACTGGTCAGGGATATTTATTTTTATAAACACAAGGCAAAAATATAAATTATGAATAATATAATCTTATTAATACAGCCTGACCAGTCAACCCACCTACGCGCACGCGCACGCTACGCGCGAGGGAACAATAATGAAAAAGTGAGCTTATTTTGAAATTAGTGCGCTCAACACGCAATAAATTACAAAATACGCAATCAAGTAGGCCAACAACACCCACCAGAGTGGAATGCTTTTATTTTCTTGGGAATTATACAATTCTAGTTTTCTCGTAAGATGTATTGAACCGACATATCCGAAAATGGCCATTAGGACAACAATAAGGCCATCTCCCGCCGCCCCGAATCCCAGTGTGGCCGTTTTTACGATAAAGTTCCCTAGCGCGGCTCCTAACCCCAAAGCAACGACATTGAGTGTTTTGTATTTTCTGTGAGGTTTTTCTTTCTGAAAACCATCCACTTTATCTTGAACTTGCAAATTTTTACGTGTTCGCATCATCAGTCTCCTTAGCTTTTTCTGTTTGCGCTCTTATCTTTTCTTCTTCCTCTCGTTCTTCCACTTCTTCAACTTGTGTCATGACGAGATAATCAACAACTAGCAGGGCATAAATTATTTCTGCTGCAGCCAGCTGCCTGGCGCCGGCACAAATGGTCGCAACTATAAAATAAAGGGCGGCCCTAATTTCTTTGGCATCCATTTCATTTATAATTTCAGATAATGTAAATTTTAGATTTAGTTTCATTTTCACTCCCTAATAATGGTCACCAGGTTGTTTCCTGGTGACCGGGAGTTCAAAGTCGCTATTAGACGACCGCGGCAATCTTTACCGCGAGGCTGGACATACATTGCCGCCTCCCGGCCATAAAGGTCGGAAAGCGACATGAAAGTGCACGGCTCATGTCAGCCGCTAATAGCAGGGTTTGAAGTCCCGGTTATCTTAATGACAACTTTGTAGATATTAAGACTTTGATACAGCAGGTCAATGATATAGATTTGCAATATATTGAATATTGCAATGGTTTAACGTTTATTTATGAAGAATTTGCCAACTAACTATGTAGGTGCACGCGGGTCAAATTCAGGGGATGAATTTCATATCCTATGGACCTTAATTAATTGCTTGTCTTTGCTTAATCCAGCTACAAATCTAAAAGCTATATCCATTGAGGATCCAGCACCTGAAGATATTGTTGCGAGTAAGGATGCAGATCTCCTGTTAGGAATAGATTGCGGATTTTATTATGGAGGAGAGAATTTTCAAGAGAGCGAAAAGGTTCTATTTTCTCAGTTAAAATACAGCCCTAGTGCTCCTAAGAAAGAATGGACAATTGCCCGTCTTACTTACTCAAAAGGTAAAAAAAATAGTTCCGTAATAAAACGGTTAGCTGATGTATTTTTGAATTATAATACGAAGCAATCAAAAGCTGAATGGATGATAGCTTTGGTCACTAACCAGCCGCTGTCCGTTGATGTTTATAACGTAATTAAGGATTGTGGTGGCAAAGTTCCCTTAGATAATTATGCTCCTATCGATAGCAAAGCTTTCAAGTCGGCATATGACAAATTATGCAAAAGTTCTGGTCTAGCAGAAGACGTTTTCGAGCAATTTATTAAGAAGTTAGATTTTTCTAACTGTGGAACATTATCAAGCATTACTATTGAAGAATCAGTTATTCGCCAATTAGCAAGCTGGTTAGAAACTGATGCTAAGTCACAATTTAAACAACTTTTTCATTACGTCTTTAAGCTTACTTTGCCAGAGGCAGCTGGACATTATGTTACTAAAGAAAGTTTCATAACTTGGCTAGGACTCAGTAGTGAAGCAGCTCTTTTTCCCGCTCCCGTAGAGATTAAAAACGTAGAGAATCTAGTATCTCGTAAAGGTGTTAATGATGTTATTAATTCCATTCGTTCAAAACCAATTACCTGTTTGCATGGCCAAGGCGGATTTGGGAAAACGACCTTACTACAGGAAATTGCTCCATCACTTCCTACTGACTCTAAATTAATAATATATGACTGTTATGGTGGAGGAACTTATCTTAACTCAGATAAAACCAGGCATCGCGCTCAAGAAGCTTTTACACAATTAGCCAATACACTTGCTGTTAATACGGGAACAGCAAGTTTTCTAATTCCATCAAAAAATACAAATTATCCAAAAGCTTTTGCTAAAAAGCTTTTGGAAGCTAGTCAGGCACTTTTCTTAACTAATAAAGATGCATTATTACTTATTGCAATTGATGCAGCTGATAATTCAATTATAGCTGCTGAGAAAAGTAATGATAAGGAGTGTTTTATCACAGACTTACTTACATTGAGTTCATTGCCTCATAATGTAAGATTACTTTTAACATGCAGAACCGGACGAATAGATTCATTACAATTACCGAATGAAGTTAATAAGCTTGAGCTTCCTGCATTTAATGAGCAGGAGACTAAATCTTATTTAGGAAATTATTTTTCTGATTTATCTCAAGAAATTATCCAAGATTTTCATCATTTATCTAGGGGGATACCACGGGTACAAGCATATGCCATTAAATATGCCGATGGTGATCTCGATAAATTGCTAAATCTTTTACGACCTAATGGAAAGAATCTAGACGAGATATTTCTTTTACAACTTCAAGAGGCCACTCTAAAAGCCGGAAATACTAACATTCAAGAGATGATTACCGTCTTAGTCGAATTGCCAAGACCTATACCGGTCACTCATCTTGCTAAAATAACAAATCTTTCTGGGGCCGCTATATTAGATATATGCGCAGATTTAGCACCTGGAGTAAAATTTATTCAAGATCAAATAGATTTTGCAGATGAGGATTTTGAGGCTTTCATTAGTCAACAAGCTGATGAATCGGGCTTAAAAGATGACGTAAGATCTAGAATAGCTAATCATTTATTCGCTCATAGAAATTTAGATAGTTACGCAGCATTTCACATAGCGGACGCTCTGGTGAAAGTAAATCGAATGGCTGATTTACTAAGCATTATCGATAATGAACTAGAGCCAGAAATAATTACCGATGTACTAATAAAGCGACAAGTAATAACTAGAAGATTATCACTCGGCTTACTTTGTGCTGAAGAAACAGAAAATCAAGTTGAAGCATTTAAAATTTTGTTGTCCGCTGCCCCTGCGCTAAAAACGGAACAAGCCTTCTATCAGCTTCTTATTGATAAGCCTCAATTAGCCGTTGCTTTTGCAGATGAAGCTGTAGAAAAAAGCATTTTGCAAAATAAAGAATTTGATTACGGACATGGACCTATTCGATTCCACAAAGCATTGTATGAAGCTCGAAATAACCAAGCTCCTTTAGCACGTCAAAGCCTTAGATGGGCGTACGAATGGATTATGACTCTTCAAAAAAGAGATAGCCAAAACGAAGAGAAATGGAAATATTCTGTTGAGGATGCTGCTGCTGGTATTGAAACGAGCTTGCACTTATTAGGAATACAAAAGGCTTATAAAGATTTTCGAAGATGGCGCTCAAAAAGCTATAGAGACCAAATTGGACTCGTAATAGTTGAGAATTTATGCACAAAAGGAAATTACGATCAGATTGCAGAAATTTTAGGTTTAGATTCAATCAAGCCGCGTGATAGAATTGCTCTTATAGTACCGTTATTATTGGTTGGCCGTAAAATAAAGAGGGCTATAATAATTGATTCGCTTAAAGAATTAAGCAAGCTTCCGAAATGGAATTTAAGTAGACTGACACATAGTGGGCACCAGCGTTTCGAAGATAAGATTTTTGAGCTTGCCTTAGCATTTCTAGAGCTCTGTTACGCTAACAAAAGAGATAAAAATCTAATTCTTAAAGCCTTAGATAAGATTGTACCCAGAGAAGAAAGAAGGGCTGATAAGATTTATACATCGTCTCCGGCGTCGATGGATATACGTATTCGGGCCGCAGTCTTACAATCAGTATTAGACAAAAAGGCTCAGACCGCAGAGAAAATATTATTTGCCAACATTAAAGATCCTGATGAAAAAGGGATCACAACAGAAGAGAGAAAGAATCGTTTAAAGAAAAAAGAGGTAAATGAGGAGGGACAAAGAGCAACCAGCCTTCTACTACCAATTTATCAAAAAAGAATAAATCTACTGGCTGATAAACTGGAAAGAAAACAAGTTCTACAATTTATAAATGACCAAATCACTAGAATTAAAAATGAAAGCTGGAGATTTAAAGATTATTGGTTTTTGGCGGCCCTTACAAAGGTAGCCGAGTCTTTATCTATCTTAAATTCATATAATGATATTGATAGAAAAGATTTCACTTCTAAGCTTATGCAGTTCGTTAACTGGCAAGATACTGACGGACTAGGGAGCCGAAGGTTCAAAATACTTGAAACGGTGAGACATATACCAGAGCTGCATGATTTGATTAGCGAGACAATAAATAAAGCGATTTCTTTAGACATTAAAAAGACCCCAGCTTCCGCAAAAGAAAAATCTGATGCGTATGTAAAATGTGCGGAGTTACTGTTAGATAGCAACACCGATGATGCGAGGCATTATTTTGAAACAGCAATAGAAATTACAAAACAAGTTGATGAAGACGCTTTTGATCAAATTAAGCTTTTAGAGAAGCTATCTTACCAAGTTAAGAATACCAAATTTTCAGATAAAAGGCCGTATGCTCATCAAATATCCCAATTTATTGCAGATGTTTCCATAAAATTAAGTGGTTGGGATCATTTTCCATGGGATGAAGGAATTAAAGCAATAGCTTATTTAGACCCTTCAATAGCTTTAGCTGCTATCAGCAGATGGAATGATCGCGAACTTATTTCTTATCAACAAACGCTAAAGTCATACTTAATAAGTACTTTAGAAAATAATATTCACTCTCCTCAAATAGTTGCATCATTATCAATGCTACTCTCTGAGGCTGGATCTGAAATAGCAAAGAATATCGCAAAGAAATCTTTGGAGACGTATTCTATTAATCAACATAGAAAACTAGGATTAAAACTTGCAGCTAATATTCTCTTCTATACTCGTCCTAATCATCGATTAAATTACGGTGCTGATCTAATTGAATTTTACAAAGATGGACCATTGATTGATCAGCTCGAGACTTTAAACGAAACTGTAAACTTCTTAAAAAGTATTGAAAAACCCCAATCTGAATATATTCCAGCAGAGCTTAAATTTGATTTTAGTGATAAGGATTATACCAATTCTTCAACGATTCTGGACACTATTCAGGCTATTAGAGAGGCACAATTTTATGATCAAAGTGTTGTTTTCGCTAACATAAGAAAACAGATATCTATAGGAAATAGAGTTAGTTTTTTGAATGTGTTGCTTCAACTTTCCGATGAAATATCACTCAAAACTATTCTTCCTGAAACATTAGACGATTGGTCTGACTCACCTAGCATAAAACAATGGGCAAGCTCTAAACTACCAACATACATTATAGATAATCTACCTTACTTATCGACTTATATTCGCTATAACCCACTAGAATTGAGGCGTTTACTTAATGCAACTTGTTTAGAATCATCGGGAATAATTAAGTTACTTCTAAAAGGCATACGTAAGAACCCAACTAGTTTTGACTCATTTTGTATATATGGTCTTTTAGGAGTAGTTAGTAAGTATCTTAATGAGACAGATGCAAAATTGTGCTTAGAGTTTTTTGTTGATAAGTTAAAGCAACTCATTGATTATGAAGATGATAAAGATTTAAATCTTTCTAGAATTCCTCAGGATGTGAATTCTTCAATAGGCAGATTTTTATACAGCCTATTAGGAGATGTTGATAAACAAATCAGATGGAAGGCTGCATACACATTGAGATGCATAGCTTATTATCGAGAGACCAAGGTTCTTTCATATGTAATTAGAAATTACTCAATTACACAGGAATCAGAATTTAGGGCACATGAATTGCCATTTTATTCAATGGCCGCCAAGCAATGGCTCTTAATTGCTTTAGAGCGGATTAGTCAGGAAGATTTTGAGATTTTATTTCCTTATCTTGAAACCTTGAATGACATTGCTTTAGATGGTTTATTCCCTCACGTTATTATTCAGCATTTTGCGCAAAAGACTGTTTTAAACATTCTAAATAAGAAACCTGGTTGTTTGGATGCTGATTCCGAGAGAAGAATTCGTTTAGTTAACTTGAGTCCGTTCCCAAAAATTAAAAGAGATAGTTATAACCGGATCAGGCTTAACAATGATAAAAATCCTAGATTTCATTTCGATTCTACAGATACTATACCCTATTGGTATTCGCCAGCAGCAAGCTGCTTTATTCCACCTAAAGAATTCGATTTTTTAAAAAGTGCTGAATCTTGGATATGCGATAAATGGGGAGTTAAAATCGATGCTGGAAAATGGTTAGAAGAGCCTCGCAAGAATTTTAATACTATGGATTACAAATTTTGTGATCATCGCCATGGTTCAATTCCACGCGTAGAAAGATTATCAGTTTATTTAGAATTTAACGCAATGATGTGCGTTCTCGGTGAAATGTTAATAAAATTTCCACTGGTAGAAAACGATTACGATCGATGGGATGATTGGCTTAATTCTCACTCTCTACCTAGGAATTATTGGCTTTCAGATATTAAGATGCCAGTACCACAGGAAACTCATTTTTGGTTAGAACAACCAGAAAAGCTAACAGATTGGGTATGCAATGTAAGTGCACAAGATTTAGATCGTGAATTAGGACTTATTGCGTCAGTATGCCCTGATAATCTCATAGTGCAAAGCTATTGTGAAATAAAAGGGAGATTGGGTTATCAGACTAGTTTTGTGAGAACTGGTTTAGTAAATCCCGATGTATCAATTTATTTGCTTAGAGCATTACAAACAGCTCACAGTTATCATGATTATAAAATTCCTCATGAAAATGAAGAGGAAATGGAAATTGATGATGAACTATATACTTTGAAAGGCTGGCTTAAAGATTTCGAAAATAAATACGGTATTGATGATAATGATCTTTATAAAAATGAAATTAGGACTATTCAATGCAGCCCAGGACGTAATATTTCTAAGTTTTATGATTTAGAATCAACAAACGAAACTGCAGTAGAATGGTATTCAAAAAAACTTAAATCTACAGTCTTTAAGTATGAAACATGGAGCGATACATCTAAAAATGATAGGTATATTCATGATACATTTTCTGATGGGTATCGACTATGGATCAAGAAAAGTAGGTTGTTAGACTTTCTAAAAAGTGAAAATATGGATTTAATCGTGGAGGTTAATATTCAGCGTCATGAAAGTTATGAAAATTCCCGATGGGATAAAGATAATTCTATTAAAGAAGGAACTTATGATCGTATCTATGTCATTACCAGAGAAGGTAGTGTCCTTACACTCGCCGGAAATTCTCAATTTGGGGAAAGAATTGGTAGCGCAATTGGAGATGAAAAGAAACAATAATACTTTAGGTTGTTGGATAATCCATCACATGGCAAAGCTTCTAATGGATTATCAAAGCGATCAACGAAAAGTGGTACATACTGAAATAGAGATGCTGATACAGAAATTAGCAGTTAGTACAGATAAGCATTATGGAAAAACTTTTACCGCAAAGGAAATAATGTCTATTATTAAGAAGTTAGGACTCAAATATAAGTAATTCTAGATGAAGTAAATTTTAGTATCCAGCACCTATAGCCTACGGCGGCAACACGGGTTCGATTCCCAGTTCTGCAATTGAACTGCAGCAAAATAATTTGATGGTACATTTGGTGGTACATCTGTATTTGTCACACTAAGACCAGATTTAGTTATTAAAAGAAACTAAGTTATTTGTCTCTGTAATCAGTTCCATATCATCAAAAGCATCCCGGACAACTTGCGCAACGTAACTTGGCCCCAAATGCGCGTAGTGCTTTTCTGTCATTCGTGTATCGCTGTGGCCTAGCTGTGCGGCAATAACAGACATTGACACTGATCTCATGGCAAGGCGTGAGGCGTAAGTATGGCGTAGAATATGGAATCCAATAGCTGGTTCAATTCTTGCGGCTTCGCAGCCAGCTTTCATGTAACGAAACTGATCTGACTTTTGCCAAACGGAACCATTTGCCCGAATGAAAACACGTTCGCCACTTTTACGGCCTACGGTTAATGACTTGAATAGGGACACACCTTCATCCGTCAAATGAACATGGCGAGATTTGCCGCTTTTGCTCATCTCTATAAAGATGCTTTTGTTCTTGAGGTTGAAGTCAGACACACGAAGCGCTGTAAGTTCTCCGTATCGTGCGCCAGTTAAAAGAGCAGCTACAATTAATCTCTTCACTTCTGCTGGTGCCGCATTAGTTAGTCTGCGCGCTTCTTCGTCGGTTAGCCAGCGGATTTTAGGAGCGCTGACTTCTCGGAATGCTTTTACATTTGTCCACGCTTCTTTGTTGCCGATGCTATATTTGGAATAAGTGTTATTGAGGATAGCTTTAAGCACCGTAAGCACTCTATTGCCACTCGCTCGTCGGCGGCGAATGTAGTCTTTATCTACCTGAACCAAATCGAAACGTGGTTCGCTCCCAAATTTCGAGCGGCGACGAGGTGGAGAATTTACGATGGCGTCACGCCAGGTTTCGATCTTTTGTTTGGTCAATTTGCTCAGCTTAATATTGCCCAATTCTGGCAGTACAAAGGTTTTGATATTATTTTGAAGATCACGCAGAGCTTTGCCACCGCCTTTGGTTTTTCCGCTCTCGTAATCTTTTAGATAATCGGTGGCGGCATCGGCTACTGTTAGAGCTTCCAGTCCTTTTCCGTTTTCGGCACCGTGGCCGTTGATCATTCTGTTTTGCCAGCTCCTGGCCTTGGTTTGCGCTTGTGCGTAGGTAAACACGTCAATGCCATTTGCATCTAAAATATCATCGGCTTCACCAATAAAAGTTTCATGACGTTTGCCATCGCTAATGATTCTGGCAACCCATCGGCCGCTGGTTACACCTTTCCGGTAGCCGAGAGAAAAACCTTTCGAAACGGTCACCCAATATCCACTTTTATTGGAGACTAATTTGCCCCGAGAAGTGGGTGAATCTATCTTCGTATTTTTAGCAGTTCTGGCCATAAAAGTTTTCCCAATATTTTCCCAAAAATCGTATGCAAATACGGGTGAATAGTCAAGAACTGAAAATGACTATCTCTCTGATTTATATATGTTCATGGGTGTTCGTGGATGGCCATTATCTAAACTTTCACGGAGGTAACACGGGTTCGATTCCCGTAGGGTCACCATTGAGGAGCGCAATGCCGATAAATCGCCATTATTTTTTTCTAGAAATTTTAAATATTTAGATATAGCTTTCTTATACCCCTTTCTCTATTTACTCCAAATGTGGGGTAAACAACGCCTGTCACATAAATTATTAGGATCATCATGAAATATTTATTACCAACTGCACTACTGACTATGACACTTGCCGCTTGTACTGGCCCTGCCGGACCTCAAGGCGCGACCGGCAACACCGGAAATACTGGCTACACAGGTAGAACAGGTGCAACGGGCAACACTGGTAATACAGGTTACACAGGGGCTACCGGCGATACTGGCGCAACCGGTGATACCGGCTACACAGGAGCTACTGGTAACACAGGGGCGACTGGTAATACTGGAGCTACAGGCGACACTGGCGCTACGGGAAGGCAAGGGTCAGCCGGACGTACTGGCTCAAAGGGCAGTACCGGCCATGGCGGCGACACTACTGTTATAGTCCGCCCTTAATCTCAATTTATTTTGTATGCGGTCAACTTTGGAAAGTTATTATCCCAGTTGACCGCATTTAATAACAGCGCGAGGCTTCTTTAGGTTATCGCTACTGGAAGCGGAACTTCGGCTTCTTGAAGGCTAGGATGCTGGCAAGCGGCATCATCGAACTTTAACCATTTAACGCTCAATTAATAGGTTATTTCGATATTTCATTATCAGCGCAAAAGTGGGGATCGAACTGGTGTAAATAAGGAGTCGAATTCAGGAATTAATTCTAAATTTATTGGCTACCTGAACATTTTGAGAAGGTATAAAGTTGCGGCATGTAAGATATTTTAAACCTTTAAGCGCTAATAACAAAGCTACCCATTAATGTTTTGATATTTTATGCTTCATGTTTAACTCTATCTGAAGCTGTGCTGATTAACCATATTCCGGCCATTATCAGCACGCTCCCGACAATTTGCATCTGCATGACAGGCTCGCCAAATAACAGCCAGCCTGAAGCCAGAATCAAAATATAGCTGACTGCCGAGAGCGGAAATGCTTTGCTCAAGTTATGTGTAGATAAAACCTTCATCCATAATATGAACGCGAAAACTTCGCTTACCAGCGCTAACCATAACCAAGGCTGCAACTCATTCGACGCCATTTTGATAAATATCTGATAGGTGGTGCTGAAAATTGGAATGAGGAGGTATAACGGGTTCACGCTGCCTCCTTGATCGTTTCATCGGCGGCAAGTAATGGCGCGACAAGTTTCAATACGCCCTGCGCTAAAATATTCCGGTGTTTGAAATACATAAAATTAGGCGTTAGCTGGCTGCCAAGGCGAACTTTGTTTTCATAATATGCCTGGCCGCTTTGGTAGCGTTTGATTCCGTGCTGCAAACAGTAATTGATGTTATTGAACCAGCTCAGGAAATATAGATTATAATCCCGTCCAATCTCGCTATTCATGCAGAAAAATTTATCAACAAGCACTTCCTCATTACGAATCAGAAGATTTGCCGCCAGCAACTTATCCTCCACATAATATAGTGTGCAAAAAGCGTTGCTGTGCATGTTAGCTAAAACATTTGTAAAATATTCCTTAGTTAATTCCTCAAACTGCCATTCGCTGCGGCCTCTAGTGTCGTTATACAGCGCCATGATTTCAGGTAATAAAGCATCAATATTGTTTGTATTTACAACGCGGACTGCTTCCAAGCTTTTCAGTTTCTGCCGCATATTCTTGCGCATTTTGTATGACAATCTTACTATATATTCTTCGGTATTGGCAAAATTAATATCCAGATGCGCAGTTGGCAGGCTCGGCAGATCTGCATATTTATAAGCCTCAAAACCTGGTTTCCAAATTGGTAATGAGGGTTTCGGAATATCTTTTATACCGATAAGTTTGCACTTTTGTTGAGCGGCATATTTTTCAAATTCCAGCAGGATTGCTTTGATTAATTCCGGCTTCTCATTTTCGGAAATATTCGCATTGAAACCAATTACGCCAGCCTCAGTACATGGCGAACCGAGACATGCCAATTTTAACGTCAGAAGCTTTGGAAAAGCCGATCTGATTGTATTAGTTATTTTCTTGCCCACGCCTTGCAGAGTCGTATCCAAATCATAATCGCTTAAGAAAGCCGGCATTGCGGCAATTAACATATCGTCCCGCCATATTGTTACATAACGCCATTTGAAACCTTTGATGCCAGCTTCTTCGGTGGCCAGAAGATAATCATAATTCTCAACTTCATTCGTGAAACACAAATTCCAGCTATCGCGGTTTATCTGGCGCAGAGTATCAAATATCTTTACCTCAAGCATGTTGCCTCATCTCGCTTGGATTTGATTCAAAAAAATTGGCGGTGAGGTCGGCAACTTTTTTGCGTTCCTGATCGACATGGATCATGTGGTAACTTTGTTCCAGATAAATTACTTCACAACGCCCGCCATGTAGTTTTTGGATTTTTTCGGAATTGCGCGGATGGCTGACATCATCTTCACGCGCATGGATCAATAAAGTGGGAGTGGTTATCTGAGGCAGCGCCTTTTTCAAAGCATCATTGAGCCGGTAATTTTGGTAAAGGCCCACAGCCGGGAATTTTGGCAATGTCCCTTCAATGCCGCTCTTGAGCACCGCGTTACGCACGCGATCATTTTTGAAACCGAACGGATGCTTTTCTTCAAATCCGCCCTTCCTGACTTTTGGAATATGGATCAGAACATCTTTAAAAATCCTGGCCAGCCGCGCCCATTTTGGCTGGCTCCAGCCATCATAATCCAGAGCCGCAGAATATATTGCAACGCTTTTAACTTGATCCGGCATTTGATAGGCGGCATAAAGGGCGAGCCCGCCGCCGACACAAATTCCTGCCATATTAATTTCACTTACCTTTGGCGCAAAAGATGCAATTGCAACTTTTAAACTTTGTAGCCAATCTTCGTAAGTTGTGGCTATTAGATGATTTTCATCAACACAATGCCCGGCTAATACTGGCGCATAAACCGTATAACCCATGCTGTTCAACTGCTTGCCGACAAATTTCATCTCCGCCGGCGCACCTGTCAATCCGTGCACAAGAATTACGCCCTTGCCGTTGGTGCCATCCAGGTAAAAACTATAATCTTTCTCAAGCTGCACGAATATTCTCTTTAAATTTTGTTTTCATCAATCTTTGTTCTTCTTCAAACATATAATCCCGGGTTAGTGGAACCGCATCAACCTGCCGCGTGATCTGGATCTGGAAATTCATGGTGCTAAGCAGGCGGAAATCAATCTCCGCAGCGCATAGGTAAAATTCCCACATGCGGCAGAAACGCTCATCCCTGATTCCGGCGATATAAGCGCGCCGGGCTTGAAAGCGCCGGTTCCATTCCTCCAACGTATAAGCATAATGCAGGCGCAATATCTCAATATCCGTTGTCCATAAGCCCAGCTTTTCAATCACTGGCAACACTTCGGACATTGCGGGCGCATAACCACCGGGGAAAATATATTTCTTTAGCCACGAATTGGTTACCCCTGCGCCATCCATGCGGCCGATAGAATGCAGCAAGGCTACGCCATCGGTTTTTAGCAAAGATTTTATAGATTTAAAAAAATCCGGGTAATGTTTTACCCCTACATGTTCAAACATGCCGACGGAAACTATGCGGTCATAAACATTTTTCTCTGCCCGGTAATCACGCAAGATAAATTTTACCTTGTTTTCAAGACCGGCTTCGCGTGCCCTTAGCGTCGCCACTTTGTGTTGCTCTTCTGAAAGTGTAAGACCGGTTACGCTGATATCAAATTCTTTCGCCAGATAGAGGGCCATGCCTCCCCAGCCGCAGCCGATATCCAAAACCTGCATACCGGGTTTGAGCAGTAATTTCGCGGCTATGTGCCTTTTTTTATCAAGCTGTGCCTGTTCCAGGCTAGAATCGGGAGAAGTATAATAGGCACAGGAATATTGCCGGTCCTTATCAAGGAAAGTTTCATAAAGTTCGTCGGGTAAATCGTAATGATGCGCAACATTTAACTTGGCACGGGCAGCGGGGATGAAGCCAAAGAATTTTTGCGACAGCATCTGGCTTTTTTCCATAAGCTTTTCCGGCCAGCCGCTTTGGGAATCACGCAAGTTCCGGGCAAAGAGATATAACAAATCATATAAGCTTCCCTGCTCCATCAATAAGCTGCCATCCATATAAGCTTCGCCTAAATATAAATCCGGATTCAGCAAAAGCTTGCGGTGCATCGCTTTGTCGTTTAGGCGGATGGAGCAGGCAGGTTGCCCGTCAGTCTCGCCAAAGTAGTGGATTTTACCGGCCGCATCCATGACCGTGAGAAAGCCTTGTTTGATAAAGCGTTTTAATCCTATCGACCACAACATTATGCCGCTTCCTTTTTGTTTATACTGTTACGATGGTTGTTTTTTGCCAAAAATCCAAGAGCATGGCAGGTGTTGATTACATGCACACCAGCTATATTCTGCTGGTCTTTTATTTCCTCGTGGAACTTCCTGATCCTGGTCCAATGCGTTTTGGGGCGGTAATGGTGTTCGGCATGATAGCCATTGCCAAACCACAACCAATTGTAAAATTTGTTATAACTGCTCACCCCCCAAGCGATTGGAGTTTCAGTATTGCCATTTAAATGCTCGTAATAGCCATTAAGCGAAGACAGGCAGTTGCCGAGATAGTAAAATGGCACGAAGAATAGTACGGCTTTCCAATCATAAGCGGCAGCTGCCGCAAGCATTAGGAAGAACGCGTAAAGTTCAAACTTGCCCCATTTAGCGTCAAATGGTTTGCGTTTGGCAATGTTATTGTGCAGATCACTCATATCATCACGGAAGAAGCTCATGAATGTATAACTCCACACATTCTCAGGCTTGCCGTCTTTCCCGTGGCGGTAAATCGAAAGCCAATCAATAGTATCGCCATTCTCATCGCGGCGGTCGCTATTGCCGGTGTGATGGCGCATATGCACCCAGTGATAATAAGTTTGCGAAAAACCGATCGCCAGGGATTCCAGCAAGCTGAACGCATAATTCATCCAACGGGGTTTGAAATATGGCGTGTGAATGAAATTGTGTGAAATGCCATTGATATTCCACGAAATCGAAACGGCATATATACAGCCAAGTATAATCGATAACCAAATCGGTCGTTCAGCAAAGCCAATAATCAGCCAAATATCAAAAGCTAAATGCGCGAAAGCTGCCATTACCGGGATAATATCCATCTTTGAATGAGCAAAAATTTTCATATTTCCGTCGCCCCAATACAGGCCACTCCGGCCGTGATTAAAAATGCGCCTAGTGCATGGCGTTTGTTAATATGTTCTTTGAACACAATTGCGCTGCTAATTAAGATAATGACATAGCTAAGCGACATCAGCGGGAAGGCGATGCTAAGCGGCACAGTTTTTAGTACTTGCATCCACAATCCAAGCTCAATTGCCCAAAAAATTATTCCCAACCACACTATTGGTTTGAATATAGCTTCTCTAAAAGTTGAAGCATGGGCGGCGCTTTTAAAACACAGTTCCCGCGCGGCTTCAAGAATAATGCAAGTTACTATTAGAGCTACGTTCATTGCATTACCTCGCTCAACACTTCCAGAATCGCATAATTCGCGGCTTCGTTTAATGCGGAGGCGTTCTTTTTATCAGGGGATGCAAATGGCTGATCCATCAATATTTCAGCGCGTTTTGAAAATTTCATCCAGGCGCTGCCTTTATAATTTGGCTTGGAATAATCGCCAGTAACATCAGCGCCGATGATTTTATAAGTTTCACCAAGCTTACGCAAAATTTTGAGTAAATAGGGGAGGCGCATGACTCCTTGATCCCAGTTGGTTTCAGCATCTTCGCGCGAAAGGACGTCCTTATCAATTGTGATATAAATATTCTTTGTTGCGATTCGAGTTAACAGATGATCGATGAAAGCAGTTTCGCCAATGCTTTCGATTGTCTGCCAGTGTAAATGCTTATTTTCCTGCTTATGACTTGCCCCCTGGCCATATTGGTTACGCACACGGCTTGAAGTTTGGTTATATGGAAATAGCTCCAGCAGACCTTGTGATAACAATTCCAGGTTTGCGCCTTTCCAATCCGGGTTGCGCAAATCATTGCTGCATACGCCGATAGTAATAACTTTAGCGATAGTTGCGTTTTTCAGCGCATCATTGACCCATGAGCCACAATGAATGCCGCCTTCATATTTCACCCAATCCGGATGGTTATCGAAATGGATAAGTGTTACCGGCTCTTTTTTGTTTAGAGTCGATGCCAGTATCAGCGCGGTTACGTGATGAAAATCACCGGAACCCATGAAGCATAATTGCGGCTCATTATTATTGCTGAAATGCTCGAAAAGTTTTTCCTGCAACCTATTCAAATGACGCTCTTTGCCCCATAACCTGATTTTGGCACCCTTATCCTCGGCCTCAATCTGATGTGCGCCATCCTTCCGGCAGGTTTCCATGAAACCCTGCTGATTTTTCAGCGCGTCATCAAGATGAAGGAGGCAGAGCTGCATTATCTTTACCTATCTTTTTTGGGCGCGGGTGAATAATTCATCAAGCAGACGCAGGGCGAGATCGATTTCTGGAATTGAAATTGTCAGCGCCGGAGCAAGCGTAATCACGTTTTTATGATAACCGCCAACATCAAGCACAAGGCCATATTTACGGCCATCAACTACGATATCGCCCTTCATACCTTCATCGGCCAGCCAATCCATAGTTGCTTTATCCGGCGTGTAACCATCTTGTTGGCAGATCTCTGCACGTAACGCGAGGCCCAGACCATCAACATCACCAATAATCTTGTGGCGTTTCTGAAGCTCCTGCAGCCCTTTTAGGAAATAAGCGCCTTTTTGCGTAATCTCAGTTTCCCAATCATGTTCTTCCAGCATTTTGATGGTTTCCAATGCCACAGCAGTGCCCATCGGGTTGCTGGCAAATGTCGAGTGGGTCGATCCTGGCGGAAAAACTGTCGGGTTGATCATTTCTTCTTTCGCCCAAATTCCTGATAGAGGATTCAAGCCGTTAGTGATCGCCTTACCAAACACCAATACATCAGGTGTAACGCCGAAATGCTCGATCGCCCACATTTTGCCGGTGCGGTAAACGCCCATCTGGATTTCGTCGACGACAAGAAGGATGCCGTGCTGGTCGAGAACCTTTTTCAAACCTTTGAAGAAGTTCATTGGCGGAATTACATAGCCGCCAGTGCCTTGGATTGGCTCAACATAAAACGCGGCATATTCGCATTTATTGGTTTTCGGATCCCACACGCCATTATATTCGCTCTCGAACAGGCGGGCGAATTTCTGTACGCATAACTCACCATATTCTTCCTTGCTCATCCCCAAATTTCCATTTTTAGGGCCGCGGAAGTGATATGGGAATTCGATGAACTGGGCGCGGTCGCCAAAATGGCCGTAGCGGCGGCGGTAGCGATAACTGGAGGTAATCGCCGAAGCGCCGAGCGTACGGCCATGATAGCCACCTTCAAAGGCGAACATGAGGGATTTGCCGCCGGTAAAGTTACGAACGATTTTGAGTGAATCCTCAACGGCCTGTGAGCCGCCGACATTGAAATGAATGCGGCCGGCGACGTTGAATTTCTTTTCCATATGTTGCGCCAGCTTTGCCGCCAGTTCAACTTTTTCACGATGAAGATATTGTGAAGCCACTTGCGGCAAGCGGTCTAATTGGCGGTGTACAGCATCATTCAGGCGTTTGTTGGCATACCCGAAATTGACCGCTGAATACCACATTTGGAGATCAAGAAACTCGCGCCCTTCAGCATCATAAATAAACGAACCTTCGCAGCGCTCGAAGAATTTCGGCTCTTCCATGTAGTGAACCGTATCGCCATAAGAACAATATTTCGCTTCCAGCTTGCGCAGCTCATTTTCAGTAAGCTTTGTATCAAGCGGGATAATTTTCTTAAGCGTATTCGGCATGGTATTCTCCAGGATTTGAATATGTTGCATTGATGTTTTGAGTTAGTCCATCCACTACGGGGTTCGCTTTTATAGCTTGTAAAATTTGGGCAAAATTGTCGTAATTGCTGTATGCAATGTTCTGTTGATTACAATATTCAGCAAGAGTTCCCTTTGCAAAAACTATGTCAGCCACATGTACGGCACAAAAATCCGAGCGCCCGTCACCAATAAACACTTTCAAACCTTTTGCGCTTGAAATCTGCCTGCATTTGCAAACGCCGAAACCAAATTTACAATCAGGATTTGTGTAGTTGGAGGTTAGCGAATATCCGCCTGATTCATTAATCACAAATGTATTGGCAATGATTGGCAGATCATCCAATTCGTTGCGTGATAGAATTCGTTTAATGAAATAATCCACACCATCGCTGATGATGGTAAGCGGGATATTCCCACTTTTGCAAAAACTATAAAAGCTATAAAAATCGGGATCTATGTCTTGAAGGTCCAGTTCCGCATTTAGCTGTGATAGATTAGCCCTGATTAATGCAATCTGCTTTTGCATACATTCAGCAGAGGCAATTTCGCCACGTTTCCACGCCGCCTCAATAACTTCCCATTCCGGTAAAGCAAAGCGGCTTAAAATTTCATCAGTTGTATCTTTGAGACTAATTGTCCAATCGAAATCGCAAAATATATGCATTTAGCTAAGCCCCCGTTTTCCAGCTTGTGTATAACTATCATGTAAAAATGATATCAAAATTATGTGAATATGATGCGAAACTGAAGTTATTAGGTGAGCGTTATTTCAACTAATAATCCAATTTTATTATCGGGTGTTTTAAGCACTATTTGACCGGAAAGACGCTCGATAATCTCCGAAACAATTGCGAGTCCTAAACCACTGCCTTCTATTTCCGGCGTGTCCACTCTATAAAAGCGCTCAAACACCGTTTTGCGCATGTGCTCCGGTATGCCCGGGCCGGTATCGGATATCAACACACGCCATTTTTTCTCTACGATTTTAATTTCAACTTTTACAGTACCGCCAGCAGGCGTATATTTTATTGCATTTTCAATAATGTTGCTAAACATAAGTTTTAGCAAGTCTCTATCCGCCGTTACTTTTACATTCGTATCACCATCCAAAGAGATGTTGATATTTTTCTGTGTGGCCAAGGTCCCCAGCTCCGCCATGGTGGAAGCAAGAGAATCATACAAATTAACAGGTGCAAGATTAATATGCTGATGGCTAAGCCTTGCTGTAGTCAGCAATGTTGTTATTAACTTGGCAGCGCGGTCACTACTACTAAGCAGCTCAGTGATCAAACTTTGTTTTTCGGCATCATTTTTAGTTTCCTGTAACATTTGCAACTGTAATTTCAATGTTGCTAAAGGTGTCCGCAACTGATGCGCCGCATGGTCGGCAAAACGCTTTTCCGCATTAAGCGAGTTTTCCAGTTTTGTAAATAACTGGTTCAAAGATTTGCCTAAAGGCATAAGATCGCGCGGTAATGAAGCAGTATCTACATACGCAAGATCATTAGGTGACCGCATTCTTATTTGTTCCACCAGGTTGTGTATCAAACCAAGACTGCTATGAATTCCTAGCCATATTAACACACCAATTACAGGCAATAAAAACAATAATGGCAACGCAATATCAAAGATAATATTTTGTACCAGTTTTTGCCTTAAACTTACTTTTTCCCCAACTTCAATAACTGTTTTAGTGTTTGGTATCGCTAACGTGTAAATTCGCCATTGCTCATTTTCATATGATGTAGTTGAAAAACCCGGGGCCTGTTTAGGTATTGATTTCGGCAGCGCGTTGTCTGAAAAAACCATAGTTTCATCCGATTCCCATACTCTAAACATGCGGGAATCTGCATATTTTTCAGTGAACTCATTCATCGCTCTCTGGTTTGGCAATGGTGCCATTTCTATATCATAAACCTTTTTTGGATCCCCGCGCTTAGCTTCTTTCAGTTCATCAGAAACCAATGTCCACAGCACTTCCGCATTATTAGTAAGCTGTGCATCATAAACCATGTTTATTTCTTTATTCGCGCTATGAAATGCAAAGCCGGCAATAAATGTTATTGCAATGATCACTATAGGCGCGATGCGCAGGAAAATTATGCGGCTTAGCGTTCTTTTCATAAGCTCACCATATACCCCACGCCACGGATGGTGCGGATAAAATCAGGCCCGAGTTTTTTACGCAGGGAATAAATTGCCACTTCCACAGTGTTGCTTTCCGCGGCATCCTCAGCGCTATATAATGAATATTCGATATCAGATTTCGTGACAAATTTTCCGGCTTTTTCCATCAATTGCTTTAATATGCGAAATTCTTTTGCCGTAACTATTACCGTAACCCCGTTTTTCTGCACCAACTTGGCGGCTGCATCCAACTCAATATTCTGGCAACGCAAAACCGGCTCTGTCCGTCCCTCACTACGTCTTGTCAAGGCACGTAACCGCGCCAATAGCTCTTCCAAATCGAATGGCTTAACCAAGTAATCATCCGCCCCTCCGTCCAACCCTTCAACTTTTTGACCTGATGTATCACGGGCAGTAAGTATCAAAACCGGAGTTCTATTCTTTTGGTGACGCATAATTTTCAAAACCTCCAGTCCCGAAAGTTTTGGCAAATTTATATCCAGCACGAGTACCGCAAAATTAGAATCTTCAAGCGCCATAAGCGCCGATTCCCCATCCTGCACCCAATCCACTCCGTAAGCATGGTTTTCCAACGCCTTTTTTAAAGACGCTCCCAGCATTTTATCATCTTCAGCAAGTAATAAGCGCATAAAACTAATTTATGCCGGATATAATAATTAATCAAGCTGACGCCAGGATGATGATCAGGAAATAAACTGTTAAATCATCCGCTCTAGCGTTTCCAATTGGTCGGCCTCGTTAGCCGGTTTGTCCCAGCGGATGCGGCTGACGCGCGGAAAGCGCATTGAGACGCCGGATTTATGGCGGTTTGAACGCGCTACAGAATCAAATGCCAGTTCAAATACTAAGTTCTTCTCCACTTCACGCACTGGGCCGAAGCGGTTCAGTGTGTTGTTGCGCACCCAGCTATCGATTTTTTTCAATTCTTCGTCCGTAAAGCCGGAATAGGCTTTGCCGACGGGTAATAATTCTTCGCCGCGCCATAGGCCGAAAGTATAATCGGAATAAAATGAACTGCGTTTGCCGTGGCCGCGCTGGGCGTACATCATTACTGCATCAACGACTAATGGGTCGCGTTTCCATTTATACCAGAGGCCTTTAGGGCGTCCGGGGATGTAAACGCTGTCTTTGCGTTTAAGCATTAGGCCTTCGATATATGGGATATCGACGCGGTCGGACTTTTTGCGTAATTCATCAAGCTGCCGTTGATCCAGAACTTCGAGGCTTTCGGAAATATGCATGTAGTCGATGGGATGTTTATTCCACCATTCGTTTAGTTTCATGCGGCGCTCGGTGTAAGTTAGTTTGCGCATATCCTGGCCATCTAGAAATAATGCGTCATAAACAATTACATATGCGGGATATTGTGCGACGAGTTTTTTATCGGGCTTTTTGCGGTTTAGACGCTGCTGAAGATCATTAAAGGAGCCAATGCCGGTTTCGGTTTTGACCAATAATTCTCCGTCTAATACGGCATTGAATTTGATTTTGCTTACAAGGTCGGGAAAGGCGTGGCTGATTTCGTCTCCGGTGCGGGTGAAGATTGCGGTGCCTTTGTCATTGGCGATTAGTTGCACGCGGATGCCATCGTATTTCCATTCGGCGGCGAAGTCCTGATAATTTAGAATCTCATCCTCTAGCGGGTGTGACAACATCACAGGCACAAAATTTATCTTCTCAGTTGCAGTTGGCTTATCACCTTTCTTATCAAGCCATTGAAATAATTCGACATATGGTGGTTCTTGAGAGTGCCAGATTTCCTCGATTTCTGTGACATCCACACCGCCATATTCCGCCAGAACTTTTTTTGCAAAGCGGGCTGTAATGCCGATGCGCAAACCGCCGGTGCCGAGTTTTAATAATGCCCATCTTTCAGAGGGGGTGCAATTATCAAGGAGAGCTGAGAGATAAATCTTGATCTCGTCCTTGTTCATTTTGCGGAAATTTTCTACTAGCTCAGCAAGTGTTGGTAACCGATTCAAGCGGATTGCGTCCGGCCCTGGCTGCCATAAATGGGCCACGGTTTCTGACATTTCGCCAACGTAATCATATGAGAGTTCAAATAAAACTGGGTCAGCGCGGGCGATCATTAAATCACGGATCAGGCCGCGTTTGAGGAAGTTGAAATTTAAGGTTTCGGCAATTGCTGCGAGGGCATAGCCACGGTCTGGGTCTGGCGTATTAGCGAAATAATCCTTCAACAGCACGGCTTTGGAGAGGTTGCTGTGGGTGTAATAGAGGCGGTCGAGGAGTTTTGCGAATGCTTGCATTAGTCATTATCCTCCTCTTCATAACCTACCAGAGATAATGCGCGCGCTTTGATTCCGCGTTGTTTAATTGCATAAATCAGCGCTTCCTCGCGTCCATGCGTCACCCAGATTTCTTTGGCTTTTACCTCATCAATTGTCTGCAGTAGCTCATCCCAATCAGCATGGTCTGAGATTATCAGCGGCAATTCCACCAGCTTTTGCTTGGCACGGGCGCGGATTTGCATCCAGCCGCTGGCCATGCAGGGCAGTACTTCCGGAAGGCTGCGCGACCAGCGATCGGCAAGGGCGGAAGGCGGGCATAAAACGATTTGGCCAGAGAGAACTTGCCTGTATTGTTTCTTATCAATCGCCGATACAGGAATAATCTCCCCTAACTGCACGCCGTGTTTTTTATATAAGTCACAAAGCTTTACCAAGCCGCCATGAATGTAAATTGGTTTTACATAACCTTGTTCGCGCAGTTCCATGATTACTCGCTGGCATTTGCCAAGTGCGTAAACTCCGACTGCGTGGCAACGTTCCGGAAATAGCTGCAGGGATTTTATTAGCTTGGCAACTTCGTGTTCGGTGTCGGGGTGGCGGAATACTGGCAGGCCGAAAGTTGCTTCGGTGATGAATACGTCGCATTGAACGACTTTGAAGGGTTTGCAGGTGGGGTCGCGGCGGCGCTTATAATCCCCGGAAACCACGATTTTGGTGCCTTCATATTCCATCACAACTTGAGCGCTGCCGAGGATGTGGCCGGCGGGTTCAAAGCTTACAGTAACATCACCTAGTTGAAATTTCTGCGAATAATCAATGGCATTCACCTCGCCCGCGCAATCTTCGCCATAGCGGATTTTCATGATTTCTGCGGTTTCCGGCGTAGCGAAAACACGTTTATGGCCAGAGCGTGCATGGTCGGCGTGGCCATGAGTTACTACATCCACCTCAACTGGGCGCATGGCGTCGATATAGAAATTGCCTGGTGCGCAATAAAGCCCTTCCGGCATTACTTTTAGCCATTTAGTATTCATATATAAAATTTACCTGCACCAACCATATAATTTCCATATGGTTAGCATTCCTGCGTATATCAATGCCTGGTTTAAGGCGCGTCGCTGGAAAATCCGGCCATATCAGCGGCAGATGGTAGAGGCTTTTGGGCGTGGCCAATCGACGCTGCTAATTGCCCCAACAGGCAGTGGTAAAACGCTTTCCGGCTTTTTGGCCTCACTGATTGATATACATAAAACCAAGCATAAAGGCTTTCATACAATTTATATTTCGCCGCTAAAAGCTCTTACCCATGACATTGAGCGGAACTTAACGAAGCCGGTGGAGGAGATGAAGCTGGATGTAACGGTAGAATCCCGCACCGGTGACACATCTTCTGCCCGCCGCGTTAAACAGCGCAAGAAGCCGCCAAATATACTGCTGACAACGCCGGAGTCATTGATGCTGATGCTGTCATATCATGACGCCGCTGATATGTTCAAAAACCTGAAATGTGTGATTATCGATGAAATTCACTCTTTCGCGCCAACCAAACGCGGGGATTTCACGGCGCTATGCTTATCGCGCCTCAAATATCTGGCTCCTGAGCTTATAACCTTCGCCTTATCAGCCACCATTGCCGAGCCGCAGAAATTTGCCGAGTGGCTGGGGCATGATGTCGGGATCATCCAGGCGAAAGATGAAGTGAAGCCGCATATTACCATTATGGAAACCAAAGAGCCGATTCCATATACCGGCTTCATGGTCAAATATGCCGTGCCGGAGATTTATGAGGCGATCCGCAAGGCTCGCACTTCGATCATTTTTGTGAATACGCGCAGTCAGGCTGAATTTTTGTTTCAAATGCTGTGGGAGATAAATGAAGAATCGCTACCGATTGCGATTTATCATGGCTCGGTTTCCAAAGAAAACCGGCTAAAGGCCGAAAATTTGATGGCTGCAGGTAAACTACGCTCGGTAGTGGCTACTGCGGCGTTAGAGCTGGGTATCGACTGGGGGCAGGTTGATTTGGTTATACAGGTTGGAGCGCCTAAAGGTGTCAGCAGATTGTTACAACGAATTGGCCGTTCCAACCACCGGATGGATGAGCCGAGCAGGGCGCAAATCGTGCCGGCCAACCGTTTTGAAGTGCTTGAATCGACAGCTGCCATAACCTCCATCGCCAGCGGACGGCTGGATGGAGAGCCTTTCCGTTCAGGGTCGCTTGATGTGGTGGTGCAATATATAATTAACTGCGTTTGCTCGGAACCATCAAAGCCTGAAGATATTTATCAGCAGGTAATCAGCGCCTATCCATATAAAAATGTATCGCGTGAAATTTTTGACCAGCTCTTTCGTTTTGCCTTTGATGGTGGTTACACATTACGCAGTTATGAGCGTTATCATCGATTGATGATTGATGAGAATGGTTTGTTTGTTCCTGCCTCGCGGATGGTGGTTTCACGGCATCGCATGAATATCGGCACAATTGTGGAAGCAGGCAAGTTGCGTGTGAAAAAGATGTTTAAAAGCGGCCGCGGGCGTATCATTGGCGAGGTTGAAGAGAACTTTGCTCAAACATTATCGCCTGGTGATACATTTCTTATCGCTGGGGAATTACTCTCTTTCGTTGCTGTGCGCGACATGATTCTGGAGGCGCTTCCGGCCAAAGGTGCGACACCAAAAATTCCGCATTATGCCGGTGGCAATATGCCGCTTTCTACATTTTTAGCTGAAGGGGTGCGGCATATCTTATCAAATGAGAATCTATGGCATTTACTACCGCCGCAAGTGACAAAACTTTTGAACTTGCAGAAGAAAGTCTCGGTAATTCCATCTGAAAACAAAATTCTGGTGGAAGTCTTTCCGCGCAAGAAACTGTTCCATTTTGTAATTTATGGTTTTGAAGGCCGCCTCGCGCATCAGACCCTGGGCATGCTTGTAACCCGCCGTATGGAACGCCTTAAACTACGGCCTTTGAGCTTTGCGGTGACTGATTATGCGCTTTCCGTCACTTCAACCAAGCCAGTAAAGCGTGAAGATATCGAATATATATTATCCACCGATATTTTGCTTGATGAACTAGAAGAGTGGGTTATCGAATCACCCATGCTAAAACGCTCCTTCCGCAAAGTGGCGACGATTACCGGTCTCACCGAACAGCGTTATGCAGGAAATAAGAAATCGATGAAGCAAGTGACGTTTTCTACAGATTTAATTTACGAAGTACTTTTAAAATATGAACCCAACCATATATTATTACAAATAACCCGCGATGACGCAGAGCGCGAATTGTTGGATATAGAGAGGGTGGCGGAAATGCTTGATCATTTTAGTGACAAACTGCAATTCGTAGAACTGCCGCGCCCATCGCCAATTTCGATCTCGGTAATCTTTGATGTGCGTACTGAGCGGGTTCACAAAACCGGAGCTGAGGAATTATTGGCAACATTGCAGGCTGAGGCGCAGGCAAAGGAAGTGGTGGAGGAGAATTATGCAAATTCGTGAGGATGAAATTGGGGATAGCTATATCGAACTTAAATTTGCCGGTGAGAAATTAGTCCTTGATGGGGAAAGCGTAATTTATTTGCCAGAGTACGAAGCGCTATTGGTTTCCGACTTACATTTTGAGAAAGGCTCTTATTTCGCCGCCAAGCGCAATCCGCTTCCGCTTTATGATACAATGGAGACTTTGAATAACATGAAGAAAGTTATCAGCAAATATTCTCCCAAAAAAGTTATTTGCATGGGAGATAATTTTCATGATTTCAATGCCGAGAAACGTATTCATGTAAATGATGTGGAAAGCATTAATGATTTATGCAGCTCTTGTGAATGGATTTGGATACTTGGTAACCATGATAAGCATTTCCCTAGGAATATTAAGGGTAAGCAAGTTGTTGAATACAAAATCGGCAATATAAATTTGAGCCATGAACGTACTGTTGCTGAATTTGAAATCATCGGTCATTTTCACCCCAAGGCTAGAGTTTCGGTGCAGCGGCACAAGATTAATGGCCGCGCATTTATTCATGATAATAATCTGCTGGTTATGCCGTCATTCGGCACTTTTACAGGCGGGCTTTACACTCATTCGTCGGAGCTTGCCAAACTATTCACCTCAAGCCCTAAAACTTATATGATTTATAATCAGAAAGTTTGGCGGATATAGTTTAGGGCAGGGGCTTTAAGATTCTCATTTTCCTGGAAAATATCCCTCGTGGAGTTTTTCGCCATGTGCAAGTTTGTGGAGGTTGTATGTCACATCACCGACATGCAGGCCGAATTTGCTCATCGCGACCTTGTTCAACCCGCTGCCATCCGGTTGCAGATAAGTCCAGTCATCGGCGCTTATGTTGATTTCCTTGCCGTTATCCCTTGGGACTTTTAGCGTATATTGCATATGCAATGCATAGCCGTTTGATTCGCCTTTTATAACGCCGTCAATTTTTGTTGCCGTACCGGTAAAGGTTTTCCCGTCTTCGGAAACTTTCACATGCCATTCCTGCTCGAAAAATAATTTGCCCTCATCGTTCCATTGTTTTTCGATAATTTTTCCTTCATTGCCATTCCATGTCGGAATTAGATATGCGTAATATCTGTCTTTAACTTCGCCGCTTCTGTTCTGGAAAATACCGTAGCCATGCACTGGTGAGCTGTAGAAACTCTTGATGGTGATTTCCGGTTTTTTTCCTGCATAAACATTTGAATCAATACCGCTACATCCGAAAAGCATAAGTGCAACTCCTGTAAATAAGATTTTGAATTTCATGTTAATCCCCTTTATCGCCTAATAATTTTGCTCGCAAAGACTGGCTTGAGGTTTTGCTGCTCAGCCATATGTCAAAAAAGCGTTTGGCAAATTCGCCATCGGCAATCTCGCCCAATTTTTTGCCGTCTTTGAAAAATACCACTCCCTTGCCTGGCAGGTTGACGCCGGTCAGGCTTGTTCCTTCAACTACATTGGGGATAATCGCTTTCATCTTGCCACGCCATTCGGCTAATTTTGTATCGCTTAGCTTTGACTGCTTGTTTATTTCTTCAATACTCTTATCGGCAATATCCTCGCCATCAATTTCAGTTTTGTAAGTGAGTTTTAAAGCAAACACCCCGCTTTCATCCAATTTAGCCGACGGGCTGAACAACGCGGCGTCATAAGCATGGATTAGGCCTTTATAATAATATTTTCCTTCGCCTATTTTTACTGCGGGAGTCTTGAAATATGGCTGTAGATAATCCTCAGCGGCGTTTGCACCAAATGAAATTGATGCTAATAAAACTACGGCGAATATTTTTAATCTATGCATTTTCCAACTCTATTTGCATTACATTTACACGGTTGAAGCGGAAGCCGGCGGAGCATATGCCAAGGTAAAACTTCCACATCCTGATAAATTCATGTTTAAATCCCATGCTTAAAACCTCGGTAGTTTTTGCATCAAAATTATGATGCCATTGATCTAGCGTTTTAGCATAATCCTGGCCGAAATGGAATGTATTTTTAATTTTCAAACCGCCTATCCGCGCTGAATTGGCAAACTGCTTCAATGATGGCAGCATTCCCCCGGGAAAGATATATTGGCGGATGAAATCACTGCTTTTTTGATAGCTCTCGGCATATTTATCCTCGATGATAATTGTCTGGATAATCGCTTTGCCACCTGGTTTCAATGCACGTTGCAATTTGCGGAAATAGAGCGGCCAGAATTTTTTGCCCACCGCCTCAAACATTTCAATTGAAACTATTCCGTCATATTTCTGCGCCAGTTCACGATAATCTAACAGCTTAATCTCTACCTTGTCTTTCAATCCTGCGTTTGAAAGCCGTTCTTCAGCATATTTTTTCTGCTGTTCGGAAATTGTAATCGCGGTGACTCTGTGCCCCGCCAGCGCGGCAGTTTCTGCGAAACCGCCCCAGCCACAGCCAACTTCCAGAATATGCGAGCCCGGCTTCAAATCCAATTTCTCTAAAATGCGCTCATATTTTTGTTTCTGCGCGTCTTCAAGACGGTTGCCTGCTGCGCCATAAAGCGCTGATGAATATGTCATGCTTTTATCCAGCCATAATGTGTAAAAATCATTACCGAGATCGTAGTGGTAGCTGATATTGCTTTTGCTGTTTTGTTTGGTGTTGCGCTTTAAAAAGCGGCTGATGCGGAAATATAATTTGAACAGGATATTGCCATATATAACCCCATCAAAGTGATCCTGGTTGGCGGCGAGGAAGTTCATGAAAGCTGACAAATCCGTAGTTGTCCAATTGCCTTCCATATAATCTTCACCGAGCGCCACTTCGCCCTTATCGATTACGTTATCAAACACTTGCCAGGTTTTGATATTGAAATCACATTCCGGGCCGGGGTTTTTTCCACCCATATCGGTAACTTTTCCTTCCGGTGAAGTAAAACGCACTTTGCCGCAAGGCGCGGCTGCCAATACGTTCAATACCCGCTCATATTTATTCGCCATCTGTTACCGTTACCTTTGTATGTCGTTGCTTTGGTTTGATATTATATTTTATCTTCTTAAAAAGCAGCTTTAACGCCTGATAATGTATCAGCATAATAACCATCAAAGTCATAAGGGGGCTATTATGAAAGGCTTTGTTTAAAGCTCTCCGCGTTAAATCCTCTAGCTTGCAATTCACAGTTGTTTCCAACAGCTTTCCTCCGGCATCACTATGCAATATATGTCCAAAACAGCTATCTTCATTAATACCGAAGCGGAAAGTATATGTCCCCTCAACAGTAATAAACGGCGAGACATGGAAGGATTTTTCCGCCACTAGCTTATCTTGTGGCTGTATGGGCCGCTTATCCGTGTGGAAAACAAGGTAATTATGGCTTTCGCCGAAAGTATTATTCACCTCGGCCACCACCGCCATCAACTGCCCATCTTTAAGGCAATACCAAAAGCTTACCGGATTGAATACATAGCCGAACACTCGTGGATAGGTCAGCAACACGAAATCATCCGCTACAATGCCATATGGCGCTATCAAGCCTTGTATCCAGCTTTTGAGCGAAGAGCCGTCACGCGAGCCGTGGTCCTTGTTGTAAAAACTTAAAATCCCCCATTTATCCAGCTTCAAAATCTCGCGCAGTTTTTCAACCTTATCAAGCGAGAAGCAAAGATAAAAAACTTTGTAGTTAAACTCGTTAACCTTTGGCCTTAAGCGTTTATGCCAGACTTTTGCTTTTGCAAGCTTGAACATAGTTATTATTTCGATCCGAAGTTATAATAGGTTACATTTTTTTCAATAAATCCGCCGCTGCGTCAATTCCCGCAGTAAATCCGTCTTCGTGAAAGCCATAACGCATATAAGCTCCGCAAAACCATATTTTATCGATGCCTTGAATTTCCGCAACCCTGGCTTGCGCTTCAACTGCCGGCGCATCAAAAACCGGATGTTCATAATCTATGACTTTCAAAATTTTCTTCGGCTCATAATATGGGTTTGTCGTGACAAATAGCGGATATTTCTCATCAATATTCTGTAATTTATTCATCCAATATGTGCAGCATGTCTCGCCCTTGTCATTTGCCATATAATTCCACGCTGACCAAGCTGCGCGACGCTTTGGCATAAAAGATTCGTCCTGATGCAGATAAACTTTATTGGGCTGATAACGGAATTTAGGCAATATATCTTTCTCTGCCTGGTTTGGGTTCTCAATCAACTCCAATGCATGATAACCATGAGCGGTGATGACAGCAGTATCAAATTTTTCACCATTTACATAAACGCCATCAGCGGCGCGTTTGATCGATTTTACCGGTGTATTAAGGCGGATATTTTTTGCGTAAGAAGAGGTTATAATCTTCACATATTCACGGCTGCCGCCTGTTACAGTATACCATTGCGGCTGGTCGTTTACTGTCATCAGCCCATGATTGTGGAAAAAAGAGATAAAGCTTTTAGCCGGAAATTGCAGCATCTGCGCTTCCGGGCATGACCATATCGCCGAGCCCATTGGTAATATGAACCACTTGCGAAAATCCTGTGAAGCTTTGAACTCATCTAAGAATTCACCGAGGCTTTGTTTGCTGTCACCTGCCAGAATCTTTAATCCACGCTGGTTGAAGCGCAATATTTCAACCAGGATTTTCCAATAGCGCAAATTGAAATAATTACTTTTCTGGGCAAATAATTTTGCTGCTGAATATTCAAATTTCCCGTGGTTAAGCGAAAATGCGAATGACATATCGCTTTTTTCATACGGCACTTTTAACTCATCAAAAGCTGGCACCATATTTATATAGTTGCGCTTGTTGAAGACAATAAACCCCGTATCTACCGGAATTATTTTCCCACCCACATGCGCGTCGATAGTATTACTGTGGCCGCCAATGTAATTATTTTTCTCAAACACCGTCACTTCATGCGCCGCCGCCAGCTTCCATGCTGCTGCCATTCCCGCAATTCCGCTACCGATAATCGCAATTTTCATATAGCTTACAATGTATCAAACCAGGTCTTTTTACAAGTAGGTATAGTGTATCACTCCAAGAATTCCTGAATATCCGGTATTCGCGTAAAGGCAATTTTGCTGCCGGATATTTTTCGTGCCTGGTCGGGGATAATGCCAAGGCTGACGGTATCGCGGCCATATTTTTTATTCAAGACGTCCAGCGCATCGGAGAGATGTTGGGCGCGGCTCTCTTTGCTGTCTGGCAAATCAAATAACTCCGGTTGGATGTCATTCTCATGGATGAGTTTGTATATTGTGACAGAAACTTTTTTGATACGCTGTCCTTTGGTATCTCTTGTCATCATCTGCCACAAACCATCCAGCATTTGCAGGAAAGTGGCATTATCTTGCGCATGCAGGCATTTAGCTTCACCCGCCCAGCGGCTGCCAACTTCGAGACGTGCTGATAACGAGAATGACTCGGCATGATAACCGAGCCTGCGTAAGCGGGTGGCGGCCTTCACAGTGAGGCGCCGTGCGATTTGCATTGCTTTATCTTGGGCCCGATTCTCCGGTGCCAATACATGACTATGGCCAACAGTGCTGCGGCTGGTTTCCAGATCAGGAATTTCGATGCCACGCAACATATAATACATTTTCTCACCCCAAATGCTGTGCCAGATCTTGCGCATATGCTTCGGGGAATAATTAAACAGGGTTTTGATGTCATCTATCCTCGCCGCGTGCAGACGCCGCTCCATACTATGCCCGATCCCCGGTAAATCGCGTAGCTTCAGGGCGAATAGGCGGCCTGGAATGTCATTATCATTCAGTACCACAAAACCATTCGGTTTCTGCATCTCGGTGGCGACTTTGGCCAAATATTTGTTTGGGGCGACGCCTATGGACGAATGCAAATATTCACCAACATTGCCGGCGATGCCTTTTTTGATACTATTTGCGATTTTAACGATAGTCTCCGGGGCATTCTCATTATCCATCAAACGGCAGGCAACCTCATCAATGGAAGCAACTGTGGTGATATGCAGATGATTCTCCACCTCATTCAAAATCCGGTGATGATAATCAACATAAGCATCATGCCGCGCCGGGACGCATATCAAATCCGGGCACATCTTTTTGGCTTCCCAAATCCGCGTGCCGGTCTTGACGCCGAACGCCTTGGCCTCATAACTCGCTGCAATCGCACAAGTCGAATCCGTCATCATCGGCACCACGGCCACCGGCTTCCCGCGCAAGCGCGGCTCTATCTGCTGCTCAACAGAGGCAAAATAGCTGTTCAGGTCGAGGTAAAGCCAGCGCAAGGGAAGGGGCATTTAGGAAAAATAATACTATTAGCGGCATTTATCCAGAGGTATAAATGAGCACTTTTAGGCTAAAAGATAAAATTCTCTGTATTACACCGCCAGTCTTCAATATGAATGTGCAATGATCAAATATAAATCCGTTTCCGAATTTGCCGATAGATATGATGCGTTTATCCTTGATATATGGGGCGTGATTCATGATGGCGAGGCGGCTTATCCGGGTGTGTTGCAAACTATGCAGGAGCTGAAGAAAGCGGGGAAAGAGATCATCTTTTTGTCAAATGCCCCGCGCCGCGCTGCCAAGGTGAGGGCGGCTTTGGCAAGGTTTGAGGTGACGGAAGATTTGTATAAGGCGGCAGTTAGTTCGGGGGAAGTGGCTTATCAATATTTTGCTAAACGCCAATCTGCCAAGTATTTATATATTGGGCCGGAAAAAGATGCGGATTTATTGAATGGCTTGGAGTACCAGGCTGTTGATAGTGCTGATAATGCGGAATTTGCGCTGGCTACCGGGTTTAATGAGGATAACTCAACGCTGGAAGAAAAGCTGCCGCAGATCGAGGCGGCGCTGGCGGCGGGCTTGAAAATATATTGTGTGAATCCGGATTTATTGGTGGTGAGGCAGGATGGAACAAGGATGTTATGCGCGGGGGTGATTGGTGAGTATTATGCCAAACATGGCGGCGAAGTGGAGTTTGTTGGCAAGCCTTACAAGCAGACATATGATTATATAATGAAATTATTTTCGCCAAATATTCCCAAATCCCGAATTGCCGCAATCGGGGATGCGTTGGCAACGGATATAAAAGGCGCGAATTCTATTGGTGTTGACTCAATATTAGTTTTGGGTGGGATTTTGGAAGTAGAGAAGGAGTCGCTTGAAGAACTCATCGGAAAAACCGGAATTCAGCCGGGGGCAATTTTGCCGAAATTCAATTGGTGAATTTAGGCTATGCCGCGCTGTTGCTGCATTTGTGCAGCAGCGGCGACATGTTGGCGAGACGCGGCATCGGCAACTTCAGCGCCGCTTGATTTCAAGGTTGCGGCGGCGGCACTTACCCGCGGATCGGCGGCTACATCTGCAGCAGTTTTTGTTTCTGGTTGTTTTTCATTATTTTTAGCGGCATTGGCAGTTGCTTGTTTTAAAACAGACAGTTCCTGGCCCATGCCTTGGATTTCCGCACGTTCTTTTTCGGCAGGAGTTTGGGCGCGGGTCATTTTTTCGATTCCGGCAACGCTTTTGGTAAAATCCCAGGCTTTAGAAATACCGGAGCGATCGTTTAGCATTTGTTGTTTATTGGCCAGGGCTTTTTCTAATTGTTCTGGAGTTGGAGTGCCTTGCAAACCTGATTGCTGCGCGAGTTTGCTAAGTTGGGTGTAATGACCGATTTCCGTCCTGCCGAAATCGTTGTTGTATTTTGATTCGGAGGAGGCGTTTTCTTTGGCATGGGTAGTGTCGTTTTCCATGTTCTGGGCAATTTTGTTTCCGGCGATAGCGCCAAGTGTGTAGCCAACTGCAGCAGCGCCAACCGCTGGGGCTACGGCAGCGCCAGCCGCTGCGCCGCCAACTCCGGTTACGAAAGCCGCGGTTGTTTCAACCGCAAGTCCGGTGGCTAGAATTTTTACTGCGCCTTTTTCAGTGGCTAGCCTGGCGCTGCTTGCATCGCCAGTTTGCTTATATTCGGTTATGCCATCATTTATACTGCCGGCTGCAGTGGCCACTCCGCCTAAAACACCGGCCTTGGCGGGTATATATGTCGAGGCTGCGCCTAAGGTAGTTTGAAGGCTACTAATTGCCGCACCACGATAATTTCCTTCTGCAAGCTGAGTTATTGTATCAGTTGCGCCAATTATCGCATTCGCTTTTCCGGCTGCTGCAGCTAAAGAAGAATGCGGGGAAGATGTTGTTGGTTCCGGGGCTGGATTTGCTTTGCGATATGCGGCAAGTATTTCTTGTCCCTCAGACAATCTTGCATCTGAGCTGGTATTAGTACCAAGGACAAATCCACCTTCTTTTCTAGCTCTAGCATCTTTCATTCTAGCAAATGGAGCAGGTGGTGTTTCGGTGGTAGGTGCACCCGATAATCTAGCCCGTGCTGCTGAAAGTTCAGCAGGATTCGCTGGTTTGGCTGGGATTTCCCGCGATGCCAAATCAACATGATTTGTTATATGATTTGCCACTTCCGGTATCACCATGCCATGTTCAGCGAGTTTTGGTAAAATACTATCTACTGTATGGCCTTTTACAATTAGCGAAGTATCTCCTGGCTCGTAGCTATGTTTAACTCCAGCTTTATCCAAAGCATTATGAATAATTCTTGTATGCCGCTCTGCTTGACTTGAAGCTTCTTTATAAGCTCTTAGACTTGCAGCATTTTCCTCAACCATCTTAGCTTGTTGTTCTGCGCTGCCAAAAGGTGTTCTTACGCTTGGTCTTTCGACATAATTGTGAGGAGTAATTCTAACATTTGGCTCAAAAGTGCTTTTGCCCTTTTTGATATCTAAAGAAGGGGTTAAATCTTCAGTAATACTGGCTATATGCTCACTTATTGCCGGGTTTAATTTTACATCAGCATAGGGATAATCGCTCTTTGCCGTAATCCCATATGATTCTTGCGCTCTTTGTTGTGTTAAAGCTGTGCTAATGTCTATGGTAACTAATCCTGCTTTGGCAGGATCTAGTTTAAGTTCAGTGATTGCTTTGCCGATAATCTGTTGGCTATTAGGTAGAGGAACGGAGCCATTCTTAACTTCAGTGCCAAGTGCGCCTAATACTTTCGTAAAATCTTCCGGATTTTTCAGAGCTATGGTTATCGTGCCTTGATTCAGTCCAGTGCCATCGGCTTTAAATTCAGGTTTTAAATTTTCGGGTAATGTCTTCGCCAGATGATCTAGAATTCCGCTAGGATTTCTATCTCTAACTAAATTTATTTCTGCATATATTCCTGCATGACTGGGTCTACCAGTTGCAGGGATAATCGTGACAGAGTTTATTGTTTGGATTTCATGTGTTAAACTTCCAGTCCAATTTTGTACCTCTCTGCCATCTCCCATACCGAATGATGTGCGGAGATGCCCCTCATTCCATTTATCAGGTTCTATTTTATCGAATGTTTGGCCGGTAATAACTGTATTGGGCATATGTATATTTTTTGTAATACATGATTATATATTAATTTTATGAAACAATTATTACAAAGAGCTACATTTTACGCCCCTTCACAATTATCTTGTAAATCAATAGTATAACTATCTATTTGCATACCCTCAATAACTCCGCTAACCTGCCATTAATGCGTAACGTACTGGAAGTAGAAAATAGTGTATCAGGGCATCGGTGGAAATTTAGGGATTGTGACGAAAGGGCGGTAAAGACGCTGCAGCAGCAATTTGGGCATTCCGAGCTGTTGGCCAAGATTCTGGTGGCGCGAGGGGTTAATAACGAAACTGCGGATAACTACCTCAAGCCTAGTCTAAAACATTCACTGCCTGACCCGTTGCATTATATAGATATGAAAAAGGCCGCCGAGCGCTGCGCCAAGGCGGTTATTGACGGCGAAAAAATTGCCATTTTCGGGGATTATGATGTTGACGGGGCGACTTCTTCTAGTCTGCTCAAGCGTTTCTTCAACCAGATTGGGGCGAAAGCAGTTATTTATATTCCTGACCGTATCGAGGAAGGTTATGGGCCGAACGCCAAGGCCATCCAGCATTTATGGGATATTGGCTGCAAGGTTTTGATTACGGTAGATTGCGGTACTGTTTCTTATGAGCCGCTGGCGGTGGCCAAACAATTGGGTTTTGCGACGATTGTGGTCGATCATCATATCGGCGGCGATTTATTGCCGGAAGCGCATGCGGTGATTAATCCGAATCGGCTGGATGAAACTACGGAGCATAAATATTTATGCGCGGCAGGGGTTTCGTTTATGCTGGCGGTGGCGGTGAATACGGAATTGCGGAATATGGGTTATTACAAAACTCATGCCGAGCCGGATTTGTTGAAGCTCTTGGATTTAGTGGCTCTGGGGACGATTTGCGATGTGATGCCGCTGCAAGGCGCGAACCGCGCATTCGTGGCGCAAGGTTTGAAGATTATGGCCGGGCGCGGAAATCCGGGGCTGGCGGCGCTGGCGGATGTTTCAGGATTATCGGAGCGGCCGGGAGTTTTTCATCTCGGATTTATGTTGGGCCCGCGGATTAATGCGGGCGGCCGGATTGGCGAGGCATCACTTGGCGCGAGATTGCTGACTACGGATGATCCGATTGAGGCAAGGCAGATTGCGGAGAAATTAAATTTATTGAACAACGAACGCCGTGCGATTGAGATGCAGGTGGAGGAAGAGGCGACGAAAATCGTTGAGGAAAAACACCGCAATGACCCTATCATTATGCCGGTGGGGTATGGCTGGCATCAGGGCGTGGTCGGGATTATCGCCAGTCGTTTGAAGGACAGATATTATAAACCATGCGCTGTCGTCACCATCAATAACGGCATCGCCAAAGCCAGCGGGCGCTCGGTGGCGGGAGTGGATTTGGGCGCGGCAATCGGCAGCGCCCGTGATTTGGGTTTGACGCTCACCGGCGGCGGCCACGCGATGGCGGCGGGATTTACTTGCGAGGAAGCGAAGTTGCCGGCCTTGCGCGAGTTTTTGTTTGAGAGATTGTCGATACAGCCCGGCCATAATATCGGACGCGTAATTAACCTGGATGGCGCCATTGCCGTCAGCGGCATCAATATCGCCCTGGCGCATGAACTCGAAAAAGCCGCTCCCTACGGCACCGGCAATTCCGAGCCAAGATTCGTCATCGCCAATTGCCGCCTGGTAGATTCCCAAATAGTCGGCAATGGCCATGTGCGCTGTATTTTTGATGATGGAGAGACGGGCGGGCGCAGCAAGGTTTACGCCATGGCCTTCCGCTCACTGGAGACCAAATTGGGGCAATTTTTCCTGCAGAATAAGATGAAAACGATGCACGTCGCCGCGCGGATGCGGCTGACGAACTGGCAGGGGAAAGAACGGGTGGAAACGCAGATCGATGATGCGGTTTTGGCTTAAGCGGCCTTTAAATCTCTTTTTGCGGCAGAGGATTTTGCTGGAGAGGACTTAGTCGTAGTCTTCGGCTTTGCTTTTTTAGCAATACCCAAAATCCCCTCAAGTTCAACCACCAAAGTTTTAATTTCCTCAGCGCCTAATGAGCCAGTAAAGGCTTCCATCGCCGTCCGTCCGTCGATCATGGAGCTGGCGAAGGAGACGCGGTTGCCGATTTGGGTTTTTAATAATTGTTTGCCGGCGGATTTTTTTAAATCGGCGGTGACGGCTTTGGCCAGTTTGGAGTTGGCGGAGACGCGGTTTAGCAAAATCTTGGTTTCGATTCCTTCCTGTTCGCCGATTTCGAGCGTGGCTTTGGTTGCCCAAAGATCGGTTGGGCTTGGTTGTACCGGGAGGATGATTAAATCAGCGGCGCGGATGGCGCCGCGGGCATCAGCTTCGATATGGGGCGGGGAGTCAATCAGGATTATGTCATGATCGTTTTTCAAATCGGCGATTTCGCCGGAAAGGCGCCAGCCGGTGGAGGCGACGGAGGTGAGGCCGGTATAATCTTCGCCGAATTTTTCCTCGCGGATGCGGTGCCAGGTTGAGAGGGAAGCTTGTGGGTCAATATCAATAATCGCCACGCGTTTGCCGCGTTGTGCGAAGGCTACTGCCAAATGTGCAGCTACCGTAGTTTTGCCGGCGCCGCCTTTTTGTTGTGCAATTGTGATTACTTTCATACAAAGCCCCCGTTGATCGTTTATCATTAATCGTTTATCGTTTAAAAAATTACGATGAACGAGATGAAAAATTTAGTCAACGAAATTGATGTCGGGAGCGCAATAAAGTTTTTGCGTGCTGGCGAAATTGTCGCGCTGCCGACGGAGACGGTTTATGGGTTGGCGGGCGACGCAGCTAATGATTTAGCGGTGGTGAAGATTTTTGCGGCGAAGAAAAGGCCAGAGTTTAATCCGTTGATCATTCATATGGCGAGTTTGGAACAATCAGAACGAATTGGCTATTTTTCATCCAAGGCAAAAGAATTTGCGGAGAAATATTGGCCCGGGCCGTTGACAATTGTGGTGCCGAAGCGGGAAAAGGAATTTGCAATGCTGGCGACTGCCGGGCTGGATACGGTGGCAATCCGGGTTCCGGCGCATCCCGTGATGCAGGAGATTTTGGCGGGCGGGCTGATGCTGGCGGCGCCAAGCGCCAATATTTCCGGGCGTTTGACGCCGACGGAAGCCAAGCATGTGGCGGCGGATTTTCCCGACATATATATAGTAGATGGCGGCAAGTGCGAAATCGGGCTGGAATCAACAGTGGTGACATTTGATGAAAATGATGAGGTGGTATTGCTGCGTCCCGGCGTCTTGCAAATCCCCAACACCCAACACCCAACACCCAACACCGAAAAAATTATTTCGCCGGGGCAGATGCTGAAACATTATGCGCCGCGTTCGCCAATTAGGATAAATGCGCAAAGACCGGAAGGGGATGAGGTGTTCATCGGCTTTGGAAATGTGAAATGTGATTTTAATTTGAGCAGGACGCGCAACCTCAATGAAGCGGCGGCGAATTTGTTTTCGATGCTGCATCTGGCGGATTTGATGGGCAGAAAAATTGCGGTGGCGCCGGTGCCGGCGAATGGGATTGGAGCAGCTATTAATGATCGGTTGGTAAAGGCGAGCCAGATTTAACGTCACCTTGAACGTAGCGAAGGATCTTTCCCCCGGATCAAGTCCGGGGTCAAGATGACGTGACAAAAGAAGTTGCAAAAATATTTTTTCGGGACTAGAAATTTTTATAGACGAAAAATTGCGCGGAAAAATTTTGCGGCAATCACGAAAATAAAAAAATCTACATCTTGTGTTTTTTTATGTTGATTTGTAAAAAATAGAGGCGTATCTAGTAGTTAAGCAATTTTGAAATTTTGATCGAAATTTCACGAAAAAGAAAAAGCAAACCACAGAAAACCCAACGGGGAGAACCAAAAATGATCAATCTGCAAGTTCCAAAATCAACGGCCTTGAAGCCAACCATCACCGTCATCGGTGTCGGCGGCGCGGGCGGTAACGCGGTCAACAACATGATCGAATCCAATCTCGAAGGCGTAAATTTTGTCGCCGCGAACACAGATGCTCAGGCGTTGGAACTCTCTAAGGCGGATCACAAGATCCAATTAGGGATGCACATCACGCAAGGTCTCGGCGCTGGGGCAACTCCTGAAGTTGGCCGCGCGGCTGCGGAAGAAACGGTTGAGGAAATCCTCGAACACTTGACTGGCAGCAATATGGTATTCGTTACCGCTGGTATGGGTGGCGGTACTGGTACTGGCGCCGCTCCGGTAATTGCGAAACTCGCGCGTGAGCAAGGTATTTTGACAGTCGGCGTTGTTACCAAGCCTTTCCACTTTGAAGGCAAGCACCGGATGAAGCTCGCTGAACAAGGTTTGGAAGAATTGCAACGTTATGTTGATACATTGATCGTTATCCCGAACCAAAATCTTTTCCGTTTGGCGACTGAGAACACTACTTTTAGCCAAGCGTTTAAAATGGCTGACAATGTTCTGCATGCGGGCGTACGTGGCGTGACTGATTTGATGGTTATGCCTGGCCTCATCAACCTCGACTTTGCGGATATCCGTACTGTTATGAGCGAGATGGGTAAAGCGATGATGGGTACTGGTGAAGCTGAAGGCGACAACCGCTCGATTGAAGCTGCAGAAGCTGCGATCAGCAATCCATTGCTCGATGATATCTCCATGAAAGGCGCGCGCGGCGTGTTGATCAACATCACCGGCGGCCCTGACATGACATTGTTTGAAGTTGATGAAGCGGCGAATCGTATCCGCGAGGAAGTTGACCCAGATGCAAATATCATCTTCGGTTCTACATTTAGTGATGATCTCTCCGGCAAAATCCGCGTTTCTGTGGTTGCTACTGGTATCGATACTTCAATGACTAATTCTTCAGTTGATTATCAGCCGATCGTCCGCGAGAAGAAAGAGCCGGAAATCGTGCGTGCTGAAAACCGCCCCCAAGGCGGCGTTGCCGGTACTCGTGCCCAGTTTAACCAACAGGGCCAGGGAAATGATACTGGAAAAAAGTTGGCAGCCTCTTCAAGGTTCATTCCGCCAAAACCGGCACAAATTGAAGAGGAAACTGAATCGTCATCTGCAAATAATGTTGCCAGCTTCCCAGCTGACAAGGTTGTAAGCGCCCGCCAGCAATATTCTCCAGGTACGCGCGGCCAGCAGAAAGGCGGCAAAAAACCAGGTTTCTTTGAACGCGCAGCCCGCAGCTTTGGCTTCCACGAACAGGAAGAGGAGCAGCGCCGCCGCCCAGCAACAGCCAACCAGCAACGCGACCGCGTGAAGGTTGACTCAGAAGAGGATTATTACGAAATACCGGCTTACATGCGCCGGAAGTCTTCGGGCGAATAAGTATTGCGATTTTGTCATCCTCGGGCCAATAATTAATCTTTGGCCGAGGATCCAGATTCACAGCCCACAACCCCTAGATTCTTGGGTCAAGCCCGAGAATGACAGTATAAATCAGGCCCGCAAGCGATTGCGGGCCTTTCTTTATGCTTGCGAAATGCCCTAATTTGGTGCTAAAACACCTGCCTCAAATCCAACACATATATAAGAGTCCAAAATGAAAGTTTATTATGATAAAGATGCCGACCTTAATATTATCAAAGGCAAAACCGTTGCCATTATCGGTTATGGTTCACAAGGCCATGCCCATGCACAGAATTTGAAAGATAGCGGCGTCAAAAACGTCGTGATTGGCCTTCGTAAAGGTTCTTCTACTCAAAGCCGCGCTGAGAAAGATGGTTTTGTTGTTAAAACTCCGGCGGAAGCCGTAAAAGGTGCGGATGTTGTTATGATCTTGGCTCCGGATCAACACCAAGGTGAGCTTTATCAGGAAATCAAAGATAATATCAAGCAAGGCGCGGCTCTCGCATTTGCGCATGGTTTCAATATCCATTTTGGTTATATCGCTGCCCGTCCCGATATGGATGTGTTCATGGTGGCGCCAAAAGGCCCGGGCCACACAGTTCGCGGCGAATATGCGAAAGGCGGCGGGGTTCCATGCTTGGTTGCGGTTCATCAAAATGCCAGCGGCAAGGCTCTGCAGATCGCGTTGTCATATGCTTCAGGCGTTGGCGGCGGGCGTTCGGGCATTATCGAAACTAACTTTAAAGACGAATGCGAAACTGATTTGTTCGGTGAGCAAGCCGTGCTTTGCGGCGGCGTAACTGCGCTTATGCAAGCTGGTTTTGAGACATTGGTTGAAGCCGGATATCCACCAGAAATGGCGTATTTTGAATGCGTGCACGAAATGAAGCTGATTGTTGATCTGATTTATGAAGGCGGCATGGCGAATATGCGTTATTCTATATCCAACACGGCGGAATTTGGTGATTATTTGACGGGGCCGAAAATCGTCACTAAAGAAACCAAAGAGACGATGAAGCAAGTCTTGAAAGACATCCAAACTGGCAAATTCGCCAAAGAATTCATCGCCGATACTTCAACGCAAGGTGCGAAACAATTGCTGGCGTGGCGCGAAAAAGGCAAGCAGCACGGGATTGAAAAAGTCGGTGCGGAACTGCGAAATATGATGCCGTGGATTGCGAAGAATAAGCTGGTGAAGGAAGATACTAAAGCGGCGGCTAATAGCTAAATTATGGTGTAATACTTATTGTAATTAAAATTAAAACAGGAGGTTTTATGGCTGATACTGATTATAAACTTGGTGCACTTCAGATTCGTATTGATTCGGAAAAAGACTACACAGGTAAACAAGTCGCTCAAGGCAAAGAGAATTTATTTTTTTGCATAGACTGGTTTAGTAATAAAGCTGTTCCTGACGGAGATAAAAAAGCTCTAGCGTATGAGTTAGAGAAAAAGCTTGCTGATAATTTGAGTAATGCAGGGTTTGAAGTCAGGACCAAACATCATGATGAAGTTGGTATGGAAGAGGAGGTTGTTTGCTTAACAGCTAGCGGCGATAAGGCTAATCTTGCTAAAGTTGTATTGGCTGGAACTGTATATATGATGCAACTTGAGAAATTTCCTGAGCGCCAAGCTGGTAGGATTGTAGTTGAAAAACAATAAACTAAAGTGCTTCTCTCAAAGACTTCACAAAATTCCCGATATCCTTCACTAACTGGTTCGGATCAGACTTTGAGCTGTAGGTTTTTACATAAGCGCCGATTTTGCTGACGATTGCGGAGCCGACGACTACGGCATTTGAGAATTTGCCGACTTCTTTTACGTGTTCCGGGGTTTTGATGCCGAAGCCGACTACGACCGGTAGATGGGTGAAGCGGCGGATGTTGTTGACGTAGGAAATTACTGTGCTGGCGGTGATGGATTTAGTTCCGGTGATTCCGGCCATGCTGATGTAATAGACGAAGCCACTGGAATGTTCGAGGATTTTGGCTAGACGTTCGTCTGGGGTGGTTGGTGAAATCAATCTTACGACGGCGATATCTTTTGCCTTGGCTGCGAGTTGTAATTCGGCGTCTTCTTCCGGTGGCAGGTCGACGATAATGAGGCCGTCGACACCGGCTTTTTCGGCGTCTTCGCAGAATTCGCTGATGCCGTAATGCAGAATCGGATTATAATAACCCATCAGGATTATCGGAGTTTCCTTATCTTTTGCGCGGAATTTATAAACCATTTCTAGAGTTTTCGCCGTGGTAATTCCTGCTTTCAAAGCGCGGTTGGCAGCTTCTTGAATTGTTGGCCCATCAGCCATCGGGTCGGAGAAGGCCATGCCGAGTTCGATGATGTCAGCACCGGCGGCGGGGAGGCTGTTGAGGAGGTTTTGCGAAACTTCCAGCATTGGGTCGCCGGCCATTATATAAGTTATCAATCCAGCGCGTTTTTCGATGAGGAGTTCCTCAAATCTGCGTTCTAAGCGGGTCATGATCATAGCGCCACCCTCGTCATTGCGAGCGGAGCGTATGTCATTATACGAATTGCATCCGTCATCCTGAGCGAATGCGCGAAAGATCCTTCGCATTCGCTCAGGATGACGATTATCGGTAACGCGGGCATCTGCGGCCTATGCGAACCTAGTGAGCAATTAATGTTTATCATATCTCAATGCCCAACGCTGCCGCGGCGGTGAAGATATCTTTGTCGCCACGGCCGCAGAGATTGGCGACGATGATTTCGTCTTTGTTCATTTTGCCTGCTTGTTTGATGACATATGAAAGTGCGTGGCTTGGTTCCAATGCGGGGATTATGCCTTCGAGTTTTGAAACTGTCGTGAAGGCGCGTAATGCGTCGTCATCATTTACGGAAACATATTTTACGCGGCCGATATCGTGGAGATATGAGTGTTCGGGGCCGATGCCGGGATAATCAAGACCGGCGGAGATGGAATGTGTATGCAAAATTTGCCCGTCCTCATCCTGCAAAAGATAAGTTTTGCTGCCGTGTAGAACGCCGGGCTTGCCTTTGGCGATAGAGGCGGCGTGGTGTTTGGTGTTGATGCCTTTTCCGGCGGCTTCGACTGCAGTTAATGCAACTTTTTCATCGCCGAGGAATGGATAAAACAAACCGATAGCATTGCTGCCGCCACCAATGGAGGCGACGCATAAATCCGGCAGGCGGCCTTCCGCTTCCTGGATTTGCGCACGGGCTTCGATGCCGATAATGCTTTGAAAATCGCGCACCATCATTGGATATGGATGCGGGCCGGCGGCGGTGCCGATGAGGTAATAGGAGTTGTGGACATTGGTGACCCAGTCGCGCAAAGCTTCATTCATCGCGTCTTTCAAAGTTGCAGAACCGGCGGTGACGGGGATAACTTCCGCGCCGAGTAGTTTCATGCGGAAGACATTCGGCTTTTGACGCTCCATGTCTTTTGCGCCCATAAAAATGACGCATGGAAGGTTGAAAAGTGCGCAGACGGTGGCAGTGGCGACACCATGCTGGCCAGCACCGGTCTCGGCAATGATGCGGGTTTTACCCATCTGTTTTGCAAGCAGGATTTGGCCCATGCAATTGTTGATTTTATGGGCGCCGGTGTGGTTCAGCTCGTCACGCTTGAAATAAATCTTAGCCCCGCCGCAATGTTCGGTGAGGCGGGATGCGAAATATAGTGGTGATGGACGGCCGATATAGTGTTTGCAGTAATATTCAAACTGCTTTTGGAATTCCGGATCAGCTTTGGCGGCGGCATAAGCTTTGTCGACCTCTAATAACAAGGGCATGAGGGTTTCCGCGACGTACAAGCCGCCATATTGGCCAAAGTGGCCGCGGGAATCGGGGAGGTTATAATTTTGGTCAAAAGTCATTGAGGGCCTTCAGAAATTCCTTGATTTTCTGGAGGTCTTTTACACCTTTTGCCGATTCCACGCCAGAGGAAATGTCAACCATTTTGGCGCCGGTAGCTTTGATGGCTTCTGTAACATTTTCAGGGGTCAGGCCGCCGGAGAGGAAATATTCGGCCAAAGGCGGAGTGAAATTGGCGTAATCGAATTGCTCGCCGCTGCCGCCGCCTTTGGGGTTATCGACTAATAAATAATCATAAAGTTTGCTGTCGGGGTAGTGATTGGGCGTGACAGAGCGGATGAGGGCGATTCGGAATTTGTCTTTGATCGCCTTGGCGCGTTCTACAGTTTCATTACCGTGGAGCTGAATATAATGCGGGTCCAGGTGCTGGATGATATCGGTGAGCAAGCGATCGGTGGCATCGACTACAACGGCAACTTTGGGGATATTGGTGTTTTTGGAAATCTTCCCAGCTTCAAGTGGAGTTATATAGCGCGGGCTTTTGTCGCAGAAAATAAAACCAAGAAATGAAGCTCCGTTCTGCGTGGCGGCAGCGACGGCTTCCTTGGTTTTCAGGCCGCAGATTTTGGCGCGGATTTTGCTCATGTCAGGAGTTTGATTTTTTCATTACGCAAGGACGCATTTTCTTTTTCCAGGCGAGCAACTTCACGGGATTTTTGTTTTACCAGTTTTTTCCAATGAATGATTTTGGCGGCGCTGACTATACCGGCGAGAATTACGCCAAGGATAATGAAGCCGAAGAAAAGGACAAAGGCGGCGATGGAGATTTCGAAGCTGAATGGATAAAAGCTGATCGGCACAAGTTCGCTATTATGCGCACCGAAAACGGCGATTATGGTGGCAATTATTAGCAGAAGCAGGAATTTTATTATGTTCATTTGTTCAGCATCTTTTCGGCCAAATCTGCCAATTCGGAGGCAGCATTAGGGCGAGCGAAGGTTTTTATGTTTGTTGCCGCCGCTACAAGTTTTTGTGGCTCGGCTAAAAGCTCGCTGATTATAGCAGAAATGTTCATCTTATTGAAATCCTTTTCTTCCAGCATCCAGCTGGCATTGGCTTTGCACAAGTTATCGGTGTTGTGGAACTGGTGATTATCGGAAGCGATTTTCAACGGTACGAAAATAGCGGGGCGGCCAGCGATGGCGAGTTCAAAAACAGTTGCCGCACCGGCGCGGGAAATCACCAAATGCGCGGTATTTAAGCGTTCCGGCATGTTATTAAAGAAACTCTGTACATCAAAATCCATACCGCAAGCTTGGTATTTGGCTTTAACTTCGGTAATTTTATTGTCTGGGACTTGGTGCGCCACGGTAATATTTTCCGCAAATGGGCAGAGGGCTTCGGGTAATATATCGGCAAATAATTTTGCCCCCTGGCTGCCGCCGGTGATGAGGATATTGAGTTTATTGGTAATGGCTGGGTATGGCGAAGGTGAAATGCTGTGGCGTACCGGTTGGCCCGTGCAGGTGGCATTAGCTGCAAATTTGGTTTCGGGGAAGGCGGTGGCGACGGGTACGGCTTTTTGAGCAAAAAATTTATTTACTTTTCCCAATACCGAGTTTTGTTCGTGAATAAGGGTTTTGAGGCCAAGAAGTTTGGCGGCGAATAATGGCGGGAATGAGGGATAACCGCCGAAGCCAATTACAATTTTGGGCCGCCGGTAAATTAAATATAAGAGCGATTGCAATATGCCATAGGATAATAATGGCATCGCCTTCAAGCCATTGGGGCTGGCGGCGGCGATGACTTTATAGTTATCTTTTAAATATTTTGTGCCGCGCTTATCGGTCATGAACATGACTTTATAACCGCGCTTTGCCAATTCTTCACCTACGGCTGTGGCGGTGTATACATGCCCGCCAGTGCCGCCAGCGGCGAGTATTATTTTTGCTCCCGTGCGCGGCTCCTGCCGCTCCGATGAGCTGTTGCTCCGCAACGCTGAAGGCTCGCTCGCCTCCTGGCTCGCTCCATCAATGGTGTTATTTGCGGTCATAGCGCTTCCGCGTTAATGCGAGGAGAATGCCTACAGAGATGGAAGTGGCGATGATTGAAGAACCGCCATAGGAGATGAAGGGCAGGGTCATGCCTTTGGTCGGCATGAGTTTTAAGGTGACGCCCATATTGATGATGGATTGGAGGGCGAAGTTCATGATGATTCCGGCACAGGCCAACGTCACGAAAATATCGTTTTGGCGATATAATTTGATGAAAACACGTAAAGTGATGAAGGCGAAAAGGCCGATTACCAATAGCACCGCGATAAGCCCCATTTCTTCACCCAGAACTGCGAAGATGAAGTCGGTATGGGAATCCGGGATATGTTCTTTTACTACGCCCTCGCCGGGGCCGCGGCCAAAGAAACCACCTTTGGCGAATGCTTCCAATGATTTTGTCACCTGGTAGTTTTGCGTAGTATCGGCGCTCATGAATTTATCGACGCGGGCGGTGACATGGGGAAAAATCAGATATGCACCGACAGAGGCAACTAACACTGCAAGGCCAAATACTGCGATTAAGATTACCGGTAATCCAGCCATAAAAAACATGGCGCCCCAGACTAATGTGAAAGTTAAGGTTGTGCCGATATCAGGTTGTAATACCAGTAATAATACTACCAGAAGATATGTGGCAATGGCGATGCTGAAACCTGGGAATTGCACGTGTTTGAGTTTTTCGGAAAACATCCAGGCGGTGAAAACATAGAAGCAGGGTTTGAGGAATTCGGATGGCTGCAGGGAGAAACTACTGATGTTTATCCACCGTGTGGAGCCCTTGGTTTCATCGCCGACAAAAAGGACGATGACCATCAATAACAAACCGAAACCGAGACCTAAGGTGCATAGGCGGCGGATGTTGCGGGGGTCGAGCAACGAGATGATGAAGATAGTGGTAATGCCGATGGCGAGGAAGACGAATTGGCGGGAGATAAAGTGATATGACTTGAAGCCGACGCGATGGGCGACGGCGGGGCTGGCGGTGATGACCATTAGGCCGCCGATGAGGATGAGTAGGCAGAAGGCGGCCAGCAGATATGGGTCGACGGTGCGCCACCAGCGGCCGAGAAGGGAGCGGTCCTCCCTATCGATTATCAGTTTTGCCATTTATAGATTGCGTAGTTTCGTGGTTGCATAGTTGCGTGGTTTTAAGATTATTACCATGCAACTATGCAACCATCAACCATGCAACCTTATTTGCGTAATTCTAAAACTAATTTTTTGAAAAACGCACCTCTTTCTTCAAAATTTTTGAATTGGTCGAAACTCGCGCAGGCTGGGGAGAGCAAAACCACACCATTTTCCGGCTGCACGCCCCGGACTTGTTCCGGGGTCTCCTTATGGGATCCCGCATCTAGTGAGGGATGTGCGGTGGTGTCTTTTGCCGCTTTTATGACGGCAGTGGTGAGGTCGCCGCATTTTTCATACGGGATTTTGCCTTCCAGCGTTTTGGCGAATTCATCCGCCGCCTGGCCGATCAGATAGGCTTTTTTGATGCGCGGGAAATATTGTTCCAGGGAAGTGATGCCGCCTTCTTTGGAAACGCCGCCAAGAATCCAGTATATATTATCAAATGCGGCCAAAGCATTGGATGCGGAATCAGCATTAGTGGCTTTGCTGTCATTAATGTATTTGACGCCGCGGATTTCGGTTACTTGCTCAATACGGTGTTCCAGCCCTGGGAAACTTCCGATGGCACGGATAATGTTTTTGTGCGCAATGCCAACGGCTTTTGCCACTTGGTATGCTGCACTGATATTTTGTTGGTTATGTTGCCCCGGGAGGCGCGGGAAACTGCCCGTTTTGTCGTATTTGCTGATTGCAATCGCACCTTTGTGCTCTTCAAGCGTTCGTTTGCTGTATTCGTCATCGCGGCCAATGATAATTGTGTGATTCGGGTTTTTGAAAATATTCTTCTTCGCTTTTATATAACCTTCAATATCCCCATGGCGATCAATATGATCTGGTGAAATATTAATCCACACTGCGATGTCAAATGCGGTCTTATCAATCAAATCTAGCTGGTATGATGACATTTCCAGCACATAAAACTTATGTTTTCCGAGTGTTAGCGCGGGCGTGCCGAGATTGCCGCCAACTGCAACATCGAGGTTGTTCTCTTTTAGTATATGGCCGATCAAGGCAGTGGTTGTGGATTTGCCATTGGTGCCGGTGATGCCGATATAGGTTGAGTCTTGATTATCGAGCCATAATAACTCGATATCGCCGATGATTTTTTTGCCGTGTTTGTTTGCGGCTTCGACGATGTAATGGGGTTTTGGATGGGTTAGGGGAATGCCTGGGGAAAGGATCAATTCATCAATTTTATTCCAATCCCAGCTACTTGGCTCCGTCATTGCGAGCGAAACACGGCAATCCGGAGTTCCGGGCTCCAATCCTGCATTGCTTCGCTCGGGCTCGCAATGACGGCGGCTTTCTTCATTATCATCCCACGCGAAAACCTTATCTCCGCGCTTGATGAGATAATCTATCGTTGCTTTGCCGGATTTGCCGAGACCGAATACGCCGTATGTTTTCATTTGTTATCCTGTAGCGCAACTTCACCAATAATTTTTACATTATTTATTTTAGCGAGATCGTTTATTGGATGTGTGGGAGGAATCTCTACAGAAAGAATTAATACATTAATTTTATCCCAATCCCAATCATTCGGTGGTGTAAATTCAACATTCTTCTTTCCAAAAAGATGTAAGATCAGTCCAAATGTGCATAAATATAATAATCCAAGCAATAAACCTAGAACACCGTCACTACTACCTATCATTGTGTCACCACTGTATTTACGCCCGAATTTAAATTGTCGATTTAGTTCTTTATGTCGGCTTTCTTTGCGAGTTTCTGTATTATCATCCCAGGCAAAAACTTTGTTTCCCCGCGCCTGCAGGTAATCCACTGCTGCCTTACCGGATTTGCCGAGGCCGAATACGCCGTAGGTTTTCATGCCTATAAATCGTGGAACTGGTTTATGCGCACCATTTTATTTCCGGGAAAATAAGCGATGAGGTCGAGCCTGCCGCCCATTGCCTCGATATATTTACGGATAGTGTTCAAGTACATATCAGTGCTGCTCTCCATTTTAGAAACGGCCGCCTGCTTAACTTTGAGCTTTTTGGCTATCGCGGTTTGGGATTTCTTCTGCGCCTTGCGCAATTCGCGCAGGGATTTTTCTTCCGCTATCAACTCGGCCGAGCGTTTTTTAATTCGTACCCGTTGTTCTGGAGTAAATTCAGCCATTACTTCAGCAAGAGTTACATATGGCCTATCATCTTTTTTCATAATTTAAATACCTAAAATATCTATTCTCGGCGATTGGAATATTGGTTTTATACCATCTTTCGTCGCCAGTCTTGTTGCCGCCAATTAGTAATATACATTTCCGCTTCGGGTCAAAGGCAAATAATATCCGCCACGGTTCGCCTTTAAATTGAATTCTTAATTCCTTCAAATTTGGTATCTTGGAACCTTTTATAGTATCAACTTTAGGCCTCCCTAAATTTGGGCCGCGTATTTCCAGCAAATTTACCCCTGTTGTTATTTCTTCTCGCAAATCAATCTCCAGGTTTGAATACCAGGCTTTAAACTCCCTATCGAATAATACTTCCCATGCCATATAATATATTCCTGATAGGAATGTTTGTCAAGTTCTATCTCAGCTTTAATGTCGAGAGGCCGATGAGGGCGAGGACTACGGAGATGATCCAGAAGCGGATGACTACGGTTGGCTCGGCCCAGCCTAGTTTTTCGAAGTGGTGGTGGATGGGGGCCATTTTGAAGATGCGTTTGCCGGTGGTTTTGAAGCTCAGCACCTGGAGGATTACAGAGACTGCTTCCAACACAAAGAGGCCGCCGATGATGGCGAGGACGATTTCGTGTTTGGTGATGACAGCGACGACGCCAAGTGAGCCGCCAAAGGCGAGGCTGCCGGTGTCACCCATGAAAACCTTGGCGGGCGGGGCGTTGAACCACAGGAAGCCAAGGCCGGCGCCCAGCAATGCGGCGCAGAAAATGGCGATTTCACCGGCGCCTTTGATAAAGTGGATTTGGAGATATGTGGCGAAGTTGAAATTGCCGGAGAGATAAGCGATAAGCGCGAAACAGGCGGAGGCGATCATGATGGGGACGATGGCGAGGCCATCGAGGCCGTCGGTGAGATTGACGGCGTTGGAAGCTCCGGTGATGACGATTGCGGCGAAGACGAAATAGAACCAGCCGAGGTTGAGCAATATGTTTTTGAGGAATGGCAGCGCCAGTTCAGTAGCTTGCTCAGGAGCGGATAATCGGCTGATGAAAATGGCGGCGATGGCGCTGATGATGAGTTGGAACAGCATTTTATGTTTGCTGGAAAGGCCTTTGGAGTTGCGGCGGGTGAGTTTGCGTAAATCATCGACGAAGCCGAGAAGGCCGAAAGCGAAGGTGACGAAAAGCACGACCCAGACATATAAATTGGTGAGATCGGCCCATAATAATGTGGAGATGAGGACGGAGATGAGAATCATCACGCCGCCCATTGTTGGCGTGCCTTTTTTGGTGAGGAGGTGGCTGGCCGGGCCATCTTCGCGGATTGGCTGGCCTTCGGCATAGCGGCTTTTGAGTTTGCGGATGATTGGCGGGCCGATTAGGAAACAGATAATAAGAGCTGTGAAAATCGCGCCGCCGCAGCGGAAGGTGAGATAGCGGAAAAGGTTAAAAAAGGCGGATTGCTCGGCCAGCGGGGCGAATAAGTTATACAGCATCTTCTTTTATACGGTTTTCAAGTTTGGTTAATTTTTCGGCGAGTTTGTAGAGGCCGGTGCCGTGGGAGGATTTTATCAAGACGACGTCATCATTTTTCAATTCGGAAGAAAGGTTTTGGATTATTTCAGCGACATCCGCAAATGCCGTGCCTTGTATATTCTTCGGCAAACGTTCAAGAAGTTGTTTGGAATTTTCGCCGACGGTGAAAACTTTTGCGATTTGGTTGCGCAGGATATCGGCTTCCAGAGCTAAGTGCAGCGCCAATGATTTATCGCCCAGCTCCAGCATATCGCCAATAACTGCAACGCGCCGGCCTTTGGTTTCGATGGCGCCGAGATTTTCCAATGCGACGCGCATGGATAGCGGGCTGGCATTATAACTATCATCTAACAAAGTTATAGTTTTGCCATCTATTTCTACATGTGAAATCTGGCCGCGTCCGGCGCTCGCGCTAAAAGAAGAGAGAGAGGCGGCGGCTTCTTCTATATTGAGTCCGGCAGCATCAACCGCGGCCAGAGCTGCCAATGCATTGAATGCCATATGCTTGCCACGCGCGGAGATGTCGAAGCCGATTTCACGGCCCATGATGCTGGCATGGACGAAGCTTTTCTTGAGTTTGTCTTTGTGTTCCAGCAAGCGGATATCGGCATTGGTAGATTCGCCAAAACTGATGGTGCGGAGTTTGCGGGCGCGGGCTTTGCGGAAGAGGAATTCATAAAATTCGTTGTCCGCATTCAAAATCGCGGCTCCTTCTTTATCCATGCCTTCAAAAATTTCGGCTTTTGCGGCGGCGACTTCCTGCATTGATTTGAAATTCTCGATGTGGACTTCGGCGACGGTGGTGATGATGGCGATTGATGGACGCATCAATTTGGATAGTGGTGCGATTTCACCGGAATGGTTCATGCCTAATTCAAATATACCGAATTCTGCATCTTTGGGCATACGTGCAAGGCTTAAAGGGGCGCCGATTTCGTTGTTGTTGTTGCCGAAGCTGTAATGCGTAAGGCCGAAATTGGAGAAGGCAATGTTGAGCATATCCTTAGTGCTGGTTTTGCCGACGGAGCCGGTGACGCCGATGATTTTGGCGGTGCTTTGGATGCGGCGGAATAATGCCATGCTATATAATGCGTCGATGCAGTTTTCGACCAGCATCGCCGGTGAGAATTGTGAGAAATTTGGTGGCATACGCTCAACCATTACGGCCGCCGCGCCTTTTAGGAAAGCTTCGCGAATGTAATCATGTCCATCGGTTTTGGTGCCTTTGAGGGCGACGAATAAATCACCTTTTTTTACCAAGCGGGTATCTATGCAGATTGACATGGCTTCCCACTTCTGCCCGCCCAGCAGTTTGCAGCCCGTGGCTTTTTGCGCTTCCTCTGCCGTCCAGATAATCATTTTTCCCTCTTTATTATACGAGGTATAATATAAAACACGTATATTGTCATCTTCAGGCGAAGCCTGGGTATCCAGGGCCGCATACTATGTCGGAGTTTGTGGCCCTGGATCCCCGCTGCGCGAGGATGACGTTGTTGTTTTCCTTACGACTTCGCCATCATCAAAATGTTGTTTCTCATGTCCGATGATTTGATATTTTTCGTGGCCCTTTCCGGCTATTAGCAAAATATCGCCATCACACATTTGCGAAACCGCAGTTTCAATCGCTTTTTCCCTATCGCCTATTTCAGCAGCTTTTGGGCAAGAAGCAAGGATTTGCTGGCGAATTGCGGCTGCATCTTCGGTTCTGGGATTGTCATCGGTCACAATTACCACATCTGCCAATTCATTTGCGATTTTCCCCATTTCCGGGCGCTTGCCTTTGTCACGGTCACCGCCACAGCCGAAAACGACTATTAGCCGCTTTTTCGCGTGTGGGCGCAGGGAGGTGAGGGCGTTTTCCAGAGCGTCCGGGGTGTGGGCGTAGTCGATGAAGATTCCCGCTGTGGCTTGTTCCATGCGGCCGGGAATGGATTTAAGTTTGGATATATATGAGAGGGCTTTCTCTTGGTTCATACCACAAGCAATGGCAAGGCCAAGGGCGCAGAGGATATTTTCGGCCTGGAATTTTCCGGCCAGGAGGATTTTATATTCGGAGGGACGGTTGAAGATATCAAGTTTGATGATTTGTCCTTCATGGGAAGGAATGGATTCGACTAATTGCAAATCTCCTGAAGAGCCGAAGGTGATAATTTCATGATTGCGTTCGGTGCAGATCTTTTTCAAATTGTCATATTCGGGAATGTCAGAGTTGAGAACGGCGACGCCTTCTTCCATGTTGCGTGAGAATAATAAGGTCTTGGCGTGGAAATAATCTTCCATCGAATTGTGATAATCCAAATGGTCGCGGGTAAAATTGGTGAAAGCGGCGGCGTTGATTTTTAAGCCGTCAAGGCGGTGTTGTTCAAGGCCAATACTTGAGCCCTCGATTATTGCTGCGTCTTTGGCATGCGTCAAAAGCTCGTTCAAAACCACTGGGCCGGGTGAAGTGTTGTCCGCTTCAAATTGTATTACCTCATCTTTTTTGACGAAACCTAATGTGCCGATGGAAGCGGCATCTTTGCCGTCTAACTCCCATAATTGGCGGGTGAAATCGGCGACTGAGGTTTTGCCGTTAGTACCGGTTACAACGGCGATTGATTTTGGTTTCTGGGTATAAAAATTGCTGGCGGCAACTGCTAAATCGTGGCGGATGTTTTTGCTGGTGAGATATGGAACAGGCAAAATCACAGCCGGGTTTTCACCGATTATTGCGGCAGCTCCGCGTTCAATGGCTTGTTTGATATAATTATGCCCGTCGGAATTTTTGCCCTTGATAGCGAAGAATAAAAAGCCCTTTTCCACCTTGCGGGAATCGCTGGTTAGCCCGTTGATTTCCAGGTTTTTATCGGTTGAGAACAGTTTGGAAAGTTGCATTGTCAATTATGTTGGTGAAAGTATCGCTTGGCGGCGTGGAGTCGAAATCTGGCTTCAATCCGAGCAGAGGCCCGGCGCGGCCAACGAAGTTTTTGATGATCGGTGCGGCAACGATACCGGCGGTTGGGCGCACGCCGTGAGTTTTTTCCTGCGGTTCGTCAACTACGACATAAACCAAATATTTCGGGCTGCTGATGGGGAAGATGCCGACGAAGGATGAAATAACTTTGGCGCTATTATATCTGCCGTTAATCTCCTTGTCCGCCGTTCCGGTTTTACCGGCGACGAGATAACCTTCGGCATCAGCATTTCTGCCGGTGCCGGAAATTACAATGCTGCGCAACATTTCGCGCATTTGATCAGAGGAGCTTTTGCTGATGACTTGTATTGATTCCACTACATCATTCGGCTTGCGTTTCATGACAGTGAGCGGATGTAAAAACCCGCCATTGACGATCGCCTGATAGCCGCGCGCGATGTGTGCGGGGGTAACTGCGATACCGTGGCCGAAGGAAACTGTGGCGGTGACGATGTCAGTCCATTTTTTTTGCACTTGCGGTTTGCCACGCTCCGGCAGTTCAAGCGGCACAAGATCGAAGAGCCCGAATTTGCCGAAATAATCATGCAAAGCCTGGCTGCCGATGAGCAACCCCATGCGCGCGGTGCCGACGTTGGAGGAATATTCAAGAATCTCGGTAACAGTCAACATACGTTTTTGCGCGTGGTAATCATGGATGGTGCGTTTGCCGATCTGCAGCGAGTGAGTGGCGTCAAAAACTGAAGTTGGTTTGACTTTGCCGGTATCTATTCCGACAGAAGCGGTGAAGCCTTTCATGACTGAACCTAATTCATATGTACCGAGAGTGGCGCGGTTGAATTTTTCATCGGGGGTGGCTGTGCCGGGGCTATTTGGATCAAAATCGGGCATGCTGACTAGCGCCATGACTTCGCCATTAGTGACGTCGATTACGATGCCGGAGCCGCCGATGGCTTTATAATCACCGATAGCTTTGGATAATTCTTCGCGGAGGATTTGTTGTAATTTGATGTCTATGGAAAGTTGCAACGGTTCTCCATTATTGAAATTCAGTAAATCTTCAAATTCTCTTTCGACGCCGGCGATGCCGTGATTATCAACATCAACATAGCCAAGGACATGACCAAGTAATTTGCCTTGCGGATAAACGCGGGCGATGTCTTGGGTGAAATAAACACCGGGAATACCGAGTTGGTTGACGGCTTTTTGTTCATTAGGGGTGACATTGCGTTTGATCCAGGTAAAAACTTTTTTGCTGGCGAATTCTTTTTGCAAATCAGTCATATTAACTTCGCGCAAGGCTGAGGATAATTTCTTAGCCGCATCTTTCTTTTCAATCATCTCCTGCGGGTTGGCATAGATACTGGTGGTGTGGAGATTGGTGGCGAGGATCACGCCGTTACGGTCGACAATCTCCATGCGTTCAGGTTTTTCAGCTGGTTTGGCGATTGCTATTTTGCGCCATTTATCGCCGAAGATCATAACTTCGGTGGCTTTAAATGAAACTGCGAGGAAACCGGAAATAAAAAAGCAGGCGATTAAAGCTAACCTGCTTTTGACCATTGCTGAATTTTTGCGGTTTTTTATTTCGGGCGATTCTCCGGGGATATTTTCATACATGCTGCAGGTATTTTATTCGGCATTAAGCGAAGCGTCAATAGCTGCTCTGTACTAATAACGCACCGTCATTTGCCATAGGGATTTGGTGGATATCGGCGATCTGCGTGCTTTTTGTCGGGGCGAGATCAAGATATTTGCCGGAGAGTTGGCGAACTCTTTCCGGGCGGCTCAAGTATGTCCACTCAGCGGTGAGTACATGAATTTCTTCGTGGTCGGATTTGATGCTCTTGTTGAGAGAGGTGAGGTCGGTTTCCAAATTCGCGACGACATGCTTCACATAAAATAATCCGAGCGCGATAGGGAGAATAAAAATTATCCAAGTGATGATGGTTGTGCTGCGCATGGTCTAATCTCCTGTTTTTGTTGCTATTCTAAGTTTAGCGGATCTTGCGCGAGGATTAGATTTTATTTCCATATCCTTAGGCTTAATCGCTTTTGAAATCATTTCAAGTGTAAAGTTTATTTTTTCTTCACTTTTTTTATTATGTAAATTCTGGGGGTCGAAATCACCAAAAAACTGATGACGGTTTTGGTTCAAGTTTTGGTAGGAATTATTTTTCAAAAAGGTTTTCACGATGCGGTCTTCAAGCGAGTGGAAGGTGACGACAATTAATCGTCCGCCTTTTTTCAGCAGCTTCAAACTGGCTGCCAGAGCGCGTTCTAGGGATTCCAGTTCATCGTTGATGTAAATGCGAATCGCTTGAAAAGTTTTTGTCGCGGAATTTATTTTCCCGCCTTTGCCGAGAACGCGATGAACTGCGGCGACTAAATCCATCGTCGTGGCGAGCGGACGCGAGCTGACAATTTCTTTTGCAATTTTGCGCGAAAATTTTTCTTCGCCGTATTTATAAATTACATCGGCGATAAATTTTTCATCTGCGGAATTCAAAAATTCGGCGGCGGTTTGGTCGCGGGAACTCATGCGCATATCAAGCGGTCCGTCTTTCATAAACGAGAAACCGCGCTCGGCATTATCAATCTGCATCGACGAAACTCCGATATCGAAAACAATGCCGTCAACTTTTTCGGAAACTAAATTTTCCAGCTCCCCAAAATTTCCTTCGATGAATTGGAAATCACCAGAAATTTTTTCGGCATATGCTTTTACCGATGGATCCTGGTCAATTGCGATCACGCGACATTTCGCCGCTGCCAAAATCGCGCGTGTATATCCGCCGCCGCCGAAAGTTGCATCTATATATGTCTCACCATCTTTGGGCGCGAGGTAGTGCAAAACTTCGTCAATCATCACCGGCTTATGCATCGAATTATTCATTTTTGCCTCCGAGTCTCAGCTGCCCGCGTTTTTCCAAGGCCATTTTGCGGGCTTTTTCGGAATAAATTGTGAAGGCTTTTGGTTCCCAAATTTCAAAAGTTGGGCCTTTGCCCACGAAAACTACGTCTTCGTCAATTTTTGCTGCTGCGGTTAGTTCCGGCGGCAAAGTGACACGGCCTTCGGAATCGAATTGCAGCTGGAATGAACCGCCGAGCACTGCCGTAGCAAACGCATCGCGCTCGTCGGAGAACGGGTCGAGGTTGTCGATTCCATTGGATAATTTTTCGATCCGGCTCATGCTGGCCGCTTCGATACAGGAGTTGATGAAGGAGCTGTATACGACGATGCCGCCGAATGATTCTTCGGTGAGGGAGGCACGGAACTGGGCTGGGACGGAGACTCTTCCCTTCTTGTCTATCTTCTTGGCAAAGGTTGATAGAAATAACGCCATATACTTTCGAGTATCCTTTATTAACAAATAGATACCCGTTATCCTTAAAGCGAGTCTTTAAGAACTTATATCCCAGAGAGTCTGGGAAAACTCTCTGGGAAAAGTTGGGATAATATGGGTAACAATGGGAATATACGCTCATCGACTGGGCGCGTCAAGGGGTTTTTATGGGAATTTTATATTTTTAGTTCGGATACATCTGATTTTCTTGGGCTTTTAATTCAAAATTAAGAAAAACCTGGCAGATTCCGCGGCTTTCAAAAGCCTGTGTCAAAAATGGCATAACATAGAAGAAATTAAAATATTCAATTATATTGGAGAGTTAGTCTTATCGACGAGAGGTCTCGGGTTTGCCGAGAGAAGTTTCTATCCTAGTAAGTGTGGTTCTTGTTTTTTCGTGCAGAGACTGCATCTCGGTCAGGGTTATACGGCCTCGTTCGCGTTCTTGTAGTATCAAGCCTAGATTTGTGTCTAATCTTTTATCAATTGTCCTAAGTACCCATGAATCTCCGCGAATTTGCCGTCTGGTGGCATCTTCTTGAATTTTGAAGTCTACAATTTCTTTCAATCGACTGCCTCTGGTAAGTAATGTTCTAGATAATTCGGAATCGGTTTCGCTTACTCGCGCAGAAACATAAAATTTTTCTTTGCGTTTTTGGGTGGGAGCTTGCCCCCGAGGATTATGAGTAAAGGTGCGAAGAGCAGCAAATTGAATGCCGGTCATATTTGTTAGTGTTCTGGTTAAATCTTTAGCTATATGAAAATCTGAGAAACCCCTATCTATCTTAAAATGTAAGCCAACAGTATTTTTTGAAGAGCGAGAAGAGCCAGAATCTCCAATCTTTTCTCTGATGAGTTCGGCCTTAAAATACTCAATGCCCAGTTTGTTAAATTGGTCGCGAAGTTCTGTAAAATTATGCTGTTTAGCCATAAGTATAAATAGCATTTCTATATTACACCCTTGTTACATAAGCTCAAAAACGCTATAAAAACATATGCCTAAATATTCAAAAGAAACCCTGGGGATTGCCTGGACGCTGGTGTTTTGTGTTAGTTTTCCGATACTTACAGCAATTGTCAGGCATTTGACAGATTTGGGGGTTGGGTCGGCGCAGTTGGTTTTTATCCGGAATATGGTGGCGATTGGTATCTTGGTTCCGTTTGTTTTCCTGCGCAAAGAAAAAATGGATTTGAAAATTCGCAACCGCTCGCTTTACTTCATGCGCATCATTTTCGGGCTGACTTCGATGACTTTGTGGTTTTATGGGTTGGGGCGGTTGCCGCTGGCAACGGCGACGGCGCTTAGTTTCTCGACGCCGATTTTTGCGGCGTTTGCGGCGGTGATATTTCTCAAAGAGAAAATGGGCGTGCGGAGGTGGGCTGCCGTTATTATTGGTTTCCTCGGCACACTGATAATTTTGCGGCCGGGGATGGCGGAAGTTAGTTTGCCGGCACTTGCGGTTTTGGGTGGATGTTTTTTTATGTCGATTGCGTTAGTCATCGTCAAAAAACTCACCAATACTGAAACGCCCTTCAACATGATGTTTCATATGCATTTATGGATGGGCGTGTTTTCGATTCCGCTTGCTTTCACTCATTGGCACCTGCTTAATATGAGCATGTTCATCTGGTCCGTGGCGCTGGCGGTTTGTTCCATCATCGGCCATTATTCCCTGGCGCGGGCATATATGCTGGTGGATGTGACGCTGACTTTGCCGTTTGATTTCACGCGGTTGATTATCGCCAGCGTGATTGCTTATTTCGCATTCGGGGAAGTACCGGATGTTTATGCATATCTCGGTGCGGGAATTATTACCGCCAGCGCCATATTTATCGCGCACCGGGAGGCGAAATTGCGGCGAATTTTGCGGGAGCGGACGGAAGTTGAGCAGATATAATTAATTGCCGTCGCGGCGCGATCTTATCCAGTCGAAGATCAGCATGATCAGGATGGCGAACAAGCTGCCTGCTAAAAAGCCGAAGGCGAAGACGCGGAAGGAGGAGACCGGGTCGGCGGCTAAATTTTCCATAACAGGAATTTATCAGCTACCAGTGAGCCATAAAGCAAAAACAGGTATGATATTGAATAAAGAAAGGTTTTTTTGGCCTCTGTATTAGTTTTGTATCGGTAGAGGCGCAATGATTTCCAGATGAAAATTGCGTTTAATATGACAGCGGAGACTGCGTAGACATAGCCGGAATAGCCAAGGATAACCGGCGTGGCGCAGAAGGCGGCTAGGATGAAAGTATAGACCAGGACGTTGAGGCGGGTGAATTCTTCGCCCTTGACTACCGGGAGCATTGGGACTTTGGCGTTTTTGTATTCGTCTTTGATTAATAGTGACAGGGCCCAGAAATGTGGTGGGGTCCAGAGGAAGATTATGGCGAATAAAATTATTGGCATTGTGGTGACATCGCCGGTGACGGCGGCCCAGCCGATCATGGGCGGGAAGGAACCGGCAGCACCGCCGATTACGATATTTTGTGGCGTGGAGCGTTTTAGCCAGATTGTGTAGATGAAAACATAAAATAATATTGCGGCGGTGAGAACCACAGCCGCGACAGGGTTGGTGGCGAGGCCCATGATGACGACAGAGGCGATGGCCATGGCGATGCCGAAGCCTAGCGCCTCGTCAGGATTGACGCGGCCACCGGGGATAGGGCGGTTTTGCGTGCGTTTCATCACGGCGTCGATATCGCGGTCATACCACATATTGATAGCGCCGGAAGCGCCGGAGCCGAGGGCAATGCAGAGGATGGCGATTAATGCGATGATTGGGTGGATATGGCCGGGAGCGAGGAGAAGGCCGCAACCGCCGGTGAAAACGACCAGCGACATTACGCGGGGTTTGAGCAGCGAGTAGTAATCCCGGACTGTGGATTCAGAAGTTTGGGCGGGGATTAAACTAGCGAAGCTCATAATTTATACTCCGTCATCCTGAGCAACGCGAAGGATCTTTCGCTTGCGCCGTCAAGTTTTGAGTATGCGAAAGATCCTTCGCGTTGCTCAGGATGACGGCTAGATTGAGTGTTTGGGGCGAAAATCATTTCTTGCGGAAGCTGTCGATGGAGATGATTTTGGAGGAAGGGTCGGCTTTCTTCTCACCTTTTTTTGGTTTTTTGCCGCTGTTGGTGTTGGCATTGGCTTCGTCATCGAGGTTCAATAGGCTTTGCAAGATTTCTTCATCGATTTCTTCATCGCCGTCTTCTGGCGAGATTAATTCATCGTCGTTGTTGAATTGGAGGCCGAAGCGGGCTGATGGGTCGGCGAAGGAAATCAATGCGTCATATGGGATTTCCAGTTTTTCGCGGACGCCGTTGAAGCTGAGGACGATGCTGAATTTTTCGTCCTGGACATCCAAATCCCAAAACTGGTGCTGCATGACGATAGTCATTTGGTCATTATGCATTTTGGACAGGTTTTTGGAGATTTTGACGCCAGCGAAGTTGATGTCAAAAGTGATATAGAAATGATGGTTACCAGGCAGTTTTCCGCCTTTTTTCTCCACGAATTTCAGGCACTTTTTGACAATGCCGCGCATCGATTGATCGATGATTTTGTTGTAATCTAAGAATTGAGCCATATGCGAAAATACTGCATTACTTCGAACATCCCGTCAATTACTAACTATGATGGCCTGCAAATATTAGTTTTGCTGCGCTCCGGTGCTCACGTATGAAAAATACGCTCCGCTCCAGTGCTCGCAAAACTAATATTTTCGGCTCATCCTAGCGTAATTTACGGGATGTTCTTGAAATTAGATTCAATATTTATTCAATACCCATGCATGATTAAGCCTTTTTTAATCATTCCTTAAGTGCCCGCGTGGTAAATTGGGATTGGGAGATAATATGGGTAATAGCGAGGATCGTGAGCTGCATAAGCACCCTGATTTGGCGACGCGGGAGCGTCACTTGAGTGAGCTGATTAATACTTTAAGATCGGCGGGAGTGGTGAGTAAAGATAGCTATCATGCAGGTTATACTTCATATAACCCAAGCTCACATTTCGCGCCCGGAAAGGGCGGCGGGCTTATCCTCGGTTAAGTATCTGTTGCCGTCATAGTGAGCGCAGTGCGCATTGTTGTATGTTTAAGATTCCGTAACAGAAATAAGACTGTCATCCTCGAACCGAAGGTTCGGGGATCCAGGGCTACAGCCACCGGCGGAGTGTTTGATCCTGGATCCCCGCCCAAGCGGGCGAGGATGACGGTGTCTGTTATTGGTAATCAAATATCAATAACTTACCGAGCCATGCAACAATGCCTACTATGCTCGCAATGACGGTTATTGGAGGTTTAAGGATTTTAGTTTTTCAACATATTCCATTGGGTTTTTTCGCTTTACCTGGGCGCCGGCTGGGGTGTTGAACCAGTCATAAGTTCTGGTCAGCAAAAAGCGCAAGGCGGCGCCGCGTAATAATATTGGCAGGGCGGATTTTTCTTCCGGCTCCAGAGGGCGGATGGCTTCATAGCTATTTAAGAAAATATTTTGCTGTGCTGGGTTATTATGGATATTCCAGGCATTGAAAACTATGGCGATGTCATAGGCGAAATAATCAGTACAGGCGAAATAGAAATCGATGATGCCGGTGATTTTTTCACCTTCAAAAAATACGTTGTCAGGGAAGATGTCGGTGTGGACGATGCCTCCAGGTAAACCGAAAGGCCAGTTAGCGGCGAGGAAGTAGATTTCATCGGCAATGGTTTGGGTGAGGCCGGGGGAGATTTCATCGGCGCATGGGCCGATTTGTTCCAGGAGTTTGGTCCATTTGCTCAAACCGAAATCGTTTTTGCGGGACAGATGCAAATCACCAACGGCCAAATGCATTCGTGCGACTTGTGAGCCTAGTTCGCTTAAATGGTAATCTTCGATTTTGGTTACGCCTTTGCCATTCAGGAATGAGATCAGGCAGGCTTTTTTGCCGTTCAGGTTTTGGATTTGCACGCCGCTTTTATCTTTCAATGTTACCGGGCAATTGATGCCCTTGTTGCGCAGATGGTCGGTGAGGGCGATGAAGAAGGGGAGGTCTTTTGTATCTACATATGTCTCATATATAGTCTGGATGAATTTGCCCTTGCTGGCTTCAATGAGGTAATTTGTGTTCTGAATGCCTTCTTCAATGCCGGAAAAGTTTTTCAAATCCCCGATATCATAGCGGGCGACAAATTCTTCTACATCTTTCCGGTTTAATTTTGTATAAACTGCCATCTGAGGCATATTGATATGGAATTACCGCGTATTTGTCAAAGATCACCTTATGCAAAGGAGTTGCAGCCCGGTGTTCAATATTCATGGTGCACTTGCGGGCTTTCAAAAGAAGACCCGTTTTGCGATGGCAGCCATAAGAACCCGGAGCCGACGGGATTTAAGTCCCTGAAATTCTTTGTTAGTGAGGCTGCAAGCTATGAATTATGTGGGTGTAAGCGCACTCAAAATGCCCCCTATTGTGATGGTAGCCACTGCAGCTTATAATTTGCGCTCAAGCGCCGCGCAAGAGAGCTTCCCGGCCTCAAGAATTAGAATTATGGCCTTGCCCTCCCGATGGTCGCGATACAGAGACTGGTTTAAGAAAAGTGATGCTATGGAATCCGAGCGCCGCGAAGGCAAGCTCATTGAGGGCGAGAAGCTTGAGCGAAGCGATGCGCGGCGCTTGAGCGCAATTAATAAAGATTTTACTTTACAGGCGTAAAATTTCCCCTTAAAGGCACGATATAAATAGGGACATTAAAAATGGGAATCGGCACTAAAAGAATTTGTCAGGCATGCGCGGCGAAATTTTATGACCTGGAGAAAGATCCGATAAAATGCCCGAAATGCGCAACAGTATTTAATCCTGAAAGCATTGCCAAACCAAAACGCGGCCGCAAAAAAGCCGGTGCGAAAGAACAGCCTGAGGAAGAAATTGAAATTGTGTTGGATGACGAGGTCATTGAAGAATTGGATGACGAAGCGGCAGTTGAAGAACTGGATGACGAAATCCGCGATGAGATGGAACCGGAAGACAGTCCTGAGCGCCATAAGGGCGAGGATAAGGTTTTGGTGGATCTGGAAGAAGATAACAGTGACATCATCGAATCGGATGATGGGCATATTTCAGATAAGGAATAGTTTTAATTTGCGCTCAAGCGCCGCGCATTTTCGCTATGCTCAAGCTGTCGCCCTCAATGGGCTCGCTCGGTCGGGTCTAGTGCCCTTCCTCGGATGGTGTTAATTAAACAGCAAATTTTGCACAAAGTTTTCCATGCCTGGATATCGGGTGCGTTTCAGGCGTTCGGCTTGGACGATTTTTTCTACGTCGGCCATGGCTTGTTCCAGGTTTTCGTTGACGATTACATAATCATATTCGTTCCAGTGGGAGATTTCTCGGCTGGCTTTTTTCATGCGTTTTTGCACGACTTCCTCAGCGTCCTGGGCGCGGGTGCGGAGGCGTTTTTCCAGTTCTTCCATTGAGGGGGGGAGAATGAAAATGCTGACTAATTGCTTTTCCAGTTTGCTGCGTAATTGTTGTGTGCCTTGCCAGTCGATATCAAAAACCACGTCCTTGCTTTCGTTTAAGCGTGCGTCGACGAAGCTTTTTGGGGTGCCATAGAAATGGCCGAAGACTTCGGCGTGTTCCAGGAAATCGCCTTTGTTGATCATCTCTTTGAATTTATCTTTGCTGACGAAATAATAATCTTCGCCGTCAACTTCGCCATTGCGTGGCGGGCGGGTGGTGCAGGAGACGGACATTTCGACTTCCCTGTCGCTCTCCAAAAGTTTGCGGCTGATTGTGGTTTTGCCCGCACCCGAAGGTGAAGATAATACCACGCATATTCCTTGCCTATTGCCAACCCGTAACATGCGCGTATATTAGTCATATATTTTAAATAGGCAAAAAATAAATGCGTGGGCAATTTTACGTAGTCACCAGGAAGATTAGTTACAATATCGGTAAGCTGTTTGCCGCGATAGCAAAGATGCAGGCGAAGCGTAAGGAAGTGGTTTCTCCGCGGTCGATTTTGATTACTGGGGCTTCCAGCGGATTGGGGGCGGAGCTGGCGCGGCAATATGCGGGGCCGGGAGTGTTTTTATATTTGAACGGACGCAGCCAGCAGAAATTGGCGGATGTGGCTGCGGAGTGTATGGCTAAAGGCGCAAGGGTGGAAACCAAGGCGCTGGATGTTTGTGACGATGTGGCGATGGATAAGTGGATCAAGGATTTGCCGCGGATTGATTTGGTAATTGCCAATGCCGGGATTTCCGGTGGCATGGCGGAAGGTGTAGATAATGACGCGGTGCGCGAGATTTTCTCGGTGAATATCGGCGGCGTGTTGAACACAGTTTTGCCGATGGTGGATAAGGCGCGGAACCAGAACACTGTTGACGGATATCGCGGGCATATTGCGGTGATGGCGTCATTGGCGGGTTTGCGGGCTTTGCCTAGTGCGCCGGCATATTCGGCGAGTAAGGCTTGCGCTACTGCTTATGCGGATGCGTTGCGCGGGGTGTTACGGAAAGATAAGGTTTTGGTGACTACAATTGGGCCGGGATATATCAAGACGCCGCTGACGGCGATTAATAATTTTCGCATGCCAATGTTGATGGAAGTGGCGGATGCGGCGCATGTTATCCGCTATGGATTGTGGAAGCGGCATAGGCGGATTTATTTCCCGAAGCGGATGTATTATCTCATACGCTTTGTGAATATGTTGCCATTATGGCTGACTGACCCGATTTTTCGGAGTTTGCCGAAGAAAGGATGAATCCTATACCAACTGTCATCCCGCACTTGTTGCGGGACCTATTGCAAGATTCGGTATATGTAAATAGACCCCTCAATAAGTGCGGGGCGACGTTCCTGAGGGCTATGCCATGATTGATACAGGTGATAAGATTTATGCGGTTGTGTGGAGCGCGATTATTATTTCGGCGCTGTTGAGCCGTGGGCGCGGGCAATTTAAGCGAGGGGCGAAAATGGCGCTTGGCTGGCTGGTGATTATCGCGGTGGTTTTTGGCGGCGTGGTTTATTGGCCGGAGCTTAAGAACAGCAAATTTTATAATTCACTGGTGGCGGGTAGCGCGGCGGTTAATGAGGATGGCAGCATGGAATTCTCACGCGCGGATGACGGGCATTTTCATATCAATGCGTTAGTAAATGGAGTGAGTGTGGAATTTATGGTGGATACCGGCGCGGCGGATATTGTGCTGACGCGGGAGGATGCAAAGCGGGTGGGGTTTTATGAGAGTGAGCTGGTGTTCAACAAGATTTTTACCACAGCGAACGGCCGCACGCGCGCGGCTTCGGTGAAGCTGAAGAATCTGGAGATCGGGAAATATCAGAGTGGGGAAATCTATGCTTCCGTCAACGAGGGCGAGTTGGATGTTTCGCTGCTGGGGATGAGCTTTTTGGATCGGATGCGGAGTTTTAGGGTTGAGGGGGATTGGCTGATTCTAACTCCATAAACTGTCATTCCCGCGCAGGCGGGGATTTTTGCCGGTGTCGATTGTGAAACCATCTGCCAAGATTCCCGCCTGCGCGGGAATGACATTATTGGTTTACACTGGATTTTAAACCTTCCGCGCCACGATCATCTTCTTCGTCTCCGCAATCGCCCGTGCCGGGTTCAAGCCTTTCGGGCAGGCTTTGGCGCAGTTCATGATGGTGTGGCAGCGGTAGAGTTTGAAAGGGTCTTCTAGGTCGTTTAGGCGCTCTCCCGTGGCTTCGTCGCGGCTGTCGACCAGCCAGCGATAGGCTTGGAGGAGGACGGCGGGGCCGAGGTAGCGATCGCTGTTCCACCAATAGCTGGGGCAAGAGGTCTGGCAGCAGAAACAAAGGATGCATTCATATAAGCCGTCTAATTTTGCGCGGTCTTCCGGGCTTTGCAGGCGCTCGGTTGCAGGAGCCGTGGAATCGGCTTTTAGCCAGGGTTGGATGGATTCTAATTGGGCATAGGCGTGGGTTAGGTCGGGGACTAAATCTTTGACAACGTCCATATGCGGGAGGGGATAAATTTTGGCGTCGCCTTTGATTTCGTCGATGGATTTGGTGCAGGCCAGCGTGTTGGTGCCGTCGATGTTCATGGCGCACGACCCGCAGATTCCCTCGCGGCACGAGCGGCGGAAGGTGAGGGTGGAATCCATTTCGTTTTTGATTTTGATGATGGCGTCCAGCACCATCGGCCCGCATTTGTCGAGATCGACTTCATATGTATCGAGCTGCGGATTGGATTCGCCTTCCGGGTTCCAGCGATAGACCTGGAATTTTTTGATGCGCTTGGCATCGGCGGCTTTATAGGTTTTGCCACCTTTTACGACGCGCGAGTTTTTGGGGAGTACGAATTCAACCATAACTATTATTCCATCTCATCTAGAATTTTCTTAACCGTATTTTTTAACTCATCCAAATCATTGTCAACTACAAAGCGAACAGAGTCCATTTCTACATCCAAATATTGATGGATAAGGATGTTTCTGAAAGCGACAATTTCTGCCCAGGGTATATTGTCATATTTAGATTGGATGTCTTTGCTTAACCTGTTAACAGCCTCTCCGATCTTGATAAGCTCATAAATAATTGCCCGCTCAGCGGTGCGCGGATCGTGGTTTTTCTGGTGATGCCGGATTTCTTCAATCGCATCCAATATGGAAAGAAGATATTCCCTTTCCTTTCTTTTCATAGCGGTACCGCTTCAGCTAATATATGGGGGCGAAGGCGGTCTTTAAGTGCCTTTTCGGTAACTACATCAACTTTCGTTTTCAAGAGTTCAGAAAGGGCCATTATATATCCTGCATAAGCAAACCCTAGCGGCCTGGTGAAACTCACCAGGAAATCCACATCGGAATTTTGCGTCGCTTCCCCGCGTGCTACGGAGCCGAAAACGCGTATGTCGGAAATGCCATAATTTTTCGACACGGCAAGGATTTGCGGCTTATATTCGCGGAGCTGATCGAGGTTCATAAAGTGGATTATAGGGGGGCGGAATTAAGAATAAATGAAATTATGCAAATAGAGGCTGTTCTCAATCATTTTGTCCGGCTTTCTACCACAGGTTCCCGCTTTTGGGATGCATAAGTTTCGATTTGCTTTTTTACGGCAAGTATAAAATCCACTACCGGTTCATAAAGACCTGCTTTAGCATGGGTTAAATCACTGTCTGTTTCAGTCGGTGGTGCGGTATAAATTGTAGCTTCAGCCCATATTAAGTTGCATAAATCTATTGATAATTCGTAGCTGCGGTCCATTCTTAAACAAATAGTTTGTAGCCTTGTACCTAATTCATGTAGCGCGGAATTTATTGATCGGGCGTCATTAGGAGATTTATCAATTAAATTCGCGGTTAGTTCTCTTAATCGGACATGATAAAAATCAAATACCAATTTTTCAATTGATTCTAGTTCTTGAGGCAATGGCTTTAATTTCTGCATAATTGTTGATTATGCCAGAATCTTTAATGTAAATCAATAAGTCCGCTTCTTCGCCGGAACCACCTCACACTCATCAGTCAGCGTATACATATGCACCGGCCGGTAATCGATTTTATGGCTGCCCTTGTCGTCCAGCCAGCAGATTGAGTGTTTTTGCCAGTTTTTGTCGTCGCGTTCCGGGTAGTCTTCGTGGGCGTGGGCGCCGCGGGATTCGTGGCGGTTTTCGGCGCAGACGATTGTTACCAGGGCTTGGTCGCGCAAGTTGTCCAGTTCCAGCGCTTCCATCAGGTCGCTGTTCCAGATCATGCCGCGATCGGTGGTTTTGATGTCGCTGAAAGCGCTGTGGATTTTTTGCATTTTGGCGACGCCTTCTTTTAAACTTTCAGCAGTGCGGAAAACGGCGGCGTGTTGTTGCATGGTTTTTTGCATGCTTAAACGCAAATCTGCGGTTGGCACTGCGCCGTTGGCGTGGCGGATTTTATCGAATCTTGCCATGGCTTTGTCACTGCAATTTTTCGGGAGATCGCGATTTTTTTGGCCAGGTTTGATGATTTCCTTGGCGCGGATGGCGGCGGCGCGGCCAAAGACTACCAGGTCGAGGAGGGAATTGGAGCCGAGGCGGTTGGCACCGTGGACAGAGACGCAGGCGGCTTCACCGATGGCCATCAGGCCCGGGACTATTTCACCGTCGGATGACCCGCCCCCGGCCCCTCCCTGAGGGAGGGGGGAAGATAAGCCTCCTCCATCAGGGAGGAGGTTGGAGGAGGGTTTTTTGGTCATGACTTCGCCGTGGACATTAGTGGGGACGCCGCCCATGTTGTAATGTACGGTGGGGAGAACTGGGATTGGTTGTTTGGTGACGTCTACTCCGGCAAAGATTTTGGCGGATTCAGAAATTCCGGGGAGGCGTTCGTGCAGGATTGCCGGGTCGAGATGGTCGAGGTGTAAGAAGATATGGTCTTTATGTTCGCCGACGCCACGGCCTTCGCGGATTTCCATGGTCATCGAGCGGGAGACGACATCGCGTGAGGCTAAATCTTTGGCGTTTGGCGCGTAGCGTTCCATGAAGCGTTCGCCGTTCGAGTTCACTAAATATCCGCCTTCGCCGCGCGCGCCTTCGGTGATTAAGCAGCCAGCGCCATAAATTCCGGTGGGGTGGAACTGGACGAATTCCATATCTTGTAATGGCAGCCCAGCGCGAAGGGCCATACCGCCGCCGTCGCCGGTGCAGGTGTGGGCGGAAGTTGCGGAGAAATAGGCGCGGCCATAGCCGCCGGTAGCATTGACGACCATTTTGGCGTTGAAGCGGTGGATGGAGCCATCATCAAGGCACCAGGCGATGACGCCGACGCATTCGCCTTCGTCATTCATGATGTAATCAAGTGCGAAATATTCGATGAAGAATTTGGCTTTGTGTTTTAAGGATTGTTGGTAAAGCGTGTGCAAGATTGCGTGGCCGGTTCTGTCAGCCGCGGCGCAAGTGCGCTGGGCGGTGCCTTTGCCGTAATCAGTGGTCATACCGCCGAATGGGCGCTGGTAGATTTTGCCTTCCGGAGTGCGGGAGAATGGGACGCCATAATGTTCCAGCTCGATGATCGCGGCGGGGGCGCTTTGCACCATATATTGGATTGCATCCTGGTCGCCAAGCCAGTCGGAGCCTTTGACGGTGTCGTACATGTGGAAGCGCCAGTCATCCGCGCCCATATTGCCAAGCGCGGCAGAAATTCCGCCTTGCGCGGCGACGGTGTGGGAGCGGGTGGGGAAAAGTTTGGTGATGCACGCGGTGCGGAGGCCAGCTTGCGCCATGCCGAACGTGGCACGAAGCCCAGCGCCACCGGCACCGACTACTACGACGTCATATTCGTGATCGATGATGTTATATGCGGTCATTCTTTCTTCATTCCTACACGTCACCCCGCACTTGTTGCGGGGTCTGGTTCAAGTGGCACCGGCTTACATGCTGCGCTAATCATCCTTCGCCAAGGCTTCGGATGGCAGGCCGGATCGCGCAACAAGTGCGCGATGACGAATATTATTCATGTAATATTAAATGTGAAGTGATTTTATGCGAATGGTGTTGAATTGAGTTTTTAATTATTTCTTTGAGACTAATTTTATCTTTGCAGGTTTTGAGAGGGATTTTATTTTGGCTTCGCGGGTTTGGGCGAGGCTGCGGGTTTTAAAGGATTCGGTGTGGAGGAGTTTGAAGGGGGCTTTGCCGCGCAGGTATTTTGCGCCTTTGCCGGATTCGTGTTCGGCCAGGCGGCGGGTGAGGTCGAGCGTTATGCCGGTGTAATAGGCGCCGTTATTGCATTCCAAAATATAGAGTTTCCATTTACCACCTGCCACTTGCGCCGCCGCCTCCGGAGCTGCCGCCACCACCGCTGAAGCCGCCGCCGCGCCAGCCGCCGCCACTGGGGATTAGCCAAACGCCAAAGATTATGCGGAAAAGGATGATGATTATGAATATGCCAACAATTAGCCAGGGTGGAATGCCGTCGCTGTTTTGGGAAATTTCCGGTGGAGCGGTGACGATTTGGCCGCCGCCGAGGACGGTGAGGATAGCTTGGGTGCCGTCGAGAGTGCCGCGTTCGAGTTCGTTGGTTTTGAATTTGGGGAGGATGAATCTTTGGATTATCTGGCTGCTGATGGCGTCGGTTAATATGCCTTCCAAACCGTAGCCGACTTCGATGCGGACTCGATGTTCGGCGGGGGCGACTAATAATAATACGCCGTTGTTTTTATCTTTTTGGCCTAATTGCCAATGGCGGAAAAGTCCGTTGGCATATGGCTCGATTTCGTTTCCGTCGAGGCTGGGGACGGTGGCGACGACGATTTGTTCCGTAGTGCTGGATTCGTGCGCGGCGAGTTGTTGGGTGAGATCGGATTCGGCTTGGGGCGATAATATATGGGCGTTATCGACAACGCGGCCGGTTAGAGTGGGGAATTTTATGGCCGCCAGCGCTGCTCCGGAGATTAGGAACAGTAATAATGCGGTAGTAAAATATCTCATCTAGAATTGGACTTTTGGCGCGGTTTCGGCTTCAGGGGAGGTGGCGCTGAAGTTGGCTTTTGGTTTGGCGCCATAGATTTTGGCCCAGATCAGGCCGGGAAAGGTGCGGATGGTGGTGTTATATTCCTGCACGGTGGTGATGTAATCCTGGCGGGCGACGGTGATGCGGTTTTCGGTGCCTTCGAGCTGAGATTGCAGAGCGATAAAGTTATCATTGGCTTTCAGGTTGGGGTAATTTTCGGAAACGGCGAGAAGGCGGGAAAGTGCGGAGCTTAATTGGCCTTGCGCGGCTTCAAACTTTTTGATGGCTTCCGGATCATTTAATTGATCGGCGTTGATAGTGACTTTGGTGGCATTGGCGCGGGCTTGGACTACGGCTTCGAGCGTGGAGCTTTCATGTTTGGCATAGCCTTTGACGGTGGAAACCAGGTTGGGGATTAAATCAGCGCGGCGCTGATATTGGTTTTGCACTTGCGCCCAGGAGGCGGTGACTTTTTCTTCCAATGTTGGAATTTTATTGATGCCGGTGACGGCGAAAATTGCGATGACGGCGGCGATGATCAGGAGCCATTTCATGAGAAACCTCTTTAAACGTTTATTTTATAAGTTATATATAAGGCAATAAAGGTAAATGACAATGTTCCAGAATCTATCGGATAAACTTGGCGGCGTTTTTGAGAGGTTGCGCGGCAAAGCTGCACTTTCGGAGGCGGATATTGATGATGCAATGCGCGAAGTGCGCGTGGCGCTGCTTGAGGCGGATGTGGCGCTTGCCGTGGTGCGGGAGTTTATTGCGGTTACTAAGGAGAAGATTACCGGCGCGGAAATTGTGAAATCGATTTCACCGGTGCAGATGGTGATTAAGCTGGTACAGGACCAGTTGACGACGATGCTTGGCGGGGAAAATCAGGAGCTGGATTTGAACGCGGCACCGCCGGTTGTGATTATGATGGTGGGGTTGCAGGGGTCGGGAAAAACTACTTCATCGGCTAAGTTAGCTAATCGGCTTAAAACGCGGAAGAATAAAAAAGTTTTGCTGGCGTCGTTGGATATTTATCGACCGGCTGCGCAGGAGCAGTTGGAGATTCTTGGCAAGCAGATTGGCGTGGATTCGCTGGAGATTGTAAAGGGGGAAACGCCGCAGCAAATTACCAAACGCGCGATGAAAAAGGCCGAGCATTATGATGTGCTGATTTTGGATACTGCCGGGCGGACGCATGTTGATGATGAGTTGATGCGTGAGGTCAAGGAGATCGAATCGATTGCCAAGCCGCGTGAGACTTTACTGGTGGCGGATTCGCTGACGGGGCAGGATGCGGTGAATATTGCGAAGTCGTTTAATGATTTGCTGGGGTTGACGGGGATTATTTTGACGCGGATCGATGGCGATGGGCGCGGCGGGGCGGCGCTTTCGATGAAATCGATTACCGGCAAGCCGATTAAGTTTGTTGGGGTTGGGGAGAAGATTGAAGAATTTGAGGAGTTTTATCCTGAGCGTATCGCCGGTCGAATTCTTGATAAAGGTGATATCGTTTCGCTGGTGGAGAAGGCGGCGGAGCATATTGACGAGGAGGAGACTAAGCGCATTGAGGCGCGGATGAAGAAGGGGGAGTTTGATTTGGATGATCTGGCGAAGCAGTTTGATATGATGAACAAAATGGGCGGGATAGGCTCGCTGATGGGGATGATTCCGGGACTGGGGAAAATCAAGGCGCAGATTAATGAGAAACTGGAAGATGAAGCGACGCAGAAATCAATGAAGCAAATGCGTGCGATTATGTCGAGCATGACTTCGTGGGAGAGGAAAAACCCGAAAATGTTCAATGGCTCGCGCAAGGTGCGAGTGGCCAAAGGCGCGGGAGTGCAGGTAGCGGAGGTGAACAAGCTACTGAAGCAACACCGGAATATGGCGGATATGATGAAGAAGTTCGGGAAGATGGATAAAAAGGCGCTGATGCGGAGCGGGCTGGGGAATATGCTGGGTGGCGGCGGGTTTCCTTCTTAAACCATAGTTAATATAACTTTACTTATCCATTTTGTCCTGTAAATTCAAGTTGTGGGACATATAAACATACAGGGTCATGCTTCATCTATGATGGGCCTTATGCAAGAAGGCGAAGAAAAGGCGGCGTGGGAAAAAATCGCGCAAAGGCCTTTTCCAAAATTGATTGGCGGCTATATCAGCGCTTGTGAAGTTACGAGAGTGTACATGAATTGCGGTATTACGCAGAAATTTGGTTTAGTTGCTGCATGGCAGTGGCTGGAAGAAATTGGTGCCGATGATCCAGATACGCCGATGCCGGGGCGGTATTATACACATGTTACTTTTCCTTATAGTGAGCCATGGGAGGATAAAAGTGAAGAGCTTTATCGCATGCAGGCAGATCTGAATAAGCTGGGTTGTCATGCTGTGTTTTGTAGTCGTAATATTATGACTGATGAGGATGTCTGGTCGAGTCAGTTCGGATTATTTTTACCCCATATGACATTACCAAAAACGCCGGATGGGTTGTTGCGCTGCGATATCGAAGGCGCGGCGATCATGCTGGCATATTTGCTGGATAAAGGTTTGGTAAAAAAGGATGAAATTCCGAAAGATGATGTTGATGTGCATGGGCGGGCGTTGAAGAATCTCGCGTTCGGGCCGGTGATTTTGATGATGGCGCAAACTCCACAGATACAGGCGAAGATTCGTTCTCTTGGTGATGAGCCAGCAGTGATAAGGGAATAATCACTTAATACATCCCATTATAGAATAATTGGCGCGGCTCTTGATTATATCAGCATAATAAACCACATACCCTAAAGGGCGGGCGGCGTTGCGTTTTTCGGGGTTGGGGAGAACGGAGGCTAGTTGGGCGGCTTCTTGTGGTGTGAGATTCGCGGCGGGTTTGCCGAAATAGGCTCTGGCAGCGGCTTCGGCGCCGTAGATTCCGTCGCCGAATTGGGCGATGTTCATGTAGATTTCGATCATGCGTTGTTTGCTCCAGATGAAGTCCATCCACATTGCCAGCGGAATTTCCAAGGGTTTGCGGATTATATCTGGGAGGGGCCAGAGGAAAAGGTTTTTGGCGGTTTGCATGGGGATGGTAGAGGCGCCGCGGGTTAGTTTACCGGAATGTGCGGCTTTGCCGGCGACTTTTTCTACGGCGGGCCAATCAACACCATTATGCTCGCAGAATCTTGCATCTTCGGCGGCGATTATGGCGCGGCTTAAGTTGGGGGAAATATTTGAATGTGATCGCCAGCGCCAGTGGACATCTTCAAAGCTCAAGGTTTGTTCGATGATCGGGATGGAAACGGGTGGGATGACGGAATAAACCAGCGTCAACACAAAGGCCAGCAGGAACGGGGCGAGGAATATCAGCAGCAGCACTTCTATAAGTTTTTTTGCCATCAGTAGAGAGTTAATACACTTATCGAAAGCTTTCCATTGCTTTTTTTATCAATTCTTGTTAGTGCTTCTCACCTTATGGAAGCTAAAGAACTATCATTTGAACAGGCGGTCAAGGAGCTTGAGGAGATTGTCCGCAAGCTGGAATCGGGGCAGGTGGATTTGGAATCTGCGATAAAGGATTATGAGCGCGGGAATGCGTTGCGCGCGATTTGCGAGGCGAAGTTGAACGATGCCAAATTGAAAGTTGAGAATATTATCAAGAACCAGGATGGTTCCATCACCACCAAGGAAACAAAATATGCCTAATTACCAGACTGACTTACAAAAAGCGATTGACCTTGTGGTTGGTGATTTACAGGAAAAGATGGACCGTTTGTTGCCGGATGTGGCGCGTTGCGGTGAGGCGAAAGTTGTTGAGGCGATGAGATATTCTTCGTTGGCTCCGGCGGGTAAAAAATTACGTCCGTTTTTGGTGGCGGCATCTGCGGGGTTGTTTGGCGTTGGGCGCAGTACTTCGATACAGACGGCGGCGGCTTTGGAATTTATCCATGTGTATTCACTGATTCATGATGATTTGCCGGCGATGGATGATGATGATACGCGGCGCGGGCAACCGGCTTGCCACGTTAAATTCGGCGAAGCGGCGGCGATTTTGGCGGGGGATGGATTGCTGACATTGGCGTTTGAGATTTTGTCGGATGAATCCACGCATCAAAGCGCCCAGGTGCGTTGTGAATTGATTAAGGAAATCGCCAAAGCTTCCGGCCATGCGGGAATGGTCGGCGGGCAGATGATGGATTTGGATGCGGAACATGAAAAATTGACGGTGGATGAAATTATCCATTTGCAGCGGATGAAAACCGGAGCGTTGTTCATGGTTTCATGCGAAGCGGGGGCAATTCTTGGCAAGGCGGCGCCGAAGTTGCGGGTGGCTTTGCGGGGATATGCTAATGCGGTTGGGCTGGCGTTCCAGATTACGGATGATTTGCTGGATGTGGAAAGTTCGGCGAAAGTTGCGGGGAAGCCGGTGCGCCAGGATAAGACCAAGGGCAAGGCGACGCTGGTTTCGGCACTGGGAGTTGACCGCGCGCGCAACCAGGCGCAGATGTTGGTGCAACAGGCGAAAACACATTTGGAGCCATTTGATGAGCGGGCGAATGTGCTGCGTATGCTCGCGGATTATGTTGTGACGAGGAAGATGTAATGCGGCGCTATTGTCAAAGTCTACTAGTCCTTGCTGCAAATAGACTTTTTCTGCGCTTCGCTGCTCACGTACAAGTTGTACGCTCCGCTGCAATGCTCGAAAAAATCTATTTTCGCCGTGGCCTAGCGACTTTTACAATAGCCCTGGGAGCAGAGAAAATATGGTAGGTAAGACTATCGACGTCAAGCCGATGAAAATTACGGTGAAAAGTCGCCATATAATTATATTGCGGCAATTTATATTTATGCTGGCCTTGTGCTTGGTTGGCGCGTTGGCGGCGAAATATTATTTTCTTCCAAAGTATTTTCCTCATAAGCCGCAGGTAGTTCAAGAAACCACGTCGGCGCTTGTGCCGCAGGTGGAGGTTAAAGCAATTGTGCCGGTGGCGGAAGTTAAACCGGAAGCAAAGGTGGAAGAGAGTTCAGCATCGCAGATTGCCGAGATAAATAAGCGGTTGGATGGATTGACGGAGCAGAATAATGGGTTGCTGGCATATTTTGCGGCGCGGGATTTGAAGGAGTCTTTGGGGGATAATGCGGCGTTCAAGACGCAGTTGGAATTTGTGCGGGATGCTGTGGGGGATGATCCCAATATCAACGGCAGGCTGGATATGCTGGAGCAGGCTGCGAACGGAGTGGTGACGCGGGAGAAGCTGATCGCGGATTTGAAGATTTTGGAAAAGAATATGGCGGAAATTTCTGACGGTTCGTTAGGTGGGAGTATCAAGAACGCGCTGGGGAATTTGGTGCGGGTGACTAAGGTGCATGGCGATATTGGGGCGAATGATTATAACTCGATATTGAAACGGGCGGAGCTGGTGCTGGCGAAAGATAAATTATCGGCGGCGGAGTTGCAGAAGGTGATTGATGAAGTTGCAAAGCTCGGCAAGCCCGCAGAGGGTTTTGTGCGCGAAGCGAATAATTATCAGCGCGTTTTGGAAGTTACGGATTTCCTGGTGACTTATACCAAAGCCAGGGCATTAGAGGCGAATTCAGTCAATGATTAAACTATTGCTGACATTGATTTTGGTTTTTGCCATTGCCGGGATCGGCTTTTTTCTGCAGCGTTATGATTTTCCTATTACTGCGGAGATGCAAGGGTATTATATCGAGACCAGCTCGACGCGGCTGGTGATGGTTTTGGTATTTTTGTTCGCGATTACTTATGCGGTTTTGAAGTTATTTTTCTGGTTCAAAAATTCGCCGCGGCGGTTGCTCAGCAAAATGCGCAAGGAACATGAGAGCCAGGGGTATCGGAATATTATGCGTGGATTTTCGGCTTTGGCGGCGGGTGATGCCGGACGGGCGCGGAAGTTTGCGGGGAAGTCGGGAAAGGCTTTGCCGCATGAGCCATTGGTAAAATTATTGCAGGCGCAGATTGCGGTGAACGCGGGTGAGAAGGAAGCGGCGGCGGGGTTTTATCGGGAATTGACGCTGAGCGAAGATGGGAAGTTTGCGGGATTTCGCGGGCTGGTTTCACAATCGATGCAAGCGAATGAGCCGGAGAAGGCGCTGGCGATTGCAGGGGAGTTGTTGCGCGATAATCCGAAAAGTTCATGGTTGAACGAGGCATTGATCGATTTGGCGTTCCGGATTCCGGATTGGGACAAACTGGAGAGATATTTGAAGAAGGCGGAGGCAAACCGGTCGCTGGGGAAAGTTTTGCTGAATGAGAAATTCGCGATTTATTATCACGTAAAGGCGAAAATTGCTTTATCGGAAGGGCGTGTTGAGGATGCAAAATGGTTGGGGGAAAGAAGCTTGAAATATAAAGGTGATTTTTTGCCGCCGGCGATTTTGCTTTCCGGGGTTTATAATGATGAAGGGAATTATAAAAAGACGCGAAAATTGGTGGCGAAGTTTTGGGGCGTGGCACCACATCCGATTTTGGCGAGGAATTATGAGCATGCATTGCTGAATAGCGGGATTCGGGAGAAGGCGGGGAAGGTGAAGCGGTTATATGAGAAGAACCCTGATGATATTGAGAGTATCGAATTTTATGCACGGGTTTTGATTGATGAGAAGCAGGCGGATGTAGCGCGGGATATATTGCAAAAGGGTTTGCGGATTCGCGAGACACGGGGATTGTGTATATTAATGGCGCGGATTGATGACAAGGTGGCTTGGGAAAGCCGGGGTGTGGGGGCGCTGGAAGACAAGTGCTGGCATTGCAGGGTTACCGGGGCGCGATATGCGGAGTGGCAGGTATATTCGGATAGCGGTGAGATCAACACTATTGAATGGGGTTTTGCGGAAATGCGGCTGGCGCTGACAAAATCTGCTTTGGCTCACAGTGATTTTCTGTCAATAAGATAATATGAGCAACCAGCGCAAGCATATGATCAACAGCCAGATTTACACCAATAAGGTGGAAAATGAATTTGTGCTGGCGGCGTTAGCGGCGGTGCCGCGCGAAGACTTCGTGCCTGAGAAGTTGCGCGGTGTGGCTTATGTGGATGAAGATTTGGATTTGGGCGAGGGGCGGTTTTTGATGGAGCCGATGATTTTTGCACGGCTGCTGCAATTGGCGGAAATTAAAGATAGCGAGAAAGTTTTGGTGGTGGGTTCAAGCACCGGATATACGGTGGCGGTGATTGCGGCGCTTTGCAAGCAGGTGATTGGGCTGGAGAATAATATTAATTTTATTTCCATGGCGCAGAATTCGTTAAAGAAATTGGGCGTGGCAAATTCGGCGTTTGTGAAGGCGGAATTGGATAAAGGTGCGGAAAGGCACAAGATGTTTGATTTGATTTTTATCAATGGCGCGGTGGAGAATGTACCGGCGAAATTATATGCGCAGTTGAATGATGGCGGGCGGATTGTGGCGGTGAAGGCTGGTGAGCATAATGCGCCGGGGCCTTATGAGGCAGTGCTGTATCACAAGAATGGAGATATGATTTCCGAAACGCATGGGTTTCAGGCATTTGTACCGAAGCTGAAGGAATTTGACAGCAAGCCGGAATTCCGGTTTTAGCTTTTTGAATCGGCCACGGTTTTTGGCTCTTCGTCCAACTCGATTGGTTCGTTCATGATCGGAATATGTTCATCAAGTTCGGTGACATATTGTAGCGCATCGCCAATTTGTTCGTTGGTGAGGTATTGCGAGATTTGCTGGACGTTTTCCTGGGCGCGGTTTTTCTTGGCGTTACCACGTGGCAGGCGGCCGGCAGCCATATTATACCAGGCATAGGCGAGTTCAAGGTTTTGGTTGGTGCCTTCGCCGGCTTTATAGATTGAGGCAAGGTTTAGCATGCCGTTGACGCTGCCCTGGCTGGCGGCGCGTTCGAACCAGCGGATAGCTTCCGGAAGGTCTTTAGGGGCGCCGTTGAGGGCGCGGCGATACATCACGCCGAGATTATTTTGGGCTTGCGCGTTGCCGGTATTAGCTTGGTTAATATACCATTGTAGTGCGTGTTGCGGTTTTGGTGGTGTTATTGCAACGGGTTTTTCTATTTGCGGAATTGGTATGGCCGGGGTGTTGGCGACCAGATATGCGGTTGCTTCGGCCATGGCGAGGTTTGGTTGTAAATTTGCGGCTGGCGGCGCGGCGGCGATTACTGGAGTGGTTGGTATTGGAGTTATGATTTCGTCTGCTTGCGGGACGGGGTGAGTGGTGATGGTGACATCTTCGGCAACCGGTTTTTGCGGTATTGATAATGTTTCAAGTTTTTTTTGCGGCTCAGGTTTTTTGATTGGTTCCGGTGTTTTTTCTTTGACTAGCAAAGATGAAAATTCGCGTTCGCATTTTGGATCGGGGTTACCGCGTTGGGCGGCAATCAGGCAATATTTGGATTCTTCCGGAGAGACCGGGCTTTTCTCGGTGGCGACTTGTTTTGGCGGTTCTGGTTTTATCGGGTGCGGTTTAGCTTTGGCTTCGGTTTTTGTTTTTGGTTTTTCCTTTTCTTTAACCGCAACTGGTTTTGGTGAGGTTGGCGCGACTGGCGCGACGGGTGGGCGGAAGAATTGTTGAGCGGGCGGGCGGGGTGCATCTGCTATTGGTTTTGGCGCGGCTTGGAGATGGAGTTCTGCGGGCAGGGGGTGAGTTACTACGGCAACAACCGGCGCGGGTTGTATGGGCTCTTGTTGTAATTGCGGGCGTGGCGGGGGCAGGGTCAGGACTGCCTCATTCTCTTTTTCAATTTCAGGTTGGAAATCTGGGGGCATTGGTGGTTGTGGAAGAACTGGCGGAGTTGGCGGCGGCAAGATGGTTTTTGCGGGAGATTTCGCGGCGGCTTTGATGGCGGCTGGTTTTTGCAGTGGTTGAGCGTTCAAGATAGGTTGGGCATCGGCAACTGCCGGCGCGGGTGCCTGCTGTGGCGCAGGAGCGGGGAATAAAGTGGTGGCTTGCGGCTGGTTGGGGGCAACATCGACTACCGGTGGTTGATTGACGGCGGCGGCGCGAGCAGGTTTGGCGTTGCTGCGGATATTAGACATATTGGTGGCTGCGTTATGCACGAGGTCGAGATTTTGTTTTTGGCTTTGCGGGGTGCTGGCGACTTGGATTTGTTTCAAGTTATATCTTGCATCAGTGTGGCCACGTGCGGCGGCGGCGGTATACCAGCGGACAGATTCGTTGAAGTCTTGGCCGATACCTTCCCCTTTTTGATACATCACGGCGAGGTTATACATGGCTTCGACATGGCCTTTTTCGGCGGCGATGTGGCAGAAGCGGGCGGCTTCGGAATCATTTTTTGGGACGCCCTGGCCAAGATAATACATGCCACACATACGGAAAGCGGCTTCGGCGTTACCGTCATTGCCGAGAGGTTGGAGATTGGCGATTGCAGTGTTGTAATCATGGGCGCCGAGCGCGTCGAGGCCCGTGGCAAGATCAGCATCAGCTAGCGCTGAGGTTGAAAATTGCAGGAAGAAAAAGGCGGTTAGGGCGAGGGATAATTTCTTCATCAAAAGAAATTAACACATCTTAAAAGCGTTTTGCAAGCCAGATAGAGAGTTTGGCACCGGTTTTTATGACTTTGTTGAAGGTTTTGTAGCCAAACAGGCTTTCAGCGTTGTGTTCCAGGCCGGTATCGCGGTGTTGGAGCTCTTCAGCGCGGAAGTTGCTGACAATTTCCTTAAGTTCCTGATTATCAAGGATTTTCTCTTGTTCGCGGTAATGTTCGTCGATGGCTTCTTCGACCGCTACGGTGGCGGCCATGGCGGCTTTTTCACCTAATAGGGCTGAGCCGATACCCAGAGCCAGGCCGGCGATGTGCCATAAGGGCATTAGGACTGATGGGCGGACTTTGTTATCTACGATAAGCTCGTTGAACTTTTTCAAGTGTTCCTGCTCTTGGGAGAGCATGTGTTTTAAGACCGGCGCGATTTTAGATTTGCCCAGGATCATTAGCTGGCCTTCATAGATCCTGTTTGCGCCATATTCCCCGGCGTGATCGACGCGGATCATTTGTTCCAGTGTTTCGCTATTCGGGTTTGGTTTCATGTTTGGATTTGCGCTTGTAGATTTTTTTGCTGTTGATTTTTTTCGGCTTCAGGTGCGGGCTTTTCAGCGAGTTGGCGATCGGGTTGCGGTTTTTCGGCCTTTTCTTCATTTGTCAATTATAGCCATAAGCGTGCTTTTCAACAACTCCAGATTTTCTGGTTCGCTCATGCGGTGGGTGGCGCCTTCGACTAGGGTGATTTCGACGTCATTTGATTTCAGCCTTTCTTTGATTTGGCTCGCAGTTTGGTACGGGACATCTTCGTCTTTCATACCTTGTAACAAACGGACGGGGCAAGTGATGTCGATTGGGGATTTTAGCAAAAGATGGTTGCGCGCTTCTTCGATTAAGTTTTTGGTGATGGGATATGGCGCGTTGCCGTAACAATCTGCGATCATGACTTTGCCTGTGGTTTTCAATTCAGCGCGTTGTTCTTTGTCGAGCGCGTTCCACATCAAATCTTCGGTGAAGTCGGGGGCGGCAGCGATGCCGATTAATGCTTTGATACGCTCAGGGCGGGCAAGTGCGGCAAGGAGCATTATCCAACCGCCCATGCTGGAGCCGATGAGGATGAGCGGGCCTTCCGTGAGTTCATCGATGATTTTAAGCGCATCATTTTTCCATTGGCCGATTGTACCGTCCTCGAATTTGCCTTCGGATTTGCCGTGGCCGGAATAATCGAAGCGGATGAAAGCGTGGCCAATTTCGCGGCAGACGGATTCAAGAAACAAGGCTTTGGCGCCTTCCATATCGGATTTGAAACCGGAGAGGAAAACCACGGTAGGGGATTTCCCAGGGAGGCAGTTGTAGGCGAGGTGGTTAAGATAATTTACCATATCACCGGTATTGGGTATTTTGCGAACTCGGCATCATTGGTCAGAACCGTAAAATTATATTGCAGGCTCTGGCAGATGAGCATTTTATCGAAAGGATCTTTGTGCAGCGGCGGCAGCGTCAAAAGTTTTGTTGCGGCTATTTCCAAAAAAGGCAGTTCATTTATTCTATAGATAGCCCTGGCCTGAGGGATAAGCAATTCTGGCGATTTGGCCAGCGTCAATTTCCCCAGCTTGAATTTATAGACAATTTCCCAGGCTGAAATCGAGCTTAAATATAAATTATTCGCTTCATCAAAAATAATCGCCGAGGCTTTGGCAGATAATTTTTGTTCATCGGCAACAAGGTACAAAAATGTACATGTGTCGAGTAAAACTTCCACCCCCTATCCTTTTGGGAAAATATCGTTTTCCCAAAGCGAAATTTCCTGCGCGTCCATCGGCGCAAAAAACTCCGGCAGGATTTTTATATCATCTTTGAAAAGACCCGCTTTCGGACGGGGATTATGCTGTCCGCCATTATTTTTAAGCAGCACATCCTCACCCTTGCATAACAGGGAGATAAAATGTGTGTAGTTGTTTATAAATTCCTGCGGGGTTGTCTGGATCATCGGTTTAGTATATATAAACCAGTTTAAAAAGTCAATTATACCTTCACTCTAACAATATCCGCACCCAACCCCTGCAAGCGGCGGGCGATTTTTTCGTAGCCGCGGTCGATGTGGTAGACGCGGGTGATTTTGGTTTCGCCTTCGGCGGCGAGGGCGGCGATTACGAGGGAGAAGGAGGCGCGGAGGTCGGTGGCCATTACCTCGGCGGCGTTTAGTTTTTCGATGCCGGTGACGATTGCGGTGTTGCCGGTGACTTTGATTTTTGCGCCCATTCTTGAGAGTTCGGGAACGTGCATGAAGCGGTTTTCGAAGATGGTTTCCTCAATTTTGCTAATCCCGGTGGCCAGTGTCATCAAAGTCATGAATTGTGCCTGCATATCGGTGGGGAATCCGGGATATGGTTCGGTGATAATGTTAATTGATTTTATTTCTTTGGGTTTTTTTACGCGCAAGCCATGCGCGGTTTTTTCGACATAAACTCCGGCTTCTTCGAATTTGTGGAGGACGGCGCCTAAGTGGTCGGCGTTGGCGTTTATAAGTTCGATTTCGCCGCCGGTGATGGCGGATGCGGCGATGAAGCTGCCGGTTTCGATACGGTCGGCGACGGTGGTGTGTTCGGCCCCGTTCAAAGTTTCGACGCCTTGGATGGTGATGCGGTTAGTGCCGATGCCGGTGATTTTGGCGCCCATCTTTATCAAACATTCGCATAAGTCGGTGATTTCTGGCTCTTGCGCGGCGTTATTTAAAACAGTTTCGCCTTTTGCCAAAGTTGCGGCCATCAATATATTTTCAGTGGCGCCGACGGAAACTTTTTCAAAAAATATTTCAGCAGCTTTCAGTTTTTTGCATTTGGCGATGACATAGCCGTCGGTAATTTCGATTTCTGCGCCCATTTTTTCCAGTGCTTTCAAATGTAGATCAACCGGCCGGGAGCCGATGGCGCAGCCGCCGGGGAGGGAGACTTTGGCCTGGCCGAAACGCGCAAGCAATGGGCCGAGGACGATAATGGAGGCGCGCATTAGTTTCACCAATTCATATGGCGCGGTAAGGTCGGTGATGTTGTCGGCTTGGAGGCGCAATGAATTCTCCTCTCCCTCAGGGAGAGGTTGGGAGAGGGTTGGTTGTTGTGAGCTGAGAGTTTCCAACCCTCCGCCCAACCTCCTCCCTGAGGGAGGAGGGGAAGAAATTTTTACGCCGTGATGGACAAGCAAGCGCGACATGGTGGTGATATCGGCGAGTTGTGGGATGTTGTGCAGAATGAGAGGTTTATCAGTGAGCAGCGCGGCACACATAAGTTTCAGCGCGGAGTTTTTAGCGCCGCCGATTTTGACCCGTCCTTTTAGTGGAGTGCCGCCTTTGATAATTAGGGAGTCCATTTTAAATCCTCGTCATCGCGGACTTGTTCCGCGATCTGGTTAGCGAAGCATGAAAGACGGTGCCACTTGAACCAGACCCCGTGACAAGCACGGGGTGACGTTGTGAGGGTGTGGACATTATTTCTTAAACCGCTCCGGATCCGCAGCATAAACGCCTAACAACTTTACCTTTTTGGTAAAGAAGCCGAGTTCCTCTAATGCATATTGCACATTTCGCTGTTTCGGGTGGCCCTGGAAGCTGATGAAGAAATCGGCGTTGTCGGATTTGCCGCCTGGAATATAGCTTTCGAGTTTTACCAGGTTGACGTTGTTGGTGGCGAAGCCGCCTAAGGATTTGTAGAGGGCGGCGGGCATGTTGCGGATGGTTACCAGCAAGGTGGTGATGGTGGTTTGTTCGTCTTTTGGCTCGACTGGTTCTTTGCCGATTACGATGAATACGGTCATGTTGGTTTGGGCGTCTTCGAAGTTGCGTTTGAGAATATCCAAACCATAGATTTCGGCGGCGAGTTCGGAGCCGATTGCGGCGCGGGCGGGGTTTTTCTCAGTGCCAATGGTCTGGGCGGCCAGCGCCGTGTTTTCGGCGTTTTTAGCCACTAACCCCAATTTCTGGATGTTTTTCTTGCATTGCATCAGGGCCATTGGATGCGAGAGAACTTCTTTAACAGCTTCAATTTTGGCGCCTTTGGGGGCCATCAGGAAATGCTCGACGCGCTGGAAATGCTCGGCGACGATGTGGAGGTTGGTTTCCACTAATATATTATGTACTTCCGCGACCCGGCCGGCATAAGAGTTTTCGATCGGAATCATCCCAAGTTCGGCGTGTCCGCTTTCCACGGCCTCGAAAACCTCGTCGAAAGTCGGGCAGGCGAGGGTGTCCATATATGGGTATGCCTTGCGGCAGGCCAAATCGGAATGTGCGCCTTGTGCGCCTTGGAAAGCTATAATGTTCTTAGTCATTAGTCATTAGTCATAAGTCATTAGGAAATTGTTTTCAACTCAACAGTTATAATTTATAGTATCTAATGACCAATGACTAATGACTAATAACTAAGATGAAATACAAAAAAATCGCCATAATCGCCGATGATTCGCCCAAAGCGCAGGAAACTGCGGCTCGGCTGAAGTATCTTTATGACTTTTTGAACCGCGATATCAAGCCGGAAAAAGCGGATTGCGTGGTGGTTTTGGGTGGGGACGGGTTCATGCTGCACTCACTGCACCGGCTGATGGATTATGATATTCCGGTGTTTGGGATGAATGCGGGGACGATCGGGTTTTTGCTCAATAGTTATAATGAGAAGGATTTGCTGGAACGCATTGAAACCGCGGAAGAGGCGACTTTGCATCCGCTGGAGATGATCGCGACTTGCGTCGATGGGACGAAGCATTTGAAGCTGGCGGTGAACGAAATTTCATTGCTAAGGGAAACTGCTCAAGCCGCCAAAATCCGCGTTAGCGTGGATAATAAAGTGCAGTTGGAAGAGATGATTTGCGACGGGGTGATTGTTTCGACTCCGGCGGGCAGCACAGCATATAATTTTTCGGCGAACGGGCCGGTGGTGCCTTTGAACTCCAATTTGCTGGCGCTGACGCCAATCAGCGTTTTCCGGCCACGGCGCTGGCGGGGGGCGTTGTTGCCATCAAATAAGGTAATATCGCTGGATATACTGGAAGTGGCGAAACGGCCGGTTTCGGCAGTGGCGGATTTCTACGAGATTCGTGACGTGGTCGAGGTGCATATCCGCGAGGAACGCAAGAAAACCATGCGGATTCTCTTCGATTCCCACAATTCGTTGCACGAGCGGATTATTAAGGAGCAATTTATTCTTTGATATCAATTAGTTACATAAAGAGCTGGACAATCGAGCTTTCAAGGCTGTATAATCTGGCTTATGTGGATTGATCGGAATATTACTCATAAGATTCAGACCCTTGCAAATAAATTTCCGGTTATAGTTTTAACGGGCGCAAGGCAGGTGGGCAAAACTGCTTTAGTGCGGGAGATTTGGAAAAATACTTCCTATGTTTCATTGGATTTGCCGTCAGTTGCGGAAAAAGCCGAAAATGACGGATTGGAGTTTTTAAAAAGTTATTCCGCGCCGCTGATTATTGACGAAGTGCAATACGCGCCGCAACTTTTCCGCTATTTGAAACATAAGATTGATGAAAAGCGCGAAGAAAATGGGCGGTTTATTCTTACCGGCTCGCAAAAATTCGTATTGATGAAAGCAGTTTCGGAAAGCCTGGCCGGGCGCTGTGCAATAATTGAATTAAACACGCTTTCGGCCAGTGAAATAATGGGTTCGGGCGGCGGTTATAGCGCGGAGGAAATGTTATGGCGCGGCGGCTTTCCGGCATTATATAATAAGTCCATTGCACTGGCGCCGCAGGAATTTTTTCCGTCCTATATTGCTACATATCTGGAAAGGGATATAAGGCAAATAATGCAGGTTTCCGATTTAAGGAATTTCGAGAGGTTCCTGCGGGCCTGCGCATTACGCGCCGGGCATCTTGTGAATTATGCCGATTTAGCGCGCGATGTTGGAATTGCGCCGACAACCGCCAAGGACTGGCTGGGTGTCATGCAGGCTTCAAACCAAATTATTCTTCTGGAACCGTATTTCGGGAATCACTCAAAGCGAATTGCCAAATCACCAAAACTTTATTTTAGCGATACCGGGCTTTTATGTTTCCTGCTTAACATAAACTCTCCAGAAAATATGGCGGCTTCGCCGTTTATAGGCCAGTTATGGGAAAATTTCGTTCTCTTGCAAATTATATGTTCACGCAATGCGGCAGCTGATAAAAAATCTAATATTTGGTTTTGGCGCGATGCCAATGGTTTGGAAGCGGATTTTATAATCGAGAAAGATAACCGGCTACAAATTGTTGAGGCAAAATGGAGTGAGGAATATTCAGGAGGGAAAACAATAACTAAAATCGAAAAAATAAAAGCTAAAATCGGTGAAGAGGCTGAGACAAATCATATTATTGCGACAAGAACTGCTGATGAGCGCCGCCTGGGGCAGCATGATATATGGGTGATTAACGCCATAAATCATTTAAATTGGTTATAGTTTTTGTAATTATCTATAATTTTATTGATTAAGCGCTAGGCAAAGTAATATTCTATATAATTATTACAGGTAGTTCCTTATGTATCGCCATCCGGTAATCGACTTTTTTCATGATAAGTTTATGAAAATAACTGCGCTCGCTTTGGCGGTGGGGGCGGTGGTGGTTTTGTTTACGATAATTACTCATTCCGGCCACGATCCTTCGTGGAACAATGCGACTGATAACCATCCATCGAATTTATTTGGATATTTCGGGGCGTGGCTTTCGGACATGTTGCTACAGATGTTTGGGCTGGCCGGTGTCATCACTTCGGTGCTGATGCTGATGTGGGCGTTTCGGTTTTATCAGGGGCGAATGGTCAGCAAGCTTTGGCTGAGGTTGTTATATTCAATTATGGCGCTGGGTTCGGCGGCGGCGGTGTTTGAGGCGCAAGTTGGTTATGGCGGATTGTTTGGCGGGTTTTTGAAAAACCAGCTTTATTTGGATTTGACGGCGCCAATTTATAATACGCTGTTTATTTTTTCGTTCATTGTGCTGACACATCTGGCATCAGGCTTGAAATTCCGTGAGCAGCGGGAATTGCTGGAGCGGTTGAAACGGCCGGTGAGGAAAGTTGAGGGGATTGTGAAAAAGGAAAAGGCGCAGAGTGCCAAGCGGGCGCGAATCCGGCAGGAGCCGGCGATGGGGGAATATATTGATAAAATTGCCAAGCCGCGGATTGTAGCGCCGGCGAAGAAAATGGCGGTGGCGAAACAGGCGAGTTTATTATTGAATTCGGATGATGACTATGAACTGCCTCCGGTGGAGCTTTTGAAGGAAGTGCCGACGCGGATCATGAATGCGCGGATGAGTGAGACGGCGCTGTCGCAGAATGCGAAGATTTTGGAAGGGGTGCTGGGGGATTTTAGTATCAAAGGCGATATTACTAAAATTAGTCCTGGGCCGGTTGTCACATTATATGAGTTCCAACCGGCGGCAGGGACTAAATCCAGCCGGGTAATTGGGTTGTCAGATGATATTGCGCGTTCGATGTCTTCGGTTTCGGCGCGGATTTCGACAGTGCCGGGACAGAATGTTTTAGGGATCGAGTTGCCGAATTCCAAGCGTGAAACAGTGATGTTCCGCGAAATGCTTGAGTCGGGGGAATATCGTGAATCTACGGCCAAATTACCGCTGGCGCTGGGTAAGGATATTGGCGGGGCGCCGGTGGTGGTGGATCTGGCGAAAATGCCGCATTTGCTGGTGGCGGGTACTACTGGGTCGGGTAAATCGGTGGCGATTAATACGATGATTGTTTCGCTGCTTTATAAGCTTTCGCCCAGCCAGTGTAAGTTCATCATGATCGATCCGAAGATGTTGGAGCTTTCAGTATATGATGGCATTCCGCATTTGCTGGCGCCGGTGGTGACAGAGCCGGGCAAGGCGATTGTAGCGCTGAAATGGGTAGTGCGGGAAATGGAGAATCGCTACCGGTTGATGTCCACTCTTGGTGTGCGGAATCTGGATGGGTATAATACGCGGGTTGAAGAAGCGGCGAATCGCGGTGAGGAATTGACGCGCAATATCCAGACGGGATTCGACCCGGAGACGGGCAAGCCGATTATCGAATCGATCCCGATTGGGAAGGATAAGTTCCCATATATCGTGGTGATTGTTGATGAAATGGCGGATTTAATGCTGGTGGCGGGGAAGGATATTGAGACTTCTATCCAGCGGCTGGCGCAGATGGCGCGGGCGGCCGGTATACATATTATCATGGCGACGCAGCGGCCCTCGGTTGATGTTATCACCGGCGTTATCAAGGCGAATTTCCCGACGCGGATTTCGTTCCAGGTTACATCGAAAATTGACAGCCGCACGATTCTTGGTGAGCAGGGGGCGGAACAATTGTTGGGTATGGGTGATATGCTTTACATGGCGGGCGGCGGGCGGATCAGCCGCGTGCACGGGCCATATGTTGAAGATCGGGAAGTTGAGAAGGTTGTTGGTTTCTTGAAGAAGCAAGGAGCGCCAGCCTATATCGAGGATATTACGCGTGAGGAAGAGCCGCTTGATGATGACGGTATGATTGAAGGTGGCGAAGGCGGGGATGATGCTTCGTTATATAACCAGGCGGTGCAGATTGTGATCCGCGACAAAAAAGCATCCACCAGCTATGTACAGCGGCGCTTGCGGATTGGTTATAACCGCGCAGCGCTGTTGATTGAGCAGATGGAAGAAGAGGGCGTTATCTCGGCCCCAAACCATGCGGGGAAGCGGGAAATTCTAGTTGACCATCGGGCGGCGTAAGATTTTTTAGACGCTTTTGCCTTTTTTCTGGGGTTTCGTTGCGGGTTTTGTAGCCGCAGGTTTTGCTGAAGGTTTTTTCTCAGCTACTTTTTCTTGAGTAGCGGGCAGTGTTTCTACATTTTCATCCTCATCTCTTTCTTCACCGGCTGCGCCATCATTGGAGCCATCTTTGACCTCATCCTCTATCAACTGCGCCAAATCGTTGCGGGTGGGGGCGTTGGATAATGCGGTGGTGATTGATTTTTTGAGGTCGAGGAATTTTTTGAGTTCCGCGCCGGCGAGTTTGCTGACCATTGGGAGTTTGGCGGAAACGGGGTTGATTTGTGTGCCGTGGTCGCGGACTTCGTAATGCAAGTGCGGGCCTGTGGCGTGGCCGGTCATGCCGACATAAGCGATGATCTGGCCCTGCTTGACGTGGACGCCGGGTTTGATACCGGGGCCGAAGCGGCTGGCGTGGCCATAGGCGGTGGAATAAAATGTGCCGTCATGTTTGAGAAGGACGAAGTTGCCATAGCCGCTGACCCATCCGGCTTCCTGGATTGTGCCATCGCCAGCGGCGAAGATGGGAGTGCCTTGCGGAGCGCCGAAGTCTACGCCTTTATGCATGCGGGTATAGCCGAGAATTGGGTGGAAGCGCATGCCGAAGCTGGAGGTGATTTTGGCGCCGTCGATAGGGGTGCGGAGCAGGGCTTTTTTGGCGTTGGCGGCATCGGCGTGGAAATAGCCGAGCGTGCCATCAGCTTTGGCGACTATGAAAAGTTCGGCGGTGGCTTTTTTCATTTGTAATCTGACATAGAGCGGGCGGCTGGATTTGATGAATTCGCCATCAGGGCCGGTGTAGCCTTCATATAAAATTGCGAATTTATTGCCGGGTTGGATGTCGCGTTGGAAATCGACATCATAGGAAAGGGCGGAGATTAATTGGGTGATAACGGCTGGGGTGACGCCGGCGTGGAGGGTGGATTCGTAGAAGCTGCCGCTGATTTCGCCGGTGGCTTTGAGGATTACTTTTTGTAGTTTGATCTCCTCGGACTTGACTTCAAAGCCACCTTTTTTATCTATAGTGAGGTTAACAGTTTTGGTGAGTGAGGGTTTGAAATTGATTTCTTTGATATGTTCGCCGGATTTATCGTCGAAGAGTTCGATATATACGATATCACCGGCGCGCATTTCATTTAGCGGGAAATGTTTTTGTAGCGCGGCGGTTGCTGCGGCAGTTTCGTCTTTGCTGACGCCATAATTTTGGAGGATACCGGCGAGGGTTTGGCCTGGGCGGATGGTGTGGTTGTGTTTGTTATTGACGGGCTTTGGCGGTTTTGGTGCGGCGATTATGGTTTCATTATCGAGCGATTTTGATTGCGGAAGTTCTTTGGAAATGTTTTCCAAGTTGGGGTTTAACATCACCATCTTGGATTCCTGATATGCAGGCGGCAGGCTGGCAAGCCCGGCGGTGACGAGAGAGAGGCCGATGATGAACGACAGGAGTAGTGTCGTGAAAATAGTTTTTCGGTTTCGCATTATGTTGCGGAAACTATAGGAAAATTTTTTTATGTCTATAGTTTTTGGATTTTAAGTTCCGAAGTTGATGTATTTTATTTCCAGATATTCTTCCACGCCGTAGTGCGAACCTTCGCGTCCCATTCCGGATTCTTTGAAGCCGCCGAAGGGGGCGTAGCTGGAACTGATGGCGATTTCATTGACGCCGACCATCCCGAAGTCCAGGGATTCCGCGATTCTCCAGCCTTTGGCTAAATCGCCGGTGTAAATATATGAGGCGAGGCCGAAAGGAGTTTCATTGGCCATTTCGATCGCTTCTTTTTCAGTTTTGAATTTGAAGATTGTGGCAACCGGGCCAAAAATTTCGCTGGCGTAGATGTTGTTGGATTTTTTTATATTGCTGATGACGGTGGGTTCGTAGAAATTATTTTTATATTTTCCACCGCATAAAATTTTGCCTTGTGAGGCCTTCACCAGTTTATCAATTTTTTTGATGGCATCAGAATTTATCACCGGCGCGATTTTCATGTTTTTGACTTTGGCAGTGAGTTTCTTCACGAATTCGTCGTGGATTTTTTCTTCGACTAAGAAGCGGTTGGCGCAGATGCAGGTTTGGCCGGAAAAGCGGAAGCGGGAGAGGACGGCGCCGTCAACGGCTTTATCGATATCTGCATCGGCGAATACTAGGAATGGGGCATTGCCGCCGAGTTCCATGGTAATTTTTTTCATGGTGGTAGAGCATTGAGCCATGAGCTGTTTTCCGACTTCTGTGGAGCCGGTGAAGCTGAGTTTCTTGATTGCGGGATTGGTGGAGAGTTCTTTGCCGATGAGGTCAGAATCACCGAGGACGAATTCAAAGACGCCTTCCGGCATTCCGGCCTCGCGGGCAAGATTGTATAGGGCGATGGCGCTAAGCGGAGTGGCTTTGGGGGGTTTGATGATGACGGTGCAGCCGACGGCGAGCGCGGGCGCAGTTTTGCGGGTGATCATCGCGGCGGGGAAGTTCCACGGGGTAATTGCGGCGACTGGGCCGATTGGTTGTTTGGTGATGATGCCACGGTTTTTGTTGGGCATGGGGATGATTTCGCCGTACATGCGTTTGGCTTCTTCGGCGCTCCATTCGATGAAGCTGGCGGCGTAATCGATTTCACCATTGCATTCGGGGAGGAGTTTGCCGCTTTCTTCATGCATAATTTGCGCGAGTTTGGCTTTGTTTACCATGATGAGGCGAAACCACTCATGCATGATTTTGGCGCGGTCCCAGGCGGTTTTATTGGACCAGGCAGGGAAGGCGGAGGCGGTTTTTTTAATTGTGGCGCGGACTTGTTTGAGGTCGAGCATGGGGAGCGTCGCCAGAAGTTTATTTGTGGCGGGGCTGCGGACTTGGAAAGTTTTCGCGGTTTTGGGGAGGGAGTGTTTGGTGAGGGTTTTGTCCATGCGGGGAGTTTAACCCAATAAAATAAAATCGCTATTAAGAAGTTTAATGGGTCAAAGAAAGTTTTTGCTCTTTTTTATTCGTAACTGATTTCGGCGGCGGGGTTGGATAATCTTTGGCACTTTTTACATCTAATTCCTCAGGAGATTTACATTCGATAAAATAATGAACTAATTCCGCATCTGGAGAATTACAAACTTTATGCTCCATAGCTGCGCCGGTTACAATAGCTCGAAAATTCAATTCGGGAGTGGTTGGCGCGGCGGTTATATTGAAGGCTGGATCGTGAAGCATGGCGGTGGTTTCGGAAAGAATGAAAGTGTGGCGTTGTTCGCTTTGCTTAGTTCGGCGGCCAACGAGCATATAATATTCGCCGGGTTTATTCAGGCCGGTATTTTCTGCTTCAAGCAGTCTGCGTTCTGCCGCGTTTGCGAGAACGTTAAATGATATGCCTTTTTCAAGGCATGAATTACGGGAAATTGGCGACATTTGATCTATGAACATATCGCCAGGCGTTCTGACATCTCTATATGGCCCGATTGATTTATTATCATCCATAACTTTTTGAACATGAGAGAATAATTTTTCTTCCCACCTCTGGCGGTCTTGCATTGTCCAATTTTTGTCAGCAATAAGATGCGTTACTTCATCATCAGCGAGTAAATTTGTATATATTTTATTCAAAGATTCATGCAGGGCAATTATGTAAGGGGATTTTTTCTTTGACCAATCCATAATTCGTGGTGAATCGTCGGAATCTCTTACTGGAATAATAATAAGCCCCTTGTCCGGTAGGATTCCATCAATGCTGCCATTGAGTAAAAATTTTCCGGAAATGGCGTTATCGTCTGCGTTTAATGGGATTATGTTTTTTGTCATCGCTAATGACTATAGCGAAAAGATTAATGGATTTAAACCAAAATATTGAGTATCGCGCCACGATCAGGATAGCGGTTGCCAGCTATCATTTTCAGTGCTGTATCAATGCCTGATTTGATGTCATCATTGGACGGAAGGGCCAGAAAATCGCCCTTTTCGCGGACGGTTTTGCTCGGGCTATATTGATTTTGCCTTAAGTACGAGCTATCTTCCGTGGATATACGGCGGTTCATGTTTATCGGCAAAAATTCTGAACTCATAGCTAACGGATTATAAACAGTTTGATGTTAAAAAGTAGTTAATGAAACGGATTTTAATTCTAGGGGCGGGGTTGATGGGCGTAACAAGCGCCTATTATCTTGCCAAAAAAGGGTATAATGTCAAGGTATTAGATGCGGCTCCGAGTGCGGGGCTATTGACCAGTTTTGCAAATGGTTCGCAGCTTTCGTATTCCAAAACCCATCCACTTTCCGATATTGAAACACTAAAGAAGATGCCAAAACTGCTTTTTGGCAAGAATACGCCGATACATATCCATCCGCGATTGGATATGGATTTTTTGCGCTGGGGCGGGTTGTTTTTGCGGGAGTGTATTCCGGCGCGGTCGAAGCGGAATGCGGAAGAAGTTCTGCAATTGGCGTTGAAATCGCGAGTGTCGCTGCATGCTTTGGTGCAGGAATATGAAATGAATTTCGATTATACACGGCGCGGAAAATTATATTTGTTCACGGATGAGCGTGAATTGAAGAACGCGGCGAAGGAAATTGATGAGCATCGGCATTTGGGAATTACGCAGCGGTTGTTGGATGCGAATGCGGCGGTGGAATTGGAGCCCGCTTTGGCGGATATGCGCTCGTTGATGAAGGGGGCGATTTTTTCGGATATTGATGAATCGGGGGATGCGAAGAAGTTTACGGAAGAGCTGGCGCGGATTTGTGCAGGGCTTGGGGTGGAGTTTGAATATGGGATTCGGGTTGAGGATTTTCGTAAACAGGATGGGAAGGTGGTGGCGGCTCTGTCGGGCGAGAAGGAATTTGCAGCAGATGAGATCGTGATTTGTTTGGGGCCAGAGAGCCCGCGCTTGATGAAGAAGCTGGGGGTTTATGTGCCGATTTATCCGATGAAAGGTTATAGTATTACAGTGCCCGCGACTAAAGATGCGCCGGAGATTAATTTGACGGATGAAGAGAAGCGCGTGGTTTATTCCAAGATCGGCGATAGGTTGCGGATTGCCGGAGTGGCGGAGTTTGCGGGTTGGGATTATACAGTGAATCGCCGGATTATGGACGGTATGATCGCAGCAGCGAAAAGCCGGTTTCCGCGCGCGGGGGATTATTCACAGATTGAGGAATGGACGGGGTTGCGGCCAATGACGCCGTCAACTGTACCAATTATCGGGCAGTCGGATAAGTTCAGGAATTTATACTTTAACACCGGCCACGGAATGCTCGGCTGGACGCTGGCTTGCGGGAGCGCGGAGCGGTTAGCGGCACTAATCTAATTTCCGCGCTTCTTCCGCCAGCATCACCGGGATCCCGTCTTTTATTGGATAGGCTAGGCGGGCTGAGTCGCTGATTAGTTCGTTGGCGGTCTGATCGTAACGCAAGGGGGATTTGGTTACGGGGCAGACTAGGATTCGGAGAAGGGATTCGGGTAAGGGTTTTTGCATTAGTTGTGGTCCAAAAAGCGGTGGGAGACTTCTTCCAGGCCGAAGATTAATTTGTGGCTGGTGGCGGCATCGCCAACGCCGAAGTTGTGCTCGAAAACTTGCATCAATGCATCCATGTGCAATTTGATTACTTTATATCCGTTTGGCGGCAGGGCTGCGGCTGCAGCGTCGCAGAATTTATACATAGAATTAGCAACTTCCGAAGCCAAAGGGGCACCTCCGGTGGCGGCGCGGGATTTGATGCTGAAGGCCAGCTCGGAAAGCTTTTGGTAATGGGTTTGGCTGATTAGGTTTTCTCTTAATTCGGCGAATAAGGTTTTTAGGTTGTTGTAATCGGCGGTGGTTTCGGTTTTGAAAACTTCTTGGCTTTGCTCAACGGTTTTTTCGGTGCGGTTGATGGTGGTGCTGTCAAAGGCTTGTTCAAATTTGGCGTTACCGAGTTTTTTGTTTATCAGCAGTTCCGGGTTAACTATTTTTACTTCGTTGGGATCGGACATAGTTATATATATTCTACAATACTTTGTTGACGACGATCAATTCCGCCAGGGATTTTTTCCGGTTCTTCCTCGCGTCTTCTGTCGGGGCCTTTGTAAGAATTAGTGATGACGAAAGAGCGCGGGTTTTCGACGATGGATTTAATCTTACTGCATAATGATTTGATGCCAAAGGGTTTTATCATATATTCGGTGACACCGGCGTCGCGGGCGATTTCTACATCTTCTTGTTTGGCATAGCCAGTGAGCATGATGATCGGGGTGTAGCATTTGTTGGTGTTGGATAGCGCGCGCACCGTTTTGGTAAATTCCAAGCCGTTCATGCCTTTCATCCGCCAATCACAGAAAATCAGGTCGAAATCGCTTGCTGCTAGCTCTTTTAGGGCGGCGCTGCCTTCCACAACAACGATGATTTGGCCAAAGCCCATGACCTGCAAAACGTCACGCAAGAGGCGCAGCATGATAGGATCGTCCTCCAAAACAAGGATTTTTGTGGATTTTAGAGACTCTTTTATTTTATAGTCGGCGCTCATTTCGATTAACTACCGGAAACATCGTAATATTTAATGCGGTTCTATAACACCAAGACGAAAAATCAAGAAGAATTGAAACCGCGTGCCGCCGGTAAGGTGGGAATGTATGTTTGTGGGCCAACTGTTTATGCTTCGCCGCATATCGGCAATGCGCGGTCGGTAGTGATTTATGATTTGTTGTATCGCGTTTTGCGCACGAAATATGAGGTGAATTATGTGCGCAATATCACCGATGTGGATGATAAGATAAATGCGGCGGCGAAAGAAAATGGTGAACCGATTTCTGCACTGACATCAAGGGTGACGGTGGATTTTCATGAGGTAATGGGAAAGTTGGGATGTTTGAAACCGACTGTTGAACCACGCGCGACGCTGCATATTGCGGAAATGGTTGAGCTGATTGAAAAATTATTGGCGAATGGAAATGCTTATGTGGCGTCAGACCATGTTTTGTTTGATGTGACTTCGGATAAAAAATACGGGCATTTGTCGCGGCGCTCGCTTGATGAAATGGTGGCTGGGAGCCGTGTGGAAGTTGCGCCTTATAAAAAGAATCCTGGGGATTTTGTGTTGTGGAAGCCCGCAAATGAAGGTGATGATGCATCAAGCATATTTGATTCGCCGTGGGGAAAGGGCAGGCCGGGCTGGCATACGGAATGTGTGGCGATGAGTACGAAATATCTTGGTGAGACGTTTGATATTCATGGCGGCGGCGCAGATTTGACGTTTCCGCATCATGAGAACGAGGTGGCGCAGGGGTGTTGTGCGAATAAGGGTTCGGGTTATGCGAATATGTGGATGCATAACGGGTTTTTGACGGTTGATGGCGAAAAGATGAGCAAATCGGCGGGGAATTTTACGACGGTGCGCGAGTTGTTGGATAAGGGAGTAAATGGCGAGGTAATTCGTTGGGCGTTGCTGTCGTCGCATTACCGCAGCCCGCTGGATTGGACGGAGAAATTGATTTCCGATGCTAAGAAAACTATGGATGGATTTTACCGGATTCGGGCGAATTATTCGGATATAGGCAAAGTATCATCGGCGAAAACATATGAGTTTTTGGAGGATGATTTGAACATGTCGAAGGTGACTGCGGAATTGCATGGCTATGTAAATCTATGTAATAACGCGGAAAACTCGCAAAATGTACGGGATATGGCGGCGCATCAACTGATTAACGATTTGAAATTGATGGGGTTTTTGCAGCAGGGCGCGGATGAATATTTTGGGCGCTCAGGCGCGGATTCGGAGGTGGAAAAGCTTATTGAATTGCGAAAAACCGCCAAAAATGCTAAGGATTATGCGCAAGCAGATAAAATCCGCGAGCAATTGACTGATATGGGAATTGTCATTGAAGACAAGCCGGGCGGGGTGACGGAGTGGCGGAAAATATAGGGTTTGGTAGTTACGCTTGACATACCTATAGTTACGTGGTATGTTACTACTATGATTCTTTCGTTCGCCTGCAAGAAAACCGAAAGTTTGTTCTTAAGGATAAAGGTTGCGGGGGAATGGCAGGCTTTCTCTTCGGTTGCGTTGCGCAAGCTGTCATATCTTAATTCCGCGCGGGATTTGCGGGATTTGATGACGCCTCCTGCCAACAGGCTGGAAAAATTGAAGGGAAACCGGAAGCATCAATACAGTATTCGCATAAACGACCAATGGCGCATCTGTTTTGAGTTTTTAGAAGGCAATGCGCATAATGTTGAAATTGTAGATTATCATTAAAAGAGGAATTTATGGCAAAAATTAAACCAACGCATCCGGGCGAAATTTTAAGGGAGGAATTCCTTATTCCGATGGATATTTCAGCTTATAAAGTGGCAAAAAACTTAGGTGTGCCTACCAACCGGATTAGTTCAATCGCCAATGAGGAGAGGGATATTTCACCGGAAACCGCGCTGCTTTTATCGCGTTTTTTTGGAGTTTCGGATGATTTATGGATAAATTTGCAGGCCCATTATGATATTGAATGTGCAAAAGACAATATGAAAGAACGTTTGAAAAAACTACGAGCTTATAAACCTGGTAATATACACAACGCATATTAATGGCTGAAAGAGTTTACATATACGATTCGACTTTACGCGACGGTGCGCAGACGCGTGGCGTGGATTTTTCCGTGGTGGATAAGCAGGATATCGCGCGGGAATTGGATAGGTTTGGGATTGATTACATCGAGGGCGGCTGGCCTGGGGCAAATCCTACGGATGATAAGTTTTTCGAGAATGCGCCGGTTTTGAAAACTTCCAAGCTGACTTCGTTTGGGATGACGCGGCGCTCGGGAAGGAGCGCGAAGAATGATCCGGCATTGGCGGCGTTGCTGGATACGGGGACGAAGAGCATTTGCATCGTCGGCAAAGCTTCCAAATATCAGGTGAAGATGGCGCTGGGAATTCCGCTTGAGGAAAATTTGAAGATGATTTCGGAGAGCGTTGCATATCTTGCTTCCAAGGGCAGGGAAGTATTGTTTGATGCGGAGCATTTTTTTGATGGTTATAAACTGGATGCGAAATATTCATTGGCTTGCGCCAAGGCGGCTTATGATGCAGGCGCGCGCTGGGTAGTGCTTTGCGATACTAATGGCGGGACTTTGCCGGATGAGATCGAAAAGATTGTTGGCGCGGTGGCGAAGGTCGTGCCGGGGGAAAATTTGGGCATACATTGCCATAATGATACGGAAAATGCAGTGGCGAATTCATTGGCAGCGGTGCGTGCCGGAGTGCGGCAGGTGCAGGGGACTTTGAATGGTTTGGGCGAGCGCTGCGGAAACGCAAATTTGATTTCGATCATTCCGAATTTGGTGTTGAAAATGGGCTTCGAAACGGGGATGAAGGATTTGACGAAGTTGACACGTCTTTCTCGGTTTCTTGATGAAAAATTGAACCGTAACCCGAATATCCAGGCGGCATATATCGGCGCGGCGGCGTTTGCACACAAGGGCGGGTTGCACGTTTCGGCAATGGCGAAAGATACGGATTCTTATGAGCATGTGCGGCCGGAGAAGGTGGGAAATAGCCGGATAATCTTGGTTTCGGACCAGGCGGGAAAATCAAATTTTGTTGACCGGCTGAAGAATTTGAAAATTGATTATAGCGATGATGAGAAATTGAAAAACTTTATACGTGAAATCAAGGAGCTGGAAAGCCGCGGCTATTCATATGATGGTGCGGATGCGAGTTTTGAGATGCTGGCGCGGCAGGCATTTGGCAAGGCGAAGGAGTTTTTTAAACTGCATAGTTATCGCGTGATTGCCGTGCGCGAAAAGGGCGGAATATATTCAGAAGCCGCGTTGAAACTGACAATTAAGGGTAAGGAAATTTCTACGCTTGGTAAGGGATATGGTCCGATCAATGCGCTGGATAAGGCTCTGCGCATGGCGCTGGGGCCGGTTTATCCGCGGCTGAAGGATACGCGGTTGGTGGATTATAAGGTGCGGATTGTGAATTCTGGGGTTGGTACCAAGGCGGTGACGCGCGTTTTGATCGAAACGGAAGGCAAAACGGGTGAGCGCTGGAGCACGATCGGAGTTTCGGAAAACGTGATCGACGCGTCGTATAACGCGATTGCAGAAGCGATCACTTATGGGTTGATGAGCGGTTAGTTAGCGGCCGCCGATGCCTGCTGTTTCGCCTTTGTCAGCAGATTTGCCTCTAGTTAGCTCGACAAAAGAACCTGGGGTTGCTAAAGGAGGTTTTTTGCTGCTATAGCCGTCAGCTATTCCCGGGCCGGTGCCAATTCTAGCTGCCATTGCGTTATCAGCAGCTGTTTTTTTGCCGCTAGCTGTAGCGATGATAGCAACGGTGCTGCTGGCGGTTTGGAATGTATCGGATTCTTTGCCGCTAGGGCTTACACTTGTAGAGGCAACAGATTTTTTACTCGACGCAGATACGAAAGCATGTTTTTCGGGCAAGGCGGTGGATGGAAAAGCGCCGTCTTTAGTTTTTAATCTATCAAGATCTACACCTTTTACTTTGTCGGCTACTCCCAACATTTTTTCTAAACTAGATGTATCGCCCACCCCTGCTTTTATTAATGGCCATGCGATTGCGGTACCAACACCAGCACCAACAACTGCCCCAGCAAATGCAGTAATTGAACTACCGAAAGGAAGGCTGAACCAGCCTGCTACTTTACCGATAAAGCCGCCAGTGACAGCTCCGCCTAAACCAATGAAAGCGCCTACGCCAATAGCTGCTACAGGATGTTTCTTTGCAAACGCGATGATTTGATCTCCATATTTTTTTGCAGGTTCAAGCGCCCCGTCGGCTACTTCTCCCACCATATCTATACCACTTCTTACTGTTCTTTCAGTGGCGACGCTTAAGTTTTTTCCTCTTGATTGTTTGTCAACTTGACGATCTAATATTCTATATTGTTCACGCTCATCTTTAGTCAGGGCGTCAGGAGCTTTTGCTGCTAATTCTTTGAAGTCTGCATCTGGTCTCCAACGGGCATTTGCGAGAGGCTCAGCAAGTGAATCGATTGCTTTATCAGCGGCGGCACTAATTTTGCCTTTAATAGTTGCTTCTGGTTTTGCAGCATCAAACATGTTTTCTACAACACCTATGATGGCAGATAATGCAGGACTTAAAATTGGTATTTCTGGCATAATATAATTTCCTTTATACCCTAACTATACATCACCAATATTACCATTTTTTGACACGGAAGATTATTTCGGGCATAGTTGCGTGAATCTTTTGTGACAGGAAATGTGGTTTTTTAGAATGAATGGAGCGTTTTATGATGTTAGCTGAGCCACCGCTTTTGTGGTTGATTAATACGCTGATCGATTTGTATAGCGGGATTGTGATCGCCGCGGTGATTTTGAGTTTGCTGATCAACTTTGGGATCGTGAACCGCTACCAGCCGCTGATCCAACAGATCGGGGTGTTCCTGACACGGATGACGGAGCCGGTTTTTAACTGGGTACGCAAAAAATTGCCGCCGCTCGGGGGGATTGATATCTCACCGCTGCTAGTACTGATCGCACTGCATTTTGTGAAATACAGCGTTAATTACTTTTGGTATCGGTATTTGGTTTGATTATTATTTAACCAAATGTATAGGGGCGCTTGGATCTGCCGGTAATTGAGATACAGGCACTGTTGGATGCCCAGCATAAGTGTGAGGATTGGCGTGAGATGATTTACTGTCCCATACACTCGAAACGAGATCGCCAACACCTTTGCCATTTAGCATCGCTACTGCTAGGGCCGTAAGAGTTAACATTCCCATTTTTGCAAACATACCGTTAGCCGAGAATGCGCCGGTGACACCTACTATCAATCCAACTAATCCAGCCGCTTTCCATGGATCATGTTTTACGCCGTCTATAATATCGGCGAAGTTCCCAAGCGGGTCGTTGAAGCCCGTAGTATTCTTAAATTTAGCGCTGCCGCGTGTGCCTGGCACTTCTCCAATTGTGGCACAGAAATCATCCGAGCCAAGGATATCTTTAAGTTTAGACTCAGCAGCATCCGCCGTACCTAATTTAGCCGCCATTCTTCCACCAATTGTTTTTAGCAGGTTGGTAACATTACCAAATTCTGATGCATCATATGCATCTTTCAGAGCTTTGCCATCATCGCGAGTTCTGTATTCTTTTAAAGCAGGATTGGTGGCAAACTGACTTATTACCCTTCCATATACCGCATTGCTATCTTCAGCCATAAATAACTCCTATTTACTAAATATTATCACGCTCTTGCAGGCGTGTCTTGTGAACTTTTTGTTGCAGTTACAATTTTAGCTATATCTCCCATAGATGGTTTAGGCGCTAAAGTAGTATAAGTGTCTATTCTTCTATCAATTATTACTTTAGATTTAGGACCAACTTTCAGCAAGTTAGCTACTTTACCTGCTAATGAATTGGCGGAATTTGGTTCAACCTTGCTAAATTCAGGTATTTTTACTTTACCGCTAGAGGGGGCAGGTGTGCTATCCTTTGGCGATGGTGTTGCTTTTATTACGTTAGGTGCGTTTTTTGGACTAGGTGTGCTATCCTCAAAATCAGGAATATGAGTTTTTAGAGCTGGGTTCTTTTTAGCCGCTTCCTTAGCTTTTGCCCAATCTTCGGTGGTTAAGGTTTTGACTTTGGGTTTGGAGGGTCCTCCGCCTAGAATTGGGGGCATATACTGTTCCCACAAACTCTGTTTAACTTGGAGGACTGCATTGGCGCCAGCCTCGCGTATTGGGGCGTTATATTTGTCGTTAACTAGTTTGACACCACCAGCAAGCATGAAGAGACCGGCGACTAAACCTGGAAGCCTTCCGATTAATGGTATGTCTTTAATCAGACCTGATTGCTTAATAACAGTAGCCCCGCCAACCACTCCAGCACCAACCAATGGCGCTAAAGGCGAGATGCTCATCAAAGGAATACCGGCGGCGGCACCTATGGCGGCGCCAGTAAATAAACCAATTAATTTAGATATTCGGCCGGAGCCTTCTACCGGTTCTCCATCGCTATCTCGTTGTATTATTGATGCCTTAACAAAAGATCCTGCCGCTGCAAGACCCGTAATGGTAACGCTGCTCGCTGCAGCACCTAATATAGTAGTAATGATTGATGATATGCCATTCGCGGAAAAAAAGCCACCTAAACCTCCCGCGATTAGTCCTCCAATAGCAGTGGTGCCCAGAAAAAGCATTCTGCTAGAATTATCCTTGTAGGTAAAAAACCCTGGCCACCAGTTATTTTTAATATTCTGACGTAAGCCAGGTATGTCACCGCCCACTGTAGGGGAAGGTATTACAGCATAGTTGATAGGACGCTTTGCCGTTTCCAGTTTTTTAGGTATGGGCGTACCCGATTTAATTATATTATTATGTGTATTAACTGCGTTATTAAACTTTATAACATCATTTTCATAATCAGTTGTAATTTTAGTAGCTACTTGATCACGCGGAGTTGTTAGGACAAACCAGCTGAATAGAGGTGGGTTGGAATAATCATCTTTTCTAGGCGGAGTAAATTTTTTTTCATTTATACTGCCATGATCATCTTCATATAATAGCGTGATAGTGCCAGTAGGTATTTGGCCAGCTTCAAATTGCCCGGATTTTTTGCCCTCAATAATAAGTCTATGTTCTTCAAAGCCTCCCAATGTCCTATCGAAATGATTAAAAGTACGCCATTCAATTTGTGCCGCATAAGCTTTAATAACCTTTAGAGCCAATACTTGGTTTGCCGGACTGAGCGCCTTACCGGAGAATAAAGTATTATTCTCAAAATTCAGAATGTCTTTGGTGAATTCTGTAAAACTAGTTGCAGAACTGAAAGGGGATTTTTCTAATTTTTCAACTAATTTTTTATCATTATCAAGCAATCTGGCGTTTATTTGCTGTTCTCTTTTTATTAATGGATCTGTAGGTATGCAGGTTCCGTCAATGACGCTATTAATTAATGCTATTTTTCTATTAATGTCTCTTATCCCAAGTCTTCTATCTTGGGCGTCGGCGATAAGAAGCTTTTGCTTTTCATAAGATGCTTCATCTGGATTTGTTGCAAATACATACCTGTCTAAAACTGCTTCGTCAGCTTGCGTTTCGAAACTAGTTTCATATGTTTTCTTGGTAGCTTTCAACTGTTCTATAAAGTCATTTGTAATAGGGGGCAATTTAAGTGCCAATTGCGCTGCCTCGACTTCTAAATCAGCGATATCTGCACTAGCTTTCTTGCCAATTCCTCCATTAAGAACTTTTTTATCTTTTTCTAAGTCTTCTAGGCGGTAAACAATGCGGCTTATTCTTGATATAATAGCGATAGTTTCAATGGGAGTATTGGTTATAGGTAGCGAATTAGTTTCTTTCTGAGATCTTCTTCCATCTATATATCTTGGATGTGATAAAATACAGTGGATAAAGTCTTTTGAGCCCCTAATTATAACTCCGGTATTCTGGGGAACTGGTGCGGGTCTCGCGGAATCTAAAGCACCGCTTTCAGCGGTTGCTGGATTGTTAGGATCATTATGACTGCTTGAACTATGACTGCTCATTATTATTACCTAAATTATTATTCTCACTACCACCAACCTACCCCACCAATATTACCTCTATATGACATCATCATGAAACTTTTGTGACAATGGAGGGTTTTTTGGGTAAAGTGGGGGGGAATTTGCTATAATGGGGTTGTTGAGGCTGGAAAATGGCGAATAAGTTAGAGATAATCAAGCAGTTACGCGCCAAGGGTGCGACGATCCGGATTATTGATGATGTGGCGGCTTATTTGACTGCCAATGGCGGTTATAATTCGCCGGTTCTTGTCGCGACTGTGGAATTCATCATAAAAATCAGGGAGATGCTGCAATCCATGCTGGTGCAGCAGGAACGAACCGTCTCTATCGCGGATAAATTTACGGAAAAAGATACTCAAGATGTCAGCTTTCCGGCGGCGAAACATGGGGTGGAGAATAATGATGAAATTGAGGAATATGAGAAGGAACAAATTCTGGATCATATAGTTGAGATCGAGGCGCAGCAGAATGTTTATCTGGAAAATAATAATTATAAGCAGCGGCAAAATTCTGAAATAGACGCTCAAGGAAATAAGGGACAAAAGAAGCGCGAGACTAAGCGTAATGGGATTTTGGATAAGTTATTTAAAATTTCCATGTTGAATTCGCAGAAAGATAAGCAGCAGAAAAACCAGCAGGCGCCGCCGCAGGAAAATGGGCAGCAGCAGGCGGCGCAGCAAAATATGCGGCAGCAGAACGCCGGTCAGCAACAACAGGCGGTGCAAAGTGGTTCGATCACGCGGATGAATATCGTACGAATGAAATTGATGAGTGCGCTGAAAGTGACGAAAGACCGCACGGTGGTGGGGGATGTGGCGAAGCAGGCGTGGAAGGATTCTAAGAAAATAGATCAATCACCGCAGCAAAAGCAAGGCGAGGAATTGACGGCGGCGAAGGATAAGCGGACGGTGAATGAGATTTCGTTCTCTAAAGTTATTGATGAGGCGGTAAAGGCTCCCAGGCAGGAGAAAAAAACTTTGGAAGAAAAGCCGCCGGCGGAGAAAGGTAAGTTTGAGAAAAAGGCCGGAGAAAAAACTGGGCCGCGCGCGGATGAGGCAAAAGTTGCGGAAATGGCGGCGAAAGATGCTATAAAAATGCTAAAAAACAATGGTGTTACTACTGATGCGCCGGATATGAAAACTAAAAAAGAAATTGACGCGCAAATCACGCAGATCCAAACCGCAGCTAATGGCGGTGCGACGCCAAAATTGCAAAGGTAAGTTATGTTCGACTTGAGTGATGATGATAGTTTTTCGACGCAACTAGAGGGCAAAAAGCTAAAAGATCGCGGTGCGCGGATGGATAGCTCATTTATTGACGCGCCGCAGTTGGAGATTGATAAAGACGCGCCGGGGCTAATGGGGGAAGTTGAGATTGAGAAAGAGCGCGAGTTTTTTACTGATCGTAGTGAGGGCAAGGAAAATGAGGAAGAGCGCGGGGAAAGGCTGAAGAAGGAAAGGCTGTCGGCGCGAAAGGCACAATTGGAATTACGCCAGACAAAACAACAGCGCACTGATCAGAAAATTGATGATCCAAATTTGAAGTTGGATGAAATCGAGCAGGGTGTGCTGCAATCGCAGAATAAGGGCGAAAAGACGATTGAGACGCAATTTAAGCAGCATGAAGAGACTAAGGAAAGTAGTGATCGGGCGCGATCTTCGAAAGAGGAGCCATTGCGTAAGACGGATGTGGTGGCGGCAAGTGCGCTGCTCGGGCCTGATAATATCAAGAATTTGAATCTTGATGATGACAAAAAACTGGCGGAGAAATCGTCAGTCCCAGCCAAAAACCTGCCGGATGTGCGGGGCAAGGAAGGCGGGCTGCAGATTTAACCTGGCAGGTTAGGGTCGTTGTTGTTGCTGCGCGTGTCAGGAGTACTATTAGGCGTTCTGCCAATCGCGGCGCGGCGGGGGTCGTCTTTCAAAATCACGTGGCTGATTACGCGTTGGACGTTTGGCGTGCGGCGGGCGATTTCGATGGCGACTTTGGATTCCTGCTCGTTTTGGGCGATACCCATCAGATAAACTACGCGGTCGACAGTTTGGACGCCATAGTTGGTGTTTTTGATGCCTTTGGTGACCAGCATGCGGGCGCGGATTTGGTTGGAGATCCAGGAATCGCTAACATAATTTGAGAAGGATTCTTCGTTGGAGACTTTGAGTTCGTTGATAACTTCGCGAACGCCTTGGGTGCGCCATGCGATGTCTTCAGCATCTTTTTTGGTGACCGGGTCTTTGACTTTTCCGGTGAGGAGGACGCGGCCTTCGCGGACGTCGGTAGAGACGGAGGCGAAGAGGTCTTTATCTTTTGCGGCTAATTTGGCGTTTATTGAGATGGCAATGCCGTTATCATCAATGCGTTCGCCGGCGGTGCGTTCCTGCGTGGCGGTGGAGACGCCTTCAGCTCCGACGAAGATTGCGGCGGGGATGCAGCCGCTGAGTAATATTGTAGTTGCTGATAGAATAAAAAATTTGTTCATAAATCCTCTTAAATTTCTTCGATGCGCCACCCGTCTTCAATATGATTCAAATGCAGATCATTATCAACTAAAATACAATCGAAGCGCATATCGAGGGCGGAAATTTGCGGATTCTCGGAAATATATTGCATGGCGGCATTGGTGATGCGCTTTTTTTGAGTTTTGGAAATTGGGTCGTCGATGATCTCGCTTTTGCGGCGTTTGACTTCGATGAAAAGAAGCTGGGTTTGTGAACGGGCGATGATATCGATTTCGCCGGCTTTGGTTTTGTAGCGGGTGGAAAGGATTTCGTAGCCTTTTGCTTTTAGATAAGCGCTACAGGCGGCTTCGGCGTCCAGGCCGGATTGGTGATTAGTTTTTTGCATGTATATTTTTAAAAGATTCGTCATTGCGGCCTACGAGCCGCAATCTGGCGCAGGCGTAGAGATTGCGGGTCAAGCCCGCAATGACGATATTGTTTGGTTATTTTAAGGTGAGGCCGAGTTCATAGATTTTCTTTTTGTTCATATTATATTTTTCGCCCAGGATTTCGGCGGCTGCTTTTAATTTGACTTTTTTGAGCAATGCGGCGAGTTCGGCTTTTATATCGCCGGTCGGTTTTTCGGTTTTTCCGGGTGGGGAGAGGAGGATTACCACTTCGCCTTTTGGGGGGTGGCCGGTGTAATGGGTTATTAGTTCCGCGTAGCTGCCGGATTTGGTTTCTTCAAACATTTTGGTAATTTCACGGCAAATTGAGGCGGTACGGTTGGGGAAAGTTTTTTGCATTTTTTCTAATGTTTTCACCAAGCGCTTGGCGGATTCGAAGAAGATTAATGTGGAATCCCAAGTTTCGTAGGTGGAGAATTTCTTGCTATCGGCGAAGCCACAGAAGGTGAAGTTGTCGCTGGGCATGCCGCTCATTGCAAGCGCTGCAAGGACGGAAGAAGCGCCGGGGATGGGGTGGACTTTGATACCAGTTTCAAGTGCTTCTTTGACTAATTTATACCCGGGGTCGGAGACTAATGGAGTTCCGGCATCGCTGACCAGGGCTATAGTAGCGCCGTTCTTTAGGTCTTGGATGATGGTGGGGCGTTTTTCGCCGCCGTTGTGGTCGTTATATGATTCGGTTTTGGCTTTTATATTATAATGACTGAGCAATTTGGCGGTTTCCCTTGTGTCTTCACAAAGGACTAAATCTGCGGTTTTTAGGATATTTACGGCGCGGAAGGTCATATCGCCCAGGTTGCCGATGGGGGTGGAGACGATGTAAAGACCTGGCTCTTTACTAGAGACTTGAAACTGTGTAGGATTCATCGAAACCATAATTTTAGTTAGCCATGAAAAAACTTACGTTACTCCTTACTGTTTTACTATTGATTTCTTCTTGTGCGCTTACGACGCGCGAATTGGGGACCGCGCATCGTGCTCCTGGAGAAGGTGAAACTCAATATGTTCGATCACCGATTGAAAGCCCTGTTTATGCGGCGGATACTCCGCAGGTGATGCCGGCTAGATATAGGATTGGCGTGTTGTTGCCGATGACTGGCAAATCCGCGCATATCGGGAAATCGATAGCGGATGCGGCGCAATTGGCAGTTGATGAAAGTGGACGCACTGATTTCCAGATCATGATATTTGATACCGGCGATACGGCGGAAATGGCGGCGCAGGCGGCGGATCAGGCGATTGCGGCGAAGGTAAATATTATTCTTGGGCCAATTTTCTCTGATAAAGTGAATAAAGTGGCGGAAAAAGCCAGGGCGGCGGATTTAAAAGTTATCGCATTTTCTAATAATAAGGCGGTGGCGGGAAGGAATGTTTATATTCTTGGCCTAATTCCAGATCAGCAAGTGGCGCGGGTGTTGAAATATGCTTATGACCGTGGGATTTCTGGGTTTTCGGGTTTGATGCCGAATAATGTGTTCGGGAATCAAGTAGCGGAATTGGAAGAACGCCAGGTGCAATATTATGGCGGCGAGATCAGGAAGATTAGTTTGATCGCCGGTGGTGATTATATGGCGGCGACTAAGGAAGTTGCTGATGTTTACAAAGCGAAATCGCTGGTTCCGGATCGTAAAAGTGAGGGCGTTTTGATTCCCGAAGGTAGCGCCAAGGCGATGCAGATGGCTGGTGCGTTGAAGAAAAACGGGATTGGGAATATGCGTTTGCTGGGAACGGCGCTGTGGGATAAGGAAGATACGATCACCAATCGCGGCTTAAATGGCGCGTGGTTTGCGAGCACGCCATATGAGAACTCGGATTTATTCATTGGGCGGTTTATAAGCAAATATAAATATAAACCTGAGGATATTGCCGGGCTTGGATATGATGCGGTGACGCTGTCGATTGCGGTGGCGGATGATGGGTTTTCGGATTCCTCAATTCGCCGTAGCCGCGGGTTTGACGGGGTGAAAGGGGTGTATCGCTTTGACGGCAGCAATGTGAATTTACGCGGTTATGCGATTTATGAAATCCGCGATGGCGCGGCGCATGTTGCTGACCCGTCTCCTGACCATTTCTAATGTGATGTAATTGCGGCCAGAGCCTGTCCCGTGCTTTACACGGGGAGCCCGGAATCTATAATGGCTTAAGATGAGATGCGGGCATTTTTACATCGTCATTGCCGCGCCTAAAGGCTCGCAACGACGGAACTAATTCGATGCTCATATCTTATTAAATCGCTACATCTCAGGCGTCGGAGGCGGATTGCAGGTCAAGCCCGCAACGACTTAAATCAAAAAGCCTGCCAGAGCATTGCGCCGAGGATGTGGGTGATTTTGTTATCGCCTAGGGGTAACAATATTTTGCGGAATTTTATGTCGGTGTTGTCGAAGTTGATGAAGGCGCCGTCATAGGTTAGAGGTTCGCTGGTGTTCATCACTTCGAGGAGTTTGTGGGTGAATTCCGGGCTTTCGGGATAGAGTATATCTTCGATAATTGCGGTGCTGTGCAGGTCTTTGGCATAAGCTTCAGCCAGTGAATCACCGAAATGGGTGTAGACGAATTTGCCGTTTGTGGCTTCGATCAGGAAGCAGCTCAGCCAGATTTGTTCGACATCATCGCCATTGATGGAATCCGGCAGGGGGAATTTTTCGTCACCTTTTTGGTTCTGCCAATAGGCTTTGATAACTTCGATAGCGCGGTCGTTCATGAGTTGCTCTTCAATATGTGACCAGCAAGATATAATGAACCGCATATAAAAATGCTAGCGGGCGATGATTGGTTCTTTAAAATATCTTTGATGGCGGATGCGGCGTCGGGCATGGCAATTCCGGCGGTGGCGGCAATATCGCTGGCTGCGTCAGGGATGGGGATGGTGTAAATGGCTTTGACGGCGGGTTTTAAGATGGTTAGGTAGGTTTTGATATCTTTGTTATTTAGCATGCCGACTATTAAATATACCGGCTTATCGAATTTTTTGATTTCAGCGGCGAGGGTTTCGGCGCCTGCGATATTGTGGGCGCCGTCCAGCCATAACTCGTAGTTTTTGGGGAGGAGGTTTACCAGGTCGCCGCGCTTTAATTGCTGTAGTCTTGCGTTCCATTTAGCTTGGCTGAGGCCTCTGGTTATGGCGGATTTGCTTAATCCCAAGGTTCTGGCAGCGAAGATAGCGGCGGCGGCGTTGGTTTTTTGGTGGTCGCCTTTTAAGGAAAGTTTTGGGAGGTCATTGGGGATTTCAGCAAAAGTGATTTTACCGGCGGCGGTGAGAATTTTTTTGACTTCATCGGTTTGTGAGGCGGAAATGCAGGGCACGCTGGCTCTGATTATTCCGGCTTTTTCATTGGCGATTTTTTCTATTGTATCGCCGAGGAATTCGGTATGGTCGATGGAAATGGGGGTAATGATGGTAAGGATTTTTTCGGTGACGTTGGTAGCATCATAACGGCCGCCCATGCCGGTTTCGAGGAGAGTGAAAGCGGCGGGGAATTTGGCGAAGGCGATGAAGGCGGCTATGGTGGTTAGCTCGAAAAATGTCAGTTCGATTTGGTGTTTGGTGTGTTCAAGGTCTAGGTATTGGAGGATTTTGAGCAGGGATTCATCGTCGATATCTTTGCCGTTTATGGCGATACGTTCGTTGAAACGGACTAAATGTGGTGAAGTATAGACATGGCAAGATTGGCCGTCAGCTTCGATTATCGCTTTGAGAAACGCAATTGTGGAGCCTTTGCCGTTGGTACCGGCGAAGTGGATTACGGGTGGGATTTTTAAATGCGGGTTGCCGATTTTTCCCAGGAATTCGCGCAGGCGGTCTAATGATAAATCGATCTTGCCCTGCTTCTGCCCGAATTTGTCGAGCAGGGCGTTGATTTTGGCAGCAGTGGTCATGATCTGATTATGATTTTAGTATGGGTATCGGCGTTGCTTAAAACTTCCAGCAGATCTGGCAATTTTAGCGCCACGCAACCCTCGGTGCCCTCATATCCAGGGCGGGCGACATGGAGGAAAATGGCGCTGCCTTTGCCTGGGGTGATGGGGGAATCATTATAGCCGATGATGACAATGACGTCATAAATATCGTCATCGCGCCAGAGTTTTTCGTGGCTGGCACTATAGGGGAGTTTGACCTTGCGGTTATAGTCGGGATCGGTGGGGGCGTCGCACCAGCCGTAATCGTGGTTGATTGGCTGTAATGGTAATTTGGTGCGCAGTTTGGGGATTTTATCGGCGCGGTAAAGGATTTCGCGCAAGGGGAAATTGCCGAGGGGAGTGCAGTTGTCGCCCTCGAGTTTGTTTCGGGCAAAACCTTTTTTGCCGATGGCGCAATCATAGGTTTTGCCGTTGAATTCCAGTTTATTGCCGGTGACGGTGATGTCGCTCATGCCCGGCTCCTGGCGACTACTTGTTTACGGGCTGCTTGGAGTTTGGCAAGGTGGGTGCTGCGGGATTTGCTCAAGCTCTTTTGGCGTTTGCGCAGTTTATCCATGGCTTTGCCGCCGGCTTGGATGGCTTTATCAACGCCCATTGATACTTTGATACCGAGATCGTCATCTTCCATGCTCGCAACGCTGGTAAAACCGCCCTGGGAGAGGGTTTCGGCGGCTTTTTTCTTGTTTTTTAAATGCTTTTTGCGGGCTTCGATGATGATATGCGTGCGGCGGAAGAATTCTTCGCGCTGTTTCTTTTTCAGCCTTTTGCGTTTGCGGCGCTTTTTGGCTTTGTTGCTGGAAAAGAAGAGCATTTATTTTTTCTCATTCAAATTTGAACTTTTGCGCCTTTGCAAATTGGCTTTTAGCGCTTGCTCCAGCTTTTGGCGTTTTATTTCCTGCGCGGTTTTTTTAGCGACAACTGCATTTTCTGCCATATTTAGTGTACTACGACGTTGGAATATGGGGAGTCCAGCGAAAAGGCGGGGATGCCGGCTTCGAATGAATCGCCGTTTAGAAATTGCATTTGGTACTTGCCTTCCATGATTCCGGATTCTGTGCGCAGGTTGGTGCCGCTGGTATATTCATAGAATTCGCCGGGGCGGATGACGGGTTGTTCGCCGATAACGCCGGGGCCGCGGACTTCCTGGATGTTGCCGAGATTGTCGGTGATGCGCCAATAGCGGCTGATGAGCTGGACAATTTCTGTGCCTTGGTTTTCGATGACGATGTGATAGGCCCAGACATATTGGTTTTGGGCGACGGAGGATTGCTCGTCGATATAAATGGGCGTGGCGGTGATTTTTATGTCATGCGTAATTTTGGAATACATATTTGGAGAATATGTATTTCCGGTGGAAAATGCAATCTATAACTGGGTTATAATCCGAGAGAATAAGTCAGCATCAGATCTTCTTTGCCGGGATTTGGGCTGGTGATTCCGGCGCTGGACATATGCGTGAAGGCAACTCCGAGGCGGGAATTGACGTCTAAGCTGTAATCCAGTTGGATTGTATCGTGGAATTGAAACCAACCGCCCAAGTCTTTGCCAGCGCCGTGGCTATATACGCCAGCGGCGACATTTGGCACTAAGTGCCAGCGGTCATAGAAGTTCCAATCATATAATAAACCGGCATAGCCGTATAATGCACCTTGGGTGTCGGCTTCAAAGCCAACTAGGGGAGAAATGTTTTTTATTCCCCACAGATTTTCAAATTGCTTGCCGCGCCATTCGATACGGCCTTCTGCTGCCTGCCAATTATTGTTATCGCTATTGCTGTCGCGCAAATTATCGACGCCGATGCCGAACATCAGGTTGTTCTTGTCATAGCTTTGTGCGGGCGAGGCAAGGGTTGCTATTGCAAACGCGGCGATGATTAGTTTTTTCATGATTTTTTCCCTGGCTTATTATTCGGATTGATTAATGGGTTGAAGCTGGTGAACATGTCCAAGGTTTTAGTGAACAATTCCTGCTGGCCGCCCCACATGGAGCGATAAATATCTTCTACCGGTTTGAACGGGTTGGTGGCGTTGCCGCCGAGCATGGTTTTTTTCATCTCATCTTGTTTGTTGATGAAGGCTTGCATAACTGAATTTAAATATACCGGAACGACATTTTTTAAGGAGTCGTCATAAAAAGCTATTATGTTTTTCAGGAATTCAGCCGGAAGGAGGTTTTCGCCTTTATTTTCCTGTTCAAAAATGATTTGGGCGAGAATGTTTTTGGTGATGTCTTCATTGCTTTTGGCGTCGCGGACGATGAAATCTTCACCCTTTTTGACCATGGTGCAGAGGTCGTCAAGCGTTACATAGCTTGAGATCTGGGTGTTATACAGCCGGCGATTGGCGTATTTACGGATTATTACGGGTTGTTTTTTATTATCAGACGTCATAAACTATTAAAGATGAAAGACGACGAGCTGGACGCATTTGCCAACAAGTTCATCAATTTGTGGCAGGAAAATTTTCATAAAGCAATAGCTGATGGGAAAATTATCGAATATATGATGCAGAGTGCAGCAAACATGCAGCAATTTTATGACAATAAAATCCACAATAAATCCTTGGCCACAGCCTTTCCCAATCCATTTGATGCTTGGAATGTGCAGCATGTTGGGGGCAACGTCGATGGCAGGATTGATAGCCTCGAGCGCAGAATCGCCGCTCTCGAAAAAAGAAACGGAAAAGCTGGCGCAAAAGATAAGCGAAGCAGCAAGAAATAAATTCCTCGGGTTTTTGGCAGGGGTTAATTCATATGCGATCGCGGAAATTCCGGTTTGGAAACCTGAGGCAAAAGTCATCTGGAGCGAGGGTAATACGCGCATTTTGGATTATGGCGGCCAGGATAATAAAAAATTGGGGAAGAAGATTTTGTTCATCTCACCGCTCATCAACCGCGCGAATATTTTGGATTTGCAGGGTAATAAGAGCTTGATGAAGTTTTTGAAAACGGCTGGGTATAATCCGTTATTGGTCGATTGGGGGAATCCTGGGGAGAGTGAGCAAGAGTTTGCTTCGGATGATTATATTGCGCGATTGGCAAAATTTGCCGGCATGCAAAAGGATTTGATTATTGGCGGCTATTGCATGGGTGGAATGCTGGCGTTGAAGTTGGCTAAGTTTTGTAAGCCCAAAGCGCTAATTTTGCTGGCGACGCCGTGGAATTTTCATGCGCCGGATGTTAAGCGTGTGGAGATGAAGGAGAAGGCGATGGAGAAGTTTTTGGATTCGCTGGAAATGGTGCCGCCGGAGTTTATCCAGAGTTTGTTCATTACGGCGGATCCGTGGCGGGTTTATGATAAATATTCTTGCCCGGATGGTAATGATGCGAGGCTGGAAGTGGAACATTGGGTGAATTCCGGCGTGGCGATGTCAGTGCCGATGGCGAAGGAATGCATTATTGGCTGGTCGATTAATAATACGCCAGGAAAGGGGCAGTGGCTGGATGTTTCGGATTTGGAGATGCCGGTTTATCTGGGCTGCCCGATGAATGATAAGATTGTGCCGATTGGGTGTTCAATACCGTTGGCGGGATTGTTGGGAAACGCGCAGCTGGAGAAGTTTCCGGTGGGGCATATCGGCATGTTGACGAAAAGATTGTGCTTTAAACCTTTGGCCGAATGGCTTAAAAGACTAACTTAATTAACCGTCATTGCGGGCTTGACCCGCAATGACAATATTTTTTATTTATGAAAATAATAATATATTCGTTGCTGATTATACTTTTTAGCTGCCCGGTTTTTGCTGCCAGCGATGTAGAACTAACGCAAAAGGCGGAGAAATATTTGAATAGTTTGAGCACGTTCTCTGCAGATTTTACACAGGTTGATTCCGAAGGCGCAACTAGTGGCGGCAAGTTTTTATTGAAGCGGCCAGGGAAGTTCAAATGGGAATATGATGCGCGGCAGCCCATTTTGATTGTGTCGGATGGTTTGCAGCTGGTTTATTATGACAAGAAGTTGAAAGAAGCTAGCTATGTCAGCGCCGATAGCTCACTAGCGAGTTTTTTGGCGCGGAAGAATATCAGGCTTTCAGGCGATATTAACCTGGTGTCGATTATCGCAAAAGATATGACTATTCGGGCTAAAGTAGTGCAGAAAGGTAAGCCGGACCAGGGTTCGTTGGTGATGATTTTTAATAATACGGCGACTGGGATTTTGGGTTTGGAAGTTCAGGGTATAAATGGGTTTATCACTAAAATCACATTCAGTAACCAGCGTGCGGGTATGGAAATTGGGAATAAAGAATTTAATTTCCATGATCCGAAGAATTCCAAGAATGCCTGGGAAAAATAATAATCGCGCTCAAGCGCCGCGCCAAGAAAGCTTTTCGGCCTCAATGGCCTTGCCTTCGCGCTTTGCGCTTGGATCCATAGCATCAGGCTTGAGAATTGAAGGAAATAATGTAAACAGTCTTTATGGCAGTTGAGGAATTAAGCGCTTTGGTGGGTGAGGAGCTGGAACAAGTGAACCAGCGCATTATCGAAGCGGCGGCGAATCATGTGGAGTTGATTCCGACGGTGGCGAAACATGTGATTGCGGCGGGCGGGAAGAGGATTCGGCCGATATTTACTTTGGCGGCGGCGGAGTTGTGCGGGTATCGCGGCGGGCGGCATATCAATTTGGCGGCGGCGGTGGAGTTTATGCATACGGCGACTTTGTTGCATGATGATGTGGTTGATGAATCGCATCTGCGGCGCGGGCGGGATACGGCGAATCATATTTGGGGGAATAAATCCAGTGTTCTGGTGGGGGATTATCTGCTGGGAAAAGCGTTCCAGATGATGGTGGCGGATGGATCACTACCGGTGTTGAAGATTCTCTCGGATGCGGCGGCGAAGATTGCGGAAGGGGAGGTGTTGCAGCTTTCAATTACTAATAATATCGAGACTACGCTGGCGCAATATATTGAAGTGGTGGAGGCGAAGACGGCGGCGTTGTTTGCGGCGGCTTGTGAAGTGGGCGGGGCTTTGCTCGAGGATGATGCGAAACGGGCGGCGCTGAAAAGTTTCGGGACGAATTTCGGGATTGCGTTTCAGATTATTGATGATGCGCTGGATTATTCTGCCGAGCCGGAGAAGTTCGGGAAAACTATTGGGGATGATTTTCGTGAAGGGAAGGTGACGTTGCCGGTGATATATGCTTATGCGAAAGGTGGCGCGGGCGATAAAGAGTTTTGGCGCAAGGTTTTGGCGGCTGGATATCAGGCGAATGAAGGTGAGTTGGCGGCGGCGCGGGAGAGAATTTTGAAAAGCGGGGCGCTTGATGCAACGGTCAAATTGGCCAGAAATCATGCGCGGATGGCGAGATTATCCCTTGACATATTCCCCGATTCTGTAATAAGAAGCGCCCTAATTGCTGTTGTCGATTCCAGCATAGACCGTGAATTTTAAAACCAGTGGTTGTACTGCATACAATTTACAAGGTATTTTATTAAAATTTTAGCAGCATTTGTGCAACATTTGAATAAAATTTGATGCAAATTGCAAGCATATAGTGTAATAATTCTTTTATCTGATATATTAAGAATGAGTTAATATTCACAACCGCAAGTTGAATCAAATACAGTAGAGGGTTTTTACATGGTGACTTTTAATCCGGCAATTACAGAAAGATTGAATGCTCTTGAGAGCGGTGTCCTCAACGGACATTATATATTTAGCCGCGATTTTGAAGATACGATGGTGCGCCGGTTTTCGCAGCCGGATAAGTTTGCGCATAATATTAGCTATGAATTCACCAATAATCCGGAGATGCTGCAGCAATATTATAATATCCGGGAATATGCCTATAAGGAAACATTGGGCTTACAGCATTTTTCGGGGCAGGAAGATGAGTTTGATATACATAGCCATATTTTGATTGTTAAAGCCGGTGGTAATGTTGTTGGTGGGGCCAGATTGATAGTGTCTACGCCGCAAAATCCGCAAATGATTCCTTTGGAAGAAGACGGATTGGATGTGAAATCTAAATTTCCACAATTGGATTTCTCCCAAATAAACTATTGCGAAATGTCCCGACTGGCTCTGCTGCCTGAATTCAGGAATAAGGAAATTGCTGAGGAGATTCACCGCAAGTTTATCGATATATGTGCAAGAGACAATATAGATGTCGGTTTTGCAAGGACTACTCCTCTTCAGCAAAGAAGGACAAAAACTATATTCAATAATCTTGGATATGAAATGATTGTCCGTAGAGATATAGACGTTAATTATGGTGATTTGCCGATGTTGTTTTCATGCGTTGATTTTACTCCTAACCGGGAATATACGGTGTTATTGAAGCAAGTTATTAATTCAGAAATGGCTGAAATTGCAGAACATTTAGAATTTGCATAAAATTTTAGCTAAATTAACTGTCGCTTAACCTCTTGATGCTAAAAATTAATCCATATATATCAATTTGGATTGGTTATGCTCGACAAAGTTACGGCATATATATTTGCTTTCACTGCAATAGCATTGCTTGGTTCGTCGCCTGCATTTGCAGCTGATGATATCGACAAGCTTTTAGATACCCCGCTCAAAGACCTGATGAATATGGAAGTTACATCAGTGTCAAAAAAATCCGAGAAAGCTACCGAAGCGGCTGCGGCTATTTATGTTATCACGCAGGAAGATATTAAAAGATCAGGCGTGGCCAGCATTCCGGAAGCTTTGCGTATGGCGCCGGGAATTCAAGTTTCAAGAATAAACGCCAGTGCTTGGGAAGTAACCTCTCGCGGTTCTGCCAGCAGATCGCAGTTTGAAAATAAATTATTGGTATTGATCGATGGCCGCTCGGTTTATAACCCATTATTCTCAGGCGTGTTGTGGGAAGAACAAAGTACGCCGCTTGAAGACATAGATAGGATTGAAGTTATTCGCGGCCCTGGTTCAACCTTGTGGGGCGCTAACGCGGTAAATGGTGTTATAAATATCATCACCAAAAATTCGAAGAACACGCAAGGAACTTTGGTTTCTGCCGGTGCCGGTTCTTTTGAGAAATTTTCCGGAATGGCGCGTCAAGGCGGCAAGATAAATGACAATACTACTTACAGAGCGTATGTCCAAGATTATGAAAACGGCAATACCAAGGGGCTGAACGGTAACAGTATAAATGATAGTTGGCATATGTCGCGTACTGGTTTCCGTGCGGATGGCGATAATAAACAGGGCACTAATTATACGATTCAGGGTGATTTGTACCAAGGCAAAAAAAATGAGCAGTTTGATTTATTGCCGAGTCTGACCGGATCTTTCAATCCCTCAGCTGGTCTTGTTGTCAATGCGCCTGATACGCACAATATGTTGGGCGGCAACTTATTGGGTAGCTATAATAAAAAATTGGATGATGGGTCTGACCTCGATATCCAGCTTTATTATGATTATACGCAGCGCGGGCTTGATATATTCAGCCAGAAAGTCAGCACAATAGATTTCGATGCTCAACATTCAATCAATCTATCAGAAAACCATGCTTTCCTGTGGGGAGTCGGTTATAGATTGATAAGCTATGATCTGGGCGGTTCGGATATTTTGCGGTATAAAGCCGTTGATGAGCAAAGCAGCGTAAATTTATTCAACAGCTTTTTACAGGATAAAATCCAGCTGGTTCCAGACGAGTTGTTTCTGACTCTTGGTTCAAAATTCGAACATAATGAATATACCGGCTTTGAATTTGAGCCAAACGTAAGATTGACTTGGCTGCCTACTAGCAATCAGACAGTATGGAGTGCAGTATCAAGGGCAGTTCGAACGCCGAGCATCAACGAAAGAAACCTGACCCAGATAATCGCTGCTTTCCCTGGCCCAGCCTATGGAGCTTATACAGTTGACGGCAGATTAGAATCCGAAGATTTGATTGCTTATGAATTAGGCTACAGGATACAGCCAACTGATAAACTATCGTTTGACGTTACCGGCTTTGTCAATGACTACTCCAATTTACGTACATTCGAACAATCTGGTCCGATTGCACCGGATATTGCGGCAAGCTACACACTCTCTAACAAAGCTAGTGGTATGAATAAAGGTTTAGAGTTTTCTTCGAATTGGGAAATTACGAAAAACTGGAGTTTGAGTGGTGGCTATAGCTATATAGATAGTCATATAAAATTGGATCGTGATAGTACTGATAATCTATTTGGCAGTACCGATAAGGAGCGATCGCCACGGAACATGTTTAACGCTCGCTCGCATTATAAGATTGCTGACCAGTTGCAGATGAATAATACATTGTATTATGTCGCTAAGCTGCCAACTGATCAGGTTCCGAGCTATTACAGGCTTGATACGAATGTAATTTGGAATGTCAGCGATGGTATTGACCTTAGCCTTGTGGGCCAGAATCTGTTGGATGGCGAGCATCAGGAGTTTGGTGGCGCTACTTATAACAGCCCTTCGGAAATCCCACGTTCGGTGTTTGGTAAGGTAACGGTCAGGTTCTAAAATGCGCAGCAAAATCAGTCATAAATTGGGGAGGTGGCTATTAATCACCCTCCTGCTGATGAGTACGGCACTCGCCTCGAATGTGCCGGCCACTCGCGCAGGTGCTGCTGAGGAATTAACTGATTATGATTGGCAGGCGATTTATCTAGTTAAGCTCAGCCTTGATATTGAATGGCCGCAAACTACTTTAAGCGGCGATTTGCGTAATGTGAATATATGCCTTTTGGGGAATAGCCCAAGTTTTACGCATGCTTTGCAAAATATTGCTCCCAAGGCGGAACAAAAGAAGCTGAAGATCAATATTAGGGCTGATAATTCTAATGATCTTAAAGGATGTAATATTGCCTATATTCCACGTGGTAATGCTGAGTATAAGCAAGTTATCGCTGCGGCCAAATCATTCCCGGTGCTAACCGTTTCCCCGATCGATGGCTTTGCGGCCAATGGCGGGATTGTGGAGTTTATTATGACGGAGTCCGGTAATACGGTGAATAATAAGGTCAATGTTAAATTCAAGATAAATAACGGAGCCGCAATTGCGAGCGGTTTGAAAATTGGTACGGATGCCCTCAAATCAGCGTTGGAGGTGACGGAATAATGTTTCTGAAACGACAATCGCTGAGTGAAAAAATGTTGCTGATAATTCTCGCTATAAGCGGAATTTGTGTTGTTCTCACAACCGTGACGATAACTGCGCTTGGCATTCATAATATGCAGGATAAGATGGTTGGTGATCTTGAATTGCTTACTAAAACACGTGCCGCCGCATTGACTGGTTCGTTAAGTTTCGGACGTTTTGATGAAATTGAGGAGGCGTTGCAAGCATCGCGCTCAGAAGCGGAAATTATGGCCTGCGTTTATAACAAAGACAATCTTGCGCCCGATACTGTCACTCAATATCCCCATAACGCGAAATGCCCAAGTCTTGATATTGTGGCTTCCCAACCGGATAGCACATCATTCCAGGGGAACAGGCTCAAGTCATATAGAGCCATTGTAAGCCAGCAAAAAGGGACGGTAGGCTATATCTATGTTGAAGCCGACGAGCGTGAGATTGATCATTTTATAAAAGTTCAGGTTCTGACGGCGTTGATGATTATTCTTACCGTATTTGTACTTTCATATTTCCTTGGACAGAAACTGCAGCGTTCTATCAGTGAGCCGATATTGAAGCTGGTGGATACTACGCGCAAGGTTTCTTATGAGCGGGATTATTCGATTAGGGCGGAGAATTTCCTGCAGGGTGAGGATATTAAGCGTAATGAGATTAGTGTTTTGATTGAAGCATTCAACCAGATGTTAAATGAGGTTGAAGAGCGGAGAAAATTGCTGTTACGCAAGAACCAGGAATTGGTGAAGGCGAAGGAAACGGCGGAGACTGCCAACCGGGCGAAATCGCAATTCCTTGCGAATATTTCGCATGAACTCAGGACGCCGTTGAATGCGGTTATTGGTTTCTCCGATCTTATTTGTAATGAAATTCTGGGGCCGATTGAGGATACGAGATATGTCGAATATGCGCGTGATATCAATGAATCGGGCGAGCATTTGCTGCATATTATCAATGATATTTTGGATCTCTCCAAAGCTGAGGCCGGCAAATTGGAACCGGTATTGCGCGAGATCAATTTGAAAAAGACTTTGGACGAGTGCGTTACTTACATCTCCAAACGGGCGGAGGATAATAATATCAAGGTGAAGATCGATCTGCCGGATAAGATGCCTAATCTGATTGCGGATCGGGTGATGTTCAAGCGGATTATATCTAACCTGGTTTCCAATTCGGTGAAGTTCACAAACCGCGGCGGGATAATCAAGATTTCGGCGGATGTGAAGTTGAGTAATAAGCGTGAGAATATTTTTACGATTATTATTGAAGATACCGGGATTGGGATGACTAAAGAGGATATTGATTTGGCGTTTAAGAGCTTTGTGCAGCTTGATAGCGGGTTGAACCGCAAATATGAGGGGACAGGGCTGGGATTGCCGCTGACGAAAAAGCTGGTGGAACTGCATGGCGGTAATATCGAGCTGCAAAGCAGAGTCGGTGAGGGCACAAGAGCCGTAATAAAATTCTATTCGCCACATAGTGAAGCATAATTTCATTGTAACAATTATTTCATTTTGCATTTTCGGATTTCTTTGCTAGGAATTGGATATGTTCTTCGAATTCAAAAAGCGAAAACAATTTTTTAGCGTTACAACTTTGGCGCTGGCTATTTCCTCCTCCGCGTTTGGCGCGGATATAAATCTAATCACTGATGCATTGAAGAAAGGGGATTTTTCCGTGGTGAAAACCCAATTAATTCCACTGGCGGAAGCTGGGGATGCGCGGGCGCAGTATAATCTTGGTGTATCTTATCGTTTTGGAAATGGCGTGGAGAAAGATTTGCAGAAAGGTTTTTCTTGGACATTAAAAGCGGCAGAGAAGGGTGATGTGCGTGCGGAAGTCAATGTGGCTTCAATGTATGTTGATGGCGCGGGCGTGACGCGCGATATTGGGCAGGCGGTCGGCTGGTATGAGAAAGCGGCTGCGGCGGGTGATGTGAATGCGGAATTATCACTGGCAAAGATTTATCGCGATGGGGTTGGCGGAACGATTGATTATGCAAAGGCGTTTGAGCATTATTCCCGCGCGGCGGATAAGGGTAGTGAGGAAGGGCGGATGAATTTGGCCGGGTTTTATCATTACGGTTTAGGCGTGGCGAAAAATGAGAGCAAAGCAAAAGCGCTGTTTGCATCTTTGCGGCCGCAGAATAATGCGAATGTTCCGACGTTCAGTACCGCTGCCAGGCAATAATTTTTACTGTCATTCTCGGGCTTGACCGGCGTTATCGCATGGTTAAAGATTCCATAACAGAAATAAAGACCGTCATCCTCGAACCGAAGGTTCGGGGATCCAGGGTTATAGCCACCGGCGGAGCGTTTGGCCCTGGATCCCCGCCCAAACGGGCGAGGATGACAAATTCTATTTTATTTCAATCCACATAAGCAGGTTTGCGGCGTTTGAAGCGGGCGAGGTATTTTGGCACTACGGCTTCGATGGCGGTTGGGGTGATGCCGAGTTCGGTAAAGGTTTTGGTGCGGGAGGTGACGATGTTGTCGTGTTTCAATAGCTCCACTTGGTCGCCGGTGAGGATTATTTTTGGGGCGAAGATGGCGCCAAGTTTGGCGAGTGGGAATGGGATTTTCAAGATGCAGCGTTTGCGATCGGTATATTCTTCGATGCGTTCCAGGATTTGTTTGAAGGTCAGCGCTTCTGGGCCGCCTAGTTGGTAAGTGCCGGGTTTGGTTTCTTCGTCAATCATTTTGCGGATGGCGATACCGACATCGCCGGCATAGACCGGCTGCATTTTGGTTTTACCGCCGCCGATGGCGGGGAGGAATGGCGAGAAACTGCTTAATGCGGCGAACATATTGAAGAAATTATCTTCCGGGCCGAATAGGACGCTTGGTTTTGCGATATAGGCATCGGGGAAAGCTGGGGTAACGTTTTTTTCGCCTTCTAATTTCGTTTTGGCGTAGTTTGATTTTGATTGGGCGTCAACTATTGCCGAGACATGGACGAATTTTTCTACTCCCGCGATTTTAGCGGCTTCCGCCAGTTTTCCTGGGGCTTCGGCGTGGAGTTTGGCGAATTTTTGTTTGCCGGATTCGTATAAAACTCCGACTAAGTTCACGACTGCATATGAGCCGCGCACTAGCTCCGGTAATTTTTCGTAATTGCTGATGTTGCCTTTGATGATGACAACTTGACCTACGAAGCCAGCGGTTTTCAAGGCTTTGGAGTCGTCCGGGTTGCGGCAGATGATTTTGACCGTATATCCACGCTCCGCCAATTCGCGCACGACATATGTGCCGAGAAATCCGGAGCCGCCGAAAATGGTAACGATTTTGCCGTTTAGGTTCATGAGGGGAGTTTAGAAATTATTTCGGCGAGAGCAAGGAATTTTAAGATTAATACCGCCCGACATATTCATTATGTTCCTCGAGTAATCTCGCGCGCCAGCCTGCGTCATCTTGGCTAAAGGAATGTAGGCGTTTCTCATCTTCTGCCGCTGCTAATTCATAAAGAGAAATTGCGCCGGATTTTCGTATATCTGCCAGGCGCAATTTTTCCCTAATGGTTTTATCTAATTCTTTAATTTCTCTGATTCTAGCCAATACTTCCTCTTTTGTTCCGGCGTATTCTGCTATGGGTACTTCTTCAGGGTTGAAGCCAATAAAGCGGTGTTCTCTCGAAGCCGCTTTCATCTCTTCCCATCCCGGAATTTTATGTCTGGTTATAGTTACTCCAGATTCAGAAACTGTAATTCTTTGGTCGGGGGCGAATTCACGACTCCAGCCATGGCACTGCGGATTGGCGGCCACTTGTTTCGCCGCTTTTTCGAACTCTAGCATCAAACCATCAATTTTTTTTGCGAGTGCTGCTCAAAGCATCATACGAGGATAAGGATTGCGCCTCGCGGCCGAATACGATATTTGAAGCGATATCCCGCTCATCTATGCGCGCATTCCTAATCTTAATTCCCAGACCATATAATTCCTCTAGAAGGTCCAGATGAGGACTGGGAGTTACAGGCGCGACGAAGTTGGGAATTATAGATTTCAAGTAACCATACAAACCGGCGCTAATTTGAGTTTTTAGAAAACTTCTTCTTGATAAAGTTGAATCGTGCAGCATTAGGTTAAAATATGCTAACCAGTATAATTTGTCAATTTAAGCTATTTTCCAACACAATAGAGTCATCCCGTTCCGGGCTGGTGGAAATTAGGGCGATTTTTACGTTGGTTAGTTCTTCCAGGCGTTTGACATATTTTTGGGCGTTCACGGGGAGTTTGTTGAAATCGCGCACGCCGGCGGTGGGTTGTTTCCAACCTGAAATGGTTTCATAAACTGGGCGGATTTTGGCTTGTTTGGCGGGGCAGCTTGGGAGGTAGTCGAATTTCTCGCCTTCCAGTTCATAGCCGGTGCAGATTTTCAGTTCATCTAATTCTTCCAGTACATCGAGTTTGGTGAGGGCGATGCCGTCGATGCCGTTTAATTTGCACGCCTGGCGGACTAATACGGCGTCGAACCAGCCGCAGCGGCGTTTGCGGGAGGTGACAGTGCCGAATTCGTGGCCTTTTTCCTGGAGATGATCGCCGATATTATCGAATAATTCGGTGGGGAATGGGCCGCTGCCGACGCGGGTTGTATAGGCTTTGGTGATGCCGAGTTTATAGCTTTTGGCATAACCCAAACCGCTGCCGGTGATTCCTTGCGCGGCGATTGTGTTGCTGGAAGTGACAAATGGATATGTGCCGTGATCGACATCGAGCAATGTGCCTTGGGCGCCTTCAAATAATATTTTTTTGCCCGCGGTTTGCAATTTATCCAGCTCATACCAGACTGGTTTGGCGAATGGGATGATTTTGGGAGCGAGGTTTTCGAGGAATTGGAGAATGGTTCCGGCTTCGATTTCTTCGATGCCGAGGCCGCGGCGCAGGGCGTTATGATAGGTTAGGAGGTTTTCGATGCGTTCGATCAAATAATCCCGGTTCATCAAATCGGAAACGCGCAAGGCGCGGCGGGCGACTTTATCTTCATATGCCGGGCCGATGCCGCGGCCGGTGGTTCCGATTTTTTTGTTGCCCTTGGCTTCCTCGATGGCGCGGTCAATTTCGGTGTGTAATGGGAGGATGAGGCAGCAGTTGTCGGCGATGTATAAATTTTGTGGCGTGATTTTAAGGCCTTTTTCTTCGAGCTGGCCGATTTCTTTGATTAAATGTTCCGGGTCGAGGACGACGCCGCTGCCAATGACGGAGATTTTGCCCTGACGGACGATGCCGCTGGGGAGGAGGCTGAGTTTATAAGTGACGCCGTTGATGACGAGTGTGTGTCCGGCGTTGTGGCCGCCTTGGAAACGGACGATGACATCTGCGGATTCGGCGAGGAGATCGACAACTTTGCCTTTGCCTTCATCACCCCATTGTGTGCCGATTATTGATATATTCATATACTACCCATTAAAAAGGCCACCCGTAGAGTGGCCTTTTTAATGGAGCGGGCGAAGGGATTCGAACCCTCGACATCAACCTTGGCAAGGCTAACATCTTATCATTTCCGCTGCTTCCCCAAAATTACCCAGCCTTACTTTGACCTTGACATCCCGGGGTTTTCTTGATTATTTCGAGGTTAAAGTCATTACTGGTTTTTACTCGGAATAACCACTTACTGCTTCCCCCATGCTTCCCCCGATAAGGGAATTTTTGCTGGGGAAGCAAAAAGCCACAGGAAAATTGCCATAGATGCCCAAAATTAGCAAGCGGTTTGTAGATAATATAAAACCTGAAAGTTCCGGCAAGGATAAATTCCACTGGGATAGCGGCGACGGCTCATTGAAAGGCTTTGGGATTCGCATAAAGGTGAGCGGGGCCGCTTCATATCTTGTGCAATATAGGAATAAGGAAGGCCGCACCCGGCGGCTGGTGCTTGGCAAAGTTGGAGTGTTGACACCGGAGGAGGCAAGAAGGAGCGCAGTAGGCAAACTAAAATCTGTTGCTGACGGTGGGGACCCTTCGGCTGACAGACATAATATTCGGAAGTCCACCACTGTTGCAGAATTATGCGATTTATATCTCAAGAATGCCGAGGGGCGGATAAAACCATCAACTTGGAAAATGGATAAAAGCCGCATTGAATGTCATGTTAAGCCCCTGTTGGGCAGGATGTCAGCACGCAGCCTTACTATTGAAGATATTGAGCGGTTCCAAAATGAAGTTGCATCAGGCAAAACGGCCAAGCCGCGCAAGAAAAAGGGCAAGTCTGGACTCTTGACCGGCGGCAAAGGCGCTGCGGCGCGGACAATAGGGATGTTAGGAACTATTTTTGAATTTGCCAAACGCAGAAAAATTGTTACCGAAAATGTTGCACGTGGTGTGAAGAAATTTGAGGATAATAAAAAGAAAAGATTTCTTTCGGCGGAGGAGATTGAGGCGCTTGGCAAAGCCATGAGAGAAAGGTCGGAGGTGGAGAATTATACTGGCATTGCCGCAATTTGCGCTTTGTTGCTCACCGGCTGCCGGAAAAATGAAATTCTTGCCCTGCCTTGGGAATGGGTGGACATCAAGGCAAGCTGCATCCGTTTTGGCGACACTAAAAGCGGCGCTCAACTTCGTCCTATTGGCAGAACTGCCGCTGAATATTTGGGGTCACAAGAAAAACGTGAAAATAGCAAGTGGGTATTCCCCTCAACTAATAGTCTCGGTCACTTCGTTGGCTTGCCCCGTGTATTGGAGCGGCTCTGTAAACATGCAGGTTTAAAGGATGTAACTTTGCATACCTTGCGCCATACTTTTGCTGCAACAGCCGCCGAACTTGGATTTTCGGAACTAACTATTGCTGGTATGATTGGTCATAAAGCGTCCGGAATAACAGCTCGCTATGCTCATGTTGCCGATAGCGCCCTAATCGCTGCCGCTAGCCGCGTATCAGCACGTATTGTTGCTCTGCTGAGTGGGCATGAGGAAAGCCCACAAGTAGTTCATATAAAAAGCAGACAATTATAACAATTAAATTTAGCTGAGTTTATGCCTAAGAAAATTAAACCACCGAAACTAATGGAATTTGATAAAATAATACCGATGCAAGTTGCAACGGACACAAGCGCTAAAACAACAAAATCCGAAAGGGAAGCGAAATTAAAAGAAGTCCTTCACAACATGCGTCTCGGGTTGTCTAAGGGAAAAGGAAGTGAGCAAGATATTACACTTTCTGTATCAGGTGCAGAACAAATGATTCAGGATTTTGAGGAGTTAGGGAAACGTATATTAGTTGAACATGGTTATTCGGATAATTGGAAAGATTGTATCGGTATAGACCATGAAACAATGCCAGAAATATCATATTACGCCTACGAAATGCTTTCATGTATAGAGCAAACGCGGCATTGGATGCAACAACACGCTCTGCATGCCGATGCAATTGGCGCTTTAATAAAACAAAATATTCACCATGATATTTGCGACCATTTAAATGATATGTCATTAACTATGAAAGCAGCTGTGAGAGAAGCTGTAAATGCGATGGGGAAATTCGTTTATATAAAAAATTCGGAAATAGAAGAAAATTATCTGCGTGGCGCTAAAATTCTAAACGGGGGAAAAGAGGGTGGTTACGCAACAGGTAGGCTCTATAAAGGAAAAAGAGAGGTTACTCATAACAAGATTCTCACATATGCAAAATACCTAGCTGGTAAAGGTGTGCCCGGACATCAAATTGTTTCAAAAACTGTGAAAGAAATGAATAAATCAGGAACAAAAATAACAGCTAATACCGTCAGGAGTATTTTGGTTCAAAAACAATTTAGAAAACTTAGGAGGCGAAAATAAACGAATGGCTGCCTGCCAGACATTTGTTTTATGATGCTATGTAGAGTGATTGCTAACAATAAAAGGTAATCACTATGAACACTGCACAAACTCGTCTTCGTCGGACACAAGCCTCGAAATACTTGCGAGAAACATGGGGGGTTGAACGTAGCCCCGGTACGCTAGCAAAAATTGCTTGTTGCAGTTCAGCAGGCCCGCGCTTTCAACATGCCGGTCGCATTCCTCTGTATCCAATTTCTGAATTGGACTCATGGGCCGAATCAATCTTGTCGCCCCTTAAATCCAGCACTAGCGATACAGGCGTAGGGGATTTAAAATGAGTATTACTGCAATCGTAGAAGCATTAATTGAAGCCGGAGCAACACAGCAAATGATTCTAGCTGCCGTTAGTGCAGATGAACAAACTCGGTTACAAGAAAAGTCACGGATTAGAGAAGTTAATAGATTGAAAACGCAAAAAAGTCGTGCAGGCAAGCACCATACTGTAACAGATGTAACCGTTACAGACGTTACAAAAGAAAACCCCCCCTTTGCCCCCCTTGATGGTTTCCCACACCCTTCCTTAATCCCCCCTATATCCCCCAAAAAGAAAAATATCCCCCTAGCCCCCTTACCGGATTGGATTCCTGTGCAGGATTGGCAGGATTTTTTGGAGATGCGGAAACGCAAGGAAAGGGGTTCTAACCTCACAGAACGCCAACAGCAGCTCGCAATCCGGCAGTTGGAGGAAATTAGAGCAAAAGGGCATGACCCTGGTGCTGTAATTCAGCAATCCATCGTCAACGGCTGGAAAACTTTTTACGGAATCAAACAAAATTTCAACTCAAAAGCAAACTATGCAACTGATAAGCAAGAAGCAAACGACAGAGCCTTCGCTGAATCCGGCGATAGAATCCTCGCTCTTACCGAGGCTATGTTGGATGACAAAAGAAGCTGACGGTTTTTATTGGACAGGCAAGGAAAAAGGGCCACCAGAAGTGTTGCTGACCTATGGCGAAAAGGCTGAATTAGAGGCGTTTATTGATAGCCATGAACAACTGCCTGAACTGCCGATTGATAAAACCCAGCTTATGAATCGTTTAAGAAGTTTTGCTAGCACTTTCCATTTTGCCTTTGGGGATGCCAGCAATCGTGATTTAGCCATAGCAATGTGGTGCAGGGCTTTGGGCGATTACCCTGAAAGAGCAATAAAGATGGCCCTAGATGAAGTAACTGCCACATACAAGGGCAGCCCGCCATTAGTGCCTGGCCTGGTCATTGCCGCAATAGAAAAATATCTTAAAACTCCGGCTCTTAATCCCAAGCGTAATTATAAGAAGGCCTTACAGGCGGCAGTTTTATTTCACGACCAGCGGGGTAAGGAAGAATATATTGCAGAGAAAGAGGCCGAAACAAAAGCCAATGCTAGAAGTAAAGCAGCATTTGTTGCCAGCCTTGATGAGAAATCGCAGCAACGTAAACTTTGGGAACAAAATGACCAGCGCCGGTTAGAGGAAGAAAAGAAAAAAGATGCCACTCAAAAAAAGGAACAAATAAATAAAATGAAAGCAGTAGCCAAGAATCTTTCGGATAATAAGCGGGCATACGAGTTAATAAAAGAATTGGAGCAAATCACTAATTCACAAATATTATGACTGATAATACAGCAAAAGAACAGCGGGGCAGACCCTTTCAACCGGGTGTTTCCGGAAATCCCGGTGGCCGCCCTGCTGGCTCTCGAAACCGGGCGACATTGGCGGTACAGGCACTTTTGGAGGGAGATGCGGAGGCAATCACCCGAAGAGTCATCGACTTAGCTAAGAAGGGCGATATGGCAGCTATAAAACTAGTGCTTGAACGTATACTACCGCCGCGCCGGGACATTCCAATAACAATTACACTCCCTTCAATCAATAGCACGGAAGATATTACTAGTGCTTTAGCGGTAATTATAGATTCAGTCGCGCAAGGGGAATTAACACCGTCAGAGGGAGAAGCACTAGCGTCATTGATTGACAAACAACAGAAAAATTTTGAATCTAGTGCAAACAATAAAGATTTGAATGCTTTTTTAAAAGCAAGTTTTATCTAATGCAAGGCAGCTCTTCTATAGCCTTAACTGATGAGAACCGTCCGCATATCTATGTATTTGAAAAAGGTTGAGTAATTGACCTTAACATTAATTTTATGATACTGTCCATTCGAGCCTAACGGCTCCGGGATTAGAAAACCCGTACACGCGGCTGACATGAGCCGTGATTCATGTCGCTCCCTGTCTTATGGCCGGGGTGCGGCAATGTATGTCCAGCCTTGCGGTAAAGATTGCCGCAATCGTCGTGTACGATTTTCTAATCCCGGCTGCCAAGGAAACTTGGCAGCCTTTTTGTTATACAAAACCGGGAGAAAATTGTGCCACTAATAACATGCAAAGATTGCAAAAAAGAATTTAGCGATGACGCCAGGCGCTGTCCAAATTGTGGGGCAAGAGGGACTAAAGTTAAAATTCATAAAAAGATAATCAGTAAGCAGGATATGCAGATTGGCTGCGCGTTCATTATCTGCATAGCTCTAGTGGGCGCAATCAGTAGTTACTTTAAGTCCTTACCGAAGGAACTTACTCAAAGCGAAAAAGAAAATTTGAGTGTACCGGAGATAAAATGGCCGGAAAAGCCCGAACTACCCTCATTTAATTCAAAGGTGGCAATAACTGCTCAGTTTAACGATCCGAATGATACTAAACCAGTGATTATTGGCTATACCAATCTTCCTGATGGGACAGACTTAATGGTCGACCTAGATAGGAAAAACATCAAATATTCTGATGGTTTTAAAACTACCGTCAATAGTGGTAAATTCCAGACACAAAGATTTACCGGTGCAGGAGGAGTGCTCCCTCCGGGCGAGTATAGTATGGATATATCTACTACGGGTTCGCCACTTCAACCTGTTGCAGTTCAAAATATTATTGGTACGCGAGGGGAAAATTTAAAAGGAAAATGGACAATAAAATATGCCGGCTATAGAGCTGTAAGATATACTGCGGTCTTGCACTTGGGCAACGGGGAATCAAAAACTGGTGATGCTGAATTCATTCAAAGACAAAAGCAGCAAGACCTTGAACTGATTAAGAAGGCGGATGAAAAAATTCCCGATGCAAAACTCATGTGCCAAGAATTTGTAAAACGGCAGTTAAACGACCCAGAGTCGGCTCAATTTGATGATGTTGATACGTATTTTGCAAAATATTCCAATTGGAATTACAATGTGCAGGTACACGTGCGGGCGCGGAATGGCTTTAATGCCATGAGGCCGGCAATCTTTGATTGTAAAATTACGCCAGGGTCAGACGGGAAATGGATATTACTTGGAATAAAGCAGATAGAATTCTAAAAATTATTAAAAATCCCCCAGTGTATCATAGGGTGCTTGTTCCGGGCCGTATTGATTAAACCGCAATTTACTTTGAAGTAGAGTATTTTTCTTTAATAAGTCCCCGAAATTCGGGTATTTTTCAAACACCTTGGGGAATTCCTGTTCCAAAGCCTTAGTGTCTATAATATAAGAGGAGGCGCTACTATCAGCCTCAAATCCTAGAGTTGTTGGCGGTGTTCTGCCACTTAAAATATCACGCCAGCTTCGTTTGCCTGGGATTTGTTTTGGGCGAATTTTAGCCTCTCCCCCGAATTCACCAATATAATTATATTCGCCTAATGTGAGATTCAGTGGGCCAAAACTAAGCCCTTGCGATTTCTTGCGGAATACAAGCGCAATAAAATCATTTACGGAACTGAAGATTTTATTTAACTGGGAATGTAGCTCAGGTTGTTTATATTCCACAATTTGGTGACTTGTGCTGGTTTTGAAATTCTCCGCATTGGCTTCGGACGGCTCGAAGTTTCTAAGCAAGCCGGGCTTTTTGCAATCAAACTGCCCATAGGCGCATAATAAATAATTCATTGTTAAAAGTCTTATTAAATCTAAGTCTACAGAATCTTTTGAGGTATCAATTGTTGGCTTCCCAGCGCCAGTAGTTCCGTGAATCATATTATATATATCCACAATATCGGTCGCCTTCATATTGCTTCCCATACTACGGGCAATTTTTCCTGCCAACATATCAAAACGGTTGGCTCGTACTAACTGACTAACACCCTCTCCATTAGAATCTCTAAAAAGACTTATCGGTTGCATGATAAGTGGAAAATGTTCTGTATGAGGACTGATGCATAAACATACAGTTTTTACTTCTCTTTTTTTTGCATCAAAGTGGTTACGTATATAAGGTTCAATTTGTTCATATTCCGGGTCATCTTTAAGAAGAGCGATTATTTCATCTTTAGTAAAACTCTTAGCTACATAAAAATCTTTTCGCAGCGGCAAGCTGTCAAGGGCGCGGATTTCTCCGTTTGATAATTTATGCTCTACCTTATGAGGTTGTTTTTCTGTATAGTTAGGTTCCGGCAACCACAGTTCGAATTGTGAAGAAATTATCGCCGCTCTTATCCTCGGCGTTACTATAGCTTGAAATTCTGCGTCGCTTATAGTGGTAGAATATGAGTTGCCGCTGGTAAAACAACCTATGTCAATATCGCTAGATTTAATACCTGACAATGGAAATACGGCTTTTTCCTCATCGACTAACTGGCGCATTATTGTGCTGCCGTAAATTACTATCGATGTAGTGCCGTTAAAATCCTGTGCGTCTGTGCTTGTGGCTTTATAGAGTTCTTTTAAGAAAACACCTTTTAGCAACCTTCGAATTTTGATATCAATAGGATGCGACGTTTCATCGATTCTAATTCTTTCGGAAATCATTTGTGTTAAATACCATTAACTATGGTTTTTTGCAAGGATTTTTGACCTAACATATTATAATATAGTTATTTCTACGTTCGTATCTGTTCTGCAAAGGAGCGGTAGCTGCCCGCAATGAGCATGCCAAAAAAAGTATTCACTTCCTACTTCCAATATACACCGATTGCTTCCCCTATGCTTCCCCGAAAACATGGAAAGTGGGGAAAATGGAGCGGGCGAAGGGATTCGAACCCTCGACATCAACCTTGGCAAGGTTGCACTCTACCCCTGAGCTACGCCCGCATCCCGAGCATTTCACCAATTAAACTATGATGGCCTACTCTTGCGCCGGATATTATGAAAAACGCGGCACAATGCAAGCATTATTTCTTTTTAATCCCGATATCAGGCACTGTATCAGCTTGGGACGAACCTTGGCAGGTTAGTTTGCTTTTGCGTTGGCCGTAGGCGAGGTAGACTAATATGCCAACGAGGAAGTACCATTTGAGTGTCAATACGGTTTCATAGATACCGGAAATTAGGTAGAGGCAGGAGGCGATGCCTAGATAGGGGACGATGGGATAAAGCGGGACGCGGAAGGGACGCACGATTTGCGGTTGTTTCCAGCGCAGATACATTACTGAGAAACAGATGATTGAGAACGCGATCAGCGTGCCCACGCTGACGATTTTGCTTAAGTCGCTAAGCGGTACCACGCCGGCGGCGAAGGCAACGATAATGCCCACAGTGGCGGTGTTCAAATGCGGGGTTTGGAATTTGGGATGAACTTTACTGAAAAATCCCGGGATTAAGCCATCGCGCGACATGGCGAAGAAAATCCGCGTTTGCCCGTATAGCAAAACCAGCATCACGGATGAAAGGCCCATGATCGCGCCGATTTTGACGACAATGGCAAACCATGTGAGTCCTATATGATCAACCGCTACTGCGATTGGATCTGGGACGTTCAGCATTGAATATGGAACAATGCCAGTGAGGACAAGGGATACTGCGATATATAATATTGTGCAGATTGTCAACGCGCCTAAGATTCCGAGAGGGATATCGCGTTGCGGATTGCGGGATTCCTGCGCGGCGGTGGAGACGGCTTCGAAACCGATATAGGCGAAGAAGATTACGCCTGCTGCTTTCAGAATTCCTGGATAACCGAAATGTGGATCGCCATCTGGCGAAGGAACCGCAGCAGGAATGAATGGGTGCCACAAAGACGGATCAACATAAAATGCGCCGATGACAATGAAGGAAATGATCACTGCGAGTTTTGTGAAGACGATAACGTTGTTGACGGTTGCGGATTCTTTGATGCCTTTGATCAGTAATAATGTGACGGCGCCAATACCAAGAAATGCCGGAAGATTGAATTGATTCAGCAGAATAATATTTCCTTGCGCATCGGTTGATAATGAAGGTTTGGTGAACTGGGCCGGAATATCAATTCCGAGATTGTGGAAGAAGCTGACGACATATCCTGACCAGCCAACCGCGACAGTTGCGCTGGCGGCGCCGTATTCGAGAATTAAAAGCCAGCCCATGATCCAGGCGAAGATTTCACCGAGGGAGGCATATGCATATGTATAGGCGCTGCCTGATACGGGAAGGGTTGAGGCGAGTTCGGCGTAACATAACGCGGCGAAGGCGGAGGCGAGGCCGGCGAAGATGAATGAGATTACGATTGCCGGGCCGGCGTGGATTGCGGCTTCCTGGCCGGTTAGTACGAAAATTCCAGTGCCGATGATGCAGCCGATACCTAGAGAGATGAGGTTAAAGGGCCCTAATGTGCGCTTTAACATGCCGGAATTGGACTCGTCATTAATGGCGGCGAAAGTCTTTTTTTGGAAAAAGTTCTGGAATTTCATGCGGCGGCTCCTGATGGTGAGGCGGTTTGCTTCACTATTCGTAGCTTAAACGCGGAGCTTGGCAAGAATAATCATATTTATTTTCATTATAGTAAAAATATTTTTTGCCTCAAGAAGCAAGTCTCATAGGGGCGATTTTGCTAACTTATATAATACAACGGGTTGTCGCGCCTAAATTTAACTGAAATTGAGTAAAATGCTAACTAAATTGTCGTAAAGGTTAAAAATAGATAAGGGCTTAATAGATATAATTAACTAACAAAACAAGAAGCACTTTGGGGAGTGTATATGTTAAAGTTAGTAAAATTGGGGTTATTAAGTTTCATTATAGCAGGTTTTTCTGCCAATGCCAATGCACAAGTTTTTGGCCGTGATGAAGAAAAATATGACGATATTAAAGACTTCAAAAAGTGGAACGAGGTCATCAAAAAGCAAGAGATGGACATGATTGTCAATGGCCCAACTACCCGTAAATGGAAAGAAAATATCGAAGCTATCAGCAAGATGAACCTGACACGCGAGCAAAAAATCACTGCGGTCAATGATTTTATCAATAAATCACTCATTTATACTGAAGACCGCGATGTTTGGCATGTTTCAGATTATTGGGCAAGCCCAACAGAATCGCTGGCTAAAGGTTATGGTGATTGTGAAGATTATGCTTTGGCGAAATATTTCAGCCTTGAGCAGCTTGGTTTTACAGATGCCGATATGCGTATCGTGGTTTTGAATGATACCCGCAAGAATGTATTACATGCGATTTTGGTTATAAATAATCCGGAAGGCACAAACTACGTTTTGGATAACCAAAACAAATCAGTAATGCTGGATAGCCAGATTGCTTATTATACGCCGATTTATTCAATAAATGAGCATAATTGGTGGAAAAATACATAAGCGTTGCTGACTTCTGATTTGATCCGAGCATAAAAACTCGCTGCAACCAAAACGCGACTAGAAAGCTAGAAAGATATCTTTCTAGCTTTCTAGTTTTTTTAAAGCATTGGGCATGGTGCGTGGAAAATTCAGTTGATATAGGCCGAATCTTTGCTAGGCTCGTGGTTTAAACACGGGCTTTTTCATGAAAATTATCAAAAGATTATTTATCGCGCTTATCGTAGTGGGCGTTTTGTTTGTGGCGGCGGGATATGCTGCGAGCAAATATATCAATAAGGAAATGGTGGAGAAGCAAATTTCTGAAGCCACAGGGCGCGAGTTTAAGATTGAGGGTGAGTTGAAGCCGGTGTTTAGTTTGACGCCATCGGTCAAGGCGGAGAAAGTCAGTATGGCCAATGCGGCTTGGGGCAGTAAGTCGAAGCTGGCTTCTATTGGAAGTTTTGAGGTGAAGGTGCAGTTGCTGCCTTTGTTATCCAAGAAGATAGTTATTGATAAGGTCATAATTGATGGTGCGGATATTTCGCTGGAGAAAAAAGGCGGTAAGTGGAATTTTGATTTTGAAAAGGTAGCGGCGAAGAATGAAGGCGAGAAAGATAAGCCGGTGGCTGATAAAAAGCCGATGAGTTTTGATATTTCGGGGTTGAGCATTACGAATTCGCATTTAGTGGTGAATCAGGATGGGAAACCGATGGTGGTGGATGTGAAGGTGCTGAAATTTGCGCCGCATGAGAGCAAGATGGGATTGGATTTTGAGGGCGTGGTGGATAAAAAGCCGCTGAAGGTGAGCGCGAATTTGCCTCCGATTGCGGATTTGATGGGTGCGAAAAAAGTCGATGTCGCGAATTTGGTGATAGTGAGCGAGGATTTGAAAATCAGCGCCAATGTTTCGGCGGATATGGGCACAAAGAAGGCAGAGATTAAAAATATCGACGTATTGAAAGGGGATTTGAAGGTCAGCGCCAAAGGCAATGCGGATATTGATGCGAAGAAAATCAATTTGAGCAGTGTCAGCATTGTTAAAGGCGATATCAAATTGAACGGCGCTCTGAGCGTTGATGCGGGCGGGAAGAAGCCGTATTTGCGCGGAAATTTGAGCGCGGATTCGATTATCATGCCGGTAAAGCAAGGCTCCGGCAGTGGCGGCGAGTCCGGCGGGAAATCTGCTGGCGGCGCAATGTTTTCGGATGAGCCGTTGCCGTTTGATGCATTTGATGCGGCGAATGCGGATGTGGCTTTGAAAATCGGTAAGTTGAAATCGGGGGATTTGGTAGTTGAGAATATCAATACCAATGTGAAGCTGAATAATGGCGTATTGGCACTCGCACCACTAAATGCCGGGTTTGCGAATGGGCAAATTGCTTCCAATATTACACTTTCCAAAGCTGCAACGCATATTGCTTTGAAGGCCAGCAATATCGAGCTTGAGAAATTGGTTGGTGATTTGAAAAATGGGAAAACGGATGCCGATATCAATTTGAGCGGCAGTGGAAATTCGCTGGCGAAAATTGCGGGGAGTTTGAGTGGTACTAGTAAGATTACAGTTGGTAAGGCGACTTACAGTGGTGAAATCTTGAAAGGACGGGCGGCGCAGTTTAGTAATTTGTTATATGGTAATAGCGGCGGGCATACGCTGGAAATTAATTGCGTGCTGGCGGATATTATTTGGGCAGGCGGGACAGGAAGTTTGCAGCAGGCTGGGGTTGATACAAAATATGCGAATGTTGGCGGTACGGGCCGAATCAGGTTGGCTAATGAGAGTTTGAATTTGGTTTTGACGCCGGTTTCGAAATTGGCGGCTTTAAATAACCTCGCAGTGCCGATTGGCGTTGGCGGGACGTTCAATAGTCCGCAAGTATCGCCGATGACGCAGAAAGTTGTTGAGAATGTTGGTAAGAATGTTTTGGATAATTTTCTGGCGGCAAAGAAATCTGGCGGGAAGTTTAAACTAAATGCAAAAACTGCGCTGGGTATTCAGAAAGGCGCCACCATAACCAGCCCATGCAGAGCGGCGCCGGTGACGGTTCCGGCGGAAACTCCAGCGACGACGCCTGTGACGAATGAACCTGTGGCAACTCCTCCTAATGCGCCAGCGGCGGAGCAACCTGCAGCAGCGGCAACTGAGGCGCAGAAGCCTGCTGCTACTAGCGCGGCTCCGGCGGCGGAGGAGACAAAGGCGGAGCGCAAGGAGCGCAAGCGCGATGAAAAAATCCAGGCGATTGGCTCTGGATTAAAAGCATTGGGGCTGTAATGCATAGACCGATAATTATCGTGGCGCCGAACGGGGCGCGGAAAACCAAGGAGGATCTGCCGCAGATTCCGTTGTGGCCGGATGAATTGGCGGCGGAGGCGAAGGCTTGTGTGGAGAAGGGGGCTTCGATGTTCCATTTGCATATTCGCAACCTGAGCCAGGGACACACGCTGGATGTGGCGACGTATGAACGGACGATTGCGGCAATCAAGAAAGCTTGCGGGGATAAGATAATCATACAGGCGACTTCGGAATCTTGCGGGATTTATGAACCGGAACAGCAGATGAGCATGGTGAAGGAATTGAAGCCGGAAGCGGTTTCTCTGGCGTTGCGCGAGTTTATTCCACGCCCCGATTATGAGGATGAGGGCGGGGAGTTTTTTGCCTGGGTGAAAGAAAATAAGATTTTCGCGCAGTATATTTTATACAGCCCCGATGAGCTGAAATATTTCGCGGATTTACAGGATCAGAGGATTGTTCCGCAAGGGGATAATTTTGTTTTATTTGTGCTTGGTAAGAAGCAGCGGGTTTCTACGGCGGATAATTATGCAGTGCCGGAGGATTTGGATCCGTTTTTGAAAACCATGAAAGAGACGGGGCTAAAGCTGCAATGGGCGATTTGTGCGTTTGGCGGAAATGAGAATGCTTGTGTGCAATATGCGGTGAAAAATGGCGGGCATGCGCGGATTGGGTTTGAGAATAACCATTTGTTCATGGATCAGAGTACGGCCCCGTCGAATGCATCGCTGGTGGAGCAGTTTGTGGAAACCAGTGGCGCGACACCGCTATCGGCGGCGGAAGTGCGCGTTATGTTTAAGCTGAAATAAACTCACGTTTTGGCCGGTTTTTGCCAGTTTCTTATGCGGTGTATTTGCACAAATGTGGAAATGTGTATTTCAGTAAATGTGGAAATGTGCAAATGTGGAAATGTGGAAATGCACATTTGAGTAAATGCTCATTGTTGAATTATATGGATTTTTTCATCTGATTATTGTGATTATTGGTTTTGGAAATTTTTTTAGAAAGTCCACTTGCAAGTGGTGATAGTTGGGTTTTGCACAGGATTACCATCATAATTATATATCGAACCCTATCAACAAGGCGGTGATTAAACCGCCAGGCATCCATTTCGCAATGGGGCGTGGACGATTATGAAGTCCGATAATCCTATGCCAGGTCTCCCAAGTTCCTCATAACCAACCCCTGGGAGTAGCTGGTTACATCTATGATTATCCCCCTGGAATGTGCATAAGTCAAATTAGCGGGTGTAGATTTAACTTTGAGATTACAAGGGCTTATCTTGCCGCGGCTACAAATGTATATTTCCAGCTAGGCGTGCATTTTGCGGCTTTGCTTGGCGATTGTCAGCATATAACTTAAATATTCGGTGTTACGGACTTCGGCGAAATATTCGAGTTTGGAGATCAGCCAGGTGCAGAATTCGCCGACGCTGATTTTTGGTTCGGCGGCTTTTTTCTCGTTTAAGAGGACGACTACTAATTCTACGGATTCAAAAAGTTTTTCGGGAATGCCGGCTTTTTTCAACAATGCGTGCAAGCCTTCACGGCCGCCTTTTTCCAATAATGTGGTGGCGTTGTATTTGGAGATTCCGGCGCGTTTGGCGAGCGCGGCGATGAAGAAACGGCGGCGGCCCATGCAGGCGGCGCTTAATACCATTGAAGCGGTGAGGCGGCCAAAATTGAAGAGGTGGCTGACGAGATAATCGATTTCCTCGTCGCGGGATTCGGCGCTGATTACGGAAAGCGTGGAGATTTCCAGGGTGTGGCTGACATATTTATCCAATTTCAGCGGTGTGATATTATATTTGTTTTTAATATGCTTTAAAAGCTGGCTGGAATATTCGGTGAGCAATTTTTCGCTGACAGCTGCAGGCAATGTGGAGCTGTTGATTATTTTGCGGATGACTGTTTCGCTATCGGCGGAATGGGTGATGAATGACTCGAATTCTACGCGGTTATTGGTGAAGTTTTGATTGCACAAGATGCTGTCGGTGACGTCGTCATTGTGTTTTTCGCTTAAATTGCGGGCGACTTCGCCGGTTAGCGTGGCGCGGCGGCTGATGGCGAGGAGTTTTTGTACGTCGGCGGTGTAGATGATTTCCAAAAGATCGGTATCGGTCAGGACTTTTGAGAATTCCAGCATCGGCATTGCGACATCTTCAACGTCATGGGCGAGTTGGAGCGCGATATCGCGTGGTAAATCATCAGCCAGTTTTAAGGCAGCTGATAAGGTGGAGCGGATCTGCAGCTCAGAATCTTTGGCCAGGTGGCGGAAGATTTCCTCGGCGACTTGCAGCTCGTCAGCGGAGTATAAGCGGGCGTTATAGCCCTGGCAAATCTTGTTGGTAACGCCCAGCTTGCCCTCAACATTGGAATCGAGAAGTGCGAATACATCGCGTTTGGTAAGTTTGACACCCATGTATTATTTATAGCATAGAAATATTAAGCTATTCTTAAGGATTGGTTGGATGTTAGTAACATACAATCTATTGTCATTCTGCTCTTTGGGGGCGTTGTTGCATGGTTCGGTAAGCATTTGTTTTTCCTCTCCCTCAGGGAGAGGGATGCGTAGGCTTGGTGAACGTAGAGAACTTAGCCGCAGCTGGGTGAGGGTCATGCGGAACCGGCTCCAGGCCTCGGTTGTCGCGAACCCTCCTCCCAACCTCCT
>JAYVPI010000017.1:0-26968 GCA_043757405.1 Alphaproteobacteria bacterium
CATGGCTGAAAGTGCCGGTTTCGGCAATAGCTATAAAGCTCTTCAGCGATAATGTGTCGGCATGGAATGGCATAATTTAATCTATGAGTTATTCTCATATTATATATAAGAACTATCAATTTTCAATATAGATAATTTTAGCGTAATTATACGCCGCAAATTACAATAACAAGGAGATTTATGGAATTTCTGCACCTCATATCACAAAACATCCTCTCACCGGCGATTTTGTTCTTCGCCCTTGGCATTGCGGCTGGCTTCGTCAAATCTGATCTGGAACTGCCGGATAGTATCAGCCGCTATCTCTCCATCTACCTGATGATGGCGATCGGTTTTAAAGGCGGCGTGGCGATTGCCAATACGCATGAATTCACCCGGCAAATATTACTGGCTATTGGCGGCGCATTGGCCGTGAGTCTTTTGCTGCCGTTTCTCTCTTACGGCATCCTACGACTCACTACAAATCTTGATCGCCCGACAGCTGCCGCCGTTGCCGCACATTATGGTTCGATCAGCATGGTGACTTTCGCTACCGCTACTGCTTTCCTTAAAAGTCATGAGATTGCCTATGCGGGCTATATCGTTGCCATCCTCGCGCTGATGGAAGCTCCGGCGATTCTCTCCGGCCTTTTCATCGCGCATAAAACCGCGCCTGAAACGCGGACTCACAAAAGCGAGGAGAAGAAACTCAGCCGCGAGGTTTTTACCAATGGCGCGATACTGCTCCTTTTTGGCGCATTCATCATTGGCTGGATTACCGGTCAGCCCGGAATGGATAAAGTTGCAGGCTTCCTGGACGCGCCATTCCAGGGCATCCTCTGCCTGTTCCTGCTCGATATGGGATTGCTGGTAGCGAAGAACCTGCATTATCTTAAAACCTTCACATGGCCGTTGGCACTATTCGGTATCTATATGCCGCTCATTGGCGCAAGCATCGGGCTTGGCATCAGTTGGTCGATTGGCCTCGATGTCGGCACAGGCACATTGCTTACTGTGTTATGCGGCAGCGCTTCCTATATCGCCGTGCCCGCCGCCATGCGCCTTGCCCTACCCGAAGCCAAAGCTGCGATTTATGTGCCGATGAGCCTTGCCATTACCTTCCCGTTCAATGTGACGCTCGGCATCCCACTTTATTTCGCTATCGCCACCAAATTACTTAACCACTAATCGAAAGGAGAATATATGAAACTAATTATTACCACTGCTCTCATCGCCCTCACTGCAACTTCCACCTTCGCCGGAGAATGCGGCACGCAGCATAAAATCACCAAGGATGAAATCGTCGCCGCACAAAAAGCATGGGGTGATGGTATCGTCGCCATCGGCGCAGCAAAAGACCATGAAAAAGCGGCGATGGAGGTGATTGACAAGCTCTATGGTTATGACATCGGCCCGGTTCTTTTCAAGCCTACCAAAGCATCGATGGTGGAATTCCGCGACACTAAGGAAGAAGCGCTATCTTACTTCGTAACCGGCAAAGAATAATCCCAACTCTCCAGTTATTTGCAGCGAGTATTAATCTGGTCGCCAGATCTGTATAGATCCGGCTCTTGTCTATGCTTATATAAGCCTTTGCTTTAGTCCGCAAAAAGGTGCAGTTTACGATGGACGCTTATACTACTATTCCGGCTGCGGCATTTGGCGCTTTTTTAGGGCTGGCTATATAGGATTAACATTATAGCGCAAATTACCAAGCTGAGCAGTGCTAGAGTTGCAGGAAACGAATGAGAAAGTAGGTGTATAAGTATAGCACATACCAGTACTAGGAGTAGGATTGGTAATCACAGAACCAAGCTTCTTTTCTAACGGTATTACGTCAGAAGCACTCAAGAATAAATCGAAATATACAGGACCAGCAAATGGGAAGTTTGTTGATACTGGTGTAATAATAAATTTACCTGTTACTATTATTCCCCCTACTGCTTCAAAAGCGGTGGCCTTAGCGTCCAATACGGTATACGGCAGGATGACACCTGGATAATCAGTACGGTTACCGGTCATAGTTCCTCCGCAGTAATTTGGTGTAAATGGCACATAATTAGTTTTAATCATCCCTGCCTGAGATAAATGCGCAAATGTATTATAAGCTTCAAAATTGTCGTAGATAGTGCTGGGGCTGGTGCTACAGGCACTATTTCCTGCAGCTCCACGCCATAATATGTCATCGCCATTTCCTGGTGGCGTGAACATCGGCGAATCACCTGGATAATATTTGTAAGTTGTCTTAAAATTGTTAAATGCTATTTCATACTGCTGTAAATCGCGTACCAATTTCTGAATCTTTACTGTATGGAGCATGCTTTGCCCAGCCAATATCCCGCCTACTAACAAGCCGATAATGACCAATACAATAGACAGTTCAACTAATGTGAATCCTAGCTTTTCTTTCTTCATTATGCGCGAGTATATCAAAAAAATAGCATTTGCCGATTAAAAAGCTGCTAGTAACAATGTTAAGTTGAGAGAGTAGGTGTACGAGTATAACACATGCCTGTACTTCAAAGTACCATTGGTAATCACAGAACCAAGCTTTTTTTCTTAAGAGTGAAGTGTTATCTCATCGTCGGTGTCATTGTTCGGGCCGAATACCGTTTCTTCGGGCAATCCTACGAATGAATTGACTGAGGTTCTTGATCCCTCCGGAACAATCACGTCACTCGTCATACTTGGGGATAGGTCTGACTCAATCTAGTTAACAGAAAGTCCGATTATGGAAAATAACTCACGTCTTTTCCGGCTGTAGTTCCCATCCGAATCGAAAGCGTACATACATAATTGGTATTTGCAGCACTGTAAACCCAATGGCTACCATTCCAGGTTCGGCAATTATCTACGACAAACTCGATACCACTTTCCTCGCCATCATCAATAAATCCTCTCTCTTTCATTTTCATAGGTTCCAATAAAACGCTCACTATTATAAGGCCACCACTCATTTTGAGAATGCGGTTAAACTCGCGCGGCAGATATTCAACACCTTCCTATTCCACCACCGAACCTCACGCTCTCGCGGTGCAAGCACGCGAAAAAGCGCGGAGATTTAAGGATACGCAGCAGACCATATGTCAAATTTAGAATGTTGCATGTAGTGAGAATTTCGCTTACTTCAAATTGCCCATAGTAGTTCCCATTCGGATTTTCAAGGGACAGACTTCAGATGTATTGCTTGTTAGGTAATTATTCGGCGGCCCGCTTTTAATACACACCCCGCTCGGCGAAAAAGGCGCATCATACCCCGAAGTGAAATCAGAACTCGTTATAAGCGGCAATTGTTTTACGCTTTCTAGTGTCATAGCATTTCCAGTTCCTGGCTCATACGTACCTGGTGCTGATTATGCATCTGTTGACGCTTTGGCGATTCATCTAAAGATTGATGACGGAGATCCTGGCAATGGCGATTTCGTTTCGATAGATGCATTAAAGACAGTATTGTACGTCTGGCCAGTAAATATGGCCGCTATGGTTATCGGCGTATTACAGCATTGCTGAAAGCAGAGGGCTGGCATATCCATACTATACGCTACTGATGATTATTTTGTAGTATGAGTTCCCAAATGAAGACAAGCAAGTGATCATTGATCCTGTATATTGCTTGTGGCTAACATATTTATGGCAAGAGTGCAAACGGGCGCAGAATTGGAAACAGGATAAGTGGCGCCGCCTGCGCCACATGCAGCTGATGTAAAAAATCCTTGCAAGACATTGCCAGTATTGGCAAATGTATCGTCAATTTTGGTATCAACAGCAAGGGCTTCGGCTCCTGTAATTGTTCCGCTTGGTGTGTTTGCACCACCTAGCCATGAACTTATGTCAGGATGCATATAGCCAAAATAATAGGTAATTTTATAATATTTCAGATAGTTTCCGCTCCAATAATTATTATAAATTATAACGCCAGTGTTGGTACCCAGCGCCATTTTAGGCGAATGTTAATTAGGTGTCTGCACAGAAAAGTTAGTTCCTGGGGCGGTGCTCAAAAAATTAATATTAGGCGCAAAGCCGGATTTTCCTAAATCGGGCCAGAAGTGTAGAGCCTCACCTTGAAAAAACTGTGTTGCTGCACCTCCTGAAGCATCTTGGTTGCCGCCGTTATTATAGTCTTGAATCCACCCATTATCACAAACATTGCCACTTCCGTAATCAGTGCAGCCCATTATTGTAGTGTCCCCAGGCAGGCCTTTATATTTCGTCTTGAAATTACTCACAGCAACATCAAATTGCTGAACTTGCCGGACAAAAGTTTGTATTTTCGCCGCGTTAATCATACTCTGCGCTGCCAGAATCCCGCCGATTAACAGGCCGATGATGACTAGTACAATTGCTAATTCAACTAGTGTAAATCCACGTTTCATACATATATTATATCGGAAGTTGGGTTTTAAGACAACTAAAACTCAATAACTAAGCCTTAGATATGGATTGTTTAGACTTGTAGAATTCCTTCAATGGATCGTTTTTACGTTTAGCCAAAATTTGCGGCACAGTTTTCAAATTAAACTTTTTCGGCTCTAGTTTAGTGGTTAGCTCATTCCAGGCAATAGGCATAGATACGGTTGCTCCGTCCCGCGCACGAATTGAATATGCGGCAACAGCTGTTGAAGTAAGTCCGTTGCGAAGATAATCGATGAAGATTTTCCCCTTACGCCCGGCTTTGCTCATATTTGCAGTATATTTTTTAGGATTATCATGCACCATGCTTTCAGCAACTGCCTTTGCCCAAGATTTTATAACATCCCAAGTATATTTAGGTTTTATCGGCACAATCACATGCAAACCTTTGCCACCGGTAGTTTTTAACCAGCTTTCCAAACCTAGTTTTTCAAGCTTTTTCTTAATTTCAAATGCGGCGCTGACAACTTCTTTCCAAGGCAAATCAGAATCTGGATCGAAATCAAAAATTATTCTGTCAGGCTTATACAAGTTCTTACACTTACGAAAGGTGATATAGATCCCGAGTTTATGATAATTCAGTTTCTTATAAAATCAGCCAACGATTGGCCGAGAGAATCTCTTGAATGCCTCATGTTGATTTTAAAGAAAGATAACAGAGGCTGGTTTTTACATTCTCATCAAAATGAAGTACGGCAGATCTTGAAGATTGGATTAACGAGTTCTGATAAAAAAGTAGTGCTGATACAACTCTTTTAATAAACCAACTCGGTGCACGAGGAATATTGGAATTTAAGGATTTATTAGTATGACAGACGGGCGTAATACAATATTTAATAAGCGGCGTTTTGAAGGTGTTTCTACGCAGGAAATAGAATTGGGATGGATGTACCAAAACCGACAAGACCCGCAGCGCCGAGTGCAAATGCTGTAAACTGCTTCCAGTAACGCTGGTAGATTGGCATTGCAGCGAGTTCAGCTTGCCGCGCTTGTTCTGCTCGTTGCTTTTGTTTCTTTGGTTCATAGATTCAGAATAATTGCTCCAACTACAATATACTTTTTATGTTGCGGTTTTATCAATGATTTGGCCATTTATAGGAATATTAGGAATTGCTGGAGTGGTCGCCAAAATTACCCCTGGAGAAAAGGCCTTTAATTCGGCACCGAAACTCACTGGGAGAGCCATTCTCTGTCTCCTTCCGAAAATGAGTGGCGCTGTGTGCGGGCGACAGCGGCACAATCTAACCCATTGTATTAAAAGGGAAAAATTCATGGTGGAGGAGGTTGGATTTGAACCAACGAACTCGTAAGAGGGCAGATTTACAGTCTGCTGCCATTGACCGCTCGGCCACTCCTCCACATTAGAAGTCAGAATCTAAAAAGATTGTTCTGATATCCGGCATCTGATATCTGATACTTGAGTAAATATGTCAAGAAAAGCTTCACACAATCGCCACGGCGGCTCCGGCTCACAAGTCTGGATCTATGGAAAACACAGCGCGATAGCCGCGCTCAACAACCCTGCCCGCACAATTTCACGCCTAGTTGCCAGCAAAAACACCGCGGCTGAGCTCAAACTGCCCAATAACGCCGAGATAATGGACGAGGTACGAATCGCCGCCCTGGTCGGCAAAGACGCCGTGCATCAAGGCATCGCCGTACAAACCTCGCAACTCGAAGAAACCGAGCTCCGCGATATCGAACTTGGCAATCTTGTCATCCTCCTCGATCAAGTCACCGATCCTCACAATGTCGGCGCCATCCTGCGCACTGCTTCCGCCTTTGCCGCCACTGCCGTAATCACCACCGAACGCAACTCCCCGTCAGAAACCGGCGTCCTCGCCAAAGCCGCATCCGGTGCCTTGGAATATATCGAATATATCCGTACCGGCAATTTGTCAGAAGCAATGTTATATTTAAAAAAACAAGGCTTCTGGATCGCCGGCCTGGATGGCGAGAGCGATAACTCAATCGAAGAAATCAAAGCTTACGAAAAACTCGCCATTGTTATGGGCGCCGAAGGGCAGGGCCTGCGCCACAAAACCCGCGAATATTGTGATTTTCTGGTGAAGATCCCGATGGATGAAAGACAGGAATCTTTAAACGTCTCCAACGCCGCCGCAATCGCCTTATGGGAAGCGTCGAAGCGCTAGGCTAGCTGTAGAAAGCCAATTCTTTCTTAAGCCCAGCTGGTTTTTGTCCAATCGAAGATGCCGATACCGACATCGCCGCAAGAATATCATTAGGGCTGGCATTAGGGCTGGTCGATGTTGAAGTATTAGATAGCGGGGTGCGCAGTTCATCAACAGGCAATCTTTGAACCTTGAACTCCTTGCCCGGGGCAGTAACTTTCAAAGCTGGATCGAGTTTGTATTGAGTGCTATATTGTTTAGTCAATTCCAACACGCTGATATGTTCAAGCTTCGCGCCTTTTTCAATCAGCTTCGCTGCATCTTCTGCAGAAGGCACATCCTTGATTATGCTATGCATGAGATGAACATGATTTGCGGTTACGGCCACTGCCTTATCAGGAACTTTCGGATTATGCGCGAGCAAAATCGATATCACCTCATTTGCTTTTGAAGCAACCGCCGCCGCCTTTTCCAATTTTGAATTACTATCGCCCATCACCTATCCGCATAAATTTTCTTCAGCACGGTTAAACAACTTTTCCACAATCTCATCCTGCGCAATCAAATGCACCATCAACCGGTCATGTTCAGTCAGCTTAATTTTTTTCTTTGTCTCCGCGTTTAAGATTATCGAATCAATCCCCTCGGAAATATTCTGCGCATCGCCATTTTGTATCGCTTGCTCAAACTGGGTAGAAACAATTCCATGCGAATGATCGCGCAGCACGAAATCGATAATCGTGGCGGGCAGGGTTTTGCTTGGTTTGAACTTAGAAAACTTCATAAAAAACTAATTTATGCTCTTTAATAATACCTATAAATATAAGTCACAATTATTTCAATCTGATGACAAAGTTGACAGATTATCAAAAAAACCTGACTATGAGTCCATGAAAAATCTCCTTTTAGCCGCAGTTTTATGCCTAACCGCCTGCGAAACTGGCTCTGGCCCTCAAATGATGCAATTAGAGGCAAAAAAGGCGGAATTACGCAAAATCGCCAATGCCGATAAAACAAAGGGCAATTATTCCGGCGCTTCCGCCGTTGAAAGCCAGATCATCAGCCTCGAAATCGATAAGCCTGAAACCTTCATCAGCCTCTCAAATACCTTGCACAAACAAGGCAATAAAGCTGAAAGCCTGGACGTCCTCCAGACCGGCGAGAAGCTAATGCCCGATAATGAAAAACTCAAACTAGCCTCCGCCATAGAAACCATCGAAAACAACCGGCCTGAAGAAGGAATAGCCAAACTGGCAACCATAAAAACCCTAAAAAACCGCGATTACTACAACGCACTCGGCGTCGCCAATGACCTGATCGGCAAACACGACGTCGCCCAGGACGCTTTTGAAGATGGGCTGGAAGTTGTCCCCGATGACGGCCTTCTCCTCAACAACCTCGCCCTCTCATATATCCTCGACAAGGATTACAACGAGGCCATCAAAATCCTAAAAGAACTTGTAAGCCGCCCCGACGCCAAGCCCAAATACCGCCAGAACCTGGCGCTCGCTTATGGCATGACCGCCAAGCCGGAAGAGGCAATGAAACTCCTCCTCAAAGACATGCCCAAAAAAGACGCCGAGGAGAACTTGAAATCCTACAAGCAGATGCGCGAAGAGAAGAAAAAGTGAACACTCTGGAAAAAATTTGCGCCGTTAAATTTGATCACATCGCGCAGCAAAAGAAAAAAATCAGCCATACTGAGCTGGAGCATCGCGCCAAATCCGAAATCTCCGAGCCACGCGGGTTCCTGCGGGCTTTACAGGATAAAGAAAAAATCAGCCAATTCGCCCTCATCGCCGAACTCAAAAAAGCCAGCCCCAGCCGCGGCCTGATCCGCGCCGATTTCGCGCCGGAAACCTTGGCCAAACAATATATGCAAGGCAGCGCTGCCTGTCTTTCCGTTCTTACCGACACCCCATATTTCCAAGGCTCCGATGAATATCTGCAAATCGCCCGCAACTCCACCAACCTCCCCATATTGCGCAAAGACTTCATGCTCGACCCCTACCAAATCGCCGAATCCCGCGCCCTGGGTGCCGATGCAATTCTGCTCATAATCGCCGCTTTGAGTGATTCGCAAAGCCGTGAATTGGAAGCCGCGGCAATGGAATTTGGCATGGATGTGTTGGTAGAAATCCACGACAGCAAAGAATGCGAACGCGCCTTAAAGAATTTGAAATCCCCCATGCTCGGCGTCAATAACCGTGATTTAAAAACCCTAAAAGTAGATTTAAACAACGCCAAAGTTTTAAGCGCCATTATCCCTTCCACGCATTTGAAAATCTGCGAAAGCGGCATCAAAACAAATGCCGATTTAAAAGAAATGAAACAACACGGCTACAACACTTTCCTAGTCGGCGAAACCCTGATGAAACAGGAAGACGTCACCAAAGCCACACGCGAATTATTAGGTTTGGAAAGCTAGCTAGGATCCTCTGGCATGCTCATCATCTTATACGCGCCTTCAATTTCCTGCTTAATTTCAGGCGTAGGAATACCAAGCCCCGCCGCCAAAACTTCGCCAAACTCCCTCACATCGAACCGCCCGCCGTTATTAACAGCTTCGATCAAGGTTTCGACCTTTGCAAGCGGGAGTTTCAGGTAGTTGTAAATCTTATCGCCAAAGTTGTTAAATCCGCTTAGCAACAGGACAACTTCCTCAGTAGACGCAACATCGCCAGCCGATGGCGGATTCGCCGGCTGGTCACCTTTGGAAAGAGCGCTGATCCATTTTTTACGCGACATGGCCCCGATAATATCAAGTTAACTATTACAATTGGTTAAATTATAACCAGAAGGTTGCCGAGGCAAGGGAATTTGTATGATGGTGGTAAAAAACCGCAATTAAGTTAGGGCATTTTCCTTAGAAGGAACAGGGCGGTTATAAGCTGTGTTAGCTGCTACTTCTTTAGTAGCAGTGCCGCCAGTTAGGCCAAGAGCGGAAAGATTCAAATTTTGCGGCGCAGGATTTTTAGTATCAACAAATGTGTGATCAGCGCCTTTATTGTGTGTGCTAACACCATTAACTTGGGCCATTGTAGTGAAAAGTAACGCTGCTGAATTTGTTGACATGCTAATTGCTAATTCCGCTAAAATTTAGTTATCGTATACCTAAAATTATCATAAAATTACCCCCATGGTCAATGCAAACCAAGCCATGTAACAAAAGTTTCATATTTGCCCAGATCGTGGTAAACTAAGCCTATGATTGATAATTCCGGCCAGCCCATTGATTTATACTGTGAACGCCTCACTGCCGCATTCTGGGCCGAGCCGGTCAATGCGCTCACCAACTTCGCCTTCATCCTCGCCGCCATATTGGCCTATGGCTTGCTCCGCGATAAAAACCCCAAACCCGCCAGCCTAAAAATCCTCACCCTCCTCGCTGCCATCGTCGGCATCGGCAGCTTCATCTTCCACACCACCGCCACCAAAGGCGCCATGATGTTTGATGTAATCCCCATTGTCATCTTCATCCACTACGCACTTTTCCTGATATACACCCGCATTTTCGGCCTAAAATGGTGGCTAGGCATAATTGGCGTGATCGCCTTCCTAACTTTCAACACCCTGTTTTTAAGCGCCCTAGGCCGCACCCTTTTCAACGGCTCAATCCAATATGTCCCAACATTCTTGCTGTTATTAGTAGTCGCGATTTTTTGCCGCAAAAAGGAATTTTATATCGCCGCCTTCACTTTCCTAATCGCCCTAACCTGCCGCAGCATCGATAACCAAATCTGCCCAACCTTCCCACTCGGAACACATTTCATCTGGCATATTCTGAACGCAGTGGTGATGTATTATGTCATGAAAGCGCTAATTAAAATAAAAAATTAATTCTTACTGAATGGAGGTAAGTCTTCGTTTCCTTGCCCCCTATCACGCCTATCTCTTTCTCTTTCTTGCGCTCCTCCCTTGGGGGGAGTTTCTATCCAATTTTCAATTGTTATTGATTTATCCCCAGTTTTAATTTTTATAAGATGTTCAATAATACCAACCAAGTTTTTCAGCTCCATTTCGTCACTAAATCTATCAGTTTCACGACTTCCGGTCTGAGATTTCGGGATTATTTTTGCGCTTAAACTATCATCATAAGGCAAATATTCATGCCCTAAGGCCATTTCCTGTTGTTTCAAGCCCAGTATTTCTAACTCGACTTCAAGTGCACTTTTTTCCAAAGCCAGAAATTCTTTAAAAGCATTGTAAGATTCCTCTCCACGAAGATTAACCTTATCAAACGCCCCAATATCAGAGTAATCATCAGCTACTGGATGAACAACGAATATATTAGGATTAATAAGTCCCGCCCTTATGACTATTTTCATAATCATAAGATTAACATTTGTTAAATAATAGTCAAGCTATTTATACTCAACCTTCAAAATATCATACTCCACCAATCCTTTCGGAGTATGAACTTCAGCCACATCGCCCTGATTCTTCCCAATCACCGCCCGCGCTACGGGTGAAGTATAGGCAATCAAACCTTTGTCCAGATCCGCCTCATATTCACTGACCAGCCGGTAGGTTTTCTTCGCCTCAGTTCCCAAATCCTCTAGAGTAACAGTCGCCCCGAACTTCACTTGCGTGCCGCTTTGATCTCTCGGGTCCAAAATCTCCGCCATGCTGACTTTGGCCTCCAATTCCTGGATACGCCCTTCGATGAAGCCTTGTTTTTCCTTCGCCGCTTTATATTCGGCATTTTCCTTCAAATCACCATGCGCGCGTGCCTCGGCGATCGCCTCGATAATTTCGGGGCGTTGGCGGGATTTTAGATCCTTCAACTCGGCTTCCATCCTGGTGAAGCCTTCTTTAGTAATTGGGAAACGTTCCATAATTCGTCCTTAAAAAACGCAGTTTATACACTAAAATTACATTGACTACAACGAGGATGCTGGTACGATCATTTTTACATTCAATTTTAGGAGTTGTTATGAATAATAAATTCCTCGCCGCCCTGCTTGCCACATCAATCGCCGCCGCGCCTTTATCACAAGCGAACGCCTATGACCATTACCGCCACCACTATCACAACGGCAATGGCTGGGGAACCGCCGCAATCATTGGCGGGGCAATCATCGGCACAGCATTGCTGGCAGACGCCCTCACCCCAAACTATTACGCCCCGCAACCAGCATATTATGCCCCGCCGCCAGCCTATTACCCGCCGCCACAAGCTTATTATGCCCCGCCTTCGCCACAAGCCTATTATGCACCACCGCGCCCGGTATATTACCAACCCGCCCCGCGCTATTATGTGCAAAACCCTTATGGCGGTTACTATGCCCCAGCGGCGGCTTATTATCCTTACTGATTCTGAAAACTATGCGCGTATTTGCTGACTAAATTACGTATCATTTGCTGATATGACGCACCCAGCTTTTTTGCTTCTTTCTTGAAGAAATTGATATCGTCAATCTCCAGCTCAATAGTGATTTTCCTCTTCCGCGAAGTCCCCGCCAACTCCCTTGGTGATGGCAGCCAGTCGGGTATTTCCCGCAAACTCGAAGTGTCGGTCATGCCCTCAAATTCATCAACCCATTTTATTCTTTTTTTCATAATGTTTTCTTCCTTGCCTCCAGTAACCAGCACCTATTATTCTAATTTTTTCCATTCTTTCGGTAAATCGCACCGTTAATATTTCACCATTGCATAATCCAAAACAATAATATCTTTTTTCAACTTCGCTATGCTTGAAATCTTCCAATATAACCTTGTTCTTATCTGCAAATGTCTTCTTCGCCGCCCGGAATGAAATGCCATGCTTAAGCTTATTAATAAGGCTTTTCTTCTCATCCCATTCAAACTCTATATCCATAATAACACCTCACCATACAAATTGCAATATAATTATATGGGCAATTATATATAGCTATATTATGAACTGTGCTGCGGTTGTGTAATATGCCTTTATTAAGCGTATTTCTGCAGCGCCAAAACACCCATCGGAGCTTTGCTCATCGATTCCAGCGCCGCGGTAATTGCCGTTGCGCCGGTGATGGTCGTGGTATACGGAATCTTCTGGTTGAGCGCCGTTGCGCGGATGGAGAAGCTATCAGCAATCGCCTTCGCGCCCTCCGTTGTGTTCATCACCAGCGCAATCTCGCCATTTTTCATCATATCCACAATATGCGGCGAGCCTTCATGAACCTTATTTACACCCTTGGCCCTTACCCCTTGCCCCTCAATTGCTTTTGCAGTCCCGTGGGTCGCAACAATATTATACCCAATCGACGCAAGCCGTTTGGCAATAACCACAGCCTGCTTCTTATCCTCGTCACGCACGGAAATGAACACATTGCCCTTAAGCGGCAAATGGTTCCCCGCCGAAATTTGGCTTTTCGCAAACGCCATTCCGAAATCGCGGTCCAGACCCATCGCCTCACCCGTAGATTTCATCTCTGGCCCCAGAATTGTATCCACGCCAGGGAACCGCGCGAACGGGAACACCGCTTCCTTCACTGCGATATGACCGAGCTTTTTATGCTTCAATTTGAACGAAGCCAGTGACTCACCCGCCATAATCCGTGCTGCAATTTTGGAAATCGGATAGCCGATAGTTTTCGCCACAAACGGCACTGTCCGTGATGCGCGGGGGTTGACTTCGATGACATAAATCTCGCCATCTTTCACCGCATATTGCACATTCATCAGACCTTTAACCTTCAACGCCAGCGCCATTTTCGCCGTCTGTTCTTCAACCCGTTTCAATATATCTTCTTGCAAAGAATATGGCGGCAATGAACATGCCGAATCCCCGCTATGAATTCCCGCTTCCTCAATATGTTCCATAATTCCGGCGACGAAAACATCCTTGCCATCCGATAAACAATCCACATCCAGCTCAATCGCATTTTTCAAATATGAATCGACTAATACCGGACTTTCAAACAACTTGCCCTTGAACTGTTCCTGCATTTCCAAAATCCAGGTTTCCAGCATCGGACGGTCAGTAATAATCGCCATCGCACGCCCGCCAAGAACATAGGACGGACGCACTAGAACCGGATAGCCAATCAACTCCGCTTTCGGGATCACCTCATCCTCATTCATCGCAATTTCGCTCGGCGCCTGTTTCAACTCCAAATAATCAAGCAATTTCCGGAACCGCTCACGGTCTTCCGCCAGATCAATTGAATCCACCGAAGTCCCCAAAATCGGAATCCCCGCATCCTGCAAAGGCTTCGCCAGTTTCAACGGTGTCTGCCCGCCAAATTGCACGATCACGCCGAGCAACTTCCCGCGCGACATTTCCACACGGCAGATTTCCAAAACATGCTCCGCCGTCAGCGGCTCAAAATACAAACGGTCAGAAGTGTCATAATCCGTCGAAACCGTCTCAGGATTGCAATTGACCATGATTGTTTCAATCCCCACCTCGCGCAGCGCATAACAAGCATGAACACAAGTATAATCAAACTCAATCCCCTGCCCAATCCGGTTCGGCCCGCCGCCAAGGATCATCACTTTCTTTTTATCCGAAGGCTCCGCTTCACATTCCGCCTCGTTAAACTCATTCCCCTCATAGCAGGAATACATATAAGCCGTAGAAGCCTCAAACTCCGCCGCGCATGAATCAATGCGTTTATAAACCGGATGAACACCCAAATCCCAGCGCAACTTCCTGATTTCGCTTTCTTTTTTCCCCGTCAATTCGGCTAGTTTAGCATCCGAGAAACCGAGTTTCTTATATTTTAAAAGCTGAGCTCTATCCATAATGCGTGGGAATCTATAGTTTCGTGCCAATAATCTCAAGTAATACTTAATTCGTCATAATACTGCAATAATTCACTGCTAAATATAGATTAACAAACAAAGGGCTCATGTCTAAAACACCTCCAATATCAGAACTTTCCGGTGACTTGCCAACTCAACCCGCAGCGACCACTTCAAAAGTCAAACCGCCCGCCGGCTTAGAATTATTCGAGCCTATAATCGACCTGGACGCTTTCGAGCCTAAGCCTAAGAGCAAGCATACGAGCCGCCATCATGCTCCGGCAGCTCATGCCGGTCTAGCAGCTCATATTTCACCCGAACCTCCAAAACTCACTGCCAGACAGCCGCGCGAAACCGAAGCCGGACATGAAAATATAGTCGCCGCAGCGTTCCGCAGTATCGCCAAAGTATTTGGTACATCATTCAAACACACGGAACCCGGAACTCACGCAAAAGCTGATTCAGGCAATTATTCAGGATTTGAAAATAAAGCTCCTGCAATAAACGCCGCAGAACTCGCCAGTGCCCGCGCTACATTAACGCAGCTTTATGCCACTAATCTCGATACTACTAAGCGCAGAGATGTTAAAGTCGTCGCACAACTCTGGCATAAGGCGGAGGATGCAATTGGCAAGGCCGGTATTCAAGTCGACGGCACCGATACTAAAAACCATTCCCCATTTAATCATAAACAACTAGCCAGTAATGCTATCGATAAAATCGACGAGCTTTCAAAAGCCTTGAAAAAAAATAAGGTTCATAAAATAGAAACCTGCAAATGGGATGTAACCAACGCTATGCTAGATGGTTTCAGACATGTGGTTGAAAAGGAGCCTGCGAAAACCGCACAAGTTAAACAAGGCGAGTTCTTCAAGCGCTAAGTTTCTTCAACTCACCTTCCGCCGCCACAATCTCCGCCAGCCGCTCCACAAACCATTTATCAAAATGCGAAATCTCGCAGATTTCTGCGACTGACATTCCCAGCCGCAGCGCTTCGCCGATTATCAGCAGGCGGTCGTTGCTCATTTTCGCCAAATCTTTTTTAATGCTTTCTTTGGTATATTTGCGCGGCGTATTCAATCCCGTCAGCCCCGTTTCCATACTACACAGCGTCTTTTGCAGCGCCTCATTAAAACTGCGCCCCATCGCCATTGCTTCACCAACTGATTTCATCGACGAACCCAATTCCGTCTTCGCACCAGGGAATTTCTCGAATGTGAAACGCGGAATTTTCACCACAATGTAATCAATCGTCGGTTCGAAACTTGCCGGAGTTTTGCCGCCGGTGACATCATTGGCAATCTCATCAAGAGTATAGCCCACCGCCAGTTTCGCCGCTACTTTGGCAATCGGGAAACCAGTTGCCTTCGACGCCAGCGCCGATGAACGCGACACGCGCGGGTTCATCTCAATCACAATCATGCGGCCATTTTTCGGATCAATTGCGAATTGCACGTTTGACCCGCCGGTTTCCACCCCAATCTCGCGCAAAACTGCAATCGAGGCATTACGCATAATCTGATATTCCTTATCCGTCAGCGTTATCGCCGGCGCCACGGTGATTGAATCTCCCGTATGCACGCCCATCGGATCAATATTTTCAATTGAGCAGACGATGATGCAATTATCATTCTTGTCACGCACCACTTCCATCTCGAATTCTTTCCAGCCCAGCACAGATTCCTCAATCAAAATCTCCGAAACCGGCGATGCATCAAGCCCAGTTCCCACCAAATGCAAAAACTCTTCCTCAGTTTCCGCAATGCCGCCGCCCTGCCCGCCAAGCGTGAATGACGGACGGATAATCAGCGGCAGGCCAATTTGTTTAAACACTTCCTTAGCCTCGGCTAGTGTCGTTGCAATCCCCGATTTCGGCACATCCAGCCCAATTTTTATCATCGCCTGTTTAAACTTCGAGCGGTCTTCCGCCTTCTCAATCGCCTCAATATTCGCCCCAATCAACTCAACATTATATTTCGCCAGCACACCTTTCTTCGCCACTGCTACAGCCGCATTCAACGCCGTCTGCCCACCCATTGTCGGGAGCAGCGCATCCGGCCGCTCCAACTCAATAATCTTCTCAATAATCTCCGGCGTAATCGGCTCAATATAAGTAGCGTCCGCCAATTCCGGATCCGTCATGATGGTCGCCGGGTTGGAGTTAATCAAAATAATCCGATACCCATCCTCCTTCAACGCCTTACAGGCCTGAGTTCCCGAATAATCAAACTCACAAGCCTGCCCAATAACAATAGGGCCTGCGCCGATAATCATGATTGATTTGATGTCTGTGCGTTTTGGCATGGGGTGGGTTTAGCGGATTATATTTTGAAATTCAACTATTTGAATTGTAATAAAAGCTTAATATTTATTTACTAGCTCGATGCCCTAAAATAATTTAAAATAACCAGTATAATTTATAGGAATAATTATGAGCTTACCAGAATACGTATCTTATAAAATACACTTTACCGATATAGGACCACATTATAAAAATGCTGTTCTTTGTGGGGTTGATGCTCAAGGCGCTTCACATGATATCCATAAAGTAGGGTTTCGATTAAGCAGTGACCTTGCGGCGTTTAAAAATGTGGTCGAGTATGCGACCACGGCAGAAGCTCCTGCACTTGCCCGCATTGCCGATTTTCTTGAATCAATTCATGATCGCAGGAGCAGTGAAAGTCCAGTTAAAGTTGGTGCTATTAAAGAAGGCGAATTAGAAGCAGTAATTATTGAAGCAGGATTTAAACCAGGTGAAACTCCTGACGCATTTAAAACAGTAGTTGAACTTATGAAAACAGCAGATGCCCCTCAACCCATGCATATCGCTGATTTGATTACATCAATTCGTGAGCATAAGGAGCAAGGTTATAGGATTGAAATTGCTGCTCCAATCCCAGGCGCTGAAATACAAGGTGATGCGGCACCAGCTATATCGCCGCCTGCGAAATATCATGCCTAACTTCCTCCAGGCCGTAAAAGCCTCGCAATCTGACTTAGTCTATCTTGCCATCGGCAAAGAAAAACAAACCCAGCAACCCGCCTGGCATTATGTGCAAATTTCCAGCAAAGCCAAAGTCCCGCTTTTCCTGAAAAACATCAAAACCGGCATCAACCTCACCGATTACGGCACAATATTATATTCCGGCTGGGGCGAGGAGCCGCCGGAGGGCATCAAGCAAAAAATCAAGGCGCAGTTCGGCTAACTCACCGGCCGTGGCACCAGCATGCCGTTGGTATAGCGCACGATCAGGCTGGCGATCAGCGTCTGGTAGGGCAGCCCTTCCCGCGAGGCTTGCGATTTGATGGATTGCAGCTCATGCTTCGACAGGCGGATATTGATCCGCTCCTCGCGCCGCGAATAATTTTTCGCCGCTTCCGCCAAAACTTTCTTGCGCTTTTTCAACTCCGCTGGAGTTGACAGCTTCCAATATGAATCAGGGGCGTTTTCGATTGATTCGATAAGCTCTCTTTCCTCATCATCAAGAGGCTCAAAATCATACAAGTCTTTTTTATTCTTTTTCATCATGTTTCTCCAATTGTCGTTTTGCTTTGCGTGTGGCAAATATAGTTTTTAAAAATATCTTCTCTTTGTCTTCGACATAAGGCACGGCATAAACGTAATCCTTATGGTTAACATATATGATTCGCTGATGCGGGAATTTCCTGGCATTCGGGTGCGGCAAATCTTTTAAAATATTCCCGCTTTCAATCAGCGGCATTATATCCTCAAAACATACACCGCGCCTTACCAACAGTTCCTCGCTTTTTACTTTGCTGAACTCAATAATCTTCATTACTGGTAGATTAGCATATTGTCTGCCTAATGGCAACAGTTATTTAGCCGCCGCCGCTGCTAGACAGCCTAAACGAACCCTATGGAAAATTTATAGCGGCTCAAGCTATTCTCACGTCATAGAGGTAAATACGCTAACCCAACTCGCAACCCCCATCCCCATCCAAACCCCAAAAGGTAAAGCCTGGGCGATCGCCATGATTGATTACGGCCCGCAATGGGATTTGCAGTGGGTGACGTTCATCCACGACACTGGCGAATGCTGGACCTTCCGCAACCAGGAAATTAGGCAGGGTCAAAATTATACTTGGGGATTGCCGGAGCCAACGCCGATTACGCATAAAGTTATGAAGCCGGAGATCAATGGAGATAAACATCCGAATGGCGAAAATTCTGCAGTCATGCGCTCTGCAATAAACGGCTTCCACCCGAATTAAACGCTGCGTGTAGTTTCAGCATTCTGCGCTAATGAGGCAATGGCTTGGTATTGTACATCTGACGCTGTCTGCACACCATGCTTGTTATCCGGACTTCTATCAGCATGACCATCTACTTCCGACATATTCAAGCTTCTATCTTTTACCATTGCAATCATCTGATCAATTTTAGCAGCAATTGGGGATTTTAGATTTTCACTATGTGGTACGCCTTGTTTAGTTTGTGGTAAAGAGTAAGTTGACTCCTTAAGATTGTCTAGATTCTGCTCATTAGTATTTAACATTTCCGCCTGGACATTGCGTCGATTCTGCATACCTTCACTAATTTTCGGATCACTTCTTTCTCTAGACGAAAGAGATTTTTCTTTTACTTCGAATAATGCATTGTTGAGAAAATCAGGATTATGCAATAAATTTTCTGTACCACTACCTGCATAAGCAACCATATTCTGATAAAATTTTGTTTCGTTATAAACGGTGCCACCTTCGGCATCTTTCTTCTTTACCCTACCTATAAGGCTATATCCGCCATTGTAATCAAGATCTAGAATTCCTAATTTTTCATTAGGCTTGAACTTGTCCCAAGCTTCTTTGCCATATAAACTTTCTAGCCTTTCTTCTCGAATATTTGCGGAATGAGCGAATAATGTATCAACCTGTGTAGCTGTGATTGCCTCTCCATTATAAGCTTTGTCAAAATTCGGACGTTCTTTCTCTGGCAGATTTTTAAAAGCAGCATTCCATTCCGCTTTCGCATTTGCACCATCCATATTAAAACCTAAGCCAATGCTCATATTGCCCTTACCATCGTCATAAACTTCTAATTCGCCAGTTTTAGGTTTTAATGATTCATTAGCGCTGATAAATTCTCTTCGCAGCTGAGTATAAATATCTCGGTCTTCTGGCTTATTTAAATCCAGGTTAGTTAATGCCAGCCTAATTTCCGTAGCTCGGTTTAATTACATCACCATAATTTATTTTCCTACATCTATCGGCAGATAATTTTTGTATTCGCCTTGCTTTAGCTTATAAATCCAATATTGGCTGGGAAGTTGCTTATTTCTCATATTAGGCATATTAATAAAAATACTGCCAGAATGAACGCCTATCTCTGAAAACTGCGGCGTATCGTCATATTCACAATCGTCGATGATCGCTCCGTCATAAAAAAGCGTGGAATAATCCTTTTCGTGATACCACATTTTTAAAAACCCGCTTGGGTTGCTGTTGCCATGACAATCTAAAATAGAAGGCTTAGTTTTTATCTCTAAGCCACTTCACCGCCATTTTTGAAAGTGCATTTATATTTTATCGGTTCCGGTGTATCGGATAAAAGCATCCCATATTTTTTCCATAATTTCTCAACCGATTTTGTGGAAAAATCACTGTCTTCAAGATCGGTAAGCGATATCGATTCAACCTTGATTTTAAAATAATTGATCTCAGGTATACAATCCACCTTCGCCACGTTACCCCAGCGATCAGCCTGGGCATCTTCAATGCCAAAACATAATATTATTACTAGCGCCGCTATAACCCGCATACACCCTGCATTATAAGTAGAGATATATTACCACAAACAGGCCACCGAAGGCAATTGAAACACTTATCTCAAAGCAACTATAAAACATCCCTATAAAAATCTTACAATCAGTGCTTGACACCCTGCACCCACATATCTATATTGCGCCTCCTTGCTGGCACCCCGGCACAGAACTATGCCTAGTTTTGGACGATAAACAAACGGATATTTGAAACGATTATGCCTACAATAAACCAATTGGTTCGCAAACCAAGGACGCCTCTTTCAACACGCAACAAGACTCCTGCGATGGAAGGCTGCCCTCAGAAACGCGGTGTTTGCACCCGCGTATATACATCTACTCCGAAAAAACCGAATTCCGCACTTCGTAAAGTTGCGCGCGTCCGTTTGACCAACGGCTTTGAAGTTACCTCATATATCGGCGGCGAAGGCCACAACCTCCAAGAACATAGCGTTGTCCTGATCCGCGGCGGCCGTGTGAAAGATTTGCCAGGCGTCCGTTATCACATACTTCGCGGTACATTGGATACCCAAGGCGTTAAAGACCGTAAGAAGCGTAGATCACATTACGGGGCGAAGAGACCTAAATAGATTAGTTATGAGTTTCGGGTTTCGAGTTTCGAGTTAGAAATGAGAATCACCCAAAACTCGAAACTCAAAACTCGAAACAGGAAGAACAATGAGAAGAAAAACCGCTGCAAAAAGAATCGTCAACCCGGATCCAAAGTATCACAACATTACTTTGGCCAAAATGATGAATGTCTTGATGTATGATGGCAAAAAGTCAGTTGCCGAACAAATCGTCTATGGCGCTTTGGACATCATGGAGAAAAAACAAAAACGCAACCCGATCGAGCTTTTCCAGGAAGCTCTCGCTAAATGCCGCCCGTCAGTGGAAGTCCGTTCCCGCCGCGTCGGTGGTGCTACATATCAAGTTCCAATGGAAGTCCGCGACGTCCGTTCAATTGCCCTCGCTATCCGCTGGGTAATCATGGCAGCCCGCGCCCGTTCAGAACGCACAATGGCTGAGAAATTAGCCGGTGAGTTATTGGACGCATTGGCCGACCGCGGCAACGCCGTCAAAAAACGCGAAGAAACCCACCGTATGGCCGAAGCTAACAGAGCATTTAGTCACTTCAAATGGTAAGACTCTCGTTGATCGTTCATCGTTTATCGTTGATCGGTCGGCAAAAAAATAACGATTAACGATTAACGAAAATGCCAAGAACAACCGCCTTAGACCACTACAGAAACATCGGAATCTGCGCCCATATCGACGCTGGTAAAACCACGACGACTGAGCGTATCTTATATTATACCGGCAAATCGCACAAAATTGGCGAAGTCCATGAAGGCGCTGCGACTATGGATTGGATGGAACAAGAGCAGGAACGCGGCATTACAATTACATCAGCAGCGACAACCTGCTTCTGGAAGAAAGACGATGACCTCTTCCGCATCAACATTATTGATACGCCCGGCCACGTAGATTTCACAATTGAAGTTGAACGCTCAATGCGCGTCCTCGATGGCGCAGTTACTGTATTTGACTCAGTCGCAGGTGTTGAACCTCAATCTGAAACCGTATGGCGCCAGGCTGATAAATATGGCGTGCCGCGTATCTGTTTCGTGAACAAAATGGATCGTACCGGCGCCAATTTCCAACGCTGTGTCGATATGATGATCGACCGTTTGGGAACTGTACCATTAGTGATCCAGCTCCCAATCGGCTCTGAAGATAAATATGAAGGCCTCATCGACCTTGTCCGCTTTAAAGAAGTTATCTGGTCCGGCGACCAGCTCGGTGCGGAATTTGAATATCGCGATATTCGCCCCGAACTCCTCGATCAAGCTACTAAAGCCCGCGCCAAAATGATTGAAACCGCAGTTGAAGTTGATGACGCGCTCACTGAAGATTATTTGAACGGCAAAGAAATTTCCGAATCTGACTTGAAAAAATGCATCCGCAAAGGCACAATTGCTTATAAATTCGTCCCGGTATTAAACGGCGCCGCCTTCAAAAACAAAGGCGTTCAGCCAATGTTAGACGCAGTTGTTGATTTCCTCCCGGCCCCGACCGACGTTGCTGAAGTTGAAGGTACCGAAGCTGATGATCAAGACAAACACATCAAAATCCCTTGCAACGACGCCGCGCCTTTCGCCGGCCTCGCTTTCAAAATCATGAACGACCCTTTCGTTGGCTCACTCACCTTCATCCGCGTTTATTCCGGCAAACTCGAAGCGGGCTCTTATGTCCATAACACTGTAAAAGACCAAAAAGAACGCGTCGGCCGTATGTTGTTGATGCACGCAAACAACCGCGAAGACATTAAAGAAGCTTTCGCCGGTGACATCGTCGCTATCGCAGGCTTGAAAAACACCACTACCGGCGACACTCTCTCCGATCCTGATCACCAAGTCGTATTAGAGCGCATGGAATTCCCGGATCCGGTAATCGAGATTGCCGTTGAACCAAAAACCAAAGCCGACCAAGAGAAAATGGGTATCGCTATTGGACGTTTGGTAGCAGAAGATCCATCTCTTCGCGTTGAATCCAACGAAGAAACCGGCCAAACTATTTTGAAAGGCGTCGGCGAGCTCCATCTGGAAATCATCATCGACCGCATGAAGCGCGAATTCAAAGTTGAAACCAATGTCGGCGCTCCGCAAGTTGCTTACCGTGAAACTATCACCAAGCCGACAACAATCGATTACACTCACAAAAAACAATCCGGCGGTACCGGCCAATTCGCCCGTATCAAACTCCGCATCGAACCTCTGGAACGCGGCGCTGGCTTTGAATTTGAATCTGAAATTGTCGGCGGCGCAATTCCAAAAGAATTCATCCCAGGCGTCAAAAAAGGCCTCGAACAACAACTCTCCACCGGCGTCGTTGCCGGTTACCCGACGATCGATTTCAAAGTCACATTATATGATGGCGGCTTCCACGACGTCGATTCTTCCGTCCTCGCCTTCGAAATCGCCGCCCGCGCCGCATTCCGTGAAGGCATGCCAAAAGCCGGGCCGGTATTACTCGAACCAATCATGAAAGTTGAAGTCATCACCCCCGAAGATTACATGGGCGACGTCATCGGCGACTTGAACTCCCGCCGTGGCCAGATTCAAAGCATGGAAGACCGCGGCAACGCCAAAGTCATCACTGCCAACGTCCCATTATCATCCATGTTCAGCTATGTCTCGCTCCTGCGCTCAATGACGCAAGGCCGCGGCCAGCCAACCATGATCTTCTCTCACTACGACCAAGTCCCGCCAAACGTGGCGGCGGAAATTAAAAAGAAAGTTGCTTAAGGAATTAGGAATTAAATATGGCTAATCAAAAAATACGTATCAGGTTAAAAGGTTTTGAGCATATCACGCTTGATAAAAGCGCGCATGAAATTGCTTCAACCGCCAAACGCACCGGTAGCGAAGTGCGCGGGCCGATCCCTATGCCTTTGCGCATTCAGCGTTTCACGGTTAACCGTTCGCCGCATATCGATAAAAAATCGCGTGAGCAATTCGAGATCCGTACTCACTCACGCCTCATCGATATCGAAAACGCGACTCCACAAACTATTGACGCACTCGGTAAATTAGATTTAGCCGCCGGTGTAAATGTAGAAATTAAACTAATGGATGAGAACAAATAGAAGTTGTGAGTTTCGGGTTTCGAGTTTCGAGTGAAAAATTACTCGAAACTCGAAACTCAAAACTCCGAAACTAGGAAAAGAATATGAGAACAGGATTAGTAGCAACAAAATTGGGCATGACCCGCGTTATCGGCAAGGACAGAAACCTTGGCGCTACCGTTTTGAAATTGGAGCAACCAATCGTGGTTGGCCAGAAAACTAAAGCTAAAGACGGTTATAACGCCGTTATTATAGGCTCTGGTGCAATCAAAGCCAAAAACGTTTCCAAACCGCGCAAAGGCATGTTCGCCAAAGCCGGTGTTGAAGCCAAACGCAAATTAGTTGAATTCCGCGTTGAAGAAAAAAATCTGGTGCCGGTCGGCTCAGAAATCCTGCCTTCACATTTCGTCAAAGGCCAATTCATCGACGCTACCGGAATTTCTATCGGCCGCGGCTTCGCCGGTGTCATGAAACGCCACAATTTCGCCGGTCTGGAAGCAACGCATGGTGTATCAGTTTCCCACCGTTCCCACGGTTCCACCGGTCAACGTCAAGATCCGGGCAAAGTATTCAAAGGCAAAAAAATGGCCGGTCACATGGGTGATATCCGTGTCACCACCCAAAACCTGGAAGTATTGATGGTTGATGACGAAGAAGGTTTAATCTTCGTAAAAGGCAATATCCCAGGCGCTGAAGGCTCAACTGTTACTATCAAAGACGCAGTAAAAGTTGCGATTCCACCAAACGCACCGCTACCTGCAAAAATTAAAGCCGGTAAAGCTAAAGCAGAAAAACCTGCCGCCGCCGAGCCAGCAGCACAAGAAAACCCGCCATCTGACAATAATTCTACTGGGGGAGGACAATAATTATGAAACTGAAAGTAACATCATTTGATTCCAAAGAATCCGGCGAAGTAACGCTGAACAAAGATATCTTCGGCCTCGCTCCACGCGCAGATATCCTGCACCGCGTCGTCGAATGGCAGCGTGCGAAAGCCCGCGCCGGTACGCATAAAACCAAAACCGTATCCGAAATCGCCGGTACAACCAAAAAACCTTGGGCACAAAAAGGCACAGGCCGCGCTCGCGCCGGTTCACTTCGTTCACCACAATTCCGCGGCGGTGCTGCGATTTTTGGCCCCGTGGTTCGCTCACATGAATACAGCCTGCCTAAAAAAATCAAAGCTCTAGGTTTGAAAATGGCTTTGTCTTCTAAAGCAGCTGAAAACAACATCATTATCATCGCTGACGGCAATTTGAAATCTGCGAAAACTAAAGATTTCACTACAAGCTTGAAAAAGCTCGGCTGGGTTAGCGCCCTCATCATCGATGGCGAAACCGTTAACGACAACTTGAGAAAAGCTACCGGCAACCTGCACAAAATCAACGTCCTGCCAACTATGGGCGCCAATGTGCTGGATATTTTGAAACATGACAAACTAGTGCTGACCCAAAGCGCATTAGCGAAACTGGAAGAGAGGTTAGCGTAATGATAAAATCTGAAGCAAAACCAGCGAAAGCAGAGAAAAAAGCAGCCAAACCTGCAGCGGCAAAAGTTTCTAAGAAAGAGAAAAAAGCTAAAGGCAAAGGCGTAATCACCGCCGCGCATTACAACACCATCAAATCTCCGGTCATCACCGAGAAATCAACCATGGCTGGCGAATTTGGCAAATATACGTTCAAAGTTTGCGTAAGCAGCAACAAAAAACAAGTCAGCGACGCAGTCGAAGCTTTGTTCGGCGTTGAAGTGACCAAAGTCAATGTTGTGAATTACGATGGCAAAGTAAAAATGTTCAAAGCTCGCTCCGGCCAGCGCGACGCATTCAAAAAAGCGATTGTAACTTTGAAACAAGGGCAATCAATTGATTTAACCAGCGGGTTGAAAGGATAAAAAGTTATGAGTTTCGGGTTTCGAGTTTCGAGTTAATTACTCAAAACCCGAAACTCGAAATTCCGAAACTAAAGGAAAAATTATGGCACTAAAAACATTTAATCCAATAACTCCGGCGCAACGTCACTATGTAATGGTTGACCGTTCTGAGCTGTGGAAAGGCAAACCAGTCAAAGAACTGACTGTCGGTATCTCCAAAGCCGGCGGACGCAATAATCGCGGCCGTATCACCACTCGCCACCAGGGCGGCGGACACAAACAATCTTTGCGCCTGATCGATTTCAAACGCAATAAATTCGATATCGAAGCAACAGTTGAGCGTTTGGAGTATGATCCATGCCGCACAGCTTTCATCGCACTTATCAAATACAAAGACGGCGAACTCGCATATATCCTGGCTCCACAACGTTTGGAAATCGGCGCAAAAATCATTGCCGGCCAAAAAGTTGACGTGAAACCGGGCAATGCAATGCCACTGAAGAATATCCCAGCCGGTACACTGGTCCACAATATCGAAATGAAACCAGGCAAAGGCGGACAAATCGCCCGTTCTGCCGGTTCATACGCACAATTAGCAGGTAAAGACGGCGGCTACGCGCAGTTGAAACTTCGCTCCGGCGAACTTCGCCTGATCTCAGCGGAATGCATGGCCACAATCGGCGCCGTGTCAAACCCTGAACATCAGAACGCCACAATCGGTAAAGCCGGCCGCGCCCGCTGGATGGGTATCCGTCCAACAGTTCGCGGCGTTGCGATGAACCCGGTCGATCACCCGCATGGTGGCGGTGAAGGTAAAACATCCGGCGGACGTAATCCGGTCACACCGTGGGGACAGCCGACGCGTGGTTACAAGACCAGGCGCAATAAGCGTACGACCAATATGATCGTGCGGGATAGAAGGAGTAAGTAGGTTAAGTGCGGAGTGCGGAATGCGGAGTGCGGAATTGAATCGCCAAAGCGTCAAATGCAGCCGTGAGGTAGATAACATTGAAAGCGGACAACGAGATGAAAGGAATTTGATTTATTCCGCACTCCGCACTCCGCATTCCGAATTTAAATATGCCACGTTCATTAAAAAAAGGACCGTTTATCGATCTTAGCGTTCAAAAGACGCTGCGCCGCATTTTGGAAGGCGGACCAAAGCCGCCGGCGATCAAGACATGGTCGCGGCGCTCGACGATCTCGCCGGACATGGTCGGACTGACCTTTGGCGTACACAATGGCAAACGCCACATTCCGGTATTTGTTACCGAAAATATGGTCGGCCACAAGTTGGGCGAGTTTTCACCGACACGCATGTTTAAAGGGCATCCTGGAACGAAAGCGGAGAAAATGGCGAAGAGAAGGTAGGCACTTGGCAGTGGCAGTAGGCAGTAAAAGACGACTGCCAACGGCCATCTGCCGACTGACAACTGATTATGGAAGCGATAGCA
>JAYVPI010000018.1:0-69721 GCA_043757405.1 Alphaproteobacteria bacterium
AGTTGCAAGCGTCGCTTATAGGGATGACGTTCCTGCAAATCACAAACATATACGTAGCTCCTGAGACTACATAACCGGCCACTCAGGATGACTGGTTACTCTATTAGTATGCGCCTGCATATCAGCATAAGTCAAATTAACTGCATAAGATTTATTTGAGAGGCCACAATAGATACATAGAGATACATAGCAAAGCTAGAAAGCTAGAAAGCTAGAAAGCTAGATTTCTAGTCATTACGGCCCACGAGCCGTAATCTATCTCTGTCGTCTAAGGGAGATTTGCGGGCTAAGCCTGCGCTGACGGATAGGAGAGTAAGTTAAGCGACGCCGGTCGAGGTCGAATATTGGAAGTGATATGCTTCCTTATGCACCAGTGGATAAATCGCATGCGCTGCAAATGCGCTCTCTGAAAACCCGCAAAGGATCAGCTTCAATTTGTTTTTGTAAGTCGCGATATCGCCAATTGCGAAGACGCGGTTATTGCTGGTTTGCATAGTGGCAGCATCAACGGCTATATGGTTCTTCTCCAGGTTCAGCCCCCAATTTGCCAATGGCCCAAGTTCCATCGCCAGGCCGAAGAATGGTAATAATATATCCGCCGGAAGTTTTTTCACGTCACCTTCAAGCGTCGCGACGTTCACGGAAGTTATCTGCCCATTCGCGCCATCAAGCGAATGAAGCTGGTAGGGGACGACCATCTCGATTTTATTTTCCCTGGCCAGCATATTCAACTTCAACGCGCTATCCGGCGCACAGCGGAATTTGTCGCGGCGGTGTATGACATAAATTTTTTCGGCGATATCATGCAGCGAAATTGCCCAATCTACCGCAGAATCTCCGCCGCCGGCAATCGCAACTTTTTTGCCGCGGAATTCCTCGCGTTTGCCGACCATGTAGAAAACTGATTTGCCTTCATATGCTTCCAATCCGGCCAATGGCGGGCGGTTGGGGCCGAATGCGCCGCAGCCAGCCGCGATAATCATGGCTTTGGCGGAAATCTCAACACCCTTGGAAGTTTTGATTTTGATGCCGTGATCATCCTGGGTAAAACTCACAACTTGTTGCCCGAAGTGATAAGTAGGATCAAACGGTTTGGCCTGCGCCTCAAGATTCCTAATCAACTCCGCCGCATCAATTTTTGGAAACCCCGGAATATCATAAATCGGCTTCTCCGGATAAAGCGCCGTACATTGCCCGCCCGCAAAATCCAGCGCGTCAACGACATGGCAACGCATCTTCATCATGCCGCATTCGAAAACTGCGAAAAGCCCGACTGGGCCGGCGCCGACTATGATTATGTCGGTTGCGTGGTTGCATGGTTGCGTGGTTACGTGGTTATTCATTATTGCTTTCTTTTACCATGCAACCACGCAACCATGCAACTATGCAACCAACTTAGCCAAATAATGCTCCGCTTCAAGCGCGGCCATACAACCAGTCCCCGCAGCCGTTACGGCTTGGCGGTAGATTTTGTCTTGGACGTCGCCAGCGGCATAGACTCCGGGAATATTGGTTTGCGTGGTGCCGGGTTGGGTGATGATGTAGTTTTCGGCGTCCATTTCGATTTGGCCTTTGAACAACTCGGTGTTTGGAGTATGGCCGATGGCGATGAAGACGCCATCTGTCGCGTGTTTGGTGATTGCGCCGGTTTTGACGTTTTTTAAAGTGACGCCGGTGACGCTTAAAGGTTCTTCCGTGCCGGTGATTTCTTCAATCACGCTGTCCCAGATGACTTTCACTTTCGGGTTTCTGAATAATCTATCCTGCCCGATTTTTTCGGCGCGTAAAGTGTCGCGGCGGTGAACCAGTGTTACTTCAGAGGCGAAATTGGTGAGGAATAAAGCTTCCTCCACCGCGGAATTGCCGCCACCATTGATGAAAACTTTTTTGCCGCGGAAAAAGAACCCGTCGCAAGTCGCGCAAGCCGAAACGCCGAAGCCTGAGAATTTTTTCTCTGATTCCAAACCCAGCCAGCGCGCTTGTGCGCCGGTGGAGATGACTACTGTATCAGCGGTGTATTCGTCGCCCGATTCGCCCCAGGCCTTGAACGGTTTGGATTTTAAATCCACTTTTTTGATATGGTCGATGATGATGTCAGTGCCAACATGTTTTGCTTGTGCGGAGAATTGCTCCATCAACCACGGGCCCTGGATTGCATCAGCAAAGCCGGGATAATTCTCGACATCAGTGGTAATAGTCAACTGCCCGCCTGGTTGGATACCGGTGGCCAAAATTGGTTTGCGATTAGCCCGCGCGGCATAAATCGCCGCCGTATAACCCGCTGGGCCGGAGCCGATGATGAGTACTTTTGTGTGTTTAGTTGCCATATTATTTATTATCTTGATCCTTTAGAAAATGATCATGATCATTTGTCCTTAACCATATCATCATCTGTTTGATTTCAGCTTCTTGAGCTTTTATTATGCCTTCAGCAAGCTTACGAATTTCAGGATCCTTACCATATTGTAGCTCGATTTTTGCCATGTCAATTGCGCCCTGATGATGCGGGATCATTCCGCGAACGAAATCAACATCTGGAACGGCAGTGTAAGTTATCATCATGTTCTCATGCATTTTTTCCATAGCAGCTTGGCTGGCAATTGCTGCAGGCACCTTGTCATTGGAGACAGGTTCATGCGCTGAAGCTGCGGTAGGAACTAGAAATAAAATGAGAAGTAATTTTTTCATAAAAATAATTTTGTCATCCTGAGCGCGAGCGAAGGATCCTTCGCGTTGCTCAGGATGACGATGTTTAGGTTATAACTTCTTCGCTTTTTTACCAAGATAAGACGCAACACCCTTCGCATCCGGGGTCATGCCTTCGTCGCCGCGGTTCCAGCCTGCGGGGCAGACATCTCCGTGTTCTTCGTGGAATTGCAGCGCGTCGACCATGCGGATGGCTTCGTCAACATTCCGGCCAAGAGGCAGATCATTCACCAATTGGTGGCGGACGATGCCGTTTTTGTCGATAAGGAAAGTACCGCGCAAAGCGACTGCGTCATTGATCAAAACGTCATAATCGCGGGCGATTGACTTGGTGATATCGGCAACCATAGGGAATTGGATATTGCCAATGCCGCCGTTTTCAACAGCGGTGTTTTTCCACGCAAAGTGAGTAAATTGCGAATCAACCGAAACGCCGACAACCAGCGTGTTGCGGGTTTTGAATTCTTTTAAGCGGTTGTTGAACGCGATGATCTCGGAAGGGCAGACGAATGTGAAATCAAGCGGCCAGAAGAAAAGCACGATATTTTTGCCTTTTCCTTCTTTTTTCAAATTGAAATCCGCCTTGATTTCATTATCCGGCATTACTGCTGTGGCCGTGAAATCGGGGGCTTGTTTACCTACTAATACTGACATGAGAGATTCTCCAAGATTTGATGTTTACCTAATTAATATAAGCCTGGAAATACTAGTTTTCAACCTGCATTTTCAATCGTCATCCTGAGCGTAGAGAAGGATCCTTCGCGTTGCTCAGGATGACTATGTTTTGGATTTTTCCTACAATAAACCCCAAAGTATCAAGCGGCTCATAGTTATAAGATTCCAGGTTTTCGCCTTTCAGCAACCGCGCTTTGCCGGAATTGAACAAGCTCTGGCTGAAGCGTTTGTGTTTTTCTGGGACGTCTACCGGGAAAATATAGGTGGGTTTGCCTGATGTGACGCATTCGGACATCATGGAGATGGAGTCTTCAGTGACGATGATGAAATCAGCGAGCGCCACGAATCCTAGATATGGATTTTCGGCATTGGGTGCCCATTCATATAAATATCGCTCGCGGGTGAGGCGGTCTTTCAGGATTGCAATAATATTCGGGGGAGTGCGGCGGCTGGTGGTTATCATCAGATAACCGGTGGTGGAGTTCAGGTCGCTGGCGAGCTTTTTGACCTCATCTTCTGAAATATTGCCGATTAAAACGGCGATTGCCGGTTTTTCGTCGATCGGAATCCGCGCTTGCCATTTTTCGGCGCTGGCTTTCAGCAATTGCGGCGTCATCAAATTCGGCGGGCCGTTGGTGGCAATGACATTCTTACGCGGTTTCAAATTGTCATGTTCGGGAGTGAATATAATATCAAAATCACTTGCGCCATATCCGGGCCACATTAGCTGGATGATTTTGGTCTTATTATTCTGTGGAGATTCCTTTTTGATAATCCGCGCCACGCGGGAAAGCTTCCGCCCCGCGGCAATGACGATATTTGGCCAGGGCGCGTCTAATTTGGTGATGATGCCTAAATCGCTGGTGCCGAGGAGGAAATTTGGCAATCCGGCAGATGGAGAAAACTCGATTTGGTGGTTTTCATATTCACCCAATGCTGCGGCCACGGCGATAACCTGGTTATCATTCCCCGGACGGCCATCGGTGAGGGCCCAGATGAGTGGTTGCATGGTTGCATGGTTGCTTGGTTGCATGATTTTTCTTACCACGTAACTACGCAACCATGCAACTACGCAACCTAATCGCCGAAAGTTTCCGTAATGCCTTTTTTATGCGCCAGGGTTTTTGGAATGTAGAGATTATTGATGAATTCTTTGACCGTGTGTTCATCGGAAGAAGAAAGCTTCAATAGCTCCTCATATAATATATACATAGTGTAACCGTCATCAATGAGGAATTTTATGCCTAGCGTTTGCAGGATATTTTCTGTCCACACAATCGCCATGCGGCGGTTATTATTCTCAACTGGGTCGCTGACCAGTTTATAATCCCATTCCTTTGAATTCTTATTTTCGCTGCGGAAACGCAGGAATTCCTTATCATTGCTCAAATGGCGGACAAGGCTGGGGGCGGGTATATATATAAATTCTTCCAACGGCGTTTCTTCCAGCGTTTTCGTCTCCAGATTGAAGATTTTCTTGGTTTTGTTCACATAAACATTCTGCCAAGATTTTGAGAATGGCAGTTTCTTCAATTGGTTAAGTGCTTCTACTGGCTCTAACTGCTTCATATCCCCCATTTTAGCGGGTAATCTTTAATAATCTCTAAAGCTATTATTTCTCGTCATTGCGGCCTACGAGCCGCAATCTATCTCAGGCGTCAGAGGCAGATTGCGGGTCAAGCCCGCAATGACAGTTTTCTAGTCTAATATAGCAGTTTTTGCCGGGTAGTGGGAAAAAATTTCCTAGCTTTAACCAATTCTTTACCAAGCTCATGTTATTTTCGTTTCTAGCAAACAACTATTTTGACATAAAAATATGAAAGACACGTTGGAATCAGTAAAGAATTTGGGAGTTAAAAAACTCGCAATACTCGGGGCCGCAGGAGCGACACTTTTGGTTGGTTTGATAGTGCTCGCAAGTTCAGTATCCAGCGGCTCCCTGTCCCCTTTGTATAATAACCTGAGTTTGGAAGACTCCAGTAAAATTACTTCCGAGCTAGATTCAAAAAGCGTTCATTACACTTTGGCCGGCAATGGCACGCAAATTTTGGTGCCTAGCGACCAGGTTTTGAAATTGCGTATGAGCTTTGCGGCGGAAGGTTTGCCGACCAGTGGAACTTTAATCGGTAATGAGATTTTTGATAAAGACGAAAAACTCGGTACTTCAAACTTTATGCAGAGCGTAAATCAAATGCGCGCACTGGAAGGTGAATTATCGCGTACTATTATGTCAATGAACCAAATTAAGTCAGCTCGCGTACATTTGGTGATCCCGAAACGTGAATTGTTCCAAAAAGATAAGATTAACCCTACCGCGTCCATCCAATTGACTATGGGCGGGGGCTCTAAACTGGCATCGGGGGAGGTTGCGGCGATTAAATATCTAGTCGCAACTGCGGTGCCAGGACTTAGCCCTGAAAATATCACTATCGTAGATAGCCGCGGTATTTTGCTGGCGCGTGGCGGCGGGGATCCAAACGATCCGGCTCTTTATGCTTCCAACAGCCAGGAATATCGCGCCGGTGTCGAAAACCAGATGCGTAACCAGATCGAGGAACTGGTAGAAAAATATGTCGGCATGGGCAATGTGAAAGCTCAAGTTTCCGCCGATATCAACTTTGACCGCACGGTGACAAATTCTGAATTATATGATCCGGAAAGCCAAGTTGCGCGTTCAATACAATCAACCAGCGAAAAAGAACTTTCGGCTGATGGCGGCGCTGCGGCCGGCGGAAGCACGCCAACCAGCGTAGCAAGCAATCTCCCCGCCGCAAAAGGCGCGGCTGATAGCGGCGGCGGTTCAAAAGATAATCGTGAGAAAACCGATGAGGTGACCAATTACGAAATCTCCAAAACAACTAAAAATATGGTTTCAGAAACCGGCACAGTCAAAAAACTCTCTGTCGCCGTGATGGTTGATGGAACATATGAAGAAGATAAGAAAACCGGCGATATGGTCTATAAAGAACGCTCTGCCGATGAGTTAAAAAAACTGGAAACTCTGGTGCGTTCTGCAGCTGGATATGACGAAAAACGCGGTGATGTCATCACTGTGACTTCAATGAAATTCTCCAGCGACTTCGGCGGTGCGCCTAAGAAAGAAGGTGCTTTAGCCTTCCTCCAAAACGACCTGCAAAGCGTGATCCAAGTTCTTATAATGGGACTGGTGTCAATGATGGTTATCTTAATGGTCATCCGCCCGTTGGTGAAACGCGCACTTGAAGTTAGCGTGGCGCAACAAACAATGGCGGCAGATACAAATATTCCATTGCTCGGCGTGAACGCAGTTCCGCAATTAGCTGGCCCTGGCGGCGCGGCGATTGCCGGTTCGGCAGGTGATGGCGGGGCGGGAGGCGGCGCTGATGATGACGGCTTCTCATCAATCTCTGATATTCGCGGCCCATCCAAATCGGCATCATTGAAGAAAATCAATGAATTGTTAGACGGCAACCCAGAAGAAGCAATCTCTGTAATGCGTGGTTGGTTGTATGGGGAGAATGCGGCGTAAGGAAGATTCGTTAATCGTTCAGCGTTTATAGTTGATCGGTTAGGGAAAAGAAAAAAGCGATTAACGATTAACGATAAACGAAGAACGAGATATGGTACAACAACAAGTAGATTATAGAAAATTGAGTGGGGCTGATAAAGTTGCCATTCTCCTGATGTCGGTTTCGGAAGAAAACGCGACCAAAGTTTTGTCCATGATGGAGCAGGACGAAATCAAGGAAATTTCCTATACAATGTCCAATCTCGGTATCGTTTCACCGGATCTGGTTGAGCGTTTGTTTATTGAATTCGCAGAGACTTTGTCAGGTGGTTCCACAATTACAGGTGGTTTCCAGGCGACTGAAAACCTCCTTACAAAAATTCTCGGCAAAGACAAAGTTTCCGGCATTATGGAAGAGATCCGCGGGCCCGCTGGTCGTACTACATGGGATAAGCTTGGCAACGTGTCGGAAGAGGTTTTGGCCAATTATCTTAAAAACGAATATCCGCAAACGGTTGCATTGGTGCTTTCTAAAATTAAACCGGCACACGCGGCGAAAGTTATTGCGGTGTTCCCGGAAGAACTGGCGCAGGAAACTATGCAGCGTATGTTGACTATGGATTCGGTGAAAAAAGAAGTTTTGGAACGTGTGGAAGCAACTTTGCGCCTTGAATTCATGAGCAATTTGGCAAAAACACATCGTCAGGATTCCCACGAGATGATGGCCGAGATTTTCAACAATTTCGACCGCAATACAGAGTCGAAGTTTATGTCATATCTCGAACAGTTCAACCCGGAAGCGGCGGAACGCATCAGAAACCTTATGTTCACTTTCGACGATTTGGCGAAAATCGACCCAACCGGTATCCAAACGCTTATGCGCGGTATCGACAAGGACAAAATGGCGATCGCCCTCAAAGGCGCGAGCGACAAAGTCAAAGAATTGTTCTTTGCCAATATGTCTGAACGCGCTCTCAAAATCCTCAAGGAAGATATGGAAAATATGGGGCCGGTGCGCTTGCGTGACGTTGATGAAGCGCAAATGGCAATCGTCACCGTGGCCAAAGATCTGGCGGCGAAAGGCGAGATCGTTATTTCCGACGACGGCGCGGAGGATCAGCTTGTATATTAGTATGAACGTAAAAAGTTTCACATATCAGGGTTTTGAATCAGACGTTTTAAGCCAGGTGCAAACTTATGAAGCCCCGAAACTGGCTCCCGTTCCGGCGCCGGCCCCGCGTCCGATGTTCACTACTGAGGAAATTGAGCTGGCGAAAACTCTGGCGCGTGAAGAAGGCATGCGTGAGGGGTATGATAAAGCGAAGAACGAACTTGATGAAAAATTGGCCGGTGTGGAAGCGGCGGAAAAAGCGGCGTTGGATAAGTTGGTGGAAAATATCGGTGTGCAATTAACTGTGATGGCGCAGGAAAGCACGAATAATAAACATAAGTTTTCTGAGCGTTTGGGCCAATTGGCTTTGAGCATTGCCCGCAAAGTTAGCGGCGATGTGGCGGATAAGGCAATTGAGGCGGGAATTGCGGAAATTATAAAAGAATCAGTGGGTAAGCTGGATTCTAATGACAAAATAAATGTCTATTTAAGCGCAAAGAATTCGACGGCTCTTAACGATAAATTTACCGGCGCGGCTGTAAGCGTTGATGACAAAATGGAGGCAGGTGATTTCCGTATCGAATGGCAAAACGGGTTTGCCGAACGGGACGTAAAAAAACTGTGGGAATCCATCAGCGAAATATGTGGAAGACACAGCTCGCTGGAGGAAGAAGAAACAAAGCAAGAGAGATCTTTCGCTAACGCTCAAGATGACGCCATCCTGAACGCAAGTGAAGGATCTAAACCGAACAATATAACAAAAGAGGACTAAAATGGCTGAAGGTGATAATGTTTTTGAAGGCGCAACTGGGGATGATTCTAATGTCTCTCTCGAAGCGGTTTATGATATTCCGGTGCAGATTTCCGCGGTTCTTGGCCGTACGGAAATGCAGGTTTCCCAATTACTGAAACTGGGGCGCGGCGCTGTTGTTGAGCTTGACCGCAAAGTCGGCGAACCGGTTGATATTTATGTCAACAACCGCCTGATTGCGCGTGGTGAAGTTGTTATCGTCGAAGATAAAATCGGCGTAACAATGACTGAGATTATTAAGCCTGAGAATAAGGCGTAAGTTAAGTTCGTTAATCGTTCATCGTTTATTGTTGATCGATTAGGGAAAAAATTACGATTAACGATAAACGATTAACGATAAACGATTATGGCCACTAAAATAAACCAGCCGCGAAGTGATTATTCTACGATAGCCGGCATGCTGATCGCGCTTATAATTATGGGCGTTGCGGTGTCAATGAGCGGTAAAGTCATCAATTTCTTTGATATAGCTTCCGGCCTGATTGTTATTGGCGGCACTTTTGCGGTGACTTTGGCTTGTTTTTCCTGGAAGGAAATGGCGGGGTTGATGCGATCATTAGAACAAGTGGTTTTCACCAAAATCGGTGATTTCAATTTGATCGGCCAGCAAGCGGTGCACATCGCCGAATATGCCAAAAAGAACGGCATGCTCGGTTTGCAGAATAAAGAGAAGGAAGTTGACCGTAACTCCATTTTTTACAAAGGCATGAAAATGCTGGTGGACGGCAACTCAATTCAAGAAGTTGACCAGATTTTGCGCCAGGATATTGAAAGTATTTTACAACGCAACCGCCGCTCGGCCACCATGCTGCGCCGTGCCTCGGAAATCGCGCCGGCTATGGGTTTGATCGGTACGCTGATTGGTCTGGTGCAAATGTTGGGTGAGTTGGATAATCCGGCGAATATCGGGCCGCATATGGCAATCGCGCTCCTTACCACATTATACGGAGCGTTGCTTTCTTACATGATCATGACCCCATTGGCGTCCAAAATTGAACGGAACTCCGAGGAAGAATTGATATTGAACAAAATTTACCTAACCTCGGTTGTCAGCATCGGCAATCAGGAGAATCCGAGGAAGTTGGAACGTATGATAAACACTATTTTGCCACCGGCGAAACGGTTGAAGATTTATAAGGAATAGTTTCGAGTTTCGGGTTTTGTGTTCCGAGTGATTAATGCTCGAAACTCGAAACTCGAAACCCAAAACAGGGGAATGAAATGAGACTATTAATTATAGGCGACCTGGGCGGACAAATCGGCGAAGCAACGCGTATTGCGAAAAGCCGCGGTGCAAATGTATTCCAGCACGGAAGTATCGAATCTGGCTTGCAGTCATTGCGTGAAGGCAATTCCGCAGATTTGATCATGATCGATGTCAGTGAGAATATCGGGCATTTGGTGCGGGCGCTGAAAACGGAAAGAATTACTATTGATGTTGTCGCGTGCGGCGTTGGCGTGAAGTCAGGCGCGGCGGTGCAGGCGATCAAAAATGGGGCGAAGGAATATCTGCCATTGCCGCCGAATGAGGAATTGATTGCCGCAGTTTTAGAAGCGATTACCGAAGAAAGCAAAACTATGATCCACAGCTCGGAAGCTATGAACCGTATGTTGAAACTTGCGGATCAAATTGCGCCATCTGACGCCAGCGTTTTGGTAACCGGCGAATCCGGCACGGGTAAGGAAGTTATGGCACGTTATATCCATGAACATTCCAAACGCGCCAAGCAGAAATTCGTATCGGTTAATTGCGCGGCAATTCCCGATAATTTGCTGGAATCGGAACTGTTTGGCCACGAGAAAGGCTCATTCACCGGCGCTGTGGCGCGCCGGATTGGTAAGTTTGAGGAATCTGCCGGCGGGACATTATTGCTGGATGAAATTTCGGAAATGGATTTGCGTTTGCAATCAAAATTATTACGCGCATTGCAGGAAAAGGAAATTGACCGCGTTGGCGGCTCATCTCCGGTGAAGGTGGATTTACGCATTATCGCAACTTCCAACCGCAATTTGGCGGAATATGTGAAGGAAGGGAAATTCCGCGAGGATTTGTTTTATCGCTTGAACGTCATCAATTTGAAACTCCCGCCGCTGCGTGAGCGAATTGGCGATATCAAGCCGATTGCGGAGCATTTTATTGAGAAATATGCCAAAGCTAATGGTGTGGAGGTGAAGAAATTATCAGCCAAGGGCCTGAAATTGCTGGAAAGTTATAGCTGGAAAGGCAATGTCCGCGAATTGGAAAATACTATGCATCGCGCCGTGTTGCTATCGCCAGGTGAGGAAATTGATGAAGTGGGTATCATGCTGGAAGCAGGCGATACGAATTCGTTTAATAATACCCAGATAAAAGTTGTTGCTGAAAAGCAGGATGACGAAGACATCCAAAACCGCAATTTCGTCGGCCGTTCGATTGAGGCGGTGGAAAAAGAGCTGATTAACTCAACTTTGCAACATGTTATGGGAAATCGTACCCATGCCGCCAATATTTTGGGGATTTCAATTCGCACTCTGCGCAATAAGCTGAAACAATACAAATTGGATAATGAAGAAGATAACTTAGACGCGGCTGGATAAAGAGGGTTGCTTGGTTGCGTAGTTGCGTGGTTGCGTAGTCAGGAAATATTTAATAGCCATGCAACCACGTAACCAAGCAACCACGTAACTAAAAAATGGCAGAAGCCCCCGCAGGAAAAAAAACTAATTACCTCTTAAATTTCAAGGCAGTTGCCCAGAACAGCGAAATCATGTTCGCGGTGGCGATTATGAGCATCATTTTCCTGCTCATTTTCCCGATCCCAAAAGGTTTGCTCAGCTTTATGCTGGCGATTTCGATTTCGCTTTCGGTGGTGATTTTGATGACGGTGTTGTTCATTGAAAAGCCGCTGGAACTCAGCTCTTTCCCCTCAATCCTCCTGATTTCCGCCATCTTCCGGCTGGCGTTGAATATTGCCTCTACCAGGCTGATCCTCTCCCACGGCCATGAAGGGCCGGATGCTGCGGGTGGGGTGATCCATGCGTTTGGGTCTTTCGTGATGGCCAATAATGCGGCCATTGGTATCATTGTTTTCGGCATTCTCACCGTTATCAATTTCGTGGTTATCACCAAAGGTTCCGGCCGCGTGGCGGAAGTTGCGGCGCGGTTTAGTTTGGATGCGATGCCAGGCAAGCAGATGGCGATTGATGCGGATTTATCGTCTGGATTGATTGACGAAGCAACGGCCAAGCAGCGCCGGAAAGATCTGGAAGATGAATCGACATTTTTCGGTTCGATGGACGGTGCCAATAAATTCGTCCGTGGTGATGCGATTGCGGGGTTGTTGATTACCTTCATCAACATCATCGGTGGGATTATTATCGGTACTGTGCAGAAGGGTCTGGACATCAATAAGGCCTTTAATACATATACAATTTTGACGATTGGTGATGGCTTAGTTTCGCAAGTTCCTTCATTGATTGTTTCTACTGCGGCGGGTCTGCTGGTTACTAAAGCCGGTGTTTCAGGATCGGCGGATAAGGCGGTTCTTGGCCAGCTTTCCAAATATCCGAATGCGATGTTTATCGTTAGCGGATTGCTGATTTTCATGGGTTTGTTCATGCCGGAAATTCCGACACTGCCATTCGCGATTTTAGCGGGAATCACGGGCTATATCGGTTGGTATCAGCGCAAAGCCAATGAGACGGCAAAAAAAGTGGCTAGTGTGACTGCCAAGGAAGATAAAACCGCCGAGGCCAAGCCGACGGATGAGCAGGAAATTGCCAGTAGCTTGAGTATGGATGCACTGCGGCTGGAGCTGGGTTATGGTTTGTTGCCGTTGATTAATTATGAAAAGGGGCATCGGATTACTGAGCAGATCAAGGCGCTGCGCAAGCAACTGGCGCGTGATTTGGGTTTCATTATGCCGCCGGTGCGGATTCAGGATAATATGCAGCTTGGCGCTAATCAATATGTCGTGAAGATCAAGGAAATCGAAAGCGGCAGCGGCACGATTCGGCCGGATATGTTGTTGGTGATGAATCCTAGCGGCGATAAAATTATGTTGCCGGGTGAGGCGACTACGGAGCCGACATTCGGATTGCCGGCGATGTGGATTAATGAGAACCAGCGCGAGGATGCGTTGTTCAAAAATTATACAGTGGTCGATCCGCCGACGGTGATTACTACGCATCTGACCGAGCTGATTAAGGAAAATATGGCGGAGTTGCTTAGCTTTGGGGAGGTGCAGAAATTGGTGGATGATATTCCGGAGCAGCATAAAAAACTGGCAGCGGAAGTTGTGCCGTCGCAAATTACGATTGGCGGGTTAAAATCGGTATTGCAGAATTTATTGGGCGAAATGGTTTCCATCCGCGATTTACCGACGATTTTAGAAGGGATTTCGGAGGCGGTGCAGAGCAGCAAAAATATTACTTATATTACTGAGCATGTACGCAGCAAATTATCGCGCCAAATTTGCAATTCGCATATCAGCAACCAGGGTTATATCCCGATTCTGGCGCTGTCGCCGAATTGGGAGAAGGCGTTTGCGGAAAGCCTGGTGACGCAAAACGGCGATACGCAATTGGCGATGCAGCCGAGCAAGTTGCAGGAATTTATTTCCGAGGTGCGCAAGGTTTATGACCAATATGCGCTTAAAGGCGAGATGCCGGTGCTGTTGACATCCGCCGGTGTGCGGCCCTATGTGCGCAACCTGATCGAGCGCTTCCGCAATTCCACGGCGGTGATGAGCCAGAATGAGATTCACCCGAAGTTTAAGATAAAGACACTGGGCCAGCTTTAATATTTAGCGCTTCTTTTCTGCCGCTTTTGACGGGAGTGATTTTGGATCAACTTTCAATTCATTTAAATTCCCGTCACCCAACCGGAAGGCTTCGATTTGATCCTTACCCATCAATTCTTTAACACTTGCCTCATAGCCTACATTGCCGTCAATGCTGGTTCCTTTTAGCATTACTGCGTATGGCTTTATCTTTTCACCATTATCGCCAGTGATGATCAATGTATTTGGAAATTCTTTATGCTCCAAGTCTCCGTCAGGGAATAATATTGACTTTGTATATTTTTCAAAACTTGGAACGATTGCAAGTTTACCAACATTCATACCTTTGTGATCTTCAAAATATTCATCAAAATCCTTTAGCTTAACGCCGTCACCACGCTCGCCATGCATGGCGCCATACATCAGCGACATTTTTTTGCTGCCTTTGATCAATTCAAAAGCCTTATCAGCGAGTATTTTATCACCCACGCCAATGCGCTTATCCAACCACGCATCACGTATCTTTGGCAGTCCTTCCGGGCTGTAGATTTTTACGGCAGTATCGATCTTCAGAGAGTCTAATGCTTCCAATGCTTGTTTAATTTCCTTGTTATCCGGATAGAGAAAACTAGATATTTGCAGGTGATCATTCATTTGGCCGACAGTTGTATCTTTATCTTTTTTACCAAGCTCGGCGGCTATTTTATCCAGCAGGCCGGAGCCGCCTTCCTGATTATGAGAAAAATCCAGGGCAACGCACTTCATTTTTTTTGAAGTGGCATAGACAATACCTTCACCTACGATTGTGTAGATTCTATGGCTAATTTCTGATCCCTCATTACCGATTGTGCCAGTTTTTACCATTTCATCGGCAAATTTTTTGGGAGTAATTTTTTTGCTCGCCACCTGATCAAATAATTTCTGGTCAGTATAATCGAATTCGCAACCCATAATTGAATAACCTGATGCATGTAACGCATCAATATTGGCTTTAGACCAATAGAAGGCTTGCACAGGCACGCCTCCGTGTTTGAAATCCTGATAAAGCAGGACATCGCAGCGCGGAGCGAGGTTGCGGATCAGTGCGGATATGATTCTTGCGTCATCGGCCATGCAACATATATACTAAAAAGGTTAAGAATAATCAAGCTTTTTCTGTGACTTTTTTTCTGTGCAAAAACTGATTAATTGTGCGGAAAACAAGGATATTTACCAAAATAATATTGCATTAGATCATTTGTCAGGCAATCTTGCGATATGGGCATATTCTCCAAAAGCACTAAAGCGGTTTTTGATACGGGTACATATTTAGACCTGGCGCCGGTGGCGACGGTGTTTTTGGATAAGAATGGCGCGATCCTCAAAGGTAATGAAAGTTTTTATCAAATCGCAGGGCCGGAAATTTCCGGCGGCGATAATATCGATAGAATTTCCGCCAGCGCCCAAGGCAATGATTTTGAGAAGAAATTGAAGAAGCTGCAAACCTCAAATGTCAGCAAACTGGAATTCGGGGTGAAGGTCAAAGGCTTGGCTGAAAAGGCAGTGCATGTATTTTTAAGAAAACTCTCCGGCCCGGAATTTGGCGAGGCATATTATTTAGCGACGCTGATTGACGCGGAGGAAAAAGCGGCGCTGGAGCAAAAGCTGAACCATTCGCAGAAGATGCAGGCGGTGGGACAGTTGGCGGGCGGGATCGCGCATGATTTCAACAATTTGCTCACCGCGATGAATGGGTTTTCTGATCTGCTATTGCAGAAACATCCGCCGGGTGACCGCTCTTTCCCGGATATTATGCAGATTAAGCAAAACGTGAACCGCGCGGCGAATTTGGTACGGCAGTTATTGGCGTTTTCGCGCAAACAGGTTTTAAAACCGAAATTGGTGGATATTACCGATGCGCTTTCTGAGCTTTCTAATTTATTGCGCCGTTTACTGGGCGAGCATGTAAAGCTGGAAATGAAGCATGGGCGGGAGTTGTGGAAGGTGCTGGCCGATCCGGGCCAGATTGACCAGGTGACCATCAACCTGGCGGTGAATGCGCGTGACGCAATGCCGAAGGGCGGTTCGCTGACAATCCAAACCAGCAATGTTGAATTTGACCGCACGCGGGAAAAACTAAACGGATTTATTGCGCCGGATTCTGAGGATTCGATGCAGACAGGGGATTATGTATTGGTGCAGATTATCGATACGGGTACGGGTATGAATGCGGAAACGCTGACCAAAATTTTTGAGCCGTTTTTCTCTACCAAGGAAGTTGGCGCGGGAACCGGTTTGGGATTGGCGACGGTTTATGGGATTGTGAAACAAAGCGGCGGGCATATTTTTGTCAGGAGTGAAGAAGGCAAGGGCACTGAGTTCCAGATTTATTTCAAACGTGCCGATGAAAGCCGTTATGTGGCGGAGCAAGAGGATGATGAGGTGAAAAAAGTCGTCAGCCAGGATTTGACGGGGACGGAAACTATTTTGCTGGTTGAGGATGAGACGGCGGTTCGGATGTTTGCCAGCCGTGCCTTGTCCAATAAGGGATATAAGATTTTTGAGGCGGAGAATGGGGAGAACGCGCTGGAGATTTTTGAGAGGGAAGCCGGTAAAATTGATCTGGTAATTTCCGATGTTATTATGCCGGGCATGAATGGTCCCAATATGGTTAAGGAAATTGTAAAACAGGCTCCGGATATGCGGGTTATATTCATGTCAGGCTACACCGAAGACGCTTTGAGCGATTATGAGGGCAAGGCGGAAGAGCTAAATTTCCTGCAAAAGCCATTTTCCTTGAAAGATCTGGCAGTTAAGGTGCGGGAAGTATTGAATAAGCAGTAATATTCCTAAGGCGGTTGGGACTTTAAACCGTTATAGTCAAAAAATCTATCCGCTATTTTTCCGTCCTCAGCATCGCCTTAAGATTATCATAGGCGGTTTGGCATAATTGCTTGTTTTGGAAAGTGAGGACATGCGGGTCTGCTTTTGCCCCGCCAAAGAATATCACCAGTTGCGCGTCATCGAGGCGTAGCGAGAAGTTCGTCACGGAATCAAGATTTATCGCCTGTTCAATATCATGCTTCAACCCAAAGTCTTCCAGAAATATCCATTTAGCCATGTGTTATCCTTACTATTTATGTTTTTGTTTCTGAGCGGGGAAGCCTTATTGTGAAAGCCGTCCCGTTTTCTTTTGACGAGGTAACATTAATTTTACCACCATGCGAAGTCACAATTTCCTTGGTGATATAAAGTCCCAAGCCAAGATTTGTTCCCTTGTTTTGATCACTTTCATCAGTAATTGCGCGGGTTAAGGAATTGAATATCACCTTTATTTTTTCCGGCGGGATAGGCTCGCCTTCATTATGCACGGAGATGACAATTTCTTCGCCGTCTCCCTTAATAGTTACGCTGACAGGCGAATCGTTTGAGCCATATTGTATTGCATTACCCAGCAAATTTGCAAAAACCTGGCCCATGCGCGTCTGGTCCCATTCACCTTTCACATTACCTGAAACATCAAGCATAATATTATGGATCGGGTGGGCCATTCTCGTCTCCTCGACCAGAAGCTTGCTGACATAGCCCATATCCATTGGCGCTTTCACAACCGGAATTCCCGAACCGAACCGGGCGCGGGTAACATCCAAAAGGTCATCAACAATTCCGGTGGCACGCAACACACTTTCAGTTATTTGTTTGGTCAGTAAATTATGACGCTCAATCCCATTAGGAGGAGTCGCCGCCTGTAGATGGGCGGCCATCGTTATTACATTGAGCGGGTTCCGCAATTCATGGCTCAGCATCCCAATAAACAAATCTTTTGAGTGACTGACTTTTTCCGTAAAATGGCTGACCGATTCCGCCAGTTGCTGATCGATTGCTTCGTTAAATCTTATCAGATCAATCACGTCCTTACGAACCATAGCCGTATTGTCATCACTCCATAATTTTATCACGCTGGCGCGTAAGGCCCGCCATTCCGAAACCATTTGATCAATATTAAATCCATCCGCCAGACGCAGCGCCGCGTGGACTTCCGCAACCGTGGTGGTGGCATCCTTTTCCTGGTTGCCCTGGGATTTTTCCTTTTGTTCGGAACTGGTTTGTGGGGTTTTCATATCATTTATGATGAAAGAAAGTATCTGCGGAATATGGTCCCGCAGCGCGAACATGGTCATATGGTTGGCGGCGGGAGTTAATGTCTGCGCGAAGCTCACCCATTCGGTTATGATTTGCTTTGTGTTGTCCTGGATGAATTCAGCGAGCGAAGTTCTTTTCATGCCCTCAACAATTACCGGAGTGATTTTATTAGACTTGCCGTTTGAGCTTTTCATCACAAAAATCCTCCTACATATTATTACTGGTTGTTCCCTCGGATCCCTTTCTGGCCTGATCCAGTATAAACAGAATATTCTTAAGCGCATCCATATTTATAGGTTTAACCAGATGATAATCAAAACCTGCCGCCTTCGTACGCTGCTTATGCTCATTCTCGCCCCATCCGGTCTGAGCAACGATAAGAGTATTTTGAAGAGCTGGCTCCTTCCGCAAAACCTGGCATATATCATAACCCGTCATTCCTGGCATGCCTATATCAAGTAAGATAAGGTCGGGGAGGGAAGATTTCGCAAGAGTAATCGCAGTTTCCCCATCCAAAGCGATCTGCGCTATTTGCCCCATCTCTTCCAAACTCCACATCATCATTTTCGCACAGGCCTCATCATCGTCAACAACGAGTATGCTATAATTATGGGGGGCGGCCTCTATTGATTCCAACATAGTATGGTTTGAGTATGGTTGCGCGATTTATCTAATTGTTAATTTTCGATCGTTGCATATTTTTTTTCTATACGGTTTATCCGACAAAAGGTTACCAGGCTTTACCAGTATGGTCAGTGTATAGCGATTTATGGTAAGATAAGTGCATCTAACTAGCCTCGTCATTGCGAGCCTTTAGGCGAAGCAATCCAAGGTCACAGACTGCGACCCTGGATTGCCGCGCGGAGTTTATCCCAGCGAAGGCTGGGACTCGCAATGACGATGTGAGAAGGTCCGCATCTCATCTTAAACCGTTATAGTTAAACGAGCTGGCCTCAATCATTTTGCCGTCCGCGGATTGTAAATTTGTTATGAAATATGCCTTTATGCCGCCCATAGCGGATATTAACCACTTCGGCAGCCAGGTATGGGGGTGCTTTTATTCCGTACCCCATCTTATACCCCCGCTTAGCAGAGGCTTGCATAATATCGTTGAACGCTATTGAATGTGGAGCCTGGCTCTGTACAAGGGTTTGAAGTAGATTCTTGGAATTTTATCGAATCTTGCTAAACATTAATCTGGCTCCGCGAGTAGGGCTCGAACCTACGACCGATCGGTTAACAGCCGATTGCTCTACCACTGAGCTATCGCGGAACACGGGGGGATATTTACTGTTGGCGGCCTGTCTTGGCAAGTAAAATTTTCAAATGCTTGAGTCAGCTGTAATATGGTTCATAACCGCCGCTCAAGGCGCTGCCGTCAAAAGTGGTGACTTCCATTTCGCCCAAAACCTTGGCGATTTCGGTTGAGGTGGCGTTGTTGATGTTCACCCCGGCCTTTTGCAAGGCGATGGCGATGTTTTCCCAGGCGGCACCCATATGATCGACGCGGGTGAGGGAGGCGCAGAGTTGCAGCAGGATATTTTTGTAATCTGATTCCATATCTCTCTCCTCCTTATTTGTTGGCCATTCGGGCAAGGCGGTTCCAATTACCCATTGATGAGATCGCGAAGAACATCAGGGCGAGGAAACCTTTTTTGTATAATTCGATGATTTTGTCATTAGGCAAGCTATCCAGTTTTGCTGGATTGATGGATTGGAAACCGGCCATGCGGACGGCGCGGCCTGATTTGAGTTTGCCTTCCATTTGCTGCGGCATGAACATATCCAGTTCTTGCAGGGTTTTGCAGAATTCCTGGGTGGTGAGATGTTCTTTTTGCAGCGCTCCACAAAATTCCAGCGCGGAGTTAGTGAATGCTGACGGCTTGCCGTCTATTTCATAGAGGCGGGCGGTTTTGCTATCTTTGGCGGATGATGTGTAATGCACGGAGTCTTCGTCGACGCACAACGTCAGTTGTTGGGCTTCCGGCCTTTCGACGAATACGAAGGGATATTGGCGGGCATAGGCGGGGATATAGGTGCCTTCTTGCCAAACGCCTTTGGCATCGATGAAATAATTTTCCTGTTCCAGGCCGACGATGACGGCGGGTGAAAGAACCTTTCCGGTGGTGAAAACGATTGGGTAATATTTTGAGGCCTCGATGAATTCGGCGCCGGTGATGACTATAGAATTTGTATCACGCGCAAAGCTCATGCCTTTATCGGGAAGGATGCCGGCGTTTTTGTGGCGCTGGTTGTTGAGCATTTGCGGGTTTTTGAAAAACAGCGGCAGGTCGTTATTATTCGCAGCTTGTTGCTTTGCGGCCGGTGCAGCTTTAGTTTTTGCAGCTGGCTCTTTGGAATTTTTCACGAGGGGTTTTTTGCGGCTTTTTAACATGTAGCTTCCTGGTTGGTTTTGTTATTTATTATCACATCCGGCCATATTTGTCATCCCAGCGAAGGCTGGGATCCAGGCCGGAGGCTTATTCTATGTTGGAGTGTGGCCGCGCCGCTGGATCCCAGCCTTCGCTGGGATGACAGTTTGGTGATGAATAATAGAAAAAGCCCGCATTTTATTGCGGGCTTTTTGCTTTTATATCACTTTAAAAACTACGAAGTAGCAGCAGTTTTCAGTTTTGACAATGGGCGGATTTTCACGCGCACTGATGCAGGTTTTGCAGCAGCAGCCATCATTTCGCCAGTAGCAGGGTTGCGGATCATAGTACCGGCTTTACGAGCTGGAACTTTACGTAACGTCACTTTCATCAAGCCTGGGAAAGTGAATTCGCCAGCACCACGCGGGTGAACTGAACCGAGAATTGCAGATTCGATAGTTGCAAGAACTTCGCCAGCTTGTTTGCGGCTGAGTTCATTTTTTTCAGCAATTAAGTTCAACAATGCTGATTTTGTCAACGCTTGTGAAACTGGTTTTACTGGAGCAGAAGTTTTTTTGTTAGTAGCCATTTGATCCTCTTTTGTTTTTGGTTATCAGGTAGTTTTTACAAACTTAAAAATCAATATACATAATCTATACTTAAAGAAAAGCCCTTTATTTCCACTCTTTTTTTGCTTCCGCCAAGTCGTTTTGATAAGCGGGGGAAGTTTGCATCGCGCCGAAAATTATAAGGGCGGTTTGTTCCCCTCCGATCAAGTCATGCGGCCAATGCAAACCGGCAACAAGGCGGTGATCTGCTATTGCTGCGGCGCGTGCGCGGAAATTTGAGCGTTTAGAAGGGCTTAGCTGACCCAAAACCTCGGCCCAAAGACGGCTGCAGGCGGTGTGGCCACTGGGATATGAGGCGTTGTTGGGCATGCTGCCAAGGGGTATGATTCGCTTATCAACAGCATAGGGGCGGTCGGTGTTCCAGTAGTTTTTGCTGGGTCCGATGACCGCTCCGCAATCCTGATTTACATTGTCCAACAGTGCCAGGGTCTTGGGGAAGTGTTCGCGATTTATGTTGGTTGCCATCATTTCCGGGCGCATGTGCGCTTCATCAATAGCGGCGGTTTTATCAGCGTCTGTAGCTTGGCTTTGACGTTTTATAATTTCCTCGATCTTCGCTTTCAAATCTGTTGGCGGCGCTGGTATAAACTCTGGGGAAAATAGCGCGGGATCAATATAATGGGATTTTTCGGCGCCATAAGCCGGCAAGCAGCACAGCAGCAACAGGGTTGAAATAAAAATTCTTTTCATGGGTTTTCCTTCGCTTATTAATAATAGAGTCAATATAGTACGCCGGTAACATAACGGAGATTTTATGAGCATAGTAAAAGAATTCAAGGAATTTGCAGTTAAAGGCAATGTGGTCGATTTGGCAGTGGGTGTAATTATCGGTGCAGCGTTTGGAAAGATAGTAGCATCATTCGTTGCCGATATCGTCATGCCGCCTTTGGGTTTGCTGATTGGCGCGGTTAATTTTGCCGATCTTGCGGTTATATTGCAACCAGCCACTGATGCTGATCATCCAGCTGTCGCATTGGCTTATGGCAAGTTTATCCAGGCAATATTTGATTTCATAATCGTCGCTTTCGCCATTTTCGTGGCAGTCAAAGGCATCAACCGCATGAAACGCAACGAAGCGGTTGCGCCCTCTGTTGAGCCGCCGAAGCAGGAAGTGTTGTTGACGGAGATCAGGGATTTGTTAGCTAAGCAGAAATAATAATGTGGGCCGCAGAGGCCCGCGTTGTGTTCACGCTTAGTTTGTTAAATATCCCCGCGCATGAAGAGTGAGCCGCAGGCTAGGATCCTTCCTCCTTCTGTCACCCCGTGTTTATCACGGGGTCTGGCGGTTGGATAAGGGCTGGATCCCGTCATTCGACGGGATGACAGTTGGGTAGTGTGGGATGACAGTTGGGTGGTGTGGGAAGATAGTTCGGTGGTGTGGGATGATAGTTCGGAGGTGTGGGATGATAGTTCGGTGGTGAGGTGTTTTATGGCTGCTTGCAAATCATCATGGGTGGAAACTTCGAAACCTTCGGCGAAGGGGAGCATTTCTTCTGGTTCGTATGAATTTGGTTCGAATTTGATTTTGACCAGGCATAGATGCGCGATTTTGCCTTGGAATTTGGCAAGGAAATCTTTTACCTCGCGGCCTTTGGTGGTGCCAAAAATTAGGTAGGTGGGTTTGTCTTGCCAATATTGTAGGTGATTGGCGAGGGCGAATGCGCCTGCCGGATTATGCGCCCCATCAAGCCAGAACTCCCAGTTTTCGGGGATGTATGGGCGGGCGATTCTTTCCAGGCGTGATGGCCATTTCGTTTTTTGCAATCCACTCGCAACCACATCCCGCACTTGATGCGGGATCTCCGGAGACCCCGCATCAAGTGCGGGATGTGAAGATTTGATTAATAAATAAGCGGTAATCGCGCTGGCCGCGTTTACATATTGATGATCACCGGGAAGCGCCGGATCGGGAAATTCCCAGGCCAGATCGCCGCAGATATAACGAAAGCCGCCGGGGGTTTTATCAACGGCGAAATCATAGCTGAAGGCGACAAGGGGAATTTCGCGTTCGGCACAATAGGTTTCGATTGTTTCATCAACAATAGTTTGCTGCAGCGAGCTGATGCAGGTTGTGCCTGGTTTGACAATGCCGAGTTTTTCACCGGCGATGAGGCGCAAATCAGTGCCGAGGAATTCGGTGTGGTCTTTGGCGATGGTGGTGATGATGGTGACAAGCGGCGCGGGGATTATGTTGGTTGCATCAAGGCGGCCGCCCATTCCGGTTTCTAATAATAAGTAATCCGCTTTCACTTTTGAAAAGGCTAAAAATGCTCCCGCCGTAGTCGCTTCAAAAAATCCTAAACGCAAATCTTCGGATTTCAGGCGCACTTCCTCCATAGTCTCGAATAAATAATCATCGGAGATTTCCTCGCCCGCCAATGTGATGCGCTCGTTGAATTTTATTAGATGCGGCGTGGTATAGGTGTGTACTTTTTTACCGGAGCTTTCCAGGATTGCACGTAGAAAGGCGATTGTAGAGCCTTTGCCATTGGTTCCGGCAACGTGGATGGTTGGCGGGAGGTTTAGGTGCGGATTATCCAGCCGCGCTAAAACTTCTTGCATTCGCTGCAAGCTTGTTTCATTTTGAAGCAGCCCAACCGGCTTGGGCCAATGAGGCATATAGACCATGGCGAATTTTATAGCAGAGCATTACGATTACATCAAAGCGATTCACGTGATTTTTGTGATTTCGTGGATGGCGGGGCTGTTTTATCTGCCGCGATTATATGTCTATCATGTGCACGCCACAAAGGAACAGGCCAAGCTTTTGGAAGTGATGGAGCGCAAGCTTTTGCGAGTTATCATCAATCCGGCGATGATATTGACATTTCTTTTCGGCGGGATGTTGCTGTATTTTTATATTCATAACGGCTTGCTAAAAAATGCCCACTGGTTACACGCGAAATTGGGGTTAGTGCTGCTAATGGCTGGTTTTCATGGGTTTTTGGCTGCAATCCGCAAAAAGTTCATGCGCGGGGAGAACACACGTTCTGAGAAATTTTACCGGATTCTCAATGAAGTGCCGGTTTTGCTGATGATATTTATCGTTATTTTAGTGGTGGTTAAGCCTGTATTATAAAAGTAAAGCTTGACCTTACCCCCGTTTTACGCTAGTATACTACATATGGAAACTGTTACAGTATCATCAAAATATCAAGTGGTTATCCCCAAAGAAACCAGGCGCAGCGCTAAAATCAAGGCTGGCGATAAACTGAAATTCATGACTATGAACGGTCATATTATATTAGTGCCGGAAGTGGAAATGGAAAAATATCGCGGTTTTCTGAAAAATATGGATTTGGGAGAATTTAAAAAAGATAAAACCGATCGTGATTTTGATGAATATAATTGATTCATCCGGCTGGCTTGAATTCTTCCTGGAAGGACAAAATGCTGAAAATTTCGCGCCGGTGATTTATGACCGGCAGAAGCTTTTAGTCTCGGTAATATCTATTTATGAAGTACATCGTTTTACAGCTAAAAAGCTGGATATGAAAACTTTGGCGCAAACGATGAACCTGATGCATCAGGGAATTATCGCCGATACAAATTCGGATATTGCCATAGCGGCATCAGAATATAGCGCAAAATATAAGCTGGCGCTAGCTGACGCGCTGATTTACGCAACCGCCAGGCATTATGACGCGACTTTGTGGACGCAGGACGCTGATCATAAAGATTTGCCTAATGTGAAATATTTCCCTAAGTTAGTGCCATGACCAACAACACATTCGGCAAGATTTTCAATTTCACCACCTGGGGTGAGAGCCACGGCGAGGCGATTGGCTGTGTGGTGGATGGCGTGCCGTCGTTGATTCCGTTGTCGGAAAAAGATATCCAGCCGTTTCTGGATAAGCGCAAACCTGGGCAATCGAAGTTTACGACCCAGCGTAATGAAAGCGATACGGTGAAGATTATGTCCGGCGTGTTTGAAGGCAAAACTACCGGTGCGCCGATTTCGTTGATTATTCAGAACGAGGATCATCGCTCCAAAGATTATGGCGATATCAAAGATAAATTCCGCCCCGGTCATGCGGATTATACTTATCAGGAAAAATATGGCATTCGCGATTACCGCGGCGGTGGGCGCAGCTCGGCGCGGGAGACGGCGATGCGTGTGGCGGCGGGGGCGATCGCGCGGAAAATTATTCCGGATATCAAAATCACCGGCTACATGGTGCAGATGGGCGAACATAAAATCGACCGCCGCAATTTTGACAGACAAGAGATTGGCAACAACCCGTTTTGGTGCCCGGACAAAAAAGCGGCGGCATTATGGGAAGATTATCTTGATGGGATTCGCAAAGATGGTTCTTCCATCGGCGGCGTGATTGAAGTTGTCGCGTCAGGTGTGCCTGTGGGTTTGGGCGAGCCGATTTATGGCAAGCTGGACGCGGATTTGGCGAGTGCGATGATGGGGATTAACGCGGTGAAAGGCGTGGAAATTGGCGCGGGCTTTGGCGCGGCGGAATTGCGCGGCGAAGAAAATGCCGACGAAATTCGCAAGGGCGGAAAATTTTTGAGTAATAATGCAGGAGGAATCCTCGGCGGAATTTCCAGCGGGCAGGACATCGTCGTGCGTTTTGCGGTTAAGCCGACAAGCAGCATTTTGACGCCGGTTAAAACCATTGATAAAAGCGGCAACGAAACCGAGATTATTACAAAGGGCCGCCACGACCCATGCGTCGGCATCCGCGCCGTGCCGATTGGCGAGGCGATGATGGCGGCGGTTTTGGCGGATCATTGGCTGCGCTTTAGGGCAACGAAGAATCCGTCATCTTGAGCGTTAAGTGAAAGATCCTTTACTTTGTTCAGGATGACGATTTGGTAAGCAACAACGCCACCCAGTGGTTTTTGACGAAGATGCGTTCGGCTTTGAAACCGAGGGCGGTGTATTTTTCCATTATTTTCTCGGTTTGTTCGGTTTTGAAGCCGGAGAGGGCGATGGATTTGCTGCTGAATTTCGCCATGTCTTCGGCCATTTCGAGTAATGGGTTCATCAGGATATTGGCGAGGATTAAATCAAACTTTTGCGGCTTGATACTGGCAAAGCCTTCGCTGACGTAACAATTAAATTCGTCGTCGCGCACCTGTTGCGCGATCTGGTGGTTTGAATCGGCGCCAGACCCCGCAACGAGTGCGGGGTGACGGGTTTGTTGTATGGGGGGATGGGTTGGTTGTGCGGGGTGACAATTGATAAGATAATTTTCGGCGGCGACTTTTACGGCGATTGGGTCATTGTCGGTGGCGGTGATGTTGGCGTTTGCCCAGGTTTTGCGGGCGGCGATGGCGAGGATGCCGGAGCCGCAACCGAGATCGAGGATGTTCTTAAAAGTCCTCCTCCCTGAGGGAGGAGTTAGAGGAGGGTTGTCACTTGCGCCGGAGGTCGCGATTAACCCTCCCCCATCCCCTCCCTGAGGGAGGAGCGAGTTTAATATTTTGAGGGGTGAGGAGGCTAAAAATTCCAGCGCTTCCAGGCAGAGATATGTCGTTTCGTGCTGCCCCGTCCCGAACGCCATTCCGGGGTTGATTTTAATGTCGATCAGGGTGCCGGATGGTTTGGAGAATTGGCTGTAGATAAAAAATCTACCGGTGTTTATGGGCTGGAAGTTTTTGGAAAGTTCCTCGACCCAGTTTTTATTTTCGGCTTCCTCAAGCGTGATTTTCGGCGCATCCAAGCCCACGGAAATCGCCAGTTCGGAAATTACGCTTTTTAAATGTCCCATATCCGGATGTTCGTTGAAATGCAGGCTGATAAACCAATCGCCGCTATCTTCCACTTCCTCATATGAACGCACGCCGTCGGCGATATGTTCCAGCGCTTCCAGGAAATATGGGATATACGAATGCACCGTCACGAATTTGACGATATAGATTTTGGGCAATGCGCTAGTTAGATTTTGTTGCATGAATCAGGAATTCCTTGTTGCCGCTGCCCCCAGTGATGGGGCTGTCAATAATGGCGGAGACTAGCCAGTTTCGCGCCTCGAGCCAATCTTTTATTTTCTCGCAAACCTGTTTTTGCAGCTTCTCGCTTTTGACCACGCCGTTGCCGATTTTTTCCTTGCCGACTTCAAATTGCGGTTTGATTAGTGCGATTAATTCGCCTCCAAGTTCAAGCGCGGCGGGAAGGGCTTTTTCTAGGGAGATGAAACTTAAGTCGCAGGTGATGAGGTCGATGGCGTCGGGGATGAGTTTGCGGGTTAAGTCCTTGCAGTTGGTTTTTTCCAGCAGAATGATTTTTTCGCTGGTTAATTGGAACTGCCCATGGCCGACATCGACGGCATAAATTTTTGCGGCGCCGCTTTTTAGCAGGACTTCACAAAATCCACCTGTAGAGGCACCAAGGTCGAGGCATATTTTGCCTGAAATATTTATATTCCAATGTGTTATTGCGTGCTGGAGTTTAAGCGCGGCGCGGCTGACCCATTGCTCAATTTGTTCAATTTGCAGCTCGATATCATTTAGAACTTCCTGCCCGTTTTTCAATAATTTGCCGCCGCAACTCGCGGAAACCAGCCCGTTTTCAATCATTTGCGCGGCTTTGCTGCGCGTGGGGCTGATGCCGCGTTCGACCAGTAATTTATCGAGGCGTATTTTGTTGCTCATAATTGTTGACAATAGGGTGTTAAGCCTATAAAAACCAGCGCTCAAAACAAATTTAGTTATTTATGAAAGTCTTAAGCTCACTGAAATCAGCCAAAAAACGCGACAAAAACTGCCGTATCGTCCGCCGCAAGGGTCGCGTATATGTGATCAATAAGAAGAATCCTCGCATGAAGGCGAAACAAGCTTAGGGAGCTACAGCCTGTGAAAGCAGGTGGAGAGTAGTTCTGGCATCCATATTAATTTACCTAGCGCAAGAGCGAATAAAGTAAGAGTGATTGCTATACAATAATTATATTTATTTTCTGAAATTTTCTTTTTTATCCATAATACAGTAGCTATAAACAAGCTAATTAAAGATAGTGCAATAACACCAGCACAAAAGATATCCCAGAGGAATGATGCATGAGATCTGTTTTTCTCGCATTCCCTATCTTGTTTTTCAAATATTTCTTTTATATTTACATCACTGCAATCCGGCTTCGAGCAGGAAATAGCCATAGCTGGTAAGCTAAAAGTCGTGAGAATAATTGCACAAAGCAAAATTTTAAAAATTTTACAGTTTCTTCGCCGCTTCCAATACCTCATCCACATGCCCATCAACCTTGACCTTTCGCCATAGCGCGGTGATTTTGCCGGCTTTGTCGATTAAAAATGTATCGCGCTGGATGCCCATGTATTTTTTGCCGTACATGGATTTTTCTACCCAGGTGCCCCAGGCGGTGCAGGTGTCGCCGGATTCGTCGGAGGCGAGATGGAAGTTCAGGCCGTATTTTTCTTTGAATTTATCGTGGCTTTTGCAGGAATCTTTGGAGACGCCGATTACTACCGTGTCGATATGCGCGAAGTCGCCGTTGCGGTCGCGGAAATCCTGGGCTTCGACGGTGCAGCCGGGAGTGTCATCTTTGGGGTAGAAATAAACTACGACGTTTTTTTTGCCTTTGTAATCGTCCAGGTCAACAAATCCGCTGCCGTCAGTCGGCAGATCCAATTCCGGCGCAGACATGCCGATTTGAAGTTCAGGAACTTGTTTTTCCAGCGTTGCAGTATTTGCCATATATTTTCCTATTTTAGATTATCGTCATTGCGAGCCCGAGCGAAGCAATCCAGGGTCGGAATGCGCGATTCTGGATTGCTTCGCTCGGGCTCGCAATGACGGATTATTGAAAAATTTCCTTATAATATTTTTGCACTAAACTCTCAGTAACTATCAGTTTTTGCTTCAACGCCTCAAATTTAGCCTCGCCAAGTGAGTTTGTCATCATCTGTTTTTGGTTTTCGGAAGCCTCCGATTCGTTAAAATCGCCCAAAGTGGTCAGGCGGATGGCGCTTTGGACGTTGCGCAGGAACATGAAGCTGGCGCTAAGATCGGCTGCTGCTGCGGCTTTGATGATGTTTTTGCTATGCAGGGCCGAGGCAATGTTTTTGTCTTCAAAGTTAAATTTGATAACGTCGGGGTGGTTGTGGCCTTCGGTCAAAATATAATAGCCAAAGATGAATTCGATGTCGAAAATGCCGCCACTGGCATATTTAACGTCCCAAATATCGTCACTTTTATGCGTTTCGGCGATCTTTTTGCGCATTTTAGTGATGTCGGCAATGAGGGCTTTTTTATCAAATTCACGGGTTAGGTTTTTGGAAATTATATTTTCTAGTTTTTTGCGCAGCTTTTCATCTCCGTGGATAACGCGGGTTTTGGTGAGCGCCATGAACTCCCAGCTCCAGGCGGATTCGCCATAATATTTTTCATAGGCTTCGATCGATGCGGCAAGTTGGCCCTTTTCACCCATCGGGCGGAGGCGGGTATCGACGTTGTAGAGGTTGCCGTCACGGCCAAGGACGGACATAGCGGCGACGAATTTGGTGACGATTTTGGTGTAGTAATTGGCGGCTTCCTGGGCTTTTGAATCATAGACGAAAACTAAATCTAAATCCGAGCCGAAGGTGAGTTCGCGCACGCCGAGTTTGCCCATGGCAAGAATTGCCACCTGGCCTTTGATTTTTTGTGGCTCTTGTTCGAGTATTAAATTGAATACGGTTTCGACGACAACCTCGGCGATGTCGGAGAGGTTCCAGGCGGAATATTCGTGGGTGGCGATGTTTTTGAGCAGGCGGATACCGACCTGGAATTCGCAATCATGTTTCCAGCGGCGGATGATTTTCATCTTTTCCTCGAAGTCGCTGACATCGCCCAAAGCTTTGACCAGGCTTTTGCGCAAGTCCCAGATGCGTGGGAGCTTGGGGGTGAAATCGGTGGTGAGGATTTGGATCACAAGCGCCGGTGAACGGCTCAGGTTTTGCGCCAGCCACGGGGAATTGCCCATGATTTCGGCGAGGAGGTCGATGCGTTTTGGGTCACTGTCGAACATGGTGAAGAGCTGTACGCCGGAGGGGATTTGGCCGAGGAAATCATCGAATTTGGCAAAGGCTTCATCAGGATTGGAGCTGCTGGCGAAGCTTTTTAGGATGTGCGGGATTAACTCGGTGAGGATTTCGCGGACGCGGCGAAAACGGGTGGAGCGGCGCCGTCCATGATGCCAGCCGCGGATGATTTCGCAGATTTTCTCGGCATCGCGGAAGCCCATTTTGCTGATGGTGAGCATGGTTTCGGGATCGGAGGATACTCCGGTGAAAACCAGGTTGCCGCCTTTAGCGCCGCTTAAAGTGGGGGATTCTTCAAACAATTTGGCGTAATATTTTTGTACCAGTGCCAAACTATCGGTGAGTTCGGTTTTGAACTTTTCGGGGTTTTTATAACCGAGGAAAGTTGCGAAATCTTTGAAGCCGGCATCATTATCTGGGAGGCTATGCGTGTGGCCGTCATTGACCATTTGCAGGCGATGTTCGATACGGCGATAAAATTCATAGGCGTTGATTAGTTCTTCTGCGGCTGCCGGTTTGATATGGCCGATTTCGGCTAGGGTCTTCAAGCCGCCGCATGTTGTGTTGATGCGTAAAGTTTTTTCGCGGCCGCCCCAGATCAATTGTTGGGTCTGCACAAAAAATTCGATTTCGCGGATGCCGCCTTTGCCGGTTTTGATGTTGTAATTGAGTAGTGAGCCGGGCGTATAATCGGTGCGCGAATCGATTTGGCGTTTGATGGAGTGGACATCTTCGATGGCTTTGAAATCGAGATGTTTGCGCCAGATATATGTGCCCAGGAAATCCAAATATTTTTTTGCCGCTTTTTCATCCCCGGCGATGAAGCGGGCTTTAATCATTGCGGCGCGTTCCCAGTTTTGGCCGACATTTTCATAATATAGTTTGGCAGCTTGGGTGGATACGGCGAGCGGGGTGGAATATGGATCAGGCCGCAGGCGGAGGTCGGTGCGGAAGACATAACCATCGCCGTTGCGTGCGGAGAGGATTTCCACCATTTCCTGGGTCAGGCGGATGAAGAATTCTTTTGCGCTGAGTTTGCCGATATAGTTGATGCGCTCAGTATCATAGAGGACGATTAAATCGATATCGCTGGAATAATTGAGTTCACGGCCCCCGAGTTTGCCGACGGCGAGGATGATAAAGCCGGATTCAGAGGCTTTGGGGGAGTAGAGGAGCTTTTGCTGGTGCTTTTCGTTGAGGAGAAAGGCGATTGTGATTTGCACGGCTAAATCGGCGAATTCGGAAAGTGCGCCGGTAATTTTCACCAAATCCCAGCTATTTGTGATATCGGCAAGGGCGATTAATAGTGAGGCGCGGCGTTTGCACTGTCTCAAGAAAAACATTAAGTCTTTCTTTGAAATGCCTGAAATATCATATTTTTTCATAGATTCTAGCAACGGCTTGAAACTATTATCAAAACCGTCGCGCGTTATCCCCACAAGGAATTCTTTTTCAAGCTCAGAGAGCCTGGAAAGGTATGGGCTATTGCCAAAAGCTAAGGATAAATCCATAAAGGAAATATGTCAGTATTCACGAAATTTTTCAATCACCTGCTGCGCCGAGTGCGCAAAGTGCCATCTGGACGCTTATTGGCATGGGTTTTGGTGCCACTGATTATCCTGCTGATCGGCTATACATATTATGTCATCACCCATCCCGATAAAACCGAGATAAGCAGCGGCGCGACTAATATCCGTAACCTGATTTATATCAATATCGCTATGTTGACAGTGCTGGCCTTCGTGGTTTTGCGCAAGCTCCTGCAATTATGGTTTGCGCGGGAAAAGGGGCTGGCAGGGTCGCGGCTGTTGATGAAACTGGTGATTATGGCGAGTTTGGTGGCGATTATCCCTGCGGGCGTAGTGGGGCTTTCATCTTCATTTTATCTGAACCTTTCGATCAAATCATGGTTCGATGAGCGGGTCAGTAATGCGGTGAATGAATCGGTGCTGGTGGCGGATGCTTATTTGAAGGAGCATAAGGAAATTATCCGTGCCGATGCGATCAACATGGCCAGCCAAATAAACGCGCAAGGAATCAACCTGGCTTTTGATAGTAACAGGCTGGAAAAATTTCTTACTGCCGAGGCAACGCGGCGGTTGCTTTCAGAAGCCGTGATTTTTCAGCGTGACAAAACAATGATCGCCAATTCCAAATTTAGTCTTTCAATGGATCCCTTGGCCAGGGTCACTGAGCAAAATTTTATTGATGCGGATAAGGGCGATGTGGTTCAGATCTCCAATGGCGAGGATGAAAGGGTGACGGCGGTTTTGCGGCTGGGTGGATATCCGAATAATTATTTGCTGATCAGCCGTTTTGTCGATGACAAGGTTCTGGCGCATACCCGCCAGGCGCGAAGTGCCAAGGATGAATATGATACGCTAAAAAAACAGATTGCGGATTTCCAAAGTAATTCGAGTATATTTTTTATCCTCATCGCTTTGTTTCTTTTGCTGGGAGCGTTATGGATGGCGTTTCGCCTTGCCAACAACTTGGTGGCGCCGGTTTCCAGCCTGGTTTCGGCAACGGACAGGGTGAAGCGCGGGGAATTTACAGTGCGCGTGAAGGAGGGGCCGCAAAATGACGAGATTGGGGTTTTGAGCCGATCGTTCAACCAAATGGCGGAGGAGTTGGAGCAGCAAAAGCGGAGTTTGATTCTCGCCAAACGCGAAGCGGAGCAGAGAACCGGGTTTACGGAAGCGGTGCTTTCGGATCTTTCCAGCGGTGTAATGGCGATTGATGGGGACAAGCGGATTACGTTGTTGAACCGCGCCGCAAGGGAGATTTTGAATTTGAGTGCGAATAGTGTTGGTAAATATTTGATCGAAGCCGTCCCGGAATTTGATGAAGCACTGGCAGAAGCGATTGAAAAGAAATTGCCGACATTGGAAAAGCAGATATCGCTTCGCCGGAAAATCAAACGTATGAATTTTATCGTGCGTATCAGCCCGCAAACTGCCAAGAACGCGCAAGGGCATATTTTGACCTTTGATGATATTACCGAGTTGGTTTCTGCTCAGCGCTCTGCGGCTTGGAGTGATGTGGCGCGAAAAATTGCCCATGAAATCAAGAACCCGCTGACACCGATTAATTTATCGGCGCAGCGTCTGGCGAAGAAATATCTGAAACTGATGCCGGAGGAGGAACGTGAGAATTTTGAAGGTTATACCAACACAATTTCGCGCCACACTGCCGATATCGCCAATATCATCCAGGAATTCTCCAACTTCGCCAAGCTTCCGGCGCCGAAATTTGCCCGCAATGATATTTCCATATTGCTCAAAGACTCAATGTTCTCCGCCCGAATTGGCCGCTCGAAAATCGAATATTCACTTGATATGCCCGACCACATGGAAACGATTGTCGACGGCAGCCAAATTACGCAAGTGCTAACCAACGTCATCAAAAACGCCTCTGAAGCAGTATTAGAGAGCCGCAAGGAAGGCGGGAAAATCAAAGCCACGGCCAAGATGGGCGAAAATCTGGAAATCACCATCGACGATAACGGCAAAGGCTTCCCGGAAGAATTGATGGACAGGCTGACGGAGCCATATGTGACCACGCGCAGCAAGGGCACAGGCCTGGGGCTGGCAATCGTGAAAAAGATTATGCAAGACCACAACGGCAAAATCGAGCTGAGCAATATCAAAGGTGGTGGCGCACGGGTGGTGCTGACTTTACCGATTCTTTAGGGTATCAAATTTGAACCTTTTGGGACGCAACCAAATGTAACTGGGCCGCTAAGGCAAGTGCATTCTGCATTGCCACCTAAGGCTATGGTTTTGGCAAATATAGAGCTTTTAGAAACGCAGCCGCCTTTTTGGGTGGCCAGACAATCACTATCCTCATGACATTCGGCGCCAGCGAGTTTGCGCTCATATTCTTCATTGGCTCTGTCGATTTCTTCAAAACTTGGCGGAATTTTGCGAAAAAAACATTTATCTCCGCCATGCAAATCGTAACAGCCAAACTCATAACCTGACTGTTTTGCTATATAGCTGGTTGCTCTTGCAACTGAAGGAAAGGACATGAAAAAATAACTTTGAGGCAAATCTCTAAAAAGAAAGATTGCGACAATTATTAAAACGACAAACCAAAAACAGATTATGGTAGTCCATTTTACAAATCTGCTATTGGATTTTTTAGCCATGATGTTTGGAAAGTGAGCTCCAGTTTATCGTCGGTTTTTGTGTTACCTTTAAATCCCAAAGATTGCTCGAAAGCTACCGATGAAGCCTTAAAGCTTACTTTCTAGGTCTGATGTGCGAGGCACTCTTCCCTAACAAATAAACCAGAACTCACTATTAACCACTCTATATAAAAACGGCTATTTTTCAAGATGTAAGTTTATCACACCATGCGTCATCCTGTGGCTCGACCACAGGATCTCCTGATGAGACCCCGCGATCAAGTCGCAGGGTGACGTAGTTAATTAATGCCTTTACAAAAGCCGTTAAATTGACTAATATAATGCACAGCCTATATTCTTAGGCATTCGCGGGTTCCCGCATTTATAATAAATTTTATAATCTAAATAATCACACATATATATGACTCCAGAAGACCAGAACGAGAATTCGCCGCGCGAGAGATCTAATCAGCGCCGCCCTCAACGTAAGCCTGTGCGCGAAGAAGAAACTGCTGCGCCTGCCGCCGCTAGCGAGGAAAATTCAGACAATAATGACGGGCCGCGCCAGTCGATTAATTTGCAGGATTTGAAAACTAAAAAACCCGCTGAATTGCTGGCATTTGCCGAAGAGGCGGGGGTTGAAAACGGCTCTTCCATGCTTAAGCAGGAGCTGATTTTCTCGATTTTGAAAATCATGGCGTCGCAGAATTACGATATTGCTTCAAAAGGCGTTTTGGAAGTGATGATGGACGGGTTTGGATTCATGCGTTCGCCGGAAGCGAATTATCTCGCCGGGCCGGACGATATTTATGTTTCGCCGTCACAAATCCGCCGTTATGCACTGCGTACCGGTGATACGATTGAAGGTCACATCACTGCGCCAAATGAAGGCGAGCGTTATTTTGCGCTGGTGAAAGTGCAGAAAATCAATTTCGATACGCCGGAAGCTGCGAAGAACAAGGCCAATTTCGACAACCTGACGCCGCTTTATCCGGACGAGAAGTTCAATTTGGATATTATGCTCCCGGGCAAAAAAGATTTGAGCGACAGGATTATTGATCTGGTTTCGCCAATCGGTAAAGGCCAGCGGGCGCTGATTGTGGCGCCGCCGCGGACTGGTAAAACGGTTTTGATGCAAAATATCGCGCATGCGATCACCACTAACCATCCGGAAGTTTTCCTGATCGTCCTCCTCGTTGACGAACGTCCGGAAGAGGTGACGGATATGCAGCGCTCGGTGAAAGGTGAGGTTGTCAGTTCGACATTCGACGAACCGGCGCATCGCCACGTGGCGCTTGCGGAAATGGTGATATCAAAAGCCAAGCGTTTGGTGGAGCATAAGAAGGATGTTGTGATTTTGCTTGATTCGATCACCCGTTTAGGACGCGCATATAATACAGTCGTGCCATCATCAGGCAAAGTTTTGACCGGTGGTGTGGACGCCAACGCATTGCAACGCCCGAAACGCTTTTTCGGCGCGGCGCGGAATGTTGAGGAAGGCGGTTCGATCACGATTATCGCTACGGCGTTGATCGATACCGGCTCAAGAATGGACGAGGTAATTTTTGAGGAATTCAAAGGTACGGGTAACTCCGAGATCGTCTTGGACCGCAAAATGTCCGATAAACGTATTTATCCGGCGATCGATATTACCAAATCCGGCACTCGTAAAGAGGACTTATTAGTGAAAAAAGAGACGCTGTCGAAAATGTGGATGCTGCGCCGTATCCTTGATCCGATGGGAACTATGGACGCGATGGAGTTTTTGGTTAAGAAAATGAAGGATACTAAAGATAACGTAGACTTCTTTGAACAAATGAATACAACGGCATAATGACCAGCAAAAACCAGAAGCAGAAGAATTATGCGTTGATGGGCGTTTTGCTTGTGTTGTTTGCATTGGTATTTGCGATTAGCTTCATCCGCGTGCCGCTGCCGCATTAATTATGCAACCGTAACTTGTTAAGCATGAATAAAAATACCAGACTTGCCCTCAACCTCCTGATGCTGGTCGCTGGGATGGCGATGATGGCTTATGCTTCGGTACCGCTTTACCGGCTTTTTTGCGCGACAACCGGTTTTCGCGGGACGCCGATAATTGGCAAGGCGCTGCCGGTGGAAATCACTAATCGTATTGTTACCGTGCGCTTTAATGCTGATATTGATCCAAGGCTGGGCTGGGAATTTGCGCCGGAGCAGCTTGAAACCAAGGTGAGGGTGGGTGAAAATGGGCTGGCGTTTTTCAGAGCGGCGAATAAAAGCTCAGAAACTACCAGCGGCACGGCGATGTATAATGTAACGCCGCTCAAAACCGGAGGTTATTTCAACAAAATTAAATGTTTCTGCTTTAACAAACAAACGCTGAAACCGGGGCAGGTTGTGGATTTTCCGGTTTCTTTCTTTATCGACCCGGAATTTGTGAAGGACAAGGCCATGGACGATATTGATACGATTACTCTCTCTTACACGTTTTATTTAAGTGAAAATAAATAAGACCAGTCATTGCGGGCTTGACCCGCAATCTGCCTCAGGCGCCGGAGATGGATTGCGGCTCGTAGGCCGCAATGACGAAAACCTAGGGGTTATGAATAAGTAAAATAAAAGAATTCTTGCCAAACCACCTCCGGGGTTTTAAAAATTTGGCAAATTAACAAGGTTTTGACATGGCTAATAATTCAGCAATTCATAGTGATGATCACGCGCATAGTAGTGAGCAACCATATCACTTGGTGAATCCGAGCCCGTGGCCGATTCTGGCGGCGACTGGGTTTTTCATGATGACTTTGGGTGCGGCGTTTTATTTCCACAATACTCCAAATGCGCAATATGTTTTGATCGGCGGCTTTGTTTTGCAGCTTTATGTAGCCTTTCGCTGGTGGCGCGATTGCGTGCGCGAGGCGGCGATTGATAGGGCGCATACATCGGTAGTGCGCAAGGGTTTGCGCGTCGGGATGGCGTTGTTCATTATTTCCGAGGTGATGTTTTTCTTCGCCTTTTTCCTCTCATTCTTCCACTCAGCAATTTTACCGCTTGAGCTTCTCGACGGCCAATGGCCAAGCAAGCCTGGCGCTTTCCCGCCGAAGGATATGCATATTATCGAAGCCTGGCATTTGCCATTGTTCAATACACTGTTGCTTTTGCTCTCTGGTACAACAGTAACTTGGGCACATGCGGCATTGTTGGAGGGTAATCGCCGTGATTTGATTCGTGGCCTTACTTTCACGATCATTCTTGGCCTTACATTCACCAGCGTGCAGGCGTTTGAATATCATCATGCTTATCATGAGCTGTTCAAGATTGGCGATAATAACTATGCTTCCAACTTCTATATGGCCACCGGCTTCCACGGTTTGCACGTTATTATCGGAACGATATTCCTGATCGTCTGCCTAATCCGCGCTAAAAAAGGCCAGTTCAGCGAGGAGCATCACCTAGGTTTTGAATTCGCGGCCTGGTATTGGCACTTTGTAGACGTCGTGTGGTTGTTCCTCTTTACCTTCGTCTATGTCTGGTCCGGTTGGGGACATGGATAAATCCATTTCTATGAGCATCTGCTTGTAATTTCCTGCGCTTCCAGTGCTCACGTACGAAGTGTACGCTCCGCTCCGGTTCTCGTAAATCCCGGCGCATCTGTCTCATATAAATGAATTTCTCAGACCAGGGTTAATTCTTGATATAAACAATCGCGCGATCGCCGGTTAGGGCTTTGTGCCAGTGAGGGTTGTGCTCGAAATAGTCTAGTTGGATTCCCAGTTTTTTTGGCATCAGGGCGGTGTCTATGTTATATTTATCGAGGATGTTTTCCCAGCCTGGCTCGGCCAGGTCGAAGCTTAAATAGTCTTTGATAATGGCAGGCGAAAACGCGGTTTCGGCGCGGCCATCGATGAAGGTTTTCAACTTGCCTTTTGATTCGTAAATAACATAACCGCCGTAATCATAATGGTTGAACAAACGCGCATTTGGTTTTTCGCGGATGATGTAATCGATTTCAGTTTTGGGGAAATTGGTGGAATCGGGTTTGAAATGGACCAGCTTTGCCCATTGCGGGGTGAGGAAAGCCAAGGATAAGGCCACAGCCAGCATGGGCAGGAATTTGTTGAGGAAGCGGCTGGAAAATTGCGCGGTATATTCATGTTCGCGCTCGCGGTAGATTTGGAAGCGCCCGCCCAGATGCACCATTCCCGTGGCAAATACCGGAACGGAGATGAGCATGAAGATCGGCAGGTTACGCACAGCTATCATAGTTTCCGCCAGCCAGAACAGGCATAGGAGTTTTTCGGCGATGCTGTGGATTTTGAAGCTGGGGATGAAGACAATGGCGAACAGGCCGATATAGATGAAATCGCGGATATCACTGGGTGAGCGCCATTCGCCGATATAATCTTTCATCGGCCCGCCCAGCGTGCGATATGCGGCGGTGAAGATGTTGATGCCTAAAGGATTTAAAAATACTGCGGCCAAAGTTGTGAAGCCGAAAAGAAAAAGTAATTTGAATTCCCGCGCCTGTTTTTGTAGCAGGAACTGGCAAAGATATGCGGCGATGATGGTGAAGCCGGTGAAAAACCCGCCATGCATATTAGCCCAGAACAGCATGATTAATGGGAGGAGGAAGAGTTTTTTATAAGCGGCGGGGGTTTTGGCGAAAAAATACAGGATGGCGGTGAAGGATAAGGTGAAGATATTTGTGAATTGATGCGGACGGACTAACAACGCGGGCATGAAGCCGAAAATTCCGAAAGTAACGGCAAACATAGTGGCAACGGTGCCTGCGCCGCGGTTCAGGGTGAACCAGGTGAGGAAGGCGAGCGTGGCGCCGCCGAGGATGATGGTGAGGGCGGAGAGGAGATAGAGGCCGCCTATGGAATCGATAAGGCTGGCGAAGACGTCCCACAGCCAGGAGAGGTTGAGCCATGGGTAGTCATCGGCGGTGAATGAGAACGAATCATGCTCCGGAACATGGGCGCTGGCGGTGATTTCATGGCCGGACATAATATGCCAGCCAGTATCCGCATCCATCAATGGCCGCGCCGGGAACATGAAGAGGATGACGACGAAGAACAGGTAGATGGCTGAAATCAGTGAATATGGCACTGCGACTCCCGTTCATTCAAAATATGGAGGCCGAGGGCGGAATCGAACCGCCGTATGCGGGATTTGCAGTCCCGCGCATTACCACTTTGCTACTCGGCCTTGTGCAGGGTATATAAGCCTTGACTCGCACTATATCAACAGCTTTTATGCTTATATGACTAAGAGAAAAATCATATTTATGGGCACCCCCGGTTTTGCAGTGCCGGCATTGCTTAAAGTTGCAGCTGTGCATGAGGTTGTGGCGGTTTATACCGCGCCCCCGAAACCGGCTGGCAGGGGCAAGGAATTGCGTAAATCGGCGGTGCATGAGGCAGCGGAGAGACTGGGGCTGAAGGTTTTGACACCGGCTTCGTTGAAAGCTGAGGCGCTGCCTGAGGCTGATATCGCGGTGGTGGCGGCTTATGGGATATTATTGCCGGAACATATTTTGAACGCGCCGAAATTTGGCTGTGTGAATATCCATCCTTCCCTTTTACCGCGCTGGCGTGGGGCGGCGCCGCTGCAACGGACGATTATGGCGGGGGATGAGGAAACGGCAGTTTGTATTATGAAAATGGATAAGGGATTGGATACTGGAGATGTATTGGCAGTTGAGCGGTTGGCGGTTGGCGGTTGGACGGCAGGAGAGTTGCACGATAAATGCGCTGAACTTGGGGCGGAGATGGTTTTGCAAGTTGTGGGAAATATCGAAAACCTGACACCACAAAAGCAAAGCGAAGCTGGCGTGACTTATGCAAAGAAAATTACGCGTGAGGATGAGAAGATTGATTGGACGGTGAGCGCGGTGAAGGTTGAAAATAAGATCCGCGGCTTAAACCCGTTTCCGGGGGCGTATTTTGAATATAAGGGTGAAAAAATAAAAGTTCTAGCGGCGGAAGTTGTTGATGGAGGCGGAAAAGCGGGAGTGGCTTTGGATGATACTTTGACGATCGCTTGCGGGAAAGGGGCGTTGCGGATTACGCAATTACAAAAGTCTGGCAAGCGCGTGATGACGGCGAAAGAATTTTTGAATGGCGCTAAAATTCCGAAGGACACATGCCTCGCTATAAACTAACCATCGAATATGACGGCACCGCTCTCGCCGGGTGGCAGGCGCAGAATCATCAATATTCGGTGCAGGAAGCGCTGCAGGCGGCGCTGTTCAAGGCGACGGGTGAGGAAGTCGAGGTCTTTGGTTCTGGGAGGACTGACGCGGGTGTGCATGCTTTGGCGCAAATTGCGCATTGTGATGTAACGGCGGATTGGGAGGAATTCCGGCTGAAAGAGGCGGTGAATTTTTATTTGCGGCAGGATGAGAAATTGCCGGTGCCGCGACAGGTGGCGGTGTTGAAAGCGGAAATTACGGCTGCGGAATTCAATGCGCGGTTTAATGCGGCGAAGCGTCATTATATTTATCGCGTCATCAACCGCCGTGAACATTTGGCGCTGGAGCAGGCGCGGGCGTGGCAAATCGTAGAGCCTCTGGATGTAACGAAAATGCAGAACACGGCGCAAGTTTTGATCGGGCAGCATGACTTCACCAGTTTCCGCTCCACCGAATGCCAGGCGAAGTCGCCGGTGAAGACTATGGAGAAAATCGAGATCCAGCGGTTAGGGGAGCTGATCGAGTTCAAATTCTCCGCCCGCTCATTTTTGCATCACCAGGTGCGTAACGTCGTGGGAACTTTACGCTTGACCGGCAACGGCAAATGGCAAGAAAAAGATTTGAAAAAGGCACTGGATGCAAAAGATCGCAGGGCGGCGGGGGAAACGGCACCGGCGCAGGGGTTGTATTTGGTGGGGGTGGATTATTAAAATGGCTGGGGCGCTAGGGATCGAACCTAGGAATGACGGTATCAAAAACCGTTGCCTTACCGCTTGGCTACGCCCCAGTGCTGTGGTTAGTGGATAATAAATAGTTTATTGATAGTCAATATAATAATATAATGCTCGTATGCAATATAAACCAGGCGAAACCATCAAAGTTAGCGACAAAATGCAGCGTGGGTACGAATATGTCCTAACTGCGCCGGTGGGGAAGAAATTCGATAATAGTTTCAAGCCGTTTTTTACGCCGCAGGAAATGCTGGAACATGGAGTGTTTGAGGGGAAATATTTGAATGATTGCAACAAGGAATTCCCAGCCGGTTGGTTCAAGAAGGCAAAAATTGGTAAAAAAGCGGATGTGGAATTGAACTGGTTTAGGATCAAAAGCCGCCAGCCATTATCAGTTTGGCGGGAGAAGGGGTGGATAATCGGGCCGGATCCGCGGGGGTGGTTTCAGTGGTATTGCCGCTATTATCTGGGGCGGAGATTGCCCAAAGTTGATGCCAAGCAAATCGGCCGCTGGCGGGCGTTTGCACGGCATGCGGCGCAAGTGCGGATAAATTGCGAAACCGGCGATATGAGCTGCCGCCCACGCCAACGGCAAGCGCTTTTACAATGGTCATATGACCCGTTTATATAAATCTTGAAATGTAAGTTCATTGCCTGTAACAACGTAAACTTGTTATTCGCCCGCAGAGGGCGGAGTAGCTAATTTTAAAGACATATGCCCAGTTAGCTCAGTTGGTAGAGCAAGGGATTGAAAATCCCTGTGTCGCTGGTTCGATTCCGGCACTGGGCACCATCCTTCGCACAAAATAAATTTGTGCTTCGGATGGCTTACGCCCTATAGTAAGCCATCCGAAGACTTACGCCGGAGGATGCGCTACGAAGCTCACAAAGTGAGCGAAGGAGGGCTGCCCGGTTTCACCCCACAAAAATTACTCTTGCAGCAATCGTGGCTTCGGCTAAAAATCATGTATGTTTCTACAATCACTGGAAATTCAAGGCCGGGTTATTCATGCGTTGTTTTTGCGTGAGATGAAAACCAGGTTCGGCGCTAACCGGATGGGCTTCGTTTGGGCGTTTTTGGAGCCGGCTTTGCATGTGTTGATGTTCGTGATGATCTGGACGCTGTTTGGCAAGCTGGGGCCGCAAGGGATCAGCCCGATGTTATATCTGATTACCGGAATTGTACCTTATCTGATGTTTTCCAATACGGTTAATAAAGTTATGAAGGCAACCGCTTCTAACCGCGCTTTGCTTATTTTTCCGCAGATCAAACTTTTGGATTTTGTCATAACCAGGATGCTGATGGAATTCGCGACTTATTCCATTGTGTTCATTGTGTTTTTATGCTGTATGCGCTTCGCCGGTTTTGAGTTCAGCGTCAACAACCCGCTCAACCTGATTATCGATTTTATAAGCGTGGTTTTGCTGGGTGGCGGAATTGGGTTGTTGGCAACGCCGTTTTCTTCGATGTTCAAGATGACCGACCATGTTATCAAAGCCACGATCCGCCTTATGTATATCGGCTCAGGAGTGTTTTTCTCGGTCAATAAAATGCCGCCGCGGGCGATTGAATATGTTGTGTGGAATCCGCTGCTGCATATCATCCAGCATGTCCGATCAGATTTCTTTGCGGAATTAACCTTGAACCCCGCATATGGCAATATGACATATGTCGCAGTGCTGACGGCGGTTTTGTGGGTTTTCGGGATGGTTTTATTTAAAAGATTATTCAAATATATTATCGAAGAATGATCAGGCTGGAAAATGTTTCAAAAGGTTTTATGACGCTCCGGCACGGCTGGAAGCAGGTTTTGCGCGATATCAGTATTGAATTACCGGAAAATAAGAACCTGGGAATTCTTGGCCATAACGGTGCCGGCAAATCTACTCTGATGCGGATTTTAAGCGGGCTTGATATGCCGGATAAGGGCAATATCGATACCGGCGGCAGGCGGTTGTCGTGGCCGTTAGGTACTCCTGCGGGCGTGCATGGGAGTTTGACGGGCAGGGAGAATATAAAATTTATTTGCCGCATTTATAAAAAAGACATCGAGCAAATTACCGCTTTCGTGGAAGACTTTGCCGAACTTGGGGATTATTTGACCATGCCGGTGAATACATATTCTTCCGGTATGAAAAGCCGGTTGGGTTTTGGCATCAGCATGGCGATTGATTTTGATACTTATTTGATCGATGAAGGTTTCTCGACCGGGGATGCGCGTTTCCAGAAAAAGACGGAGGCGATCTTTGCGGAAAAGAAAGGCCGCGCAAATATGATAGTAGTTTCCCACAGTGCCGGTACTATCCAGCGTTTTTGTAATGCCGCCGCGATATTAAAAGATGGCAAGTTAGAGATGTTTGATGATATGAATCTGGCACTAAAAACTTATAATAACTTATGGTAGATTTCAGGAGATATGCTTTGTTAGTGCTGATTGCGCTCAGTTCCTGCTCATATTTGGAAATGGGTGAGGTAGAGCCGCAGGCAGGCGAAATCAAAGCCGTAACGTCATTTGACAGCCAATGGCCGGTCAGGAATGCGCCGGAATTATTGGCCAATGCCAAAACCGACAGCACCAGCAATGCCTATGACAGCGAAGGCAAAAGCGTGCAGTTCCTGGTTTCGGATGAATATCTTTCAGCGACACATCAGAATTGCAAAAAATACTATGTTAATTTAAACGTCTATCTGGCATGTTATAGCGATAATTGGTATCCGGTGAGGGCGTTTTGAAAGTAGTTTTGCAGCAACCATTAGATCGTGGAAAAGTCATAATTACTGACCGTTTCAGAACGGCCAAAGCTGCCGTTAACCACAATAATGCAACTCGCGGATTGTTTCTCTTCGTTGCTTTGCCGACATTATTGGCGACGATTTATTATTATATTTTCGCTGCCGATATTTATGTTACCGAAACCAAGTTTTCCGTAAATGTCGAAGGCCACGCGGTGAGTCCGGCGGGCGGTTTGGGCGCGATCATGACCGGCCTGAATGTGGCGAGCAGCCTTAGCGAGGCGATGGTGGTTAAGGAATTTATCCAGTCCCCGACTTTGGTTCAGCAGCTTGAGAAGGAAGTTAACCTGAAGCAGATTCTCAATAATAAGAACGCCGATTTCTTGACCCGCGTTTCTCCCAACTTGTCACGCGAGCAATTCGCTGAGCGCTATAAGGGAATGGTGGATGTGGTGCTTGATGATACTTCCGGCATTACGACTTTGAAGGTCAGGGCATTTTCGGCGGAGGAATCACAATTGCTGGCTTCCAAAATTCTTAATCTGACAGAAAATTTCGTCAACGGAATGTCCAAGCGGGTCCAGGATGATGCGGTGGATTTTTCTAAGCGGGAGTTGTCAAAGGCGGAATTGGATGTGCTTGATATCAACAACCAGATCACCGTTTTCCGCAACAAAAACCAAAGTTTTGATCCATCGGTGACTACCAAAAATATTTTATCAATAACCAGCAAGCTGGAAGAAAAATTGGCGGAAACTAAAGCCGAAATCGCCAATTTGCGAAATTACATGCAGGCCAATAACCCAAAAATCACCGCGCTTGAGGCCCAAGCTGCTTCGCTCCAATCGGAGATAGCCTCGCAAAGCAACCGTTTGGCCAGCGCCAGCGGCTCTACATTAGCTAACACGGCGCAAGATTATGAATTGTGGAAAGCCAAGCAGGAATTTGCAGAAAAAAGATATCAAATCGCCGTCAACGCATTTCAATCCTCACAAGCCGAGGCGATGAAAAAGAGCAAATATCTTTTGCGTATAGTTGAGCCGGCAGTTCCTGAAGATGCGGTGGAGCCGCGCCGCTTGCGTAGCGTAATTACTGTTTTCTTCGCCTGCCTAATCGGCTATATGCTGATGAGCCTGATTATCGCATCAATTAAAGATCATATCCGTCCATGAAGAAACTGCTGCTATTGATAACTATGCTCATGCCTTGTGCAGCTTTTGCTGCAGATGATGCCGCCAAAGTTCCGGCAGCGCCAAAAGCTCCGGCACCGGCCCCAGCAGCAAGACCGGCGGCGGAACCTGATGTGAAAATTGCTTCCAGCGTCGAAACGGGAAATAGAGCGCCAAAACCATTTGGTGCCAATTTATTTTCCAGCCAATTCGCCAGTGGCAGCAAAGAACCTTTGAATCCCGATTACCAAATCGTTCCCGGTGATCAGGTTGATGTACAAGTTTGGGGCGCGGTGGATTTGAACACGACGGCGATTGTAGACAGCCAGGGCAACATATTTTTACCGGATGTAGGGCCGATCAATGTTAAAGGCATAAAACAAAGCGAGCTGAACACGTTCGTAAAAAACCAGGTGAGCAAGGTTTATAAGGAAAATGTCGAGCTTTATGTGAATTTGCGCGGCAGCTTGCCGGTATCGGTCTTTGTCAGCGGCGCGGTGAAATCGCCTGGCAGATATGTCGGGACTTCTGCCGATAGCGTGATTGATTATATATATAAGGCCGGTAGTATCGATGCGGAAAGAGGCAGCTACCGCGTTATAAAAATCATGCGCAACGGCGCGGAAGTTGGGCAATTCGACACATATGATTTCCTCATCAGCGGCAATATGCCGAAATTCCAGATAAGGGAAGGTGATACAATCCTTGTCACCGAACGCGGCAAAGTTGTTACCGCCATCGGAAGTATCAAAAACAGCTATAGTTTTGAGTTTAAAACTACGCCGATTTCGGGCAGTGAATTGATCAAATATACTTCGCCGTTACCGGGCGCGACCGATGTTTTGATTGTCGGCATCAGGGACAGCAAGCCGTATAAATTATATCTGCCGATAATCAAATTTGCGGAAACTAAAATCGAAGACGGCGATACGGTCAACTTCCTTGCGGGCGAACACCAAAGCACGATCCAAATTGCTATTACCGGCGCACACAAAGGCCCGAAAGCAATGGTTGTGCCGATCAATGCGAAATTGCAGGAAGTTTTGAATAATATTCCGGTGGATAAAGATATTTCGAACACGGGTGCCGTGTTCATTCGCCGTAAATCTGTTGCTGACAGCCAAAAGAGGGCGCTGGATGAATCTTTGCGCCGGTTGCAGGAAACTTTGCTTCTTTCACGCGCAAGCGGCGAGACGGCATCTAATGCCAGCCCTATTAGCGAGGCTGAGGTTAATGCGTTGGAAAGCTTCATGACCCGCGTCAAAGCTGTGAAGCCGGAAGGGCGTGTGGTGGTTGCAGGTAAAAGTGGCGTTAGCAATATTGCTCTTGAAGATAGCGACGAAATCGTCATCCCGCAAAAAACCGATTTGGTCATGGTCAATGGCGAAGTTCTGGTGCCGCAGGCAATTGTTTGGAAAGACGGCGATAGCGTGACCGATTATGTTGAAAAAGCGGGCGGATATAGTGAACGCGCCAATCACAGCAATCGCGTTGTCGTCAAAGCTAACGGGCAAACTGTGATTGATGACGGCGATATCCAGCCTGGCGATGAAATCATGGTATTGCCGGAAATAAAAATGAACACGCTGGAAACTACCGGCAAAGTCGTCGATATATTATACAAAGTCGCAATCGCCGCCGTGGTGCCGCTAAGCCTCCCATGAAATTAGCGGTATATTCCAAGCCAATTTGGCGGATTCCGAATTTGAAGGAGTTTCTGCCTGAATATGATTTGGTATATAAGCACAAAGCCGATGCAATCGCCGGTTGGGGATTAAAAAAACCATCAGAAAAAGCCCGTCATAATGCATCGCGGGAAAATGTTCCTTACATCTCGTTGGAAGACGGATTTTTGCGTTCATATGATCTGGGAGTTAATAATGCCGCGCCTTTGAGCCTGGTCGTGGATAAATTGGGGATTTATTACAACGCCGCCAAGCCTTCGCAATTGGAAGAGATGATCAAAAACGCCCGTGATGTGACGCGCGCAAGAAATGTGATTGCGGAAATAAAACGCCACCGGCTTTCCAAATATAATTGTTATAGCGAAAATTGGCAAAAGCCTGATGGCAAGTTAGTATTGGTTATCGACCAATGTCATGGCGATGCTTCAATAAGGTTTGGGGCAGCGAATGAAGAGAGTTTTGTACGAATGCTGGCAGCAGCGAAAGCGGAAAATCCAGATTGTAAGATTGTTGTGAAAATGCACCCGGATGTAGTTTGCGGCAAGCGCAAAGCCTATATCGATTTAGCTACGGCAGGGGATGTCATAACGATTACTGAAAATATAAACCCGCATATATTGTTTGAGAATGTGGAGAAGGTTTACACAGTAACCAGCATGATGGGATTTGAGGCGCTGATGCATGGTTTGCCGGTGCGATGTTTTGGCATGCCGTTTTATGCGGGGTGGGGCGTAACTCAAGATGAATTCGCATGTGAGCGGAGGAGTGCAGCAAGTTTCGAGCAGATATTCGCGGCTGCATATTTTGATTACACGCGCTACGTCAACCCATATACCGGCCGCAAATGCAAAGTTGAAGAAATTGTGGAAATTATTTCACGTGTGAAGGATTATTACGCTGCTCATCAGCAATCTTATTCCTGCGTCGGTTTTTCGAGGTGGAAGCGGCATTTTGTGCGCCCATATATAAAATCTCCGTTTAATAAAGTGGAATTTTTTAGATCCGAAGAGAAAGCTATATCTAACGTCAAAGAAAATGGCGGCGCTATCGTTGTTTGGGCAGCGCGGGAAAAGCCGAATTTGGTGGATGAAGCGCGTAATTTATTGATTTATCGTATGGAAGACGGCTTCATCCGTTCGCGCGGGTTGGGCTCAGATTTTATTGCCGCCAATTCATTGAGTTTTGACCGGCGGGGGATATATTTTGATTGCCGGAGTGAAAGTGATTTTGAGCATCTGCTCAATAATGCAGATTTTAGCCGCGAAGATCTGGCGCACGCGGCAAATTTGAAGAAGCTGATCCTGCAAACAGCGATATCGAAATATAATATTGAGGATAAGCAATTTAACCTGCAAATAACAAAGGATAAAAAGACTATTTTGGCGATAGGACAGGTGGAAAACGACGCCAGTATCAAACGCGGCTCGCCGGAAGTTACGACTAACCAGCAGTTAATTGACAAAATCCGCGAAAATAACCCGCAAGCTTTTATTATCTATAAACCGCACCCGGAAATTATCAGGGGCAATCGCCGAGGCAAAAAGCGTGTCGAGGGGGCGGATGTTATTGTTATAAATTATGGAATTCATTCTCTGATCGAGAAAGTAAACGAGGTTCATACCATAACTTCTCTCGCCGGTTTCGAGGCGCTGTTACTTGGTAAAAAAGTTGTAACTTATGGTATGCCGTTTTATGCCGGCTGGGGCCTGACGGAAGATAATTTAGATAATTCATATAGTTCCCGCAGGAGAAAAAACATTACGCTTGATGAGCTAATTGTTGCTGCTTTGGTCAAATATCCGTGTTATTATGATTTCGACGCCAACCTTCCATCAACTCCGGAAATGACAATAGCAAAAATTTCACAAACCAGGCCGGTAAATGGGAATTTTCCTCGAATCCAGCGGGTGCTAAACTTCATTTCCGCGGTGGCAAAATCATGAGCCGCTCATATCTATTTTTACAAGGGCCGATCGGGCCATTCTTCAATATTTTGGCACAAAAACTTGCCAGTTCTGACAACAAGGTGTTCAGGATAAATTTTAACAGTGCCGATAAATTCTCATGGCGTAAACTGCCGTCTACCGACTTCACAGAAAATCTTGCTGAACTTCCTGAGTTCATAAATAGGGTCATAACTGAGGAGGCCATAACGGATATTATTATGTTCGGTGATTCGCGTCCGGTTCATGATATCGCCATCAAAACCATCGCGGAACAAAATGTGAAAATCCATGTTTTCGAGGAAGGATATTTTCGCCCCAACTGGATTACTTATGAGCAGGGCGGCGTAAATCGCAATTCGTCTTTGCCTGGCAATAAGGAGTTTTATGCCAACTGGCGCAGCTTTAAATTGCCTGAGGATGAAAAATTCGGCGGTTCGTTTTTTGATATGGCATGGTTCTCATTTACATATTACCTGACTGGAATTCCCGGTATGTATTTTAGTTTCAGGAAATATAAGCATCATTTCGGCATCAGTCCGCATAAGACTATTGCTTTATGGGCGCTGAAATTGGTGACTAATCCTTGGCGCAAGCTTGTAGCGCATTTCCAGCAAAAGCAAATCCTCAAACTCAATTACTTCATCGTGCCTTTGCAATTGTGCCGTGATTATCAGATAAAGCTTCATTCCCAGTTCAAGAATATGCCGAATTTTATTGATCATGTGATCTCTGACTTCGCGCTTAATGCTAAACAACAAGATTGCCTCCTGTTTAAAATTCATCCTTTGGAAAATAATTCGGCGAGGCTCAAAAAAGCGATTGCTGATAGCGCAATGAAACATCAATTAATGCCGCGCGTCAAAATTATCGATGGCGGGCATTTGCCAACGCTTACCCAAAAATCTAAAGGGATGGTAGTGGCCAACAGCACAAGCGGTTTATCGGCGATCCATCACAAAAAACCGGTGATCGCGTTGAGTCCGGCAATATATAATTTTGAAGGCCTGACTAACCAAAAAGGCCTGGCGCAGTTTTGGCAATCGCCGGAAAGGCCGGAGATGAACTTGTATAACAAGTTCCGCAATTATGTAATTCGCAAAACGCAAATCAATGGCAATTTTTATAACCGCCGCGGTATGAAAGCGGCGCTGAACGGTGCATATAATCGGTTATTGGCGCGTGAAGCGGCTGCGGTGACGCCGATAGCCAGCAAACGCCGCAATGAGGCTGAGTTAGTTCCTGAAGCGGTGAAGCTGAAAATTCCGGGCTAGGCTGATAATAGCTGGGGCTGCTGGCGATTGCTGCTGTACAGGTCCCAATCCGCTTTCATCATCATTTCCACAAGAGCTTCAAAACTAACTTTCGGCTCCCAATTCAGGTGTTTTTTCGCCTTGCTAGCATCGCCGATTAAAACATCAACTTCGACTGGGCGGAAAAATTGCGGGTTGATTCTAATCAAAGTTTTTCCAGATTTTTTATCAATTGCGGTAGTATCAACACCGCTGCCTTGCCATTCCAGATTATAACCGATCACTTTGGCTGCCAAATTGGCGAATTCGCGGATGGTATGAGTTTCACCGGTGGCGAGGACATAATCATCTGCCTTGTCTTGTTGCAGCATCGACCACATGCCTTTGACATAATCGCCGGCAAAGCCCCAATCGCGGAAGGAATCGACATTGCCGAGTTCCAGGACATCTAATTGGCCGAGCTTGATCTTGGCGAAGTTGGTGGTGATTTTGCGGGTGACGAATTCTTCGCCGCGTAATGGTGATTCATGGTTGAAGAGGATGCCTGAACAAGCGTGCAAACCATAGCCGTCACGGTAGTTGGCGACCATCCAATGTGCATATAATTTCGCGGCGGCATATGGGCTGCAGGGGCGGAAAACGGTTTCTTCATTTTGTTTGCCTTCGGTGGTGCGTCCGTACATTTCGGATGTGGAAGCTTGATAGAATTTTGTGTCGGCTTTTAATTTATGTATAGATTCAAGCAGGCGCACAACGCCAAGTCCGTCGACATCGGCTGTATATAATGGTTCATCGAAGGAGGCTTTCACGAAACTTTGCGCGGCGAGATTATAAATTTCATCCGGGCGGATTCTTTCTATCGTATTAAAAATATTAGAAAATTCCAAAAGATCCATATTGATGAACTGGATCTGACCCGTGATCCCTAGCGAATCCAAACGCCACGGTGAACCGGATGCCGAGCGGCGGCAAGCGCCGTAAACTTCATAGCCTTTTTCAAGAAGAAGTTTGGCAAGATAGGCTCCGTCTTGTCCTGTAACTCCCGTAACTAGTGCTTTTTTAGCGCATTTTTCTTTCATAACTTTAAACATTATAATTATTTACCAAAGGTTATCAAGTTGTGCTTCTTACAACCTATAGTAGTATAAACTTTATACGTCAAATCTTTTTTGCAACCAGAAGAAGAGTGATGAAATAATCTTTCTTGGAATATTTTTTTATCAGCCATTTTACAAGCCTAACCTTCAAACTCTTAGCTGATGCGTTTTCCAAATCAAAACTTTCCATAAGAATCGGAGTTAAGCTGATTTGGTTGATATATTCCGAGTGGATGATTTCAAATCCAGATTTCGTGACCATTTCCTCCAAAGTGCTTTTAACAAAAAATTGGATATGGGTGGGATCTATCCAATGGTAGAAAATCAACCCGCTGCTTTTCATGCTCTTGGTCACCGCGCAATTGGGCACGGTTATGATGATATTATCGCGGCAGATGCGGTGAAATTCTTTCAGCACGCTTTCGGGGTCTTTCATATGTTCCAACACTTCATATGAGCAAATACTATCAACGGAACTATCGCCGAAGGATGAAAGGTTATCAGCGCTGGCGACAGAGAATAATTCCGGCGCTTCCTCCCACGTGTCGAATTTTTGGTAATCTACGCCCTTGATATCCTTGCTGTCTTTGAACTCCAGGACATATGCGCCATTGCCGCAGCCGACATCCAAAATACTTTTGCCGGCATATTTTTTTATCGCTTCAAGCCGGTGTTTGTTGATTTTGCGGGCGGTATAAGTTTTCTTCAATTGTTCGCTCATAGCTTGAAGATCCTTTTTAAGCGGCTGGGCATTGCTAGCTTGGGCGCTGGGAGTTTTAATGGCGGGGTAACTCCTGTCGGGACATCTTCGCCGGCAATAAATTCTGGCTTATTTAATGCGTTACATTGGCGGATAAAGTCGCGTTCATAGGCTTCAAGGCCAACAAACGGCGTCAGCGCCATTACATTTATCCCGCGTTCGCGCAAGGCGTCACGCACTTCGGCAGTGCCTTCATAATATTGGTTATAACGATAATCCGGCTCAACGCCTTTCCAGCGTGTATGCTGCTGATGCCCATGATGATTGCCACCGAGCGAGCAGTTGTCGCAGCCGATCAGGAAAATATTTTTCGCACCCATATTGGCCGCCAAATTCATCGCTGCTTGCGCGATTGAGGACCATAGATATAAATTATCGCCGCTTGGCTTTTTGACCCAATCGATTATTCGTCCCGCGTTGCTTGGATCCCCGGGCTTACCTGTGCTTACCTGGCCCTGGTCGTCGAAAGTGTAGAAATTCTCATCGGCATAAGCAAATTGCTCGGCTTTCAGCAGCTTTTTACTTTTGCCTTCCTTGGTTATCCAAATTATTTCCGGCCGCGGCTCTGCGCCCTGCATGAATTCCGGCACATTCAAATCGGGGTGGATGGTGATGCTATATTTTACGTCAGCATTTTTCCACGCCATGTTGCAGCCAATAGTGATTTTATCGCGCAAAAAATCCGTCGGGAAAACGCGCATACTACTGCCGGAGCCGATGATGTAAATATCGCTGGCGGGGTGGATGTTATATAATTGACTTACTGGTTTCATTTGCTTCCCTTATAAACTAAAAATATACGTCTGCAATGGAGTTATAATGGCAAACGAGGTTATCAAAGTTTTTGTCGGCTGCGACCGTTCGCAACTGATCGCGTTCAAGGCGCTGGAACATTCTATCAAGCGTAATACCAAGCATAATGTGGAATGTGTAATGATTGATAATAGCATGATGCCGGTCTGCCAAAGCACCGCCAACCAGCCATATACCAACTTCTCATTTGCAAGGTTCGGCATTCCCAGTTTTACCGGCTATCAGGGCAGGGCGATATATTTGGACGCGGATATGCTGGCTATGGAGGATATCGCGGAATTGTGGGCGATGGCTTTTAATGGCGCCAAGATTTTATTATTAGAACAACCGAACGACGAAATCAGGCAAAAGCAATCCAAGCGCAGGAAACAGACGGCGGTAATGATGTTGGATTGTAGCCGCCTAAATGAATGGGTGCCGGAAAAAATTATCGGCGATCTTGGCAAGGTTTATGACCGCACGGCGCTGATGTCGCTGGAGATAATGTCTGAAAATGAAATTAATGAATCAATTCCGGCTTTGTGGAATTGTATGGATTGGTATGAAAGCGGCAGGTCTAACTTAGTGCATTATACAAAAATTGAAACCCAGCCATGGGTTTATCCGCTGCACAAGTTTGGCGATTTATGGATGAAGGAAATAAAATTGATGCTGGCGGCGGGTGAGATCAATGAGGAATTCATTCGCGGGGAAGTGGCGCTGGGATTTGTTCGCCCATCATTATTGGCGGAGCTGGGCTTTGAGAACTCGCCAATGCCATTGGTGGAAATAGACAAAGCCAAAAACTATCAGATGCACAAGGAAATGCTTTTGCGCCACGCACAAATGAAGAAAAAAGGCTTATTCGGCTTTTTGCGACATTTTATAAGCTAATTTGCGGGCGAATTTCTTTTCCTGCTCTCTTTCCTTTTTCCAAATTTTCGTGCCGGGAACTTTTCTGGTAAAGCGCACCCATAAACTATCTTTGGAGAAAATCCCGTCTTTGCCGATTCTTTCTTTCAAAAAATATCCAAGCGAGTTGAGCAGTTTTGGGACTTCAACATGTTCAATACCATCAGCGATTAATTCAACCAGAATGACTGCGTTATTTCTTCTCAAGGTTTTTTTCGCACCCTGGAGCATCTCCAATTCATAGCCCTGGATATCGATTTTGATGAAGTCGACTTTTCTGAAATTGAAGGAGTCCAAAGTTCTGATCTTCAGTTTTATTTGTTCCTCAGCCAAAACCGCGCCGTCGGTGCGGCCTTCATTAGCGTGGCGGCCAATTGTGCTGCCGCCGATTGAGTGCTCGCAATAGCTGATTTCGGTTTCGTATTCGCCATTGCCAAGTCCATATGGATAAAGAACGCAGTTATTGCCGCTGACATTACGGCTGAAGCAAGCGCGGGCTTGCGGCACTGGCTCAAAACAATATACGGTTTGGAAATCCTCACCCATGCGGCGGGCAAAAAGGCCGAGATTGGCACCGACATCAATGGAAACGCGGCGTTTTTTTGTGAAGCTGCGGGCCCGTAAATAGCGGTCATATTGATAATTTCCGTCCTGATCCACCCATTTCGGCATGCCGGCTTCTGCTGCCATCATCCAGGTTTTGTTAAAATATTTCATCTGCTGTGATTGCGGTATTCCGGAGAGGTTCTCCGTGTAATTTGCTTCAGTCGAAATATTTACCGCTGCAGTGGCTTTCATCTTAACTCGCTTTCTTTTGTTTGTTTGGTTTTACATATTCTTCCATAACCGCAAGCGCATCTTTGCGGATATTGCCCTTGCGAATCTCCTCGCGCAGTTCCTTTTTGTTCACCGCGCCATTGGCCAGGCATTCGTCCAACTTAGTGAAAAAGAATTCAATTTGCGCCGGATCAGGGTGTTTGAGATATAGCTGCGGTAATTTGCTGACATTGACCGGCTTTTTGTTGCGGCCTAAAATCCTTTGCAATAGTGACGGCTTTTTGTTTGGCTTTTTATAAAACTTCTCTGCATTCTGGAAATCAACCGGCAAACCGGTTTTCCAAGGCTGCGTCAGGCGGCCGGTATTGTGGAGGAGCTTGGTTTGTGGTTCTAATTTGTCGAATGAGTTCCATTCTTCTTCAATCTCGCCGATTATTTCTTCATTCTCTAAAAATAATGACATCCAATCGCGGTAATCAATTTTTTTGGCGAATAAATCGTCGATTGTTTGTTCCCATTTCCAATGTTTGAGTTTGGCACAGTCGAGTAGCATTACGCTGGTGCCCCAATAATAGCCTTTTTCAAATTTAGCGTCGATGACTTTGCGGCATAATATTGCTTTGCCGCCCATGTCGCGTGAAAGCAGGTCATAAATATCGCCAATGCCGAATACATCCGGATCAACTACAATGGCTTTGCCTTCATAGCCCATCAATTGCGGCGGCAGAAAACGTAATGGCGTGAAGGATTGCAGGTCGTCGTTCTTCCACTTATCGGACATGCCTTTGCGGATATATTCTTTGCCTTCTTTTTTCTTCAAATGCGGGTGGTCGTCGAGGCTGATAAATTCGACATCGAATTTATCACTATGTTTTGAACTATTCTCAATCGTATATTTGGCGATTTTCGCCGCGAATATTTGCTTGTCATTAACATGAATGAAAACTTTGGGTTTTTGCGGCATAATATCTGTAAGTTGTTGATTTGCTAAGGCAAGGAGGTTAGCAGCGAAGTTATTCCAAGTCAATTTGCTTGTCGTGGCGCGGATATCCACTTGTTTTTGTGCAAATGCGGATTCGATCAGCGCCGCCAAATCTTTTGCCGTAATTTCGGGGTGGAATAACAAGCCATTTATGCCGTCTTGAATAATATCTTCGGCAAAACCGGTGCGGCTGGCGACGGGATAAACATTCGACATCATTGCTTCAATCAACGGAATCGGCCCGCCTTCGAGGAATGAGGGGGAAACAAAAACGTCCATTTTGGAATAATATTCAGGATAATTTTTATAACTTGTATCGATATAAGTATAATTGGGCGTGGCGCATATGGCGGTAAAGCCTGAAAACTTCTCCCAGTTTTTGCCGAGATGGATAAACTTGCGGTGCGGCATTGCTTTGACCAGATCAAAGATAAGCTGCGGGTTTTTGCGCTCGTAATATGCGCTGCAAAAGCCAACTGCGCCTTTACCGCTGCGGTGGTGGGGCGGAAAAACTTTTAGTTCTGCAGCACCGGGAAGTATTGCAGTTTTTGCAGGGTTTAAACCCTTGGCAATAAATTCTTGCGCCATAAGTGAGCCCATGAAGATGACTCTATCGGCATGAGCGAAAGCTTCCATAATTTTATCGTCACCAAGCGGGGTGTGGCGAGGATGGGTGAAATAAACAAGTTTCGCACCATTTTCCGGCAAAGTTTTGGCGTGGAAATCTTTGACGTAAGTATACCAGTTCAAATAAAAATAGGCCTTGGATTTCGGCAGGGGCTTTTTGCTGTGAATGACAGCCACAGCGCGTCCTTGGGCATAATCAGTTACTTTACGTGCGATGGTGCCTAGCACCCAATCGCTGGTGCCTTTATTAGCAATACAAACCAAATCATATTCTTTAAGCGACATGGTTCTTTGATAGGTTATAAATTTTTTCGCTGAATTTCTGCCAGGTGTAATCTTGTACAGTTTCACGAATATTGGTTTTGAGCGCAAAAGCCGCATCCACAAATTTTGTTATTTCGTCCAGATTGCACTCAGTGGAGAAAATAAACCCGTTATTGCCGTGACTGATTACATCCGGCACAAAACCGGTATTGCTGGCGACCGGCACTACATTTGACATCATAGCCTCAATCAACGGCACCGGGCCGCCCTCAAGTTTTGAAGGGGAGATGAATACAGTCATTTTGTCATAATAATCGGGGTAGTTTTTATATTCAGTTTCGACATAAGTAAAATTAGGCATGGCCTGCAATTCCGCAAATTTGGCATATTGCTGCCAATCTTTGCCTAGTAATAAAAATTTACGATGGGGCATTGCTTTTATAAGGTTAAAAATCAAGTCAGGATTTTTTCTATCGTAAAAAGCTGAGCAAAAACCCACGCTGCCATCTTGCGTCCGTTCGTGATAGCGGAAAAACTCAGGGTCGGCGCCGCCGGAAGCTGTGCCGATTCGGTAATCTTTAACCCCGATTTCACGGGCAAAGTCATGAAAGGCGCGGGAAAGGAATGTAACTTTCGTCACCCTGTTAAGCCAAAAAGCCAGCTCAGAATCGGGCATATTCAAATCACGCGGGTGGGTGTAAAACGCAAAAACTTTATTTTTCCATGCCGGATGATTGGGCATAAAAGTTTTTATCATCGAATAATGGCTCAGGAAATAAAACCTGGCTTTAGGCAGTTTATCTTTGCCGTAATAAATATTGACCCTGCCACGCGGCCAATGCTGGGCAATTTCTTTGCATATCGCATCAAGAATCCAGCCTTGGCTTTTGGGGCTGGAAACCAATACCACATCAAACTTTCTTTTCCTGCGTAAGAAGCGAATATTGTTCGCAAAGTTCTTTACGTAGCGCTTGAAATAATACTTCAGCCCCAGGAATAATATATTGGTTTTATATTTTTCTGAATTAGTAAGACTCATAAGGTTATTTTATATTGCCTCGCCCAAACTTGAAGATAAAGACAAGAATATTTGGTGTTGGTATTATCCTGTTTCGTCGTATTTGCGAAAAACGGAATTTGATATAACGGGTCGTAATATGCCGGACTCAAGATTTCATTGATTCTATCATGCAATAATCCTTTTTGCTGCCATATCAGCACGGGGCTGGCCCAACCGGATTTACGCTTTTTAAGTATATAATCCGGGAGCTTGGTCTTCATCGCCTTGCGTGCCATGAGCTTGCTTGAAGTGATGGAAATTTTTTGTTTGTGGCGGATCGACATTGCATAATCTTTGATCTCTCGGTTAAGAAACGGGAAACGTGCCTCCATGCTGAAATGCATGCCTAATTTATCATTGCGGATCAGCGCATCTTCAGAAAGCCAGCTCAGTTGCTCCAGGAATAACTGGTTGTTGAGCATATCGTTGGAAATTTTTTTGAATTTGAGCCAGCTTTTCATATAGTCATTCAAGTTGTATGAATTTTCCAACTCCGGCAGCAGGCTTTTGAAACGCCGCGTTTCGCACCAGCGATCAATCATTTGCTCAGCGCCGTCAAAGTGCCGCGCAAAATTGGATTTGAGATAGAATTTGCGTTTTTCTTTTTGTGTCCAATTTTTATTATCTGGCCGGATTATAGACCTATGATGCGGATAGCCGGCCAGCAACTCGTCCCCGCCATCACCGGCTAATGTAATTGTTACTCCGGATTCGGCCATGGCTTTGACGGCAAGAAAATATGCGGGGGAACTGCGATTATAGCGCGGTTCGCCCAGAGCTTGATAGGTTGGTTCAATTGCATCAACAAAATTTCGTTCGGTTATTACAAGATCAATATGTTTTGTCCCATAATGCCCACTGAGTTTTTTGGCTAAATCTGCGTCTTCATTATATTCTGGACTACCATCCATTTCAAAACGTGTGGAGAGGGTTTGTGGTTTAAAACCAAGTTCGCAGGCTTCGTGGAGAATGGCGGATGAATCAAGCCCGCCGCTCAAATATAAACCAAATTGGCGCACGCCGATCATTGAATGCTTGACCGCATTTGTGAATTTTTCTCTATAAGTATCCTCATCGAAACGAGCATTCGATTTTGGGATGTGGTCACAGCTTGTATAACGGTTTTTTATCTCACCGCTTTGCAGGGAAACTTGAATTACTTCACCAGGGATGAGTTTAAAAATATCTTTTATCAAGGTTTTTGGCCCGGGTACATAACCGAGTTGGAGATATATGCCCATCGCCTGAAGGTCGAAATGCCTGTCCATGCCGTGTAACAAAAGGCTGGAAAGCTCGGATGAAAAGGCAAAGCGGCTGGCTTTATGATGATAATATAGCGGCTTCATCCCACCCGGATCGCGGACCAGGAGCAGACTTTGTTTTTCGCGGTCATACCAGGCAAAGGCAAACATCCCGTCGAGCTTATTGATGAAGTCTTCGCCATATGTAGCCAACCCAACCGCAAGAACTTCCGTGTCGCAATCGGTAAGGAATTTGTGGCGCGATTTTTGCAGATTTTTGCGCAATTCGCGGTAATTATATATCTCGCCGTTATAAACCAGCACATAGCGCCCGCCATCCAAAACCCAAGGCTGGCGCGAATCTTCGGGTTTATCGGTGATGTATAATAAGTTATGCCCCAGTGAAAGATTATCCGCCAAATAATTGCCGCTGCCATCCGGCCCGCGATGTTTGGCGCTTGCAATCATCGCATTTATCAGCGTTTCGTCCTTAAAATTAAACCCGTGTATTCCGCACATTGTTCTTACAATTTAGAAATTGATTCTAATATCTCCTGCTCTTTGCGCCAATTATGTCTTATTCCAGGATTGGCGGCATCAAAATAATGCGCGTTGGATTCTTCCGAGATTTGCTGCCCTGGGGAAAAACCAAAAATATTCCCTCTCGGTATCGGCCCAATCTGCTTAAATATTGTGTATAAAGTCAACAGACCGGCGCTTGGCGGGGCTTGCAATTGCTCTATTAGCTCATGCCAGATTGCGGATGGGAAAAATTCTACTTGCTTGGTTTTGGCATAGTCCTTGTGCAATTTCCATTGCCCGCGATAATGCGGAAAGTTGCCGGAAAACATAATTAGGCCAAAACCGGAAATATCGCGGTTTTTTACGTCCGAGCCGGGCGAACTACGCACCCAGATATTGGTTTTTGTGCCGTAATCCTTTTCAAAAGGTTTTTCCACGGAAAAATTGTTGAAGCGGATCACCAGGTCATACGCATCAATTTTCGCGCCGTTATTTGAGCCTAACTCGCACGGGGAATTGCCGACAATGCACAAAGAATTTCTATGTGCGCCAACAAGTTTTGCGAATTCGTCGGATTTTTCTGGGCGCTGTTTGATTTTTAGTAGTCCGAGCATATTTTAAGCGTAAGCTTTCTTTTTTTCAACCGGCTCAGCTTCATGATGGCGGCCAAAATCATCATCTATTCGTATTATATCATCTTCGCCCAAATAACCACCGGTCTGCACTTCGATAAATATCAAATCATTCAAACCCATATTCTCGATACGATGGACCGATTGGTTGGGGATATAAGTTGATTGATCGCGTTTAAGCCGGATTTCTTTGTTATTGCACGTAATTTTGGCCTCCCCGGATAAAATCACCCAATGCTCGGCGCGGTGCATGTGTTTTTGCAGGGAAATTTTTTGCCCCGGGCGCACATGGATTTTTTTGACCTTATAATCCTCCGCATCCTCAATCACCTCATAATAACCCCAAGGCCTGTATTCCAAACGGGTGGCGTTATATTCCTCGTGACCTTTGTTTTTGAGCGTTTCCACCAAATCTTTGACTTCGTGCAATTTAGATTTGGCAGCTACTAATAAGGCGTCATTAGTATTGATGATTATCAAATCATCAACGCCAATAACCGCGGTGAGTTTTTTATCGGAGCGGATGAGGGAGTTGTTGGTGCTTTGGGCAATTACGTTGCCCTGTAAAGTATTGCTATTGGCATCTTTGGAAAATAATTCGCAAAGCGCCAGCCAGCTGCCGATATCTTTCCATTCCGTATCCCATTTGGCGACATAGGCTTTTTTAGTGTTTTCCATGACCGCATAATCGACGGAGATATTTTCGCATTTGCTATATGGTTCTGCCGCTAATGAGGTAAATCCAAGGTCAATTTCTGCCTTATCCACGGATTGTTTGGCGAGTTTGGAGATTTGGGGATTGTAGGTTTTGAGTTCGCTGATGAAAGTTTCCGGCGAGAATAAAAATATGCCACTATTCCATAAATAATCACCGCTTTCCAACATTTTTTGTGCAGTTTCCGAATCTGGCTTTTCATGGAACTTAATAATTCTGTTAATTGGCTCTTTTTCCCATGAGTCATATTGGATATATCCATATCCCGTCTCAGCATGTGTGGGGGCAATTCCAAAAGTTACTATGTTGCCATCTTGGGCCGTAGCCGCGGCGGCTTGGACTACTTGCTCAATTTTACTATCGTTTTTGAAATAATGATCGGATGGCAAAGCAAGGATCAGGCAATTATCGCCATATTTTTGCTGCACATAATGTGCCGCAGCAGCCAGGGCAGGGGCGGTGTTGCGGGAATGATGCTCCAGTAAAATAGCCATTTGCTTAACGCCGATTTCGCTTAATTGCTCGGCGCAGTGGAAGCGGTATTGGTAATTGGAAATTATGATCGGCTTATGGAAAATATCCTCATTAGAAAAACGCATCACGGTTTGTTGCAGCAGACTATGCTCAAAATTCAGGCGCAGGAACTGCTTTGGGAAATTCTCACGCGATAGCGGCCACAAGCGTTTACCGCTGCCGCCGCACATAATTACAGGAATAATAACCGGAGATGCCATATGCGCTAGAGGATAATTTAGATACAGATACGGCGCAAGAAAAAAGGAAATATCCTATTTGCTCAAATAACGGTTATTAGGCATGTCCTTCGGCTGACCTTTATTAATAGAGTGATCGCTTGGATTAGTGTTCACTCGGTTCGGCAAGCGCTTTGGAACCGGATGTCTGCCATAGAAGTCTTCATGAAAGCGCTGTTCTTCCAGCTTGTTCTCAGCGGAAAACTCACTATATGAAAGCATGCCGTCATCATTAACATCAGCATCATCAAACATCCATTCGCCAAACGCGGAATGCTCTTCCGGGGAGATAAAATGGTCGTTATTGAGGTCAATCCGGTCGAAATACCAACGTGTTTTTTGTTCGGTAACTGTCAATTCACGCGCTATTGCTGGTGTAAAACAGATGGTTGCAAGAATGCTGGTAATGATGAGTGTTTTTTTCATAAATATCCTTATGCCTGTTCTGGCTTATCGCTTCTAATAGTTTTGCGATTGATTTCAATGCCGGGATTTTGGTTGCCGGTTTCATTATTCGGCGATTTCTGTTCATCGGCAGATTTATCATTTGATGGAAAACCACCGGTATTTTGTTTGTCAGATTGCATAAAAAACTCCATTGATTGTAGAAGTTAGACTCCTATAATCAGCATAAGTTTTCTATATGTGCTTGTGGCTCATTTCATCAAGTTCCAGCCAACGGCTTTCGCTTTGTTCAAGCTCACTCTGCGCCCGCCCAAGGCGGCGGGAGGTGGTATCGAATTTCTCCGGCTCTTTGGTATAGAGTTCGGGATTGGAGAGCGTATCGTTCAAAGCCGCGACTTCTTCAGTTAAAGTTTTGATTTTTGTGGGGAGTTTTTCCAATTCGTATTTCAACTTGTTCGGCATTTTGCTTTCTACTGGTTTTTCCACCGCTTTTATCGGTTCAGGCTTTTTAGCGGCCGCTTTTCCTTCAATAATATTGCGTGCTTCCAGATAATCCGAATAGCCGCCGATATATGATTCCACTTTGCCATCGCCTTCAAATGCTAAAACCTCCGTGATTGTGCGGTCGAGGAAATCGCGGTCGTGGCTGACGATGATTAATGTTCCAGGATAGTCGGCGAGAATGTCAGTTAGGATATCCAGCGTGTCCATATCAAGATCGTTGGTGGGCTCGTCGAGGATTAGGAGGTTGCCGGGGCTGGCCAGCATTTTTGCCAATAATAAACGGTTCTGTTGGCCGCCGCTTAAGGTGCGGACATAATCTTTGGCCATTTTGGGGTCGAAGAGGAAGTCTTTTAAATAACCGCAAACGTGGCGGGCTTTTTGTTTATCGCCGGCGCCGAGGAAAACATAATCGCCGCCATCGGGGCAGAGCGTGCTCCACAAAGTTTCATCGGGTTTTAGGTCGATACGGTTTTGGTCGAAATATGTGATATCCACAGTTTTACCGCGTTTGATTGTGCCTTTGTCAGGCTGCAAATCATCAATGAGGAGTTTGAGGAATGTCGATTTTCCGGAACCGTTTTTGCCGAGGATGCCGATGCGGTCACCGCGGATTAGGTTGATGTTGAAATCGTTGAGGATGGGGATCGTGCGTCCGTCACGCTCAAAGCTTTTATAGACATGCTTAAATTCGGCGATACGGTGCGAGGCAACGGTTACTTCCAACGCATCCATTTCAACTTTGGCCGTGGCTTTGTGATATGCGGCACGGTCGGCGCGGATTTTATCGCGTAGCCTTCCCAACTCCCGCATCCGGCGCACATTGCGTTTTCGTCTTCCGGTGACGCCGCCTTGCGTCCAACCAATTTCGCCTTCAAGTTTCTTTTGCATGTTTTGCAACTCGCGGGCTTCCTGTTCCAAAACCATCTCTGCCCAATCGTCAAAATCGGCATAGCCTTTGGGGCAAGTGCGGATAAGGCCGCGATCGATCCAGAAAACTTTTTTTGAGATATTGGCAAGGAATGCGCGGTCATGGCTGACGCAAACTAATGCCCCGCGATAAGCGCGCAAATATTGCTCCAGCCACTCAATCGCGCCCAAGTCCAAATGGTTGGTCGGCTCGTCCAGCATCAACAAATCAGGCTCTTCAATCAATGCTCGCGCAAGCGCGGCGCGGCGTAATTGGCCGCCGGAGAGTTCCGACATTTTTGCGGCGGGCTCCAGCTCCAGCGGCCCGATGATGATATCAGCAAGGTGGGATTTTTCTTCCGTGTATTGATCCTGTTTTAAACCGGAGAGCACGAATTGGTGGACGTTGTGGGCGGGGACGAAATCGACTTTTTGTTCCAGATAACCGATAGTTGTGCCGGGTAATACAAAGCGTTTGCCGCCGTCTAGTTCCAAACTGCCTTCCAATAATCGCATCAAAGTTGTTTTGCCGGCGCCATTCTTGCCGACCAGGCAGATTTTATCGCCTTCGTTTATATATAAATTTATCCCTTCAAACAAAGGCTTGCCGCCAAAACTGAGCAGCGCTTCTTCCACCGAGATGAGTAATCTTCTTGCCATAATCCGGGCTTTATATAGTAATTTTGGGAGAATATGCAAAATTTTGCTTTATTAAGCCGGATTAATATTGTTATATTGGAGATTATGCAAAAATCATTGGCTGGGTTAGCGCTAATCATAGTTTTAAGCTCCTGTTCCGGGGTGCGCTCAAGCGCGGTTGTTCCGTTACAGTCAAAGGATAAGCAGCTCACCTGCCGCGAGGTTATGCTCGAAATCAATGAATCTGAGGAATATAAAAAGACAGCTGAGGCCAATAAAAATCCGGGCGTGCGCAGTTTTATCGCGCCATTGGGTTATGCCTATACGCTTTCTTCCGCCAATGAAGCGATCGAAGCTTCCGACAAGCGCATTGCATATTTGCAGGATATTTATCGCATCTCCGGTTGCGGCGGCGGCGCGGCTGGCCTGACGGAAGAACAATTGCGCGGCCACACCTTCGGCAGCGGCTTCCCAACCCCGGCTCCGATAGCGGCACCATAGGCGGTTTATGGGTTTAGGAATCGAAGAAATTATCGGCAGCAAAAAACAGGATATCCTGGCTTTGGCAAAAGTATATAATGTCGGCAATATTAGAGTTTTTGGTTCAGTAGTCCGCAACGAAGCAGATAAAGACAGTGATGTGGATTTCCTGGTCGATATCAGCCGCGCCCGCTTCCGTGAGTATATGGGCTTTTACCATAAATTATGCGCCATGTTTGATAGAAAAGTGGATATGATTTCCGACAGGTCTTTGAATAGCTCAATGTCCTCGCATATTTTAGCGGAAGCGCGGCCATTATGATCGAAAGAGATCGCTTATATCTGGAGCATATCAAAAAAAGAGTTTCGCAGATATTAAACTTTACAAAAAATGGCGAACAGGAATTCCATAATAATGAACAGGTTCAGCTTGCTGTAAAGGCAGCTTTCCAGGAAATTGGTGAATCTATCGCCAGGCTTTCAGATGGCCTAAAGAATAAATATACGCATATCCCATGGCAGGAAGTCAAAGATTTCAGAAATGTAATTGTACATGATTATCTTGGCTTGGATTATGTAAAGATCTGGGATATTATAGAGAACGAATTGCCCATATTTGAGAATGACTTAAGCAAAATTAATTGACTCAAATATAATGCGCGAATTTGATATAATAAACAAATTTTTTAAACCCATTGCATGCCCAGACTCGGCTGGTCTAAGTGACGATTGCGCTTTTTTTGAGGGTTATTGCGTTACTAAAGATATGTTGGTGGCAGGCGTGCATTTTTTTGCCAGCGACGCTCCATATGATTTGGCGCGGAAAAGCCTGCGGGTGAATTTGTCCGATTTGGCGGCGTCAGGGGCGGAGCCATTTGGATTCATGTTGGGGCTGGCTTTGCCGAAAACTACGGATGAAAAATGGCTGGCGGAATTTGCAGCGGGTTTAAAAAGCGACATCACGAAATATAAAATCCAACTACTCGGCGGCGACACGGCGTATCATGACGGCGAATTGACAATCTCCATTACCGCCATCGGAAAATGCGAAAAGCCGGTTACGCGGGGCGGGGCGAAGGTTGGAGACAATATATTTGTCAGCGGTGCGATTGGCGGCGGGTATATAGGGCTGCAAACGAAAATCAAAAATCAAAGCTCAAAAGCCGAGAAATATGATCTGCCGAACCCGCGCATTGATTTGATCCCGATTATAAGAAAACATGCCAATTCCTGCATAGATATCTCCGACGGTTTATTGGGCGATTTGGGTCATATTTGTGATGAATCGGGGGTTGGCGCGGAGATTTTCTCTGATAAAATTCCGCTATTTAGCAAAGAGGCTGATGTAATGGCGCAAATCACTGGCGGGGATGATTATGAGCTGTTGTTCACATCAGGCTTTGAGGAAATTGCTGGATGTACTACTATTGGGAGAATAACGGAGAGTGGCGTTATAACGCTAGACGGCAACAAAGTTGAGGCAAGAGGGTACGAGCATGCTACCAGTATTCGATAAAGCGCATAACCGAAATCTAAATACTGGAAAAGCTTTGTTCAGTAAGGAGTTTGCCGAAGCTGCCTCAAAACTAAGGTCGCAACTGCCTAATCACGTTTATGTTATATTAGAATATGTAGCAGGAGATACTCTGCCTAATAAAAAACTTCTAGTTGCCCATATGACTGAAGTCGGTGAAGCATTTACCTGTGTCCGATTTATTGAAATACTAAAAGCGCAGACAAATGGCGCAAGGCAATTTTTTGGATTTATTCATGCTGTAATTGAACAAAACACGCCAGATAATTTCAGGCTTGATCATTTAATGCATAAATTAAATGAGCTGCAAACATACAGACTTCGGTCTCCCGCTGAACCTGAGGTAGAAACTATTGCGCGTGGAATCAGGCGCTGAACTACTGACCGCCCGGAACGCCGCCGCCAGGGGCGTGGCTGCCGATTGTGGCGCCGGATTTATCTTTATCGCCGTTGAATTTGCCGACATTGCTCAAGATTTGTTCCACGGCGCTGAGTTTTTTACCGGCGGTCGGGGTTACGCGGTTGCTTAATTTAAATTCGCGGTGGTCTTTGGTGTCATACATTTCGACATTATCGACATGCTCACCGTTAAAACTAATCGCCACCACGCTTTCGCCGACAACTTTATCATCGCGGACTAATTGGCGCTTGATTTGGTTGGTGATATAATACCAGGTTTCCTGGCCATAAACCGATTTGGTGCTGGGTGAGCCTAGCAAGTTAAAGACATCAGCCTTGGTGGACGTCGTGTTCACCTGGTCCAGTTTGACCTGGTGGATCTCCGCGCCGTTGTTCTGCACGATAGTGGTGCAGGCAGAAAGGAATATCAGGAATGCTATTAGCGGAACAAAGTTTTTCATGCGCTGATATTAGAAGTCATTAGTCATAAGTCAAAAGGATTTACAACTAATGACTAATGACTTATGACTTGCGACTCAATTATGAAAGCCGAAATCCATAGTAAAATAGAGGAAATCAGGAGCAGTATCGCGCTGCTCAGGAGGTATCTTTGACTGGGATAAAGCACAAAGCCGGCTGGTTGAGTTAAATACCGCCGCTGAGGATCCTGAGGTTTGGAGCAAGCCGGAAAAAGCGCGTGACATCATGCGCGAGCGCGATCATCTGCAGTTTTCGCTGGATCAGGTGCGGGAGGTGGAGACTTCCCTCAAAGATAGTATTGACCTGATTGAGTTGGGTGAGGCGGAGAAAGATGAGGCGATTGTTCTTGATGCAGAAAATACAATAGCCGCGCTGACGGAAAAGGCGGGGCGCATGAAGCTGGAATCGCTGCTTTCCGGCGAGGCGGATGCGAATAATGCCTTTATCGAAATCCATCCCGGCGCCGGTGGAACGGAGAGCCATGATTGGGCAAATATGCTGTTCCGCATGTATTTGCGCTGGGCGGAGCAACGCGGGTTTAAAACTGAGATATTGGAGATTTTGGAGGGGGAGGAAGCGGGGATTAAATCCGCTACTGTCCGTATCATTGGCCATAATGCCTATGGCTGGCTTAAAACTGAAGCTGGAGTTCATCGCCTGGTGCGGATTTCGCCGTTTGATTCCAATGCCCGTCGCCATACTAGTTTTGCCAGCGTTTGGGTCTATCCGGAAATTGACGATAATATCGAAATCACGATTGATGAAAAAGATCTGCGTATTGATACATATCGCGCCAGCGGGGCGGGCGGGCAGCACGTAAACAAAACAGATTCCGCGGTTCGGATTACGCATTTGCCAACCGCAATTGCCGTGCAATGCCAAAATGACCGCAGCCAACATAAAAACCGCGCTGAAGCCTATAAAATGCTCCGCGCCAGATTATATGAAGTCGAACTCCAAAAACGCGAGGCCGCCGCGCAAGCCGTCGAGGACAGCAAATCCGACATCGGTTGGGGCCACCAAATCAGGAGCTATGTTTTGCATCCGTATCAGATGGTGAAGGACTTGCGCACAGGGTATGAGGACGGGAATACCAAAGCTATATTGGATGGGCGCTTGGATCCATTTATGGCCGCGAGTTTATCGCAGCGTGTGGGTGGGAAATAGTTAATCCCGAATCGCATCAAAAACCGCTTTCGGGTTTTTGGCGATTACGTTTAGCAGTACCCGCGCCGGGCCTTGTGGCGTGCGGCGGCCCTGTTCCCAGTTGCGCACAGTGGCGACGCTGACCATAAAGGCTGCGGCAAATTCTTCCTGGGTGATGCCAAGTTTTTCGCGGACGTTATCCACCTCTTCCTTGCTCTCAAATTTGTGCAATTTTGCCTTAGTCTTTTTGCCTTTGGCGAACTGCACGGCTTCCTTCATCGCTTCGATAAGGATTTTCTCTGTACGGTTGTATTTTTTCATCTTTTTCTCCTGTAATTCTTAACATGTTCTTCAGCCAGATTCGCTAAAACCGCTTTAGCCGTGTCAGAAATATTTTCCATTTCATTCTTGGCAAAACCAGAAAGCAAATAAAGCGGGATAGACTCATTATAATAGTAATAAACTATCCTATATCCCCCGCGCTTGCCCTCATTTTTCCTTGCCCATCTTATTTTTCGCAAACCGCCGGTGCCTTGAATCAAATCGCCGCTTTCCGGGTTTCGCGATAAATAATTAATCAGCCTGGTTGTGTCCGCTTCGTTGAGATGTTTCTTGGCAAAATCCTGGAACATCTTCGATTCGGCAACCGAAACCTGGCTCATAACCTATTATACGCCAGTGGCGTAGTAAAGTCAAGGGGATTAAACCCCCAGCGTCCGCGCAAAAGTAAGGCAATAAACTTTCTTTGCTCCCTTTTCTTTCAACGCCTTGGCGCAGGCGGAAAGTGTCGCGCCGGTGGTCATTACGTCGTCTACTAATAATATGGTTTTGCCGGTGATCGGGATATTTTCGCTGATGGAGAACGCATCGCGCACATTTGCCTTGCGCTCCAGTTTGTTGAGGCGGGTTTGTTGTTTGGTGTGGCGGATGCGCTTGAGGAGGAATGGTTGATAAGGTTTTTTTGATTCTTTGGCGGTATGCAGGCCGAGCAATGACGATTGGTTATAGCGGCGCATGAAGCGCCGGCGGAAATGTAATGGCACCGGGGAGATTATATCCGCTTTTTTCACCAGTTCTTCACCCATAATCAACATCATTTTGGCCATTGGCGGCGCTAGATGCAGGCTATCGGCAAATTTTAGGCGGATGGCGAGTCTGCGCGCGGCGCCGTCATATGTGCAAAAGGCTTTGGCGCGGTTGAATTTGGGTTTGTCATGCTGGCAATATTCGCAAATCGCCTTTTTACCCATGTTGAATTCAAACGGAATTCCACAAATATAGCAGTGATGCAGGCCAATCACAGTTATCGTATCCCAGCACTCAGCGCAGATATGCCCGTGTTTTTCTACCACAGTCCTGCAAGCCAGGCATTTGGGCGGCCAGGCAAAGTTCAAAACTGCTTGCGATAATTTGTGAGTTGATTTAATTAGCATATATATGAAAAATTCATCGAATAATGTCCCATTGGCGATAAAATCAGTCGGCAAGCGCTATGGCAAGAAGTTTTCCGACCCATTAGTTATTTTCGGTGTGTCATTTGACGTCAAACCAGGCGAAATTTTTGGGCTTATTGGCTTAAACGGCGTCGGTAAAACCACGCTTATCAAAGTTATTCTCGATTTGCACCAATCCACCGAAGGCGCAGTAGAAATCTTTGGCGTTGATTCCAAAGATTATAAAGCGCGTAAAAAACTGGCATATCTGCCGGAAAAATTCCTGCCCTCACAATTACTGAAAGGTTTTGAGTTTGTCGAATTGGCAATTGCGCCATATGGGCAAAAACTGGATCTGGAAAAAGCCAGGGAAGGCGCCGCAAAATTACAACTCGACCCGAATGTGCTTACTAGCCGCGTTGGTAAATATTCTAAAGGGATGGGGCAAAAACTGGGGCTTTTGAGCGTATTCCTTACCGAAGCGCCGCTTTTGGTGCTTGATGAACCAATGTCCGGCCTTGATCCGCGCGCACGCGTGGAATTGAAAAACTATATGCTCGAATACCGCAATGCCGGCCACACAATTTTCTTCAGCTCACATATCCTGAGCGATATCGACGAAATCTGCGACCGTGTCGGCGTTATCCACGACGGTGAGCTGAAATTCCTCGGCACGCCCAAGGAAATGAAAGCCAAATTCGGCAACGAGATTTTGGAACGCGCGTTCTTAAACTGCATCGACGCTGTTGGCACCAAGCCGTTTAAGCCGGTGGTGGTTAAGAAGAAAACGGCAGCTAAACGCTCCAAATCCAAGTAATCTTGCTAGTCGTAGATTATGTCAAAATTCAATATCATAATTGAGAAGGATAGTGATGGTTATTATGTAGCCAGCGTCCCGGAATTGCATGGTTGCTATACCCAGGCAAAAATATTTGAAAAGTTGAATCAACGTATAAAAGAAGCAATCCAGCTATATATTAATTAACGTCATTGCGAGCGCAGTGCGGCATTGTTGCATGGCTCGGTAAGCATTTGTTTTTCCTCTCCCTCAGGGAGAGGGATGCGCAGGCTTGGTGAACGTAGTGAACTTAGCCGCAGCTGGGTGAGGGTCCTGCGGAACCGGCTACAGGCCTCGGTTACCGCGAACCCTCCTCCCAGCCTCCTCCCTGAGGGAGGAGGAGT
>JAYVPI010000019.1:0-224018 GCA_043757405.1 Alphaproteobacteria bacterium
CGAACCCTCCTCCCAACCTCCTCCCTGAGGGAGGAGGAGAATAATAATTTCTCCTCCCTGAGGGAGGAGGGGTTTTTACAGAGCCATGCAACAACGCCGGATCAAGTCGGTAATGACGAGTTGTTAGTATTAAAGCAAATGGGATTTTTTTAGGTTGTAGGCGACGATTGTGACGAGGTAATCGAGATTGTAGGTTTTTTCGTTGTTGGAAGTGCGGGCGAGGCGGTTTAGGATGCGGTAATAGATTTTGGCGTCATCGCTGTTATCGCCGGATTGTTCTTCATGGGCGATGACGATTAGTTTATAAATTGCTTCCATCATGGCTTCTGGGAGGCCGGCTTTAATATAAAGACTGTTGAAGCCGGTGTTGCCTTCGCTTTCCCATAATATTTTGTGGACATTTTCTGCCGGTATATCGGCGAGTTTGGCGAGGCCGGTTTCAAAGAAGCCTACATTGCCGAAGCTCAATGCTTTCACCAATACGGAGAAAGTAAGTTCTTTTTCTGTATGAAGCTTGTTGATCATTTGCGTCAATGTTGCCTGGTTACGGCGTTCCAGATTAGACATGATCATGTTGATGATGAGAGCTTCTTTGGAATCATGGACGAGGTTGTTAACCACGTTGCTGGGGATGTTATATTCGATAATAAGCATCTTCTGCAGGTCGGAAGTGACCAAGGTCAATAAGTCGTGAGCCTGGCTGGCGCTGATTTTCTTGCTGGCGACTAGTGAGCGCATCAATGGCTGGCTGGCGGAATATTTGTGGATTATTAGATCGGCATTGCCCGTGGATAATTTGGCGGCTTTGTTGTTGACCAGGGTGCTGATTACCTCAGGATTTGCTTTGGTGATAATTTTTGTGGCGAGGCGCTCGGTTATATCAGTGCGCGAAGCAACGGCTTTTTGGCGGTTGGGATTGTTGGTGTCAATGATATTGATTAGATCTTTTTCTTTTAATATCGCCGAATGCTCGATTATTGGCACGGCGACAATATCTTCCAGATCGTTGGCGAGTTGCAGGGCCACATCATATGGGAGATTAATATCATCGCAGAAGCGTGTGGAGATGCTTTGGCGGATTTTGCTGGAAATATCGGCGGCAAGGAAGCGAAGGATTTCTTCGGCGATCAATCTTTCGTCATCTGTCAGTTTGCAGAGGAAGAAGCTTTCGTGGAGTTTATCAATCAGGCGTACTTTGACCGGCTCGCCAGGCGAGGCTTTCAATACTTCAACATCAGCGCGTGAAAAACCGCTAAATCCCATTTAATTACCCTGAAAATTAGGATAAACTTAAATGGTTAAAACCATATTAATAATTGCCGAAACTCAAAGTTTGGCGCGGCGCATGAACATTATGGATATCAATGAGATAATAGTGCTGGCGATGATGTAATAGGCTAATACTATATTATTGCCGGTTTGCTGGATTAATTTGGTGGCGATATATGGCGTTGTCCCGCCGAATAATGCGGCGCAGAGATTGCAAGCGACTGCCATGCCGGTATAGCGAACGCGGGTGGGGAAAATATCAACCAATACAGTGGGTATTGGGGCGATATAAAATGCTAATACTCCGGCGAATAAGATTATGCCGATAACTGCGGGGCCGAATTGTCCTTGGTTAATTAGGGAAAATACCGGCAGGGCGACCAGGCCGAGCATGATTACGGAAATGAACAATACCGGCCGGCTGCCATATTTATCGGCGAGCATGGCGGATAGGGGCACTAACACTAATAATGTCAGCATGCCGATGGTGGTGAGCGTTAGGGCGTCGCTCAGTGAGAAGTTGAGGAATTTGGCGAGGAAAGTGTTCATGAAAACGGAGAGCATGTAGAAAGGGACTGTAACTGCCATATAAAGGCCAGTCGCGACTATGATGCCGCGGGAGTTATTGCGGAATAATTCGCGTACTGGTTTGGCGGCGAGCTGGTCGAATTCTTTGGCGTTTTCATATTCCGGGCTTTCGGAGAGGAAGCTGCGGATATAAAGGCCGATCAGGCCGATGAAGAGGCCGATGATAAATGGCACGCGCCAGCCCCAGCTATATAATTCGGTTTGGCTGAGGTTGTGGGCGAAAAGGGCGGCAACGGCGGAGCCTAATAACATTCCCATGACCAGGCTGATCACGGACAAGCTACCGGCGAAGTTGCGGTTTTTGGGCGTAGAGTGTTCGACCATATAGGTTATCGAGCCGCAGAATTCGCCACCGAGCGCTATGCCTTGTAACAAGCGGATAATGGTGAGGAGGATTGGCGCGGCTAGGCCGATTTGGGCATATGTAGGGAGCAGGCCGATGAAGGCGGTGGGGATGGCCATCAGGAGGATGGAGATGGCGAGGGAGATTTTGCGGCCATAGCGATCACCAATATAGCCGAAGATGAGGGCGCCAAGGGGGCGCATAATGAAGCCGGCGGCGAAAATGCCAAAGGTGATGAGGATAGAAACGGTTTTGTTGCCGGATGGGAAAAACAAGACAGCGATGATGGGGGCGAAATTGCCGTAAAGCGCATAATCATACCATTCCAGCGCATTGCCGATCATTCCGGCGATGGCAACTTTGCGCAGGGATTTTTTATTTATAAGTTTTTTGCTTTTTTTCCTGGCCATATTTTGTTCCTGATAATTGTCACCCCGTCTTCATGACGGGGTTTGGCGGTTCTTGTAAACGCTGGACCCCGTTATTCAACGGGGTGACAGTTTAGGATTAGGTTTCTTATTGGTTTTTTTCTTGGCGGCATTTTTTTTCCAGAACATGTAAGGTTTGGTTTTGTCTTTCTTAGCTGCATACATCGCGCTATCTGCAGCGACCATCAATTCATCGAGGTTTTCGGCGTCATCAGGGTATAAAGCAATGCCGATGGCAGATGTGATGTTATATTTTTTGTTATCAATAACATATGGCTCCTCTAAACGGCGCACCAATCTTTCGGCAACGATCATGCATTGGCCGGCGTCGATTACATTATCAACGATAATGGCAAATTCGTCGCCGCCGAAACGGGCGACGGTATCATATTCACGCAAACCGGCTTTGAGGCGTGTGGCGAATTCCTGCAATACTCGATCACCGGCAGCGTGGCCGTGCGTATCGTTGATCGGTTTGAAATCGTTCATATCCATGAAAATTACGCCGATTTTGGTTTCCATGCGGTGGGCGCGGGCGATGGCATTTTTCAAGAGTTCGACAAAGTGCCCGCGATTGGCGAGATGTGTGAGTTGATCGTAGAGAGCTTTTTGCTCTAGCTGTTCTTCATATAATTTACGCTCGGCGATATCGCGGAAAACAATCACCGCACCGGTGATTAGATTATCTTCGATAAGCGATGAGGCGGTGTATTCGACCTTCATGGGTTGGGAATTGCGGCGATAGAATACTTCGTTATCGACGGCTTTGTTTTCGGTGTCCTGGCTTAAAGCGAGAACGACAGTGTTCCTATGCATTTCAGTTTTTTCCAGGCGCAGGATCAGGTCGTAGAATGATTGGCCGATGATGTCGGTTTTTTTGTATCCCAACATTAGCGGCGCCATGATGTTGGAGAAAGTTATGATTGCGTTTTTATCGACACCGATGACACCTTCCTTGGTGGAATTAAGGATGAGTTCCAACTCGCGCTTGGTGTGTGAAAGTTCATGGGTGCGGTTGGTGACTTCGGCGGTGATGCGGCTGGTTTCATCAATGCGGCGGAGCATATAAATGACGAAGAAAGTTGTGAAGGCCAGCCCGAAAAGTAGAATTGTCCAGACTTGGCGAGTGATTTTTAAGTTATAATAACCTGGTGCCGGAATGACGGTTATACCCCAGCTGCGTCCGGCGAAGCTGATGATGCGGGTTTTGGAAATACTGTTGTGAGCGTTATATTGGGTGATGACATCTTCGGCGCTCAATTTGGCAATGCGTGAAGGGCGGACGTGAAGGACGGTGCTATTATTGGTTATGTCATGAACGATGATGCTGTTGCCGCGCGGAACTAATGGTTGGAGGGGGAGATCGATTATGCTTTGCATGGGCAGGACGCAAACTACGAAGCCGGACAATTCGTCACCATTATAAACTGGGGCGAAAAGCAGGATACCGTTGCGCTTGGTGATGATGAATTTAACTCCGGCGGTGCCAGCGATTTTATGGGTTTCGCGTGCCATTTCGATGGCTTTGCCGCGCAATTCGTCGGAAGCATAATTGAAGCCGAGGGCGTCTTTGTTTTTGAGCGGCTGCACGTGATAAACCGGGAAATATTCATCACGTATTGGCGCCCGTACGAAATTTCGGTCTTTATCAAGTTCGGTAATGCGGTAACCGGGATAACTCATTGCGGCTTCGCGTTCAAATTCGGCACGATCGGATTTTTTAATGCGGGGAACCCAGACGAATGATTCGATGTATGGATAATCTTTCAAAAGTGAATTGGCGAAGTTTTTGAAATCAGCCTCATCTGTATTATTGGTGGCGAACGAAACCATGGACTGTAATATATACATGCTGTTCTTCATTGAATTATCGAGAAGGTCCAAACGCTCATCAGCGTCGCGGCTAAAATTTGCCTGGGTTATTAAGGCGGTGGATTGATATTCTTGCCAGGCCAGGCCCAGTGTTGCGGCGATGCCGAACAATGCGATGAGGATTATAAAGAAATAATCACTGAAAATTCTTTTTATAGCCATTGGAAAAAACTAGCTAATTCAGAATATAATACAAGATATATCAGAATATCTGTGGTTTAGCGGTGAAGTTTGCGGATGACTCCAGCGCGGCGGCAATATTGAATAGTTTTTCTTCCTGTAAAGTGCCGGTGATTAACTGTAGGCCAAGCGGGAGGCCGTTTTTGGAGAGGCCGATTGGTAATGAGATGGCGGGGAGGCCGGCTAAAGAAGCGGCTACGGTGAACAAGTCATTTAAATACATCGTAATTGGATCGGTGACTTTTTCGTTGATTTTGAAGGCTTCGCTTGGCGTGGTTGGCGTCAAGATGGCGTCGCATTTTTTGAAGGCTTCGATGAAGTCCTGGGCGATTAAATAACGCACGCGCTGGGCTTTTTTATAATAGGCGTCGAAATATCCGGCGGAGAGAACATAGGTTCCGATCATGATGCGGCGTTTGACTTCCGGGCCGAAACCTTCGGCGCGAGTGTTTTCGTACATTTCGTCCAATGTATTCCCGTCAACGCGCAGGCCATAGCGCACACCGTCATAGCGGGCGAGGTTGCTTGAAGCTTCGGCGGGGGCGATGATGTAATAGGTTGGGAGGGCATATTTGCTGTGGGGTAATGAGATATCCACGATTTCGGCACCTGCGTCTTTTAATAATTTTGCGCCTTTATCCCAGAGGTCGGCGATTTCCTGCGGCGTGCCTTCAACGCGGTATTCCTTAGGGATGCCGATTTTTTTGCCTTTGATGTTGGTGTCAGAGGCGGCTTTGATGAAGTCGGGCAGGGCGAGGTTGGTGGAAGTGGAATCTTTTTTATCGTAACCGGCGATGGCTTGTAACAAGATCGCGGTGTCTTTGACGGTTTTGGCCATTGGGCCGGCTTGGTCGAGGGAAGATGCGAAAGCGATCATTCCCCAACGCGAGCAGCGGCCATAAGTTGGTTTCATGCCGGTGATGCCGACAAATGCGGCGGGCTGGCGGATGGAGCCGCCGGTGTCGGAGCCGAGGGCGGCGATGGCGAGATTGGCGGATACGGCTGCGGCTGAACCACCAGATGAGCCGCCAGGGACGCGGGTTTTGTCCCACGGGTTTAGGACGGGGCCGTAGCAGCTGTTCAAGTTGCCGCTGCCCATTGCCATTTCATCCATGTTGGTTTTGCCGAGCATGATTGCGCCTTGGGAGAACATGTTGGCGGTGACCGTGGATTCGTACCCGGGTTTGAAATTTTTTAGGATTTTTGAGCAGCTTTGGGAGTGGACGTTTTTGGTGCAGAATAAATCTTTTACGGCGATTGGGATGCCGCCGAGGAGGCCTTTATTGCCGTTTTTATCGGCGGCGGCGGCTTGAGCTAATGCAATTTCAGGGGTTTCGACGATGAAAGCGTTCAAGTCGCGGTTTTTGGCGATGGCGTCAAGATGCGCCTGCGTCAGCTCAACGGCGGAGAATTTTTTGGCGGCCAAACCCTCGCGGGCTTTTTCAATTGTCAGTTCGGTCAGTTCGCTCATATATTTTTAATATCCCATCCGCGCTCTGGTAAAAAGGACGGAAGGAGTTTTGGGTTTTCAATAGATTTGGTTTATCTCCCATTATTGAGACAAAATCAATATTTACTCCCGTTTCGGCCTGATATTTCTCAAAATCGGCAATTGGGGGATTGAGCATTTTGCTTTTGGGGTCGCGGAAGCTGCCAAGGTGGTAGTTGGGGTTATATTGGTCTTTGAATGCTACGGGGAAGGTGTTTTTCTCGGATAAGGCATAGCTGGAAGTGTTGATAATGCAGGATTTATCGGCGGTAATGTAGCCTGACATTTTAAAATATCCGATGCGCCCGGGCGGGAGGTCGGGGGAGAGGTTGGCGCTGTAAATGGTGGAGTTATTGGGGATAATTTTTTCCGCGGTTTCGATGTGGGCGGCTAGTTTGTTATAGGCGGCGAAGTATGGGTAGCTGGCCAGGTTTTGGTAGATGAGGGCGGTGGTGAGGATGATGGTTAGGATGGTTGATGTGCGGGGGGCGAGGTTGAAACGGGCGGGCCATAGCAGCAGGAATATATAAATATATAATTGCAGCCGCGGGCCGAAGCCGGAGCCGCCACCGAAGCCGCCGGGGAGGATCAGGGTGAGAAGGGTGAAGGTCACGGCCAGCCAGAGGAAAAAATTATATGGGTTTTTGGTGCTGCGGTTTTTGTAGGCGAGGAAGGTTATGGTGAAGAGGAAATAGATGTTGGCGATGATGATTGTGGCATAGGTGAAATCGAAACCGGTGAAGATTATTGTGGGGGCGATTATGTGGAGGAGGTGGAGATATGCAGAGGATTCCCCGCCGATGGGGATGCGGGGGAGTGAGAGATAGTGGATGAAGATGGCGAAAGTGGGGAGGGCGCAGGCTAAGGCGAGGAGGCCTTTATTTAGATAGGTGCGGAGGTTTTTGAAATCGGAGCTGTGGATTATGAAAATGGAGAGGCAGAAGGCGAGGAAGCCAAAAAGGTGGAACAGGTAGTTTAAGAAAAATAGAATAGTAAAGAATATTATATTTGGTTTATGGCGGTGGGTTATGAACCAGTTTATGGAGTATAGGTAAAATAGGAAGCTGAGGATGAAATTATAATTGCCGCTATAATATGTGTAATTGGGCAGAAAGAGGCAGGCGGCCAGGAGTAGGACGATAGAGTTGGGGTTGATTTTGCGGAATAATGGATAGAGGCAAAGTGGGAAAAGGATGATGTAGATGGAGACCAGGATCTTCTCAGCGATGAAGGCGGGGAAGATTGCTAATAATGGGACAAGGATGAAATTGGCGATCCAGGTGGGGACTATTGTTGGGGTAAAGGTAAAGATTTTGCTGATACCAGGGCAGTTTCCGCTAAGTAGGCTGCGGGTTACGGCGGCAAGTTCAATATGGGCAGCACCATCAGCGGAGGGGAAATATTTGAAAAACCACAGCTTGGCCAAGTTTAATAAAATTACCAGAACCAGAATATAAAACGTGGTTTTTGGCGGTTTTGGTGAATTTACTGTTTGCATGTTCAATTACTGAATTATAATAAAATCAGCATCATGACAACATTAAGCATCATTATCCCGGCCTATAACGAGGAAAAAACTCTTGCCGCTTGTGTGGACAAGGTGCGGGCGATTGAGAGTGCGGATTTGAAGTTGGAGATAATTTTGGTGGATGATGCATCTACAGATTCGACGGCGATGATTGGGGAAAGTGTGGCTGGGAAATATGACAATGTTACATTCATACGGCAGAAAATTAATATGGGTAAGGGCGCGGCATTGCGCACGGGTTTTGAGCGGGCGACGGGTGATATATTGGCGGTGCAGGATGCGGATTTGGAGTTGAACCCGGAGGATTTGAAAAAATTGGTCCGGCCGATAATCGAGGATAGGGCAGATGTGGTTTATGGCTCGCGGTATTTATATGCGGAAGAGCGGCAGGTGCAGCGGTTCTGGCACCGGATTGCGAATAAAATTATTACTTCGTTCTCCAATTTTTTCACCAACCGCTATTTTTCGGATGTGCAGACTTGTTATAAAATATTCCGGCGGAGTATTTTTGCGCATATCACTATCACGGAAGATCGTTTCGGGGTTGACCCGGAATTGACGGCAAAGTTCAGCCGGTTGAGGATTGACGGGAAATATCTGCGTATTGTGGAGATGCCGATCAGTTATTATTGGCGCACGCATGACGAGGGGAAAAAGATAGGCTGGAAAGATGGCGTGCGGGCGCTCTATGTGATTGCTAAGCACGGGTTGTTTTACAAGAAGTTGGAATAAAACCACCTTGTCATTCTCGGACTTGATCCGAGAATCCAGGGCTTGTGAACAGAGAAACCCTGGATCCTCGTGTCGAGCACGAGGATGACAATTTACCATTTATTTTCTTTTGTAGATATTCAAGGATCTATCATCTGACTGATGGATCAGGGTAAAGCCGGTATTGACCTGGCGCATTAGTTTTTCATAACGCGCTTTGGAATCCAGATTATATTCCTTTGGATATTGGAACAGGTTTTCGGCGCGGCCGTGGATGATTATATAATCGATTTTTGCGCCGGTGGATTTTTCGTAATTGGCGATATCTACATCAGGCGGCATCATCGTCAGGCCGTTTTCGTTACGCAGTTTGCCTAGTTTATAATGCGGGTTGGTTTGTTCTTTGTACGTTGCCGGGAAGCTGTTGATTTCGGCCAGTGCGCGGTTGCTGACTTCGGCTATGCAGGATTTGTTGGCGATTAGGAAGCCATTGAGATCGGGGATTGGTTCGTTGCGGTTTTCTTCGCCGGTTTGGTAGTCGATTACCATTGGGTTTAGGTATACGGAGAAGATGGTGGAGTTATCGGGGATATAGGATTTTTCGGTTTGGAAAATGCCGATGGTTTTGGAGTATTTAGGGAGTTCCAGGAATTTGTTGTATTGGCAGAAAAATGTGAGGGCGAGGGAAACAATGATGATAATTTGTTTTTCGCGGTTGCTGTAGGTATAGGCGCTTAACCATAATAATAAGGTGATGAAGAAATATAATTCGACACGCGGTTCGATTATCCAGCCGCCGCCGAAGCTGGAAGGTGTAAGAAGAAGGGCTAGGGCGAAAATGATGGGGAGGTAATATAGTTTTGTGGATGAGGTTTTGCGTTTGTTGAGGAGAACTAATGCTAATAACAGCCAAGTGGCGATGCCGGTGAGGATAATTAAGGTGTAGTCATGTTTGGATAAGGTGTGGAGGAGGACTGGGATGAGGAGGTAGGAGATTTTTTCAGCCAGGCCCATGCTGCCTTCGACGGGCATTTTGGGAGTTTGGGAATATAAATAGAATAATATCATCACTGGAATGGAGCTGATGAAATAATAAGCTGCGGTTTTGTGAATGTTTTTGAATCCGCGATCGCCAAGTTCCAGGGCGGCGATGGCAAGGACAAAAACGGCGGCGCCGAAGATGTGGGAGAAGTAGAGGGTGATTTGAAGGATAGTGAAGATTATCAAGTTTTTGGTGTTCTGTATTTTGCCGGATTTTAGCCACCAGCTTATGCCTAGGAAACTGAGAGCCAGGCTGAGGATGAAATTATAGCCGCCCATGTAGAGGAGATAGTTGGGGAGGAGGACTAGTAGCGGGGCGATGAACCAGGTGTTGGTTTTGTTGATGGTTCTGAGGAGAATGTAGATGGCCACTGAGAATGCGGTAACAGCGATGGTGAACATGATTTTTTCAACCAGCAATGCCGGGAAGATTTTTAGTAATGGAATAATGAAGATATAGGCCGCCCAGGTTGGGGAGGGGGCTTGGGTAAATTGGAAGAGGGTGTTGATATTGGGGCAGCTACCATTCCAAAGATTGGTGATGTAATAGGCTATTGCGATGTGCATCGGGCCGTCTTGGGAGGAGAAGTATTGGAAGAACCAGGCGGGGAGGATGTTTGCAAATATAAGAAAAATGAGGATATGTGAGGCCTTCATGCCTAACCCTGGTCGACTACTTTCGGCACTACGAAACACTCAAAATCCGATTTGGAGGCGTTGGCGATGATATCTTTGGCATAGCCGCCGTCAGTAACTTTATCTTCGCGCATCGGGAGTTCGGAGCTGACTACGGAAGTCATAATTGGAACATTATCCGTATCCACTTCCTGCAATTGCTCGACGAAGTTCATGATCGAGGAAAGTTCCTTGGCATAATGCGCCTTTTCCTCATCCTTGACTTTGATGCGGGCGAGCTTGGCGATTTTGGTGATGGTTTTTTCGTCAATTTCCATATCTCGACCTTATAAAAGCAAATCTGGCGATAAGCAACAGCAACGATATGCCGGAAATGAGGAAGCCGTCTTTTTCTTCCTGGCTATAGACGAAATTAATTATGTATGTGCCGGGTTGGGGCAGGTTTATCTGCATAAGGCCGGTTTTGGGGGAGGGGTTAAGGGGATATTCTGATTTCCAATTTGGATAATAGAATTGGGGGATTGTTACTAGTCCGGCATGGGTGGAGTGGATGGTCATTTCGCGCGGGTGGAAATAGGCATCAGCATCGGTTTCTAATTTTTTGAGCTTTGCCGGAGTTTTGAAACCGTTTTTGTTGATTAGTTCCTGGTCTGTCCATTTGGTGCGGAAGTCATCGGTGGTGATCATATTAGCCTTTAAGTATGGCTCGGCGTTTTGCGTATTTTTGCCGATTATGGCGGGATAGGCCAGAGCAATGTTGAGGATGATCAGGACTATTACATATTTTGGTTTGGCGTGGATGGAGAGGATGCTGGCGGCAAGGACTGCCAGTGCCAGGAAGCGCCACGGGAAGGAGAGGACGGAGAGTTGAGGAATTAATTTCCAGATCAGGGCGCTGAAGGGGAGAGCCATGAAGATGCTGCCAATGAGGATGGCGATCCAGATATGGTTTTCGCGTTCCCGGGTTTTGAAGGGCATGTAGAGCAGCAGCAGGGCGGCTGTGAGACTGAGGTAGATTCCTTCTGGGGTGTTTAGGCTGAGAAAGTTTTTGTTGATGGAATAGATGCCAACGCCGACTTGTGGGGAGACTATGTCGAGGTTGGAGATTGCGGGGAGCCAGTAGAGGGCGGCGAGGCCGAAGCCGATTGCCAAGGAGATAAATGGGGTGAATTTTTTTTGCATTAGGATCATTACCACGAGGATCGGGGTGAAGATTATGGCGGTGAGAAGATGGGTGAGGATCAGGGCGGCATAGGCGAGGGTGAGGCCGGTGGGGGAAGGTTTTTCTAGGTAATAGAGACAAAGCGGCATGAAGGCAAAGGCCCAGATTTCGGAGAAGGCGAAGCGGTAATATAAGTCGGTGCCAAGATGGTAGAGGGCGGTCATATATAATAATGCGCCTAGCAATGCGGCGGTTTCGGCGGTTTTTTGGCGCAGGTAATCATACATGAAAACGCCGGAGAGGATGATGCCAAGTGTAGCTGTGCAGTAGAGGGCAAGCAGCCCCGGGATTTGGTCGAATTGGCGCAAGGGGTAAAAAATTAGCGCGATGTAATAATGTAATGATGAGAAATGGTAAAGGGCCGGGGAGCCGAAGTTGTTTTCGGCGTGGAAAAGCCAGCGGGGATAGAGGTCGCCGGTGAGGAACTGGTCGGCGAAGAGGCGGGAGAGGATGAGGTGGCTAAGAGCGTCGTGGCCTTTGATGCCGATGAAAAACAAGGGCAAGGAAACGGCGATACCGATTACGATGATAAGTTGTTTATCAGTAAATTTCATCGATCTTGTGTATCATCCCCTCTAAATCAGGGGTATCGGAAATGTGGATCTCGCTTACTTTGACGTTGCTTAATTGCCCTGCGACTTCCTCACTGATGCACAAGATACGCATTTTCTTCAATTGTAGTTTGTTTTTTGTGGCAAGGTTCAGGAAATTGACGAGGGTTTGTTTGGAGAAAAATGTGGCGAGCTCAATATTGGAAAGGTTTGTGAGGAAGTCTTTGCTGAAATTTTCTGGGGAAAGGGAATGGTAGGTGATTATTTCTTCGACCATGAAACCGTATTTTTTGAGTTCTTGCGCAAGATCAAAACTGATTTTATCGCCACGTAAATAAACTAGTTTGCCTTTTTCCGGCTTTAGGTTTTGCAATATCCATTGGAATAATGCATATGAGTTTTTTCCCTGTTCCGGGATGGCGGCTAAGGGGTAACCACTTGGCGCGAATCTTTTGGCGTTTTTACTGGTGGCTAGGAAAGATTGAATTTGAGAGTTGAAATGATTTTCCCAGTTGGGTTGGGTATATCTGATATTTATCATTGGTTCTAAGATGCATTCGAAATTCTTGCGCTCAAGGATTTGGGCTAGTTTTTCAGCTTCGTTTTGGGCGCGGGTGATTAGGATCATATCAAATTCTTGCTTTGGTATAGAATAATGTTTTGTCATCCTCGCGCAGCGGGGATCCAGGGATTGTGGAGTGCGCGGCTCTGGATTCCCACCCTACCGGTGAGAATGACGGGGTTTTAATTAATGATGAGGTGATGAGAATCACGCAAAACCTCGTGAGTTTTCGAGGAGTTTATTTCCCATTTCGGTGCCTATTTTTCTGGCGTCAGTTGATGCGCCATGCATGGTGATGCGGAAAATTTGCTTGCCGTCGGGGTTGGCGATTAATGCATCTAAAACCAGATCCCCATTTTTAATAATTGCGTGGGCGGCGATTGGGGTTTGGCAATTTCCATTATAGGTGGAAAGGACCGCCCGCTCGGCGGTGGCGATGATGAAGGTTTCGCTATGGTTGATTGCTTGCATCAGTTTAATTGTGGCGCCGTCATCGCTGCGGGCGGCGATGGAGATGATGCCTTGTCCGGCGCAGGGGAGCATTTCGGTTATGGTTAACGGGTGGCGTACGACATCTAGTTTTAATCTGTCTAATCCCGCCATGGCCAATAATGTGCAGGTGACTTGTTTATCGGCAACTTTTTTGACGCGGGTTTGGACATTGCCGCGGAAATTTATTACTTTAAGATCGGGGCGTAGGGCGAGGATTTGAGCTTTGCGGCGAGGTGAAGCGCTGCCGATTATGGAATTTTGCGGAAGTGAAGCTAGTGATGTGGCGCCAATCAGGCAATCACGGGCATCGCCGCGCGGCAAGGTGGCAACCATCTGTTGTTGCGGGGAGATTATTCCGGGGACATCCTTCAACGAATGGACGGCGATATCGATTGTGCCATTGAATAATTGCTGGTCGATTTCCTTGGTGAATAATTCTTTGCCGCCGATATCGGCCAAGACCGCGTCTTTGAAGATATCGCCGCTGGTTTTGATCGGTTTAATTTCAACGCTGAGATTGGGGTAATGGCGGATGAGTTCGGCCTTTACCATTTCCGCCTGGATCAGCGCTAGTTGTGAGCCGCGGGTGCCTAATATTATCGACTTTCTGGTGTTCATTGGCGCAGAATATACAAAGATTTAAGAAATATGTTGAAAAATTTTGGTGTGTGCGTATATTCCGGCCAGCTAATGGGCCGTCTTAGCTCAGTTGGTAGAGCTACTGATTTGTAATCAGTGGGTCGGGGGTTCGAGTCCCTCAGACGGCACCAGTTTTTTTGCTTGATTATATTAGCTTGCTAAATGGAATGGTATTTAATAAATACTACTAGATGATCAGTAATGTGCATGCTCACAAGAAAGGTTTTACTTTAGTTGAGCTATCTATTGTATTAGTTGTGATTGGCCTGCTGGTAGGCGGAATTCTTGCTGCTAAAAGTATGATCGATGTGGCCAAGGCGCAGTCGATGGTTAAGAATCTGCAGCAATATAATATTGCAGCGCTTGATTTTCAGACGAAGTATAATTCATATCCTGGCGACTCAAATGTTATGTCGCCTGCAGGCAATAGGAATGGCGTATTGGAAGATACTGATTTAGGGGTGACGGATACATTCACAAGCGAAGTTGCTAATTTCTGGGTTCACTTAAATTTAAACGGCCTAGCTTCAAAAACAGCTTACACTTCAACCGTTCCTGCTGTGGGTATTAAAGCTGGAGTTAATGTTCCTGAGGTTCCATATGGCATAAAAGGTACTGGGGCGATTCCGGTTAACGCGGCTTATGTGACGAGTTTGATTGGTGGTACTAATGATGGCGTCATTTATCTTTATGTATTGGGATTACCCTCTAATGCCGGCACTACAATTGCTGGCGTTCCGGCATATACGGTGAATCAGGCGCGGGCGATTGATATAAAAATGGATGATGGAAACCCCACTACTGGCGATGTTAAGGCGAGTAATACCGGTACGGGGTGTATATCGGCCAGTAGTTATAATAATGCTTATAATCCCGGACTATCTGCCTGCAGTCTTATTTATAAAATTAATTTCTACTGAGTTATTGAGCCAGCCAAACATAATAAGTTGTAGAGAAAAGTTATGACAGCGAAACAAAATAAAAATTTTATACTTGAGGCTGTGCTGGCTTGTCTGGGAGGAATTTGCCTTTATTTGCTGACAAATTCGATAATAACCAGAGCTGTTAATTGTGATATTGGCTGGCTTACATATGCTGCCGAGGCATCACTTAACGGGAAAGTATTATATAGGGATTTATTTGAAATAAATCCGCCGCTGGTTTTTTTCCTGCATTTCCTGTCCAATTTTATCGCTGATTTTATCAATTACGATTATCAAGTTACGTTCAATAGTATGGTTCTTGCTTTGACCATGCTTTGTTATGCTTTGACATTGAAGCTCATCTGGAAAACGCTTGATACTTCGGTAAAAAGACTGGTTTTGATACCGGGGTTATTTGTATATTTTGTGATTCTGCCGCTTAATGGCGGTTTTTTTGGCGAAAGGGAACATTTATTCGTTATTTTTGTTACGCCTTACATATTATCGGTTTATTTGAAGGTAACCGGTGCAGAAAACCGGGATTATAGCTGGGTTGTATATACGCTTTGCTTGTTTGGTTTTCTGCTCAAACCGTTTTATTTATTTTTCTTTGTCGCCATTGAGATCAGTATTTTGATGGGCAATCGTGCTTCTTTTAAGGAGCGCCAACCTACATATTTAATATTGTTGTCGCTGATTTTTGTGTATGTCGCCGCCTCTTATGTTTACTTCCCCTATTATTTTTCTGAAGTCTTGCCGATTGGGATGAAGACTTATTATGGGCACCGCTTTGATCTTGATGAAATGCTTTATACCGGCCTGCCAAATTTTGTTCCTCTGGCTTTTGTTTTGTTATTGATTGCTTTTACCGACGGGCTTTTGAATATTCGTAGCCGCCGTTTGTGGGTGGGGCTTCTTGCCGCGGCGACTGTTTTGCCGCTCGCCCAGTTCAAAGGTTGGGAATATACATATTTCCCGCTTCTTTCATTCAGTTTTTTAATTGCGCTAATGGTTGTTTTTGAAGCTGACCTGGTTGGCATGGCGATAAAGATTTTTAAGAAGAATCCGGCGATTAAATGGAAGAATTTGCCTTTTGCGCTTGGTACAACTTGCGCTTTATTTGCAGCCGCTACTATTGGTATTGTCGCAAAGCTGTTTTTTGAGTTGAGTACGGTGAGCATGTTTTTGCAGCCATTACCGCTGTATTTTCTAGTTTTCCTATTTGTATTTATAACCCGGAAAAAGCCATTCAATATCCCAACTAATATCTTTCTGGCGAGTGTCGGCCTTGTTTTCCTGATTCTTTATCCGCTGCAGGAAACATTGTTTATGCTGATGTTTATAGATTCAACTGCTTTGTGGATTATTACCGGTGTAATTATTATCGGCGGAGCTTATTCAGGTTTGAAGCTTAATGTCACGACTGAAAATAAAAAATATTTTCTTCCGATTATACTTTTGGCAATTTGTGCATTTTATATCAGGTTCATAAACTTGAATCTTGATGATTTAAAACACACTTCGCGCAGTGATGTTGTCTATGCCAAGCTGGAAGACGTCATTAAGGCCAACTCTCCGCATAATAGTTTGTTTATCTTCAATACAAATTTATACCCGGCTTTTCCGCTGGTTAATTATACTCATAGTAATTGGGGTACGCGATTCCACCATTTGTGGATGTTGCCGGCGATTTATGAAGATTCCACGGTGGAGGATCATTGTTTTGTTGATAGTAAATTTTATGCTGACAGAGATTATACATACAGCGCTATTTTCCACGATCTCTCAATTTCCAAGCCGGATTTGATCATCTTTGACCAAAGCCCGCAGAAATTTATTTGGCGACGGGCTAATTATTATAATTGGAATGAGTGTATAAACCAGGCACACAAACCATTGGCGGATTTTATCAAGAATAATTATGCGCTGCTTAAAAAGGTTAATTATTGCGTCGGGTCTAGAAGATGGTCTTGTGCGTATGATATCTATAAGGCTAAAAGGATTGGGGGCGGTAAAGTTGCCAAACCACACCGCAGTAAGTCTGGAGTCTAGAAGCTTTTGCTCAAAGACAGCACGCCTTTGGCGTCGCAGGCGTCGAGTGGGCAATCTTTATTATCGATGTCAGTGTCGATATATTGGAGTTTTAGCTCGAAGTCTTTTGGTAATGCATAAGCAACGCCAAATGACCAATCCATGTAATCAGGCAGGCCGAAGGCGGAGTTTTTGCTGATCCATTGTTTGCCGAGATGGCCGTCTAATGTTACGCCGTGGCCAACTGGTACTGCGGCGGTGGTTTTGAAATAATATGCGGAGCCGCTTTTGAGCTGGAATTGTGGCGAATATGAGAAGCTGGGGCTGATTTTGACTTTATCAGTTTTGAAGCCGCCGCCGAGATCCATTACGAGAGGCATTTCATATTGGCCGGAAACATAAACTTCAGCGTAGTTATAATTGTATTTGGAATTAGAGCCGGGATAGGCGTAATAGATTGCGCCGATATCGCTGGAGATATTGTCGGTAAGGGTGCTGCGATAGCCGGTGTAGAGATCGGCTTCCAGCTGTGCGTGGTCGCCATCGTTGAAATCGACATTGGAGCCCCAGACGCCGGCATAGATTCCGCTTTTGTGCATATATTCCAAACCGCCTTGCGCGGCAGGGCGTTTTTTGCTTTGGTTGATGCCGCGAAAGCTGTAATTGGAAGTTAGGGCGAAGGAGCCGGTAACATCGCCGCCGAGGATTTTTTCTTCCGCTTTGGCTTCTTCAACTTTTGCTTCCATTGGTTTTGTTGCGTCAGGCGGAATTGGCGCATGGAGTTCTTTTAGTTTTTCAATTTGCCACGGTTGCAATTTATATTGGGGCTGCGGGACATATGTATTTAAATATGGGGCTTTTGCCTGTGATGCGGGGCGATATACGGGAATGGCCGGTTCAGGACGGGCAATGTTTTTGTGAATGGCTTCTTGCTGCGGTTTTGGGACTTCGCTATCAAATGCCGGAGCTGGTGGGCGCATTGCATATTCCCGGCCCAAGGATTTTTGAACAAATTTTGCTGGCTTTGGCGGGAGTGGCGCTTGTGATATTTGTTGTGGTTCCGGTGTGGCTGCTGGTTCAATAGAAGTTTGCGATACGGGTTCAAAACCGGCTTGCGGCTCAATAGTTTGTGGTGTTTGAGGTTTTTGCTGCACCATCAATTGAGCGATCGTTTGCTGCAGTTTGTATTGGTTATAAGCCAGCAAGCCTGTGGGTATGCTGATTAAAGCTATAACGCTAACACCTGCAATGTAATATATTGCTTTACCTTTTAGCATGTTAAGATGCTTAAACTATCTATTGCTAGAGGTAAAATAAAAAACGCTGCTTGTTGGTACAAACAGCGTTTTTGGATATAAAAGTATATATTATCTGCCGGATTTCAGTTTTTTTATCATCGATTTATGCTCCTGCAAAGCCGGTAAAGTATTGGTGGCGAAGTCTTTTAAGGCTTTATCATCACCCTTTGCGGAATATTTGCGGAAAGCGGCGATGGCTTCTTTATGCGCGTCGTTTTGGGCTTTGATATAATCGGCATCGAATTTATCGGCGGAGTCAGATTTTAGTTTATCCAACATTCTTTGGTGTTTGGCGTCTAAGTCATCAGGAATCGCAGATTCCAGGTTTTCTGAAGCGGCAGTGGATTTTAGCTCATCATTCGCCATGCTGTGGTCATCCACCATCTTTTGGGCGAAGGCTTTGATTTCATTGTTATGAGATTTCTCTAAAGCCACTTTGCTTGAATCAACCTCGAATTTGCCGCCAATACCGGCATTTTTGAGGAAGTCAGCTGTAGCGTGTGAAGGTTTTGCCGGATCGGCAGCGGTTGCCGGGCTGATGCAGATATTGGCGATTAGGCCTGAAACTGCGAGTATTTTTAAGGTTTTCATATAGGCTCCATTGTTTTTGGTTGGTTGCAGCAATCATTGTCGAGGGGCGATAAGTTATCCATTATGATGTGTAAAAGGCTTTATAAAGGCCCGATTCAAAATATTGCTTGATTTAAAGCTGATTTCTTATGATAAACGCTTTCCACAAAGCGGGGTTCGTAGCTCAGTTGGTTAGAGCGCACGCCTGATAAGCGTGAGGTCGGAAGTTCAACTCTTCCCGGACCCACCATCCTTCGCCGTTGGCTTCGGATGGCTTACGCCCTCGAAGGAGTGGGAGAGAATAGTTGTTGATTTCTCCGTCAATTCAAATTAGAGAATTGCGGACGGATGGGGGCTTAGCTCAGTTGGTAGAGCATCTGCTTTGCAAGCAGAATGTCGCAGGTTCGATTCCTGTAGCCTCCACCACTAAATTCAATATGTTATGTGAGTATACGTTTTTCGTATAAAAGCCCTGTCATACGTATGTCATACGTTGTGTGTATAGCTAGGTATGACAAGATATGATTTTGGATGAACATAGGTAGCACGATCATATCCTTCATTAAATACATGATTGCTTCAATAAAAAGACAAGGGTGTTTCATATGGAAGCTAAAACACAGGGGTAGGCAGGGGGTTGAGGCTTGTCAGAGCTATTCTAATCGGTGCTGAAATTAGCTCACCAAAAAACTGCATATTGGCATGACTGCTATAAAAGGTATAATCCTCAAATGGAGTATCGGTTACAAGTTGATAAACATTCAGAGAAACACTTTCCAAATGCGGATGAAGTATGTGGGCGCATAGGTGTTATACTTGCCTCCAATGGATCGGGGAAGACCAAATTATTAGATTACTGGTGCCATTCTATGACCTCCAGAGGGAAAGGGAATCGCTATCTAAAAATAGATAGTAATCGTGTAGTTCTTGATGAACTCAATAATGCTCAAATTGCAAGCGCATATGGAACTTACGGTACTCCTCAAAAAGCTGAAGCTAGTTATAAATCAACAAGAGGTGGAACTTTGAAAAGCCGGATTCGCTTTTCTTTGATGACATTGCAACAGCGTGATAAGCAAGAAAGAGATGATTATCTAATATCACTTCGTGATTGGGACGTTGGAGGGAGAAAAGGCGATTCTCCTAAGGAACAAGAAAGAATCCTAGATACGACATTCAGGCTTTTTACTTCGGTTTTTCCTTACATTGAAATTAGTCTGAACGAAAGTGAGCAGTTGTATCTAAAACAAAAGGGAGCAACATATAATATTGGGAACGCTTCGGACGGAGAAAGACAAGTTTTTGCATTAATTGCAGATATAATCTTGAACAATGAACCTGACTTTACAATAATTGTAGACGAGCCAGAGGCACATTTAAATCCCTTGCTAGCAAATCAGGTTTGGGATGTTATTGAGAATTATTTGCCTAAGGCCCAGTTTATTTATGCAACTCACTCAATTTCATTTGCCCTGCGATCAAATGTAAACTCATTGTTTGGAATTGATAAAGTAAATAATAAGCTAGTTCCTTTTACAGATATTAGAGAATTGTCGTATCCTGATCAGGCAGATCTTTTAGGAGCGATACCTGCAATCTTGTCTGCAAACAAGGTTATCGGTGTGGAGGGAACTGACACATCTTTTGATATGCCGTTTTATACTTGGCTTGTTGGTGACGATGTAAAAGTGGTTTCATTAGGCGGTCATAAGGAAGTCCTTGATTCAACTAAGAAACTAACAATATGGAAAGAAATTGCTCCATCCTGCCGAATTCTTGGAGTTATTGACAGAGATCATAATGATAATGAGATAATTGGTGATAATATTCTTATGTTAGATCAACATGAAGCTGAATCCTATTTGTGTCTGCCATCGTTGCTTAGTCAATTAGCAGCTAAAACATTTGCTAATCCGCCTACACTAGATGATCTTACTAAGTTGCTTGTGAACACGGCTAGCACGCTGCTATTGGATACTGCTTTTGCCAGAGTGTCCTTCAAAACTGCATTACCAAGAACTCATTTAAGTAAAAAGAACATAGATACATCATCATTAGCTAACATAAAGGTTGGAATTCCTGCCTTTATAGAAAAGCAGAAGAATGCTTATGTTACCCTCCAAAGTAATCTACCTGCCTTAATAGACAAAGAATATGATACTTGCTCTAAGGCAATAATTAATAGCGATATACCAGCAATCCTTAACCTATTTCCAGGTAAAGAATTGTTGCGCCAATTAAGTACAGCTATCGGTTATGCTACTACAGCTGATCTTTTGGATAGTGCCAGAAAGCATATTAGTTTTAGTGATTGGCCTCATCTAACAAATCTAAGGCTGCAAATACTCAGCAAGCTAAATCAACATAGTCAGGATAGCATTACATCTGCTCCACTTGATCGTGTTGACGACGGTATGCGAACTGTATAAATTACCGCTTGATATTAACACTTAAACTTCTTGCCAAATTGGGCGAAATCAAATTCTACGAATTTCAACCAGTCGACCAGTTCAAGCGCGTCTAGCCTTCTTTCAAATCTTTCAATCTTAGATATATCAGGCTGAGTAATCCCTAGTAGTTCAGCTAGCTCAATTTGCTTCAACCCTGCATTCTGTCTTAACTCAACCAGTTGATTAACAAGCGTTCTATATCTGTTGTCATGAATGGTTGATGCCCTAGCTCTCGTGTTTGCCATAAGAGAATATTTGACAGCCAAAGTCTCATATGCCAAAATCGCATGTACACTTCGGAGATAAATTATTAGAGTTATAATACATATCTTACTCTTTCTCATTATGTTTACCCCAGATTCACAAGCAGCAGGGCAGGCAACAAATGATGAACAGGCGGTAGAAGATAGTCACCTACTAAAAGAATTGGAGAACCAAAAGTTTTCTGAAAGTCAAAACAAAATAACATCAACATCTTTCAATCAATTGCAGCATACCTCTGATAAGAATGGTAATGTTGACGATTTTAATGCTGTCACTGCTCAGTTCAATAAAGTGTTTAACCAGACTCAAATAGATACCCAGAAAGCAATGAGCTTGGAACATGAGGATGTTCAAAAAAGCCAGCTAGTTACGCCTCCTCAGCATTCACTGGATGCAGATAAGGAACAGCAAATCCAAGAAGAGGAGCAAATAAAAGAAATGCAGCAGGTGATGGCTACTATTAAGAGGAATACCGAACTAAGGAATACTCTAGACGAAACCTTCATTGTTCTTATTAAATTTATAATACTTATCATGCTAGTTTTCGGAAGTTGGAGATTAACACGCAAACAAGGAGGTAATATGAAAATTAGAGGAATCATTACTTACATAAAGCAAAGGCCCAATGAATCGCTGGTAAAACTTGGTTTTAGTTTAATAGCATTGGCCTGCCTTTTTCCACCAAGACTACTGATATATGCAAATGGTTATAAAGTTCCAGTTGAGAATAAGTTTCAGTTTCTATTTGACGATAGTACCCCATATGGAAATATTGGTATATTAGGCGTAGACTATGGGTTTTTATCCTTAGAAGTTTTTGTATTGTTTCTCCTGCTTATCTTAGCTCCTTACGTTATCAAAAGGCTAAACAAATAGTATGGCAATCATCTTCTTCATATTTGCAGGTTACAATACTTTGGTTCTATTATATGCGTACAGTTTTCCAGACTGGTATAAGAACAAGGCTTTTGTTAATGGCGTACAACCTAATTTTGTCCGGCTTACAATAGTCAAAAGTATTACAATAGGTGTGTCAATTGCAATAGGTCTAAGCCTTAAGTGAAGCTGTATGAAAAGCAAAACAAGAATTATACTAATTAGTTTGACACTATGCCTAGCCTTTCCATTTAACGCAGTTTCAAGGCAATCTACTCAAACCGCTTTCTCCCCATCACCTCAAGCTATCAAACTTGTCCAGCACACCATCAAGGATGCGAACGACAACATAGACGTAGCCGCCTATTCATTCGCCTCGGATAAGGTTGCAGATGCCCTTATAGACGCTTCTGAACGAGGAGTGCTGGTTAGGGTAGTTTTAGACAAAACTCATTCCAAACATCCTTACAAAGCAGTTATACGGCTATATGAAGCAGGTATACCCATCAGGATTAATTACGATTACGCCATAATGCACAGCAAATATCTGGTTGTAGATGACAAAACAGTAGAAACTGGCAGCTTCAATTATACAAATAATGCTGAGCATAAGAACGCTGAGAATGTGATCGTTATAAAAAACAATCCAACTGTAGCCAAAAGATATTTAGATAACTGGAATGTGCTTTGGGATGAGGGTGAGGATTATAAGGAAGCGGCTTATAACATCCAGTGATAAGGGTATTATTGATGGTATAAACGACGTATTAGTATACCTATTACTATATAGCAGAAACTCCCTATTATTATATTTATACGAATGATACAAAATGTCTAACCGACATTAGTAAGGGAGGAAACTGGCAGTAAACCTTTGTTCTACAGTGTATACATATTGTAAACATGGGTAAGCATACCAATAACCTCTTATCCTTACTTCTTTGTCTTACTCTGTAAGCTCGCTATTTAAGTCATTGTTAGACAAGCTTAATTCTCTTAGGCGCATTATCATATTGGTAGCATTGTTCGTTAGTTCTGACTTAAGCTTGGCTCGAAAACCTATATGCACATGGTAAGCCTTACGCATTGCCACTATGAGTTCATTGGAATAACTAGATTGAACTATAAAGCTATCGTGAATGGGAAGACATGTTATATCCTCATTAGCAAGCTCCAGCATCACGCTATCTGCAATAATTGAATCATAATTCATAAGTTCCAATCCTATACCTGTGTAAAAATAGTCAGCAACAAGATAATGCTTTCTATTAATAGCCAACTCAAGTTCTTCTAAACTTTGACCAACAGGTAATCGTATTCTATTTCTATTGGCTTTAAGTGTCTTGGTTCTATCAGTAGCATTCAACATAATGTTAAAATATACCTTCACAGAATCCCTGTATTCTTCACCATAGCCTTCAATATTATAGCAATCACCGACAGGGGCCACGTGGCCGTGTATGTGATACAAAAGCCGTGGATGACATTCAGCATAATCATGCTCAATAGTTTGCCTCCCATTTATAGTTATATACTTTCTAAACTCGCCAGGTATCTGCTGCCAGAACCCACCATAAGACCGCCCGCCTTGGTGAAAGGAGTTGTTATTAAATACCCGATACAAAACATGGCGGCTTAAGTCCAAACATCTGGGCTCATCCCTATTTGACATCCTCTCCATCAATGCTAGTGTTTGCTCTTCATTAAGGTTGAGCTTAATGTCAGAACACTCGATTAGCTGATTGAATAGAAGCAAATTGCCTTTCATGCTTTCTGTACGTTCGTCAGATGGATAATTAATCATCTTACGTTTTGTGTCCTTTAATACAACCAGAGGCCTTGTACGGTAATCTGATTGGATGCTTTCAATTCCAAAATTGTAGTTGAATAAGAATTGTTTAAATTCATCAGTAATGCATAGCCTTGTATTCCTACCTATATTTTGTGCCCTATCGTAGAAGCCGATATACATTGAGATGAAGTCAAGTTTCACGAGACCAGCAATCAAAGCTCTTAGAATCTTATGGGTAATAAAATACGGCTTATAAATATTAGGCCTATAAAGGTTGGAATTGAGACCAATCGCAAGGTACTTACTGTTTAAAGGAAAGCACTGTGGAAGCAGATTCGCAAGAATTACATTCAGAGTTTTCCTAGCCCTAGTATAAGCTTTATCAGACCAAGCTTTTTTACGGTTAAGCGTTGGAATAATCTTGTCGAGCAAGTCACTTACTACTTGTTTTCCATTGTTAAGTCTTCTGTAAGAATCAAAGGTAATACTGTTGTCTAAGTCGTTCATAATATGTAATTCCAATTAGAATGGGTTATGAGAGCGCACGCGACTAGTCGGCTAGGTAAGCATTGCCTAGTGCGCGAAACGCTCTGTGAAAGTGTTAAGTTTGGATTTAGGTGCTATGCTATGGAGAAGCACCCAAGTTACCTACCTGCATCCGTGATATGAAATCCAATAGGTCTGACATTTTATACCGGACGCATCTGCCGATTTTATAATACGGTAATGGGTATCGCTTATTGCTCCGCCAGCAATCTAGCGTTGCTTTAGAAACATGCAGCATTTGCGCCGCTTGAGTTACTGATAGTAGTTCTTTTGAATTTGGCATGTGTTTACCTCCTATATTATGTATAGCACAAATAGAAAGATAAGCCAGTTAAGTATTTGTATTATAGCGTCTTTTACCTAGGATAAAGATATTGACTAGCTGTTGAGCATGTCAGAAAAATGCTCAGCTAATGTTTTATAGGGAGCAAATATTGGTTTGATGTTATCACAATGTTCTTTGAGTGAGCCTTTTGGTGGTGTAGTAGGCTTGAAATCAAATTCCCTTTTAACAGTTACAAACTTTCTGAAGCGAGACCTATCATTGGGAGATAAATAATTCCAAAATATATCACGTGCGTCTTTAGTAAAGTTAGGTTTGGTATTATCTTTATTTAACCGCATAAATTCTAATGCCGCCTTTTCTTTGACTGAATCTAAATGAGTATTCCTAGCGTTAGTTGCTTTGTCCGTTCTTTGCTTATTGTAAGGACGTAGATGTTTCCCTCCCATATCATTGGGATGGAGTTCTCCAATATCTATGTTGGAAAATAGCCTCAGTGCGTATTGTAAAGTCGTGATTTCTGAGACCATGTTTTGGAATGCGGCAGTCTTGTCTTCCTCTTGGAATTCTTCAAATTCTTTATATTTAGCTAGGATTGCTGCTGCGGTTAACTGAATGCGTGAATACTTGCTACCAGTGATCTCAAGTATATCTTCGTAAGATAGATTTAGTATTAAATTAACTAATGGGTGAAGTTCTATAACCTCAAGCATATCGCTTTTGAGTTGCTCACCAGTAGTCTTATATCTTAAAGGAAGTGACTTCAATTTTGTACGCTCGCTTAGCTTAGAAAGCTGCCTAACCACGGTAATGTAATCGCCGACAAAATGCCGCTTAGACTTATCTATTAAATCATTTATATCTATGGAAGTATAAGGAAGTTTATTCATGTAATTTTATATTCTTGTATCCCAGGCTAAACTAATAATACTTAGATATCAAAGCTAGCGGATTCCTTTGTAATTACAATATTATACATAATGCTTAAAATTTGTTTATTTTTATCTCATAGTACTGTATAAACTGCCTATGAGTAGTTTTTTAGAGGTTCTCGGTGGGCAAGGTATGCCGTCGTCCCGCGATGATGCGGAGGCGATAAGGAAATTCCTTGATACGAATCCTGCATGGCTTAATGAAGATCAAATTCATATTGAAAGGTTGTTTGCCGATCGGCTTGAAGTAAATCGCCAAGGTTTCATTGTAGCATCTCCAGGTTTTGGTAAGACGCGTGTGCATATTGGGGTTATTGCAGCTTTAACAAGCCACTTCTGTTCAAAGAATAGGCTGTTTGTTTGGGTTACCATTAATGACAAAACAGTTCGCAAAAACCTCGGAGAGCTTAAAACTTGCCTACCGGGACGTTTTGATGAGGAAGGAATTGCGGTATATAGTGGTAATGATGCAGACCAAATAACTGACAAAACGCGGATATTTGTTACCACGCCGACTAAGCTTCAGCGGATCATCCGAGGCGAAATTAAACATAACCTTGCAGCGCATATTCGTCCCGATACAGTTTTTCTACCCGATGAAACTCATGTTACGATAACCGACTTACGTAACATTGCGACTCAGTATTTCCGCCAGCATAACTGTGTTGACCTTGGCGTTACTGCAACCCCCGCATTCTCTGACGGCAGAACGGTTGGTGATATTGCATATGGCGGCCAGGAACCATTTTATGTGTTGCCTACCAGAGTTGCTGTGCAGCGTGGCTACAATTGCCAAATGGGTTTTGGTATTTATGATGTGCGTATTAAAGTTGATAAAGATGAGATCGTTCGTAGTGCACCGGCAGGTACAGATGGCGCATTACTACAAAGATATGTAAGAAAACAAGTGGCTATCGCTAGTTTAGATGCACGAATTAAAGCAATGGTTACAAGCTGGGGAACTGACCGCAATCCTTACACAGGCAAGCCATTATTCAAAACCAAAACAATCGACTTTCTACCAAGCCAAATATCCGCTGAAGATGCAGCAAAAGCGTATAACGATATGTATGGCCACTTAATGCCGGAAGGTAAAAAAGTTGCAGCATTCATCCACTCCGACATGACGGCTGATGAACAAAAGAAGGTTCTTGATGCGCATAAGGCTGGTAATATCTACGTAATTACAAATGTGCGCTGCCTTGCCGCTGCGCATGACGACGTTGAGGTTGAAAACGTTTCAGTAATTTGGGAAACACAATCAGAGTTATTATTGCAGCAGGAAATTGGCCGCGCCTTCCGTTATAACCATCAAGATCCAGACAAATTCGCTTATTTGCGCCAATGGGTAGATTTGCGCACTAACCCTAAAGCCGTGCTTATCACCGAAGCACTCGACAGTTACGACCCGCTTGTGCGTTTCAACTTCCCAAAGATTGAGGCGGAAACTAAGGAAGCGGTTGTGGTTCATCTTGGCGGTATTTCTTACACAATGTGCAGTACGCCGCATGCGTTACAGTCTATTACCAAACTTGCAAAACTACGTCGTGATTCAAAACAAATATTACCACCTGCGCCAGACTCATATTTGTCTGTTGATAATGTTATCAGCACAATTAGAGGCAATAAACCGCTTCTGAAACCTAGAGAATATGTACGTTTGCGCAAGCTGTTCATGGCAATTGAACGATCTTTCCAGCAACAGGCCGAACACCATGACGAAATAGCTGAAGTGGTCGTGAAAGATGAAAATTTTGCAGACGGCAGCTTCAAAGTGAAAGCCGTATACGCAGGCACTCCGCTCGGAAATATGCTGCACGTCAATTTCGATGATTTGCATAGCTTATTTGCTACCTATCCTGATGGTTCATATACGAAGCTAAGTGATGTTCATTATGAAGCGCCAGTACTAGAGCCTGTGAGCAAAGGCCTTTATATTGATTCTGGGGAAGCACGTATATTAATGCGTAATTTGAGCCGTAAGGCAAAAGTTGATTTCTCCGGGAAAGAACAGGATATGCTAATCGCCTATTTAAACGCATGTCCCAATGAAAGCAAAAAAACATCAATTGGTATCTCAACCAAGACTGTTGATGGTAATGTAAAGTTTCATGCGGAAGAATTGGCACGATATGTTTTTCAAAGGTTGATAGCTAACAGCACAAACATTAAGCCAGCAGATGGCACAAAATATCTTGAGCTAAAAAAACAGTTCGACAAGAATTACCGAACGTCGAAATTGCATCTTGCCGTTGAATGTAATGCGACTATAGTAAAAAATGCTTTAGAAAAATTTGGTTTTGATTTTACAGACCAATTTACCACTAAAAAACTAATGGTTGATAATGTAGGATTTTTATTTGACGTAGCAGCTGAGGAAATCAGGAGCAATATAAAGTTAAGTGTCCCTGGTGAATTAGACCACATTGTAATGTATCAAGTAGAACCAGGGATAATCGCTGTAACAATTCAATGTAATAAACAAAATATAACATTTAAATACTCAATAGATAAGGATGGCCGATTAGAGCGGATTTCATATTCTGATGAGGTACCAAAACCTAGGTGGGATTACAGTAATGTTTTCTATGAAGGGAATTATTATGTCAGCGATGCAGGCAAAGTTTTCGCTGATATTAACGTCCTACCATTCCGCTTAAAAGAAGGTTTCGTGAATGGGAATTATTTTGATGGGATCCGTTATGATGTAGATAAGCATAATCAACACAAAAATGCACTGCCGCATTTTATACCTGCAACAGAAGAAGATGTTCGGAAGCTTTTAGCTAAACATGATATTAGCGCCACAGAAGAAGATATTACAGAGTTTTTAAAGAAAATTCCAAGCAGGTGTAAACGCATGAGCGCAAAGTTTTCTACATCTGTAAGCTCAGCCGGAATACCAGATCATAATTTCCATGATGATTTTAGAATCGGTCCGATAAAACAGCGAATGAGCATCTTATGGAGCGCCATGGCTTATGATGATGACAAAGTGAAAGATGTAATTGCCGCAATTCCTGAATATGAGGTTGTGAGATATTTTGAAATGGTAAGGCAAGTATCGCAGACTACAGGCAGTGGCTTGGAAGCTGTAGAGAATGGTTTTGCTGATACATACATTGCTGCTAAAGGTGATTTGTTCATGGAATGCGACGATGTAAAAATACTTGAAGCATTAAAAGCCTTGGGTTTTGATACCGATAACCAAGATGCTAAAAACCTGTCTATGATATTTCTAGCTATAGGGAGGCATATTATAACAGGAAAGTTGGAGCCATCTCCCGAAGAAAGGGAGGCTCGTTCTGATATTAGTATTTATAGGAATATAAACGACGATATTTATGTCGAGATAAGATCAGGCACTAGAGACACCTTAGTTTTACATTTTATATACACTGATGATAAGTTATTTCTTCATAGAATAGGTGATGTCGGATCAATAGGCCCGAGTGGCTATGAAATTTATGAAGGATCATTTCAATTCTCTGGTCATGATAAAGCCTTCTTCCAGTTTAATGAATTTGTATATTTTGCTTTACAAGCCTATGGTGGCGATGATTTTAAAGATATAAAATATAATGAGAAACTTCAGGAGAAGCACTTAAATGCGATTCCTGGGTTTGTTCCAATTACTGAAGAAGCAATAACCGCGTTGCTTAGAAAACATCAAGTTCCTGCCGATAGAGAGCGGGTGAAACAATTCGTAAAATCAATAAAAGCTCTCTGCAAGGACATACACGAACATACTCTTGGAGCTGTAGGTGATGACGACGACGATGATGAGCCAACTTACCATTATTACTGCGAAGACTTTGAAGGAGCTTCGTTAGGTTTGCTCTGGAGCGCCAGGACAATTGACTTAGACAAAGTAGATAGAATCAAACCAGCAATCGCTGAACATGAAGTATTAAAATCTTTCGGAATGAAAAGAGAAGCATCGCCACTTGCTGCGCTGGAAGCTGCAATATCCGAACCAGCAAAACTAGCTAAATTACTTCAAGAAAAACCTAAAGAAAAGGACTCGAAGCCAAATACAGCGCATTCATTCCTTAAAGGCTTTACAACTGAACTTACTGCTCAAAGGGCCTTTGTTCGCGCATAGTAATTTCATAAAATATGCCAATTGCAAAACGTCAGTTCATTTAGCAACTTTCATTTTCCCTGCTTCAACCATCGCTTTGGTAGCAATATCAACAGACTGTGCAACAGGATCGAGGTTTAATCGAGTATAAACAGCAGTGGATTTAGGCGATTGATGCCCTAAGGCTTTGCCAATCATAAAACTATTGGCTCCCGATGCTGCTAGCCAGCTTCCCAATGTTCGCCTTAAATCATGTATTCTTAAGTCAGATATTCCAGAGGCGTTCAAAACTCTTATCCATGCCTTTCTTGGATCAGATAAATGGCCATGATTACCGCTGCCGAGAAATACATACGGCGATTCTGTTGAGTTATTCTTTTGCCTATATTTCAATATCTGCAAAGCTTGCTTGGCTAGTGGAATATGCATTGGTTCGCCACTCTTAGATTTAGCTTCCGGTATTCTCCAGTATGGTTGCTCCGCTTTAAGGTTCAGCTCATCCCATCTCATGGTAAGAACATTGGATTTCCTAGCCCCTGTAAACAGCGACATATAAATGTAATGCTTTGCAGCTTCATTTGGTTCATTGTCTAGAGCTTTAAAGAACTTTGGCATTTCATTAGGATGGAGAAATCTATCTCTCGATTTCATCTTGAACTTTTCAATATCTTTGGTTGGAACATCGCCCCTATATAACTGCCATTTCACACCTTTGCTAAATACTGCTGATACAAGTTCTACAACTCTATTAGCCGTTGTTTTAGCGTTATCTCCTATCCTCCTATGTAAATTTCTAAGCATATCAGGTGTTAAATCAGAGAGCTTGGTGTTCTCAAATTTGGATCTTAGATGGCAATCATATATGCTTTGCTGAGATTTATAAGACCTATTGTGGATTTTTGCGTGGTCATTCATATAAATTTTAAATAATTCACCAAAGGTAATCTCTTTACGTAGTTGCCGCTTTCTGTCGGAAGGGTCATCACCTTGTGCAATAGTGCCTAAAACTGCCATAGCTTTTCTGCGTGCCGCTTCAACCGAGAGATCAGGAAAAGAACCTAGTTTTATATGCTTTGGCCTGTTTTCAATTCTTTTGTATACATAAAACACTTTTTTGCCGGATGCGTAAGCAGATAAGTGCAGTGAGCTAAGCGTATTATCTTTATACCAACTCCGCACGTCATCCAGCGGGGGCCGAATTCTTTCAATTGCAGACTTGGTAAAGTGTAATTCTATAGCCATGATGTTGCCTCTGTCATACGTATGTCATACACTAGACAGCTAAAATAGGCAAATATTAAATTGTTCTGTATAAGTGTTGAGTGGTAAAAACCCATATTTCACAAGGCATAGAAGAGATTGGTATAACACCGTCCAAACATAGCCCTTCTGCTTTGCAAGTAGAACGTCGCAGGTTCGATTCCCGTATAGGTCAGCCCTAGTAGCTATACATATATTTGCTTAATTATGCCGGTAATCCTGCCGCTTGTAGCTCCAGCGAGAGTTTGTGTACGGCTTCCGGAGTGTTTTGGATATTCATGTTTCGGGCGGTGATTTCGTAAAGGGATTGGGTTTGGGCGGCGGTGAAATTTCGGGCTTTTGACACTATGTGTAAATATGTTGGGAGTGGGCCGCTGCTGCCGATTGTGGCTTCCAGCGCGGCGCGGTTGTTTAGGGTTAAGGGGTAAAGATCGGAGCCGCCCATCCCAAAAATTGCGCCGATATTGCCCAGGGATATTCCTGAGAAGTTGAATTTGGACTTGGAACCTGTTCCGGAAAAGCTGTTCAACAAGCTTTCAAACCCATCGGCTTGTGATGACGAGTTATTATTGTTTAAAAGGGCATCTAATTCTCGATTATTGGCCCGATTATTGGAGATGCTTGTGTTGCTATATGCCCCGCCGGAAACTGTAAAATTGTTCATAATTACACTATTTAATATAGTATAAAAAGAGCAAGAACCGTGCCATATTTGACCTCGCCTAGAGCATTTTTTTGGTCTATAAGAACCCCATGTCCCTGGTAAAATCCTCGTCAAAAATCGGTTTTTATACGTTTTTATCCCGTGCCGTGGGTTATGTGCGGGAGTCGCTGGTGGCCAGGATTTTGGGGGCGGGGGCGCTTTCGGATGCGTTTTTCGTGGCGTTTAGGTTGCCGAATTTGTTCCGCTCATTGTTTGCGGAAGGGGCGTTTAATGCGGCTTTTATCCCGATGTTTGCCAAGTTGCAGGAGCCGGAAAAAGCAAAAGAATTTGCCGAGGCGGTGTTTTCGGTTTTGCTGGTGTTTCTGCTGGGGCTAACGATTTTGGCGCAAATATTTATGCCGGGTTTTGTGTGGTTATTAGCATCTGGTTTTGCCAAAGATAAGGCGAAGTTTGATTTGACGGTGATGCTGACGCGGATAACTTTTCCATATTTGATTTTCATTTCTTTGGTGTCGTTGCAGGGCGGGGTTTTGAATTCACTGCATCGTTTTGGCGCGGCGGCATTTGCGCCGGTGTTGATGAATTTGACGATGATATTTTTTATGCTGGGTTTATCTAAATATACTGAGACTCCGGCGCATGCGCTCTCGTGGGGTGTGATGGCATCGGGTGTGGTGCAGTTCATTTGGCTATATTGGGCGTGCAAGCGGGCGAATTTTGCGTTGCGGTTGAAGAAGCCCAAGATCACGCCGGAGATTAAAACGCTGATGCGTCGCATGTTGCCAGTGGCGATTGGGGCGGGGGTGCTGCAGATAAATGTGTTTATCAATACGCAGATGGCTTCATATATCGCTGATGGTTCGGTGTCGTATTTATATTTCGCGGATCGATTAAGCCAGTTGCCATTGGCGATTATCGGCACGGCGATTGGAACGGCATTGTTGCCGATGTTGTCGAAGTTATTGCGGGAAAATAAGACGGCAGAGGCTAATGAAATGCAGAATAAAGGTTTTGGGTTCGCCTGGTTTTTTAGCGTTCCGGCGGCGTTTGCATTGGCGGCGATTGCGCATCCGATTGTGGAGGTTTTGTTCCAGCGCGGAGAATTTACTGCCAATGATACGACTCAAGTCACAAATGCGCTGATGGCATATTCACTGGGGATTCCGGCATTTGTTTTGATCAAGATTTTTACGCCGGGCTTTTATTCGTATGAGGATACGAAAACGCCGGTACAGATTGCGGTGTCTTGTATTTTTATCAATTTGATTTTGAGTTTGATTCTGGTTTATGGTTTTGGCTTCAACCATGTCGGCCTGGCGATTTCCACCAGTATTTCGGCTTGGGTGAATTCGGTGTTTTTGTGGTCGATTTTGCAGAAGCGCGGGATTTTTAGTTTTGAGCGGACGACCCTGGTCAATGCTTTCAAAGTGCTGCTGGCCTCAATTATAATGGCTGGGGCGGTTTATTTTGGCTATGGCTGGTTATTGCCTAATGTTGGGATGTTGGTTGCCTTGGGGGCTGTTGTTATGCTGGGTGGGGCAGTGTTTTTTGCGGCTGCTGCGGCGCTTGGCGCGGTGAAAGTGAAGGAATTACTGGCTATTATACGGCGCCAAAAGTCTAATATTTAAATTTAATGTTTTTAGGTTGAAATCCTTTCGCTTCAGGATTACATTATAGTCATGGATACGAAAAAACTTTTTGAATATGAATATCTCTTAGAGTCCTTGCGTCCGGCTTTTTCCGATGCGGAATTGGTGACCACTATGCGTGACCCAGAGCCAACTTCAAAAGATATCGAAAACGTTGCCAGCTTCACTTTGGCACCGAGCAATGATGGCGTGTATCTGAAAATCACTGACAAAGACGGCAATCATAAAAAATTGATGTTCTTGAACCCGCTGGTGGCCAAATCATTAGCTTCAAACCTGATCGCCAATCTTTCGGCGCAAGGTTACATTGAGGATGATTTGCTGGAAATTGACGAAGTCGGCCAATCGACATTACACTAAAATTAAAATATCTGTCATTACGAGCGCAGCGCGGCAATCCATAACCGGCGGCTGGATTGCCGCGCTGCGCTCGCAACGACGAAAGGTTTGTAATATGATTTTGCTTTTAGATAGGGCTTTGATAAAAATTTCTGGCGATGATGCGCGTAGTTATCTGCAGGGGCTGATCACCAATGATATCGAAAAACTGACGGCGCAGGATGCGATTTATGCGGCGCTGCTGAGTGCTCAAGGAAAATATCTTTTTGATTTTATTTTATATGAAGTCAATGGCGCTATCGTACTGGATATTGATGCGGGCAGGGCGGCGGAATTGATGAAGCGGTTGAATATGTATAAGCTGCGCTCGAAGGTGGATATCGGGATTTTGCCTGAATGGAAGGTTTATTATGACCTTGAGGATGGTATTATTGATCCGCGCTCAGTGAGACTTGGGAAGCGTTATATTGCTGATGAAAATCAGGTGGAAGATGGGAGTTTAGAGGAGTATGAGACATTGCGGCTGGAAGTTGGTGCGCCGGGTGTGCGTGACTTAATCCCCGAAGAGTCTTTCATCATGCAGAATAATTTTGAGGAATTGCATGGGGTGGATTTTGAGAAGGGATGCTATGTCGGGCAAGAGATTGTGGCGCGGACGAAATTTAAAGGTGGTGTAAGGAAGCGTTTGTATTTGGTTGAAGGTGACAAAGATTTGCCGGCGGTTGGAGAGAAGATAAAGATTGGAGATAAAGTTGTTGGCGAGATGCGCAGTTCGCTTGGTGCGCATGGTTTGGCGCAATGTGAAATTGTAGATGTTAAGGAAGGTGCGGAATATATTTCTGCTGGCGTGAAAGTGAAATTGAGCGTAATATCGTTGGTATGAAAAACAAATTCCATTCGCTGACGCATAAGATGTTTGTGCATACTATGCTGCGTTGTTTAGGTATTATCATGGTGGCGATATTGGCATCACTGGCGGTAGGCATGTGCGGGTATCATTATTTTGAAGGCCTGGTGTGGATTGATGCTTTCCATAACGCGGCGCAGATTTTGGGCGGAATGGGCGAGGTGGCGACTATCAAAAGTTTCGGTGGCAAATTATTCTCAGGCATTTATGCCATATATTGCGGGCTGGTTATTCTGGCTTGCATGGGGCTGCTATTCGCGCCGATTATGCACCGCGTGATGCATAAGTTTCATATTAAGGATGATGGTTAAGAGGCTTTTAAGATCTGTTCAGCTTCTTTTAAATTGATAAGGATTTTTTTAAGCGCGGTTTTATCGGCTTGTGGAGTTTCAAAGGCTGTTAGCATATCGGGCTGTTTTTTGTTCTCAACTATTGGCGCCGGCATTCCAGGCATGCCGACGGGCATAAAGTTTTGATTGAGGGTTTTTTTGGCGCCTTTGATTGTATAGCCGCGGGTGTAGAGGAGGTTTTTGATCTTTTCCACCATTTCGACGTCTTGCTGGCTATAGAATCGGCGGCCGCCGCGGCGCTTGGCGGGTTTGATCTGGCTGAATTGGGTTTCCCAAAAGCGCAACACATGCTGCGGCAGTTGCAATTGTTCAGCGACTTCGGAGATTGTTTTGAACTCTGACATTAACTTCAGTGTACAAACTTTTGAATTAATGTCAATTTCGCATCTAATGTCATCCTTCACTTCGCTCAGGATGACGATTTGGAATCTAGCTATTGCCGTTTACAGCTTTCTTCAACATTTGAGAAGGGTGGAAAGAAACTGATTTACGCGCAGAGATTTTCGCGGTTTTGCCGGTTTTTGGATTGCGGCCGATGCGTTCTTTCTTTTTGTGCACGATGAAATTGCCGAAGCCGGAGAGTTTCACTTCGTCATTGGTTTTGAGCGAAGTCGAAACTTCTTCCAGAATGCCATCAACGACATTGGCAGCTTCAGATTGTGAGAAGCCGAGTTTCTTGTTTATTTTTGCACTGAGGTCAGCGCGGGTCAAAGTTTTTTCTGTCATAAATTCTCTTTAGTTTTTGGTATGTTAGTTATAAGTACAAAATTGGAGTTAAGTCAATACGCTAACCCAATTTTTTCTTTAAAAGGTCGTTTACTATCACCGGATTGGCTTTTCCGCCGGAATTTTTCAACACTTGGCCGACGAAGAAGCCGAAGAGTTTGTCTTTGCCGCTTTTGAATTCGGCGACTTTATCGGGGTTTGCGGCGATTACTTCATCGACGATTTTTTCGATGGCGCCGGAATCGGTGACTTGTTTCCAGCCTTTTTCTTCGACGATTTCGCTCGCCGGGCGGCTGGTTTCAAACATGATTTCAAAAACATCCTTGGCGATTTTGCCGGAGATTGTATTGTCTTGGATAAGGCCGACCAGTTCGCTCAAGTGTTTGGCGGAGACGGGGGATTGTTCGAGGGATTTTTCGGCTTTGTTGAGGCGGCCGAATAATTCTACAGTCAGCCAGTTTGAAGTGAGTTTGGCATCGCGGCCTTTCGCGGCTTCTTCAAAATATGCGGCGGTGTCTTTATCGGCGACGAGGACGCCGGCGTCATAATCATTCAAACCGAAGGTTTTTTTATAGCGTTCCTTACGCACATCCGGCAACTCAGGCAGGGATTTTTTTATTTCATCGACGAAGCTTTGCGAAAGTTCCAGCGGCAATAAATCCGGATCGGGGAAATAACGGTAATCATGCGCGTCTTCCTTAGAGCGCATGGTTTTGGTTGTGTTTGTATCGGCATTATAAAGCCGGGTTTCCTGGTCGATCACGCCGCCACTTTCCAAAATTTCGACTTGGCGCTCGGCCTCATATTCAATTGCGTTTTTAACGTTGGTTATGGAATTGAGGTTTTTAATTTCGCAGCGCGTGCCGAGTTTATCGCCCGCTTTGCGAACGGAGACGTTAGCGTCACAACGTAACATTCCTTTTTCCATATCCGCGTCGCAAGAGCCGATATAGCGCAAAATCGTGCGCAGTTTTTTCATGAATTCGACGGCTTCTTCGGAACTGCGCATATCTGGCTCGGTGACGATTTCCATCAGTGCTACGCCGGAGCGGTTGAGGTCGATATATGAATAGCGCGGGTTTTGGTCGTGGAGGGATTTTCCGGCGTCCTGCTCCATATGAATGCGGGTGATGCCAACGGTTTTTTTGCCTTCAGGCATATCTAATACAATCTCGCCCTTGCCGACTATTGGGTCAAGGAATTGGGAGATTTGGTAGCCTTGTGGGAGATCGGCATAGAAATAATTTTTGCGGTCGAAGACGGAGTGGAGATTGATTTGTGCGTTGAGTGCGAGGCCGGTGCGCACGGCTTGTTCGACGCAGAGTTCGTTGATTACGGGCAACATCCCTGGCATGGCGGCATCGACGAAGGAAACATGCGAATTAGGCTCGGCGCCGAATTGCGTCGAGGAGCCTGAAAAAAGCTTGGATTTGCTGGCAATCTGGGCATGGACTTCCAAGCCCAATATAATCTCCCATTCGCCGGTTTTGCCTTTTACTGTTTGCATTTATTATCTTGTTTAAGATCCAGTAATTTCCTATTATAGGCAAAACATTAAGTAAAGGGAAACTTGCTAGGTATGAGCGATTCCAAGCCAATTATATGTGTTGTTGATGATTATATGAGTACGGCCAGGAATACTAGCCTGAACTTAGCTGCCATGCTGGGTAAGGGAGTTGAGGTCAAGGATTTTGACAGAATGTCTAGCGCGATTAATTTTGTGGAAAAAAATCCGGTTGCAGTTTTAATTACAGACGCAAGTTTTGAGGGTGAAGGTTGGGCTGGTAAGCTAATTCTCGCAGCAAAAAAGCATAATCCGAAATGTAAGGTGATAATAATGAGTGGATTTGAAGAACCACTTAAAAAAATGCCGCCGCAATTTAGTGAAGGTTGGGAAACGGCTGGGAGCGATAGATTGGATCCTATTTATAGCAGTCTTGGTGATGGTGATAGATCTGATAGTCCCCAGAGGAGGTTTGGTGAAGAAGAAAAAAACAAAAGAGGTAAATTAAGTGCTAAATTTAAGCCCAGAATGGTTGATCAAATAGTGCAGAAGCTATCTTCTTACGACAGATTAGTAGAAATAATCAGGGATCTTTTGGCTATGGCTGATGAAAAACCGCGTACGGGTGCTAGAGTAAAATCTGTCAGGCAAATTTAGTTCTAAGTCCCAAATAATCTCCTGTCATTAGAAGTTGATTAAGCTTAATGATCAGGTCATAATATATTGATTATGCACAAAAAGCTTATAGCCATTCTTGATGATAGTAAAAGTATCAGGGAGTCATTATGTGCATATTTGCAGGTGAGTTTTGATATAGAAATTGAGGTGCACACTTTTTCTAGCACAGAAGATTTTATGGCTTTTGCCGTGGGACGAAAAATAGATTTATTAATTACTGATTTGGCTTTGAAAGAAAATTCCCGCGCAGTTCCGGCGATGATCATCAATTTTAAAGCCCAGCAGCCGCAAGTAAAAATTGTTGTGATGAGCGCTTATAATGAAAGTGGAAGAAGAGAAGTTCTAGGAGATTATGCTGAGCAAGTTGGTAGTGCTATGGCAGCACGGTCAGGAATAGATATGGGGCTTGGTCAAGGAGATAGAGCAGATTCACCTGCTGCAAGAGAAAGAGCTATGGCCGTAACAAGAAGAACGTCGTGGACGGGTGCTGAATTAAATAGATGTATAGATTTAGTGTTGGGTCGTTCTATTGGTGAAGCTGGTAAAATAATAGATTTTTTCACAAGCTCTGTTACAGAAGTTTAGGCTATTATTTATTAACTTGGCATTGTAATCCCTGGTATCCTGATATAGAAACATTGCATGAAACTCAAAGGCTCCATAACCGCGATGATTACACCTTTCAAAGACGGCAAGGTGGATTACGCTGCGTTTGGGAAATTTATTGAGTGGCAGATTGGGCAAGGGACGCATGGGTTTGTGCCTTGTGGGACGACTGGGGAATCGCCGACTTTGAACCATGAGGATCATAATGAGGTGATTCGGTTTTGTATTGCCGAGACCAAAGGCCGCATTCCGGTGATTGCGGGGACGGGGTCGAATTCGACGGATGAGGCGATTGCGATGTCGGCTACGGCGGAGAAAAATGGGGCGGATGCGGTTTTGGTGGTGGTGCCTTATTATAACAAGCCGACGCAGGAAGGATTGTATCAGCATTATAAGGCGGTGGATGCGGCGATTGGGATTCCGATGATTGTTTATAATGTTCCGGGGCGCACGATTACGGATATTAAGGATGAGACTTTGCTGCGCTTGTTTGAGCTGAAGAATTTCAAAGGCGTCAAGGATGCGACCGGGGATTTGAAGCGGATTGAAGCTTTGAAAGCGCGGATGGGGGCGGATTTTGCATATCTCGGCGGGGAAGATGATTTGGCGGTGAAGTTGAACGAGCTGGGAGCATGCGGGACGATTTCGGTGACTTCCAACATCGCGCCGAAATTATGTTCGCAAATGCAGGAATTATCGCTGGCTGGCAACTTAAAGGAGGCGAACAAAATTCAGGAAAAATTGATGCCGCTGCATTCGGCAATGTTCTGCGAGACTTCGCCAGGGCCGGTGAAATATGCGGCGAAACTGCTGGGATTGTGTGACGGCACGATGAAACTGCCGTTGGTGGATATTAGCGAGGCAAATAAAAAGATTGTAGAGGCCGCGATGAAGCAAGTTGGGTTATTGAAATAGCTGATTACCTTGTACGCACAGAATTGGTGGTAGTTTCTGCGATATGTGCTTTACTAAATCTACCTTTTTCTTCTTTTTGTGAATTGCGCGGAGACTTTGATTTTTCGGTTTTGGTTTCAGCGATAAGTGGTGTCGGGGCTGGGGTCAAAACATAACCTACAGGCACTTCGATTTCAGGGTTGACGATCCTTTCTGTGCTTGCATCTGCGGAGAATGTAATTTCGGATAGTGTGATTGCTGGCGGCTTAATACTATCATTTACTCTAACAACTCTTACGCAATGGTTACCGTTCTCATCGGTAACTTCATAAGGTATATACCAGCATAGGCCCGGTTTCTTTTGATCAATTACTGAGAAAACAGTTTGCTGAACTATGGCTTGCCAGTCACCAGCGTTTACAGAGTCAACTTGCTCGATTTTATCAGTATATCTTTGCTTTTCTGTATGGGCCTCATTGGTTGCTTCTCTAGCGTCATGCAATGTATGGAATAAAAAAAACGCTGCTATAGCCTGACCTGTTAATTTCAAAAACCTGCCTACACCGTTCCAAAATGAAATGTATTTTTCTTGAGGTTGTTGTATTTCAAGTTTTTCAGGGAGTTTTACCATGCATATAATAATATACTGTTATTGTTACAGTTTTGTGGCGGATCGTATAAAATTATATAGCAGTCATTTTTGTAAGCTAATTTTCCCACAAATTGACTATGTCACTCAAGGAAAAACTATCTCCTGGCGTTCATGCGGCTTATTTGGAAACGCCAGCCGGCTGGGCCGGTATTGGCTTTTGGCGAGGCGCCGGCAGGATGGCCTGCATTAGCGCTAGTTTTTGCTGCGTAATGAGGTGCTGGAAGACTAGTAGGGCTTTTTGATTCAATAGGTTTTGGTGCAGCAACTGATGAGGTTGGAGGTTTGTCTTGGATGGTATCATCCTTTTTTTGAAGCGGCTGACTTTGAGCGACTTGCTGAGGACTGCTGGAATCAGGAACTAATGTTGTGTTATCAATCCATGCGTAGGCTCTTGTACCGACTAAAGTTATCGGGTCCATCAAGAAGGTTTGACACGGATGGCATTAGATTTACTCTGGTTTGTAACTTCATGATTTGACTAATAGTTATTGAGTTATTTTATGATGAAAATCGGCCAAAAAGCAAGGAATTAAATGTGAACTTTTTGTTTCGTTGCAATAAAATGCGGGTTTTAGGGGCGTTGGGCAGTGGCGGCGGTTGTAAAATATCGCTAAACTCTATAATAAATCAATAATGGCACCGAAGGAAAAACCACCCAGAACTGATATCGTCATCAACCGTAAGGCGCGGTTTGAGTATGAGATATTGGAGAATTTTGAGGCCGGGATTGTGCTTACCGGCTCGGAAGTTAAGAGTTTGCGGGCGGGGAAAGTGGCGATTGTGGACTCGTTCGCGCAGGAGCAGGGTGGGGAGATTTGGCTGTTGTCCTTGAATATTTCGACTTATAAACAGGCGCATGCACAGAATCATGAACCAACGCGGCCGCGGAAACTTTTGTTGCATAAGAACCAGGTGCAAAAGCTGCTTGGCTCGACAGCGCGAAAAGGGCTGACATTGATTCCGCTGGCGCTTTATTTTAACAAGCGTGGTATGGTGAAGGTGGATTTGGGGCTGGCGAAAGGCAAGGAAGCCAAAGATAAACGCGCGACAACCAAGGACAGGGAATGGGCGCGGACAAAATCCCGGCTAATGAAAGGGGAAAAATGAAACCGAAAATTATAGTTATTTATCACAGCGGCTATGGCCATACGGAGAAACAGGCGCAGGCGGTGGCGAAAGGGGCGGGTGCGGAACTAATGAAGGCGACGGAGCCGGATTGGGTGAAGCTGGAAGCGGCGGATGCGATTATTTTTGGTTGTCCGACATATATGGGCAGTGCTTCGGCGCCATTCAAAAAGTTTATGGATGACTCAAGCAAAACCTGGTTTGCGCAGAAGTGGAAAGATAAAATTGCTGGTGGATTTACCAATGGTGCGGGAATGAGCGGCGATAAGTTGAGTACCTTGATTCAATTCGCGGTTTTTGCCGGACAGCACGGAATGATTTGGGTTAATGCCGGATTCACGCCAGGTGATAGGTTTGGTGGCGGGCTGGGCAAGATGGCGCAATCTATTGATGCGCCTGCCGATGAAGAGAACCCGCCCAAAATTGACTTGGCAAATGCCGAAAGCTACGGTAAACGCGTGGCGGAAATAACTATGAAGTTTAAGGCTCGTTGATCGTTAATCGATCATCGTTAATCGTTGACTGATTGGCATTCTTTACGATAAACGATAAACCATAAACGATGAACGGAAAGAGATGAAAAAAATATTGATATTGGCCGGTGACGGGATTGGGCCGGAAGTTACTAAACAGGCGGAGAAGATAATTAAAAAAATCGGAGGTTTCGCGCTGGATTATGCGACGCTTGGCGGCGCGGGTTATGATGAGGCTGGGCATCCGTTTCCGGAGAATACTAAGGCGAAGGCGAAAGAGTCTGATGCGATTTTGCTTGGCGCGGTTGGCGGGCCTAAATGGGATAATCTGGATTTTGCGTTGAAGCCGGAGCGGGGATTGCTGGGGATTCGCAAAGAGTTGGAGTTGTTTGCGAATTTGCGTCCGGCTGTGGTTTTTGATGAATTGGCGGAGGCTTCTTCTTTGAAAAAAGAATTGGTGGCCGGATTGGATATTATGATTGTCCGTGAATTGACCGGCGATATATATTTCGGCGAGCCGCGCGGGATTGAAGTTCGTAACGGCAAGCGTGTTGGTTTTAATACGATGATTTATGATGAAGATGAAGTTAAGCGCGTTTCGCGTGTGGCGTTTGAGTTGGCGCGGAAACGCGGGAAGAAAGTTTGTTCCGTAGATAAGGCGAATGTTTTGGAAGTGACGCTGATGTGGCGCGAGGAAATTACCAAGTTGCACGCGGCGGAATATAAGGATTGCGAATTGTCGCATATGTATGTTGATAATGCCGCCATGCAGATTGTGCGGAATCCTAAGCAGTTTGATGTGATGGTCACCGGGAATATATTTGGTGATATTTTGTCAGATGCGGCGGCGATGTTGACGGGTTCGCTGGGGATGTTGCCATCAGCATCACTTGGTGAGAAACAGGGGAATGGGAAGCAATATGCGCTTTATGAGCCGGTGCATGGTTCGGCGCCGGATATTGCGGGTCAAAATAAGGCGAATCCGATTGCAACAATTTCTTCGCTGTCGATGATGTTCCGCTATTCGTTTGATATGGCGGATGTTGCGGATAGTATTGATAGCGCAATTAAGAAAGCGCTCGCGGAAGGTTATCGGACTGGCGATATTATGCAGCCTGGCTGCAAATTAATTGGCACTGAGGAAATGGGTGATTTGATTTTAGCAAAGCTTTAATGGATTGGGTCTCTGATCTAGGATTAGACAGTTGGGGCGGAATAGTATCATTTGTCGCCAGCGCTGGCTTGGCCATCACGCCCTTTTTGTGGAAGAGTAGCCGTAAACGTAAGAAGAAGGCGGAGAAACTTGGTGTTGCTAAGGTAGTTGATAATTATAAGAATTGGCTGGACGGGGAGGGAAAAATTCTTAAATTTGGGTTCGCAAAATCTCCGGTTTTGGTTTCGAGGAAGATGTCAAAAAATGCGGCTTCGTTAGGGGTGAATCCGCTAGTGGCGATTGTGGAATTTAAAGGTAAGGAAGTACCATTATTTGTCGGGGATGAGAATTATTCAGAAGGTGCAATTGTCTTATTCAAATATAATCCTTTAGATTACAACGAGATCATACTTGCTGATTAAATCTTGATGCTGGCGTCATATATACTTCATTCAATTTTTATGTGGGTATGTGTATAATCATTATATGCATAGCGATTTATAGTAAGAAATGTGCATTTAACTGGCCCCGTCGTTGCGAGCCTTCAGGCGAAGCAATCCAGGGTCACAGACTGCGACCCTGGATTGCCGCGCTTCGCTCGCAATGACGATGTGAGAATGTCCGCATATAATCTTAAACAGTTATAATTGTTGCGTTGCAATATAAGTTTTTGTTTTTTAACGTGTTTTTCTCTTGATGTTTATTAACGAATGTGTTAATCTTATCACATAGGTAAGAAAAATATATGCAAAGGTTGATCGCCATGTTCGTGATTGCCATTGCCTTAACCCCCAACGCCGTAACTGGTGCGGAGCTAGGACTGGGAGAGCTTAAACCTCAATCAAACAAATATAATGAAAATTTTGATGGGTCATATAGTGACCAGCCACAGGCCGTGACCGAACGCAAATTATCCCGGAAAACTGAAAAAGTAATGAAATATATGGCGCGTGTCGGCCTTGACGGCGCGGGAGTGAAAAAAATTACTTATTTCGTAAACGACCGGGTTGAGGATAATAAATTCCGTATCGCAAGTGGGGAATATAAAGGATTCAAAATGCAATTTAGTCATGACATTGCGTTGCCATCTACCAATAAATTTGAGCTTCGCCTTACTAATGAGAAAATGCCGAGTTGGGAAGTGAAGGGCACTTCTCGCGGCGTGATGATGCATTATAAATATGAGTGGTGATTAGCTGCCCGATGTCAGATACCAGATATCAGTTTTCTGACATCTGACAGCTGGCTTTCAGCTTGCACCACTAATTCATCAATAATATCTTTGCAGCTTTGCTCAGATGTCACCATCCCCACCGATTGACCCGCCATTACAGAGCCGTGTTCGACGTCGCCGTCGATTACGGCTTTGCGCAAGGCTCCGGCCCAGAAATGTTCGATTTTTAGTTGGGCTTGTAGCTTGTCTAATTTACCGGCGCGGAATTCGGCGATGGTTTCGAGCTGGCAGCGTTTGAAAGCGTCAGTGGCTTTATTTTCGATGGCGCGTACGGGGATTACCGGGAAATCAGGATCAATCTGGACGGAGACTCCGGCTTCACGCGCGGCGGCGCGGATGAAAGTTTTTTTGAAGTTTGCATGGGCGATGGATTCATGTGCACATACGAATTTGCTACCCAATTGCACGCCGGATGCGCCCATGGAAAGATAGTTGGCGATTGCTTCACCGCGGCCGATGCCGCCTGCGACGAATACGGGGACTTCTTTGATATGCGGCAGGATTTCCTGGGCGAGTACGGAAGTTGATACCGGGCCGATATGGCCACCGGCTTCCATGCCTTCGATGACAATGCCGTCAACGCCCATTTTGACGAGTTTTTTAGCGATGACCAGCGCGGGGGCGAAGCAGATTACTTTGGCAAATGATTTTGCGGCGTTGATGAAATCGGCTTTTGGCAGGCCACCGGCGAAAACGATGTGGGTGACGTTATTGATGCGGCAGGTTTCGATCAACTCCATGATTTGCGGATGCATGGTGATGAGGTTGACGCCGAAAGGTTTTTTGGCGAGCTTTTGGGTTTCCTTGATTTCGTTATCAAGTAATGCAGGTGTCATCGAACTGGCGGCGATTACGCCGAAGCCGCCGGAGTTAGAAATTGCGGAAACTAAATTACGCTCCGAGACCCAGGACATTGCGCCGCCCATAATGGCGTATTTTGAGCCGAGGAGGTCAGTGCCGCGCTGCCATAATTTATCGAGTTTTGACATTGGGGTTTACTACAGTAGAAAGTGGGAAGGATCAACTATACAGTTTTTCCCGTGGCTGTAGCCTGCGATTGTTCATATTGCGATGGGTGGCTTAACCAATCCGCAGTGGAGCTTTGAATTTTTTGATAAGTGCTGGTGGCTTTTTCTGAAGTAATATTGGTTGCGGAATCAGTGCTTTGGGCGTCATCAGTCAGGTTTTGATATAACCAGTCCATAGTCGATGAATGCATTTTACGGTGGTGTTGGGCGCCGACTGCTTTGGTTCCGGCGGCAGGCTCAATGCCTGCGGTTTGAACATTTGCAACTGGAGCGGCGGTTGCGGTTTGGGTGCTGGATTTATTGCTACCGAATATTGCGCTGGCGCCTTCCTGGACTGCGGCAATTGCGCCGCCGATTGGGCCGCCGTAAAGCGTTGAGCCGGCGATGTTGGAGAAGGTGCTTATCGATGTATCGGTGACTGTGCGGTAGAGGCTGGAAACTAATGGGATATGTTGAAGCGGGTTGATTGTGTCCCAAATTTCGCCAAATAATGATGCGCTGCCGGATGCTCCCGGTGTTGCGCTTGGAGCCTGAATTGCTCCCGATGTTACCCCTGCTACGCTCATCATTAAAAAAGCAGCAATTATTATACCAACGTATATATATCAATAGCTTGGTTGGATGGTTTTTTGGCAATTGTGATTAGGAAAGCCCTAATTGCAATATCGGCCAAGGGCGTTATTGGCGCCGCCGCCCATTTTCAAAACCGTAAAACTATACCGATTTATAGTAATATAAGTGCAATTAACCAGCCCCGTAAATGCCGCGCTTCGCGGCATTGTTGCATGGCTTGGTAAGTTATTGATATTTGACTACCAAAAACATACGCCGTCATCCTCGCCCGCTTGGGCGGGGATCCAGGGTCAAACACTCCGTAGGTGGCTATAGCCCTGGATCCCCGAACCTTTGGTTCGAGGATGATAGTCTTTATCCCTGCTATGGAATCTTTAACCATGCAACAACACCCGCTTTGCTTGCAATGACGATGTGGGGTAATTATTTCTTTGGTTTTTTCTCCAACTCATAAGCCGCGTGCAGGGCACGCACCGCTAGTTCCACATATTCGGAATCGATGAGGACGCTGATTTTGATTTCGGAGGTGGAGATTACCAAGATGTTGATACCTTTGGCGGCCAGGGTTTCGAACATTTTTTGCGCTACTCCGGCGTGGGATTGCATGCCGATTCCGATTACCGAGACTTTGGCGACTTTGGAATCGGAGATGATTTTGGCGCATTTGATTTTTGATTTTTCCAGGGCTTTGACGGCTTTATCAAGTTCGCCTTTTGGGACGGTGAAGGACATGTCGGTGCGTTTGCCGTCTTCGGAGACGTTTTGGACGATCATATCGACGTTGATTTCGGCATTAGCCAGTGGCGAGAAGATTTTTGCGGCGACGCCGGGGGTGTTTTCGACGGAGATTAAAGTTACCCTTGCTTCGTTTTGGGAATAGGCGATTCCAGTGACGACACGACGTTCCATAGTTTCCTCATCCTTTACCAAAAGTGTTCCTGGTAACTCTTTATTATTGTTGGGTTGTATAAAGCTCGAAAGCACCTGCAGCGGCACATTATATTTGGCAGCCAACTCTACTGAGCGGCTGTGCAAAACTTTGGCGCCGAGGGATGCCATTTCGAGCATTTCTTCATAGCCGACTTTGCGCAGCTTGCGGGCTTCGGGCACTATGCGGGGGTCGGTGGTATAGACGCCGTCAACATCGGTATAAATATCGCAGCGGTCAGCTTTTAATGCTGCCGCCACGGCAACTGCGGAAGTGTCGGAGCCGCCGCGCCCCAAAGTGGTGATGCGGCCATCTTCGGTGACACCCTGGAAGCCGGGAATAACGGCGACTTCACCTTTTTTGAAACCGTTTTTCAGCGGTTTGGTGTCAATGTTTTCGATGCGCGCTTTGGAATGAGTTGCGTCCGTCTGGATGCCGAGCTGCCAGCCTTGCCACGAGCGGGCCTTGACTCCGATTTCGTGCAGCGCGATGGCGAGCAAACCGCTGGTGACTTGTTCGCCGCTGGAGACAACGGCGTCATATTCCGGGTCGTTTTGTACCTTGAATTCGCTGACGAAACCGATAAGTTTGTTGGTTTCCCCAGCCATGGCCGAAACTACTACGGCGACGGAATTGCCACGATCCACCTCCATTTTCACCAATTTGGCCACATTGCGGATACGTTCCACATTAGCAACCGAAGTTCCGCCGAATTTTTGTACGATGATTGGCATAAGATGGTTTTTTATATGAAAAAACGAGTTATTTCAATAGAAAGTTAAAGTTTGCAATTTGCATGAATTTGCATTATAGTGCATGATTATGAGTACAGCAAATATACAAGTAAGGGTGGATGCGAAGTTGAAAAAAGAGGCGGAGAAGCTTCTTGATTCGATGGGGCTTGATATGCCGACATTGGTGCGGATGACGTTGAAGCGTATGATTTTGATGAAGAATCTGCCGTTCGCGATGGGGCATGATAAAGAAGTAGATGAGAACGGGTTTACTAAGAAGCAAAGCCGGGAATTGGATAAGGCAATTAAGGAATCGAAAAATCCTAAAAATTTGAGTAGGCCGTTTGATACAGCGGAGGAAGCTATCAATTATTTAAATAGTTTATGAGAATCGTCTTTTCTAAGAAATTTGAAAAAGCAATTAAAAGATTATCGCAAGAAAATAGAACCGCAGTAAATACAACCATTGAGCGATTTAAGCTCAACCCATTTGAGCCGAAATTAAGAAATCACGCCTTGAAAGGTAAGTATAAAGGCAAGCGGGCAATTAGCGCCGGATATGATTTGCGGATTATTTATGAAGAAGAAGGCGGGCATATAGTGATTTATATGCTTAATGTCGGTACGCACGCCCAGGTTTATTGATATTTCAACACAAAATTAACCTGAGTTCTATAGGGTGTAGGACATATCCGAATTTAGCATTTATGGAAGTTAGTCAAACGTTGATTCTGCTGCTTAATATTGTGTTCCTGGTGGGGGCATATATGGGTATTAAGGCGTGGATGGCGGGAAAAAACCGGAGTTTGAAGGGGGTAATTGCTGCCCAGGAGTTGATTGGTACAGCTTCTTCAGATCTTGATGACACGCTGCAGATTAGTGTTGATCAGTTGATAAAGGTGACCAAGGCGACTGGGGCGGTTGTAGAATTGACGGAAGGCGATGAGATTTTTTATCGGGCAGTTTCCGGGGCTTTGGTTGATTATAAAGGGCTGCGGATGAAATTCGTTAATACTTTGTCGGGACATTGCCTTGCATATAAGGAAATTATCAATTGCCCGGATACGGAAAAAGATAACCGGGTTAACCATGAAGCAACGCGGAAATTGAATATTCGTTCGATGATCGTGGCGCCGCTGATTCATGATGATGAGGCTATCGGGGTTTTGAAGGTTTCGTCTGATAGGACAAATGCATTTGGGAAGAAGGAAGTGCAAACGGTGGAACTGCTCAGCCAGTTGATTGGCCAGGCGATCGCACAAAAACAGGATGATGAGGTGAAGGTGGATATTATTCCTGATATATTGCCGCAAACGCAGGAAGCGCGCCACAAAAACTATTGATTTGGCTAGTTAAGAGCTTATATAATTCCCATATATACTGTCATTCCAGCGAAGGCTGGAATCCAGCGTAAAGTCTCAGTTTACAAGCATGGCTGGATCCCAGCCTGCTGCTTGAGATGACAAGGTAGTAGAATGCTCACTGAAAAAGACATTGATCCCACATTGGATTTAGAGGCGGAGATAAAACGCCTTAAAACTGAGATGAATGCGGTTATCTTGGCGCATTATTATCAGGAGGATGAGCTGCAGGAGATTGCGGATTTTGTGGGGGATTCGTTGGATTTATCGCGCAAAGCGGCGGAATCGAAAGCGGATGTGATTGTGTTTTGCGGGGTGAAGTTTATGGCCGAAGTGGCCAAGATTTTATCGCCGCAGAAATTGGTTTTGGTTCCGGATATGAAGGCGGGATGTTCACTGGAGGATTCCTGCCCGCCGGTTGAGTTTAAGAAATTTCGCAGAAGCCATCCGGATCATATTGCGCTGACATATATCAATTGCTCGGCGGAGATTAAGGCGCTTAGCGATATTATTGTTACCAGCTCCAGTGCGGAGGTTATTATCAATCAATTGCCCAAGGAGCAGAAAATTATTTTTGCGCCGGATAAATATTTGGGTGCATATCTCAATGCCAAGACCGGGCGGGATATGTTGTTGTGGCAGGGAACTTGTATAGTCCATGAGCAGTTTTCGGAGAAGGAACTGGTGAAGCTGAAAACGCGGCACGGCGCGGCGCGGGTGATTGCACATCCGGAATGCCCGCCGGAAATTTTGCGCCATGCTGAATATGTTGGCTCGACTTCAAATTTGATTAAATTTGCGCGTGAACACGCGCCGGCGGAATTTATTGTGCTCACCGAACCGGGGATTTTGTACCAGATGAAAAAGAACAATCCGGAGAGTATTTTTTATGATGTGCCGGGGCAGGAAGGGGCGTGTGCCTGGTGCAATGCCTGCCCGTTTATGAAGTTGAATACGCTGGAGAAGTTGTATCTGGCGATGAGGAACCGCGCGCCGGAGATTTTGGTGCCGGAGGATGTGCGGGTGGGGGCGAAGCGGTCGTTGGATCGGATGTTGGAGATGTCGGCCTCCGTAAATCGATAAATTGTCATTGCGGGCTTGACCCGCAATCTGGGCTCTGGCAATTTTGGAATCGTATATATATTTTGTCCGCGATAGATTGCGGGTCAAGCCCGCAATGACTAATTTTGGATTTAGATAATGGATATTACACAAATCATCAACGCAGTAATTCTCGGCCTAGTCGAGGGCATAACAGAATTTCTTCCGGTTTCATCAACTGGTCATCTCATTATCGCTGGAGACATTCTCGGGTTCAAAGGGCCGGGGACGGTGGTGTTTGATATTGCCATCCAGCTAGGGGCTATCCTCGCGGTTTGTTTTAAGTTTTGGCGGCGGATAATTGTGGTTACGGCAACGCTACGGACAAAGCCGGAGTCGCGACGGTTCGCGGCGAATATTATTTTGGCGTTTATTCCGGCGGCGGTTTTGGGGGTGTTGTTGCATCATTATATTGAAGGGTTTTTTACGGTGAAAACTGTCGGCATCACGATGGTGCTTGGAGGTCTCGCGATTATCTTGATTGAGAATAAATTCAAAAATGTAAAGTTTGAAACTGTGGATGATATTACGCCAAAAACAGCGATCAAGATTGGGTTGTTTCAATGTATTGCGATGATTCCCGGCGTGTCGCGTTCCGGTGCGACGATTATGGGGTCGATGCTGATGGGCGTGTCGCGTCAGGCGGCGGCGGAGTTTTCATTTTTCCTGGCGATTCCGACGATGTTGGGAGCGACGGTTTTTGAACTATATAAAAACCGGCATGACCTGCACGCAGATTCACTAGGGTTGATTGCGATTGGGTTTGTGGTGGCGTTTATCTCGGCGCTATTTGTCGTCAACTGGCTGATAAATTATATCAGCAAGCATGGATTTAAGCCGTTTGCTTATTACCGGATAATTGCCGGATCGATTATTATCGCTGTGTTTAGCTTCTAACTATAGCGATTTATAGTAAGATATGTGCATTTAACTAGCTCCGTCATTGCGAGCCTTTAGGCGCGGCAATCCAGGGTCACAGACTGCGACCCTGGATTGCCGCGCTTCGCTCGCAATGACAATGTGAAAATGTCCACATCTTATCTTAAATCGTTCTATTCAGCGCCGCTATTGTTAATTTGTTGCGTTTTGTCTTTGAGCAACTGTATCAGACCATCATAACCGCGTGAGCCGAATGAAGAAGTGAAATCCTGGCGCTGGGTGTTGATCAGGCTGACACCTTCTGCGGAAATATCTGCAACTTTGTAGCATGATCCAGCTTTGCGGATGCGGTAAGTTACGTTAACCGAAGCTTTGCCTGCGCGTTGGATTGTAGTGTCGACGTTGAAATCAGAGTTCACTGGTTTCACGCTGTTCACGACGATTTCTTCGCCGTTATATTGACGGAAGCGATCGACGTATGATGCGGAGAGATAATCAGTATAAACGCCGGCATATTCTTTTTGCTGCTCTGGCGTTAGTTTGGAATAGTTGCGGCCCATGACGAATTTGCTCATCCATTCCGTATCCGCAGTTTCACGGAAAACTTTATTAAGCTGGCTGTGTTTCTCGGCATCTGAGCCTTTGCCGTTGATGACGCCAAGTACAGCATCACGGACGCTGGAGACATAAGCTTTTGGCTCTGAGCAATCATAGGCTTGTGCTTTTCCGCAAGCCAAAATTATTGTTACCGCGAAAACGATTTTAAGAATATTTTTGAACATGGTTTTGAATTTGTTTATGGTTGGGTTTTAATAGTTGGTCATTGCCTTGATATCAGTCCGGCCATTATTTATTTTATTTTCCCTATTCTGCAAGTAATAACTTCTATAAGTAATATATGGATCGAGAGAAGATTTTTCAATATCATCCGTTACATTAAGAATATTGGCGCGTTTGTCGATACCGTTTGCGACTGCCATAGCTATTTTTGTAGTTTTATCATCTATTATAAGTCCATTATAGAACGGATTGGTCAAATAATCAACTCCAAGTCCAGCTCCGTCGCGGATTGATGAGGGGCCAAGAATGGGCAAAACCAGATATGATGGGTTGTGATAGCCCCAAACGCCAAGGGTTTGGCCGAAGTCCTCAGGACGGGGTTTGAGGCCAAGGTCGCTGGCAGCATCGAAAACACCCAATACACCAACGGTGGAATTGAGAATGAAGCGCCACAGGGAAGTGAAGGCGTTTTCAGGATCGGCTTGTAGGATTGAGTTTACTACGGTTACCGGCTCGGAGATGTTATAGAATACATTAGTGACGCGTTGGCGGCCCCATTGTGGGACGGCATAACGATATCCTGAAGCTACGGGGCGCAAAAGATATTCGTCTATTACGCTATTAAAGCGGAAAATCGGGCGATTTATGCCTTCTAACGGATCATTTGCTTCTTCATAACCCATATCTTTATCGTCATTAACGTCGACAGCTGGCGCGGCCAAAGGCGGGAGGGTCAGCAGCAGGGCTAGAGATAATAAGGTTTTTTTCATGGGCGGAGTGTAACTTTTAAACCTTTATAATCAATTAAAACACATAAAATTGCCGTATTAATAGTAATAATTCGGGAAAGCGCTGTTAGTTTGGCCGCTTGAGCCACGTTCGTTCTCATCGGAATAGTTATAACGCTGGTTATATTGGGCGGCAGCGGCTGGAGCTTGTTTGGGCTGTGGTTGCGGTTGAGCCGCAACTGGAGCGGGTTGCTGAGCTTGGACTGGCGCAGCAGCGGCTGGCTGAATGGCCGGTTGTGCGGCTACTGGCGGTTTGACTGCAACAGGCTTTGGTTTCGCCCCTTTTTTGGCGGGCATATATTGGCCTGGCAGTACATAAGTTGTGTCGTTATCTCCCGGAGCCTGGCTTTCTTGTTGCTGCTGGGTGGCGAGCTGTTTTTTATATTCTACCATTTGTTCATTATAAAGCTGCATCTGGCGCTGATATTCTTGATATTGCTGATCATAATTCTTTTGGGCCGCGGCTGGCCCTGCGGCGGGGCTTAAAGCTGATGGCTTGGCGGCGGCGCGTTTGGGGAGGCTGTAGATTTCATCATTTTCACCACCGGAGGCGCTATCAAAAACCACCTTTCCGCCTGTAGGTTGTGCGACTTTGGGCACGAAAAGCGGGAGTTTGTAGCTATCATCATTATCCGCCGGAGGTGGGCTAGCCTGCGCGGATACGGCATGAGCATAAATGATTATTGCAACCGGGGTGATTACTGCTAGTTTAGATAGATAAGACATAAATTACCCCATGTTGTACAACCAAAACCCTTATATTGCACTGATAATTATCGGGAATGAGATTCTTTCCGGGCGGACGCTGGATAAAAACACGCAATATGTGGCTTTAAAACTCGGTGAGCTGGGGGTTGAGCTTAAAGAAGTGCGGGTGATTGCCGATATTGAGGCGGAAATTGTTAAATCACTCAATGAGTTGCGGAGGAAATATGATTATGTAATCACCACCGGCGGCATCGGCCCGACTCATGATGATATCACCAGCGCCTCAGTGGCCAAGGCTTTTGGGGCGGAGTTATACCGGCATCCGGAGGCTTATGCGCTGTTGGCTAAACATTATAATGGCGAGGAGAATTTTAATCCTGGACGGCTCAAGATGACTTATGTGCCGCAAGGATCGGAGCTGGTGCACAACCCGATTTCGGCGGCGCCTGGGTTCCGGATGGAGAATGTTTTTGTTTTGGCGGGAGTGCCAAACATTATGCAGGCGATGCTGGAAAATGTGATGCCGCAGTTGAAGCGCGGCGTGGTGGTTAAGTCGAAGACGGTGAATGTGAAAACGGGGGAATCGATAATAGCCGGAGTGATGACGGAGTTGCAGGGGAAATATTCCGGGATTGATATCGGTAGTTATCCATACACTGATGATGGCAGACATGGGACGAATATTGTGTTTCGCGGGAAGGATGAGGCGTTGATTGATAAGGCGATTGGGGAGTTTGCGAAAACTCTTGGCGGGATGAAAGTGGAGTTTGTGCTATGAAATATATTATACTAATCGCCATATTCTTTTCTTTACCCTTTTTGCCAAGATGGTTCGCATATTTTGAGCGGGCTGGTAAGAAGGAGAAGGCGAAACGGGCAAAAATTGAGGCGGCGTTGAAAATTTTGGAGCTTTCGGCCACGGCGACGGGTGAGGAAATTAAAGCAGCGCATAAACGCTTGATCCAGAAAAATCATCCCGATGCGGGAGGTTCACAAGATTTCGCTTCCAAAATCAACGAGGCGAGGGATGTTTTGTTGAATAGCTTGAAAACATGATGTTCATATAGTATCCGTCATTGCGAGCCCGAGCGAAGCAATCCAGGGTTACGGACTGCGCCCCTGGATTGCCGCGCTACGCTCGCAATGACGAATGTTAAGGCTCGCAATGACGGATGTAAGGAAATAATGAAACTGAGTTCTTCAAAATCATCTGCGCTTACCGGCACGATTATTGTTCCCGGTGACAAGTCTATTTCGCATCGGGCGTTGATCATTTCTTCCGTGGCTTATGGAACCAGCAAAATCAGCGGGCTTTTGGAAGGCGAGGATGTGATAGCTACTGCAAATGCGCTCAAACAAATGGGTGTGGGGATTGAGAAGCGGAACGAGCTTTGGGAAGTGACCGGCGTTGGGCTTGGAAGTTTGAAGGAGCCGGATAATGTTATCGACATGGGTAATACTGGCACTGGTTGCCGGTTGTTGATGGGATTGGTGTCGACGCATAGTTTTACGGCAATATTTACGGGCGATGCTTCTTTGCGCGGGCGTCCGATGGAGCGCGTGACGCGGCCACTGACGCAAATGGGTGCGCGGTTTATGAGCCGGGCGCATGGGCGTTTGCCGCTCAGCGTGCAAGGTACGGCGGATCCGATGCCGATTGTTTATGAGATGCCGGTGGCGTCAGCGCAGGTGAAATCAGCGATATTACTGGCGGCGCTGAATACGCCGGGAATGACGGCGATTATTGAGAAGGAGCCGACACGCGACCACTCGGAATTAATGCTGGATGCGTTTGGGGCGGAAGTTAAGCGCGATAAGAAAGGCGTTATCACAATCAAAGGACAGCCGCGATTGATGGCGCAGGAAATTTCGGTGCCGGGTGATCCGAGTTCGGCAGCGTTTTTGGTGGTGGCGGCGTTGATTGTGCCGGGCTCGCATCTGGTGATTGAGAATGTTTGTATTAATCCGTTGCGCATTGGATTATTTGAAACTTTGAAGGAGATGGGCGCAGATATCCGTTTCCGCCACAAGCGGGAACAGGGCGGGGAAAAAGTTGCGGATATTGAGGTGAAATATTCACAGTTGAAGGGTGTGAAAGTTCCGGCTTCGCGGGCGCCGAGCATGATTGATGAATATCCGATATTGGCGGTGGCGGCGGCGTTTGCAAAGGGCACGACGGTGATGGAAGGGCTGGAGGAATTACGCGTTAAGGAATCTGACCGCTTGAAAACTATATATACCGGCTTGATGGGAAATGGCGTCAAGGCGAGGATGGGGAAAAATTATTTGCTGGTGGAAGGAATGCTGCAAGTGCCGGGGAATGGATTGGTGCGCACGCATTATGACCACCGGATTGCGATGTCGTTCTTGGTGATGGGGTTGGCGGCGGAGAAACCGGTTTCGGTTGATGACGGATCGGCGATTGCGACTTCATTCCCGAACTTTATTGATTTGATGCGCGATGCGGGGGCACAAATTTCTGGCGCGTCGCGGCGTTTGGTGATTGCGATTGATGGGCCGGCGGCTTCCGGCAAAGGTACTTTATCACGGCGATTAGCGACCAAGCTGGGAATGCCGTTCTTGGATACAGGCGCGATTTATCGGGCGGTGGGATTGCGCTTGGTTTATGATGATAAGGATCCGGAAAATAAACAGGATGCGATCGAGGCGGCGAAATCGATTACGGAAAATGATCTTACCAATCCGCGCAACCGCCAGGAAAAAGTTGGCAATGCGGCGTCGGTGGTTTCGGCATATTCCGAAGTGCGGGAAATTTTGCTCGATTTCCAACGTGATTTTGCCAAGCATCCGGCCGGTGCGGTTTTGGATGGGCGGGATATCGGGACGGTGGTTTGTCCTAATGCAGACATCAAGATTTTTATTACCGCATCACTGGAAACCCGCGCACAGCGGCGTTATCGGGAATTGAATGGTGAGGGGATTGAGGTTTCATACGAATCCGTTTTCGAGGATTTGAAGGAACGCGATGAGCGCGATTCAAAACGCAAAGCCGCTCCATTAGTTCCGGCGAAGGACGCGCATATTATTGATACTACCAATATGAGCGCGGAAGAGGTTTTTGTGAAGGTAACTGATTTGATTAATAATTTGTAGTTCCCGTCATTGCGAGCGAAGCGAAGCAATCTAGGGTAGGAGGCTGTAGCCCTGGATTGCTTCGCTTCGCTCGCAATGACGATAAGGGAGAGTGTCATGAAGCAACCAGCAATTTATATTATGGCCAATGAACGTAACGGCACGCTTTATACTGGCGTGACATCAAATCTTATCCAGCGGGACTATCACCATAAAAATAAAACTTATAATGGGTTTTCTGGTAAACATGATTGCAATATGCTTGTGTATTATGAAATACACGGGTCGATGGAAGAAGCGATAAAACGTGAGAAACGAATTAAAGGTGGTTCTAGGCTTAAAAAACTAAAGCTGATAGAATCAATAAATCCCAATGGAAAGATTTATCGGAAGAAATAAACAAATAACCCTACCACCACCGTCATTGCGAGCTCTTCGCGAAGCAATCCAGGATCGCGCATTCGGCCCTGGATTGCTTCGCGAAGGGCTCGCAATGACGAATAAGGAGAAAATATATGAGAGATAAACCAAAGCCATCACATCCGGGCGAAGTTTTATATGGTCTTTTTATGGAGCCTGTGGGCTTGAAGTCTAAAGACCTTGCGGAGCGCATTGGCGTTGACAGGAAAACTATATCAAGGCTGATAAACGCCAAGACTTCTATAACTGCGGAAATGGCACTCAAACTGGCGAAGGCTTTTAATAATCCGGCTTATATCTGGCTTGGCATGCAGCAGAATTATGATCTGGCTAAGGCGGAAAAAACTGCGAGAAAACAGGTCAAATCTATTATTCCTTTTGATTTTGACGCCGCGACCGCGTAAACAATAGGCATGACCAAAAAAGAAAAGCTTCCTAGTTGGAATTTGAATGATTTGTATACAGGCATGGATTCCAAGGCCTTAAAGGCGGATATTGGGCGTTATGAGAAGGATGCGATTGCGTTTAATCGGAAATATGCGGGAAAGATTACTAAATTAAGCGGTGATGCGCTTGGGCAGGCATTTGTTGAATATGAGAAGCTTTCCGATGGCGCGATGAAGGTTTTGACTTATTCAAGCTTGTTGTTCGCGTCGAATATGCTTGATGAAAAAATCAGCGCTTTTAACCAGAATATATCCGACAAATCCACCGATGTTGCGGCGCATCTTGTTTTTTTTAGTTTGGAGATAAATAAAATTTCCGATGCTGATCTGAAGAAAAAAATGAAGGCGCCGAAGCTAAAAAAATATGAGCCGTATATTTATCAGATAAGATCGGGTAAGCCGCATCAATTATCGGATGAGCTGGAGAAATTTGATCTTGAGATGTCGTCGACGGCTCATTCCTGGGTGAGGCTTTATGACGAGCACCATGCTAGTGTGAAATATAGATATAAGGGCAAGGATCTTTCCAATGCGGAGATTTTTGATTTGCTTTCCAACAAAGATGGCAAAGTGCGCGAAGAAGCGGCGCATGTGGTGGCAAAGACTTTGCAGGATAATATCAAGATTTTTACGCTGGTCACAAATGTGCTCGCTAAACATCATTCGGTTGAGGATAAATGGCGCAAATACAAGCAGCCGATTTCATCGCGCAACCTGTCCAATTTGGTTGAGGATGAGGTTGTTGAGGCGCTTATCAAAACAGTGAAGGCTAATTATTCCAACCTGTCGCATCGTTATTATAAAATGAAGGCGAAGTGGCTGGGTGTGAAAAAGATGGAATATTGGGACCGCAACGCGCCATTGCCGGATAGTGATGATGCTTATATCCCTTATGCCAAGGCCAAGGAAATTGTTTTGAATGCTTATGCGGAGTTTTCGCCGCAGATTTCGGCTATTGCCAAATTGTTCTTTGATAATAACTGGATTGATGTTCCGCCTCGCAAGGGTAAGGATTCGGGGGCGTTTTCACATCCGTCATCGGTTTCGACGCATCCCTATATATTGATGAATTACCAGGGCAAGATTCGTGATGTGATGACTTTGGCGCATGAGTTGGGGCACGGGGTGCATCAATATCTGGCGCGGGAGCAGGGTGCTTTGCTGGCGGACACGCCGCTGACTTTGGCGGAGACAGCTAGCGTTTTTGGCGAGCAATTGGTGTTCCGGGCGATGCTGAAGGCACAGAAAAGTACGAAAAAGCGCAAGGAGATGATTGCGCATAAGGTTGAGGATATGCTTAACACTGTTGTGAGGCAAATTGCCTTTTGTGAGTTCGAAAGACAGGTTCATGCAGCACGTAAGGAGTCTGAGTTAAGTTCCGAAGATATTGGAAAAATTTGGATGGGCGTGCAGAAAGAAAGCCTGGGATCGGCATTCAATTTTGAAGATGAATATAAATACTATTGGTCATATATTCCGCATTTTATTCATTCGCCATTTTATGTTTATGCATATGCATTTGGTGATTGTTTGGTGAATTCGCTTTACGCGGTTTATTTATCGGGGATGAAAGGCTTTGAAGGGAAGTATTTACAGATGCTGAAAGCAGGCGGGTCGTTGCGGCATAAGGAGATGTTGAAGCCGTTCGGGCTGGATGCTACCAAGCCGGATTTCTGGCAGAAGGGGCTGGATATTATTGATGATTTTATCACTCAGTTGGAAGATTAAATCGGCTTAAGATAAGATGCGGACATTTTTACATCGTCATTGCGAGCGAAGCGCGGCAATCCAGGGTCGCAGTCTGTGACCCTGGATTGCCGCGCCTAAAGGCTCGCAATGACGGAGCTGGTTAGATGCACAATATCTTGCTATAAACCGCTATAAATCATTGAAAACAATCGGTTACTAATTGTTATTTGCAGAAAAACCTCAATCGGATATTTAATTACATAGGTTAAGAGGGGAAGTAATTAATTAGCTTGAAAAAACAATTTAAGGTCGCTAGATTGAGGAAAATTAATTAGGTAAAAGACATGAACAAACTCCTCGCCACAGCAGCAATTTTCGCAACTACGGTTGCAGTAGCTTCCAATGCCACAGCGGCAGAGCGCAATAATTTCCCATATTGGTATCTTGGACTTTCAGGCGGTGGCGCGGTGCAGAAGGATTCTGACGTAGGCGGTTCATCAACTGACCTTAAATGGGATACTGGATATGTGATTTCAGCATCGCTCGGTTATCAACCCCCAAGCTTTGGTGGTTTCCGCGTTGAAGGCGAAATCAGCGAACATAAGCAAGACATTTCAAACGGTAACGGCAAAGGCGATGTTAAAGCTGATGTCGCGGCTGCGAATCTTTATTATGATTTTTACAATTCAGGCATAATCACGCCATATATCGGCGGCGGTCTTGGATATGCAAGATTTGACGCTTCAAGCAACTCAGTTTTGGGCGGAAGCGACAACAGCAACGAATTTATTTATCAGGGTATGGCTGGTATCGGTATTGAGCCAAAAAGCGTTCCGAATGTTGGCTTTACGCTCGGTTATCGCTACATGGCACCGTTCAGCGATCCAAGTTCAAACAGCTCTGAATATGAATATGATAATCACAGCGTAGAACTCGGCGCTAAGTTCCGCTTCTAGGCATAAATCCATTTCTGCGGGGCATCTGCTTGGGATTAGGATTTTTTAAAATCCTCACGTACGAGTGTACGCTCCGGTTTGAAAAAATCCTAATCCCGGCGCATCTACCCCACATAAATGAATTTCTGCACTTTGGTGCAGTTTATGGCTTGGATTTGTAGAGGCTTATTAGTTGGGCGTATAATTCTTGTTTGAAGGGGACGATTAAGTCCGGTAGCTCGGCTATTTCAGCCCATTTCCAGGTGATGAATTCGGGGATTTGGGTTTGGATGTTGATGTCGCTGTCGTTGCCGGTGAAATTCAGGACGAACCATTTTTGCATTTGGCCTTTATATCTTCCGCCCCAGAGTTTGGTGGCGATGTGGGTGGGCAAGTCGTAGTAAAGCCAATCTGGGATTTCGTAAATAATTTCGACTTTATCGGTGCCGGCTTCTTCCAATAATTCGCGGCGCATGGCTTGTTCCGGGGTTTCGACGCCGTCAATGCCGCCTTGGGGCATTTGCCAGGCTTCGGAGGTTTTATCCAGGCGCTGGCCGACGAAGACTTTGCCTTCTTTGTTCAGCAGCATTATGCCGACGCCTTTGCGGTAATCTGATGCGTTCCTCATTTTGCTGATGAGACCAGGCGGATGTTTTTGGTTTTGAGGCCTTCTGCCCATTTGCGGATTTCTTCGATAGATTCTAACGATGGAGATTTTATCATAACTACTGCCAGTCCGGTTTTGGCGATTATGGTTTCAGCATTGGCTAATTGTTTTTCTAATGTCGCGGCGTCATCGGTCAGCACAAGATCAACTTTCAACAATTCAACATCGTTATCATGGGCGCGGGTGTCAATGTCTTCGCCTTCTCCGGCATAGGCAAGGAAGATTTTGTGCTGGGAAATTTGGTGAAGGATGGCGTTGAAGTTATTGCTATGGGTGAAAATGTCGCCAGGTGGGGTTAACACTCCGGCGGGCTGGTAGATTTTTGATAATACGGCGTCGAGGTTGCGGCTGTTTTTGAAATCGTTATTTTCGATATTGAGCGCCAGGTTACCTGGGATTTCGCCAGCTTCTTTCAACTGCACCGGCAAATCGGCAAGCGTCATGTGGCCTTTGTCATAGGCGGATTTGGAAAGTTCCAGGCTCAAATCGGCATAGGGTGAAAAGGCAAGGATGAATTCTTTTGGTAATTCGATGGCTCTTTCGCTATTGGCTTTATTGGCGCCGAGATTATCTATGATGAACATTATATCCGCTTGCTTGATCGGCGGAGTTGGCGTGGTGGCGGTTTTGTTATGCTCCTCGGTTTTGGGTTTGCCACTGAAAAGTTCTTCAACCCCGATTTCGTTTCCGCTTTCCAGTTCAAAAACCACAAGCTGGTTGTTTTCTTCGGCGAGGAGCATGTTTTTTTTATGGGCGGAATATTTGCCGCTAACCATTGCGGCCAGCAATCCCAAAAGCATAATTGCGGCCAGGGCATATAAGATGAAGGGCCGGCGTGGGCGGATGTAATCAAGGATTCTTACAAAGAATCTTTTCATTTGAAATATTTTGTTAAAAGTTTCACTTATTGGACTCCGCTTTTCTAGGATCCAGATAAATTAGCAGGATGGCCGAGACGTAAATTGAGGAATATGTGCCGACGATTACGCCGAACAGCATGCCCAACGAGAAGCCGCGGATGACTTCTCCACCGAACACGGAGAGGGAGATGAGAGCGAGGATAGTGGTGCCGACGGTCATGATGGTGCGTGATAAAGTTTCGTTGACGCTTAAATCGATGAGGTCGCCGAGCGGCATTTTTTTGTATTTGCGCACGTTTTCGCGCATACGGTCATAAATTACTACCGAATCGTTGATGGAATAACCAATGACGGTGAGGATGGCGGCTACGGAGGTTAGGTCGAATTCGATGCTGGTTACTGAGTAGAAGCCGATTACGGCGGTGGCATCGTGGATGAGTGCGAGTAATGCGCCCATGCCGTATTGCCATTCAAAACGGAACCAGAGATAGGTGAACATTGCGGCGAAAGAGAGGATCAATGCCAGTAGCGCGTTATGGATAAGTTCGCCGCCGACTTGGGCGCCGACATAGTCAGTTTTGCGGAACTCGACATGGCCGTTAGTATTTTTGATGATGTGTTCTTTGACGATTTTGGTTTGTTCGGACTGGTTGATGTTTTTATCGGGGGCGACGCGGATAAGGAGCGAATTAGCGTCAGCGCCGAGGCTTTGGAGATATACGCCTTTGCCGAGATCGGCGCGTAATGAGGTGAGGTCGGCGGGTTTTTCGGTGCGGATTTCAAGGATTATGCCGCCGGAAAAATCAATGCCGAAGTTCAGGCCTTTTGTGTAGAGGCTGAGGGCGGTGCCGAGGATGACAATTATGCTGAGCGCAATGCATGCGCGGCGTTTGCTGACGAATTTGTAATTTGTCTTGTCGGGTATAAATCTTATGACCATTTTTTTCTTCGTTTATCGTTTATCGTTAATCGGTTATCGTTTATTGGATCAACGATTAACGATAAATGATAAACGAAATTATTTTTTCTTGTCCTTTCTAAACTGCATAGCCCAATCTGCCAAGTTTTTTTGTAAAGACCGCGCAATGCCTAGGGCTCCGGATGGAACATTTTTGCTGATGACGCTGCCGGCGGCGATTAATGCATCATTTCCAATTTCTATTGGAGCAACAAGAGCGCTGTTGGAGCCGACGAAAACTCCATCGCCGATTTTGGTTTCGTGTTTGGTGTAGCCGTCATAATTGCAGGTGATAACGCCAGCGCCGATATTGACGTTTATACCTAATGTTGAATCGCCAATGTAACTGAGATGATTGATTTTGGAGCCGTCGCCGATTGTGGATTTTTTGATTTCAACAAAATTGCCGATGGAGGCGTGGTTGCCGATTATCGCGCCGGGCCGTAAATGTGCGAAGGGGCCGATGGTGACGTTGTCGCCGATGATGACTTTTTCATCGATTACGACATTGGGGCGAATGGTTACGTCGCGGCCAAATTTAGTGTCAGAGCTTAAATATATGGTTTTGGAGGATAGTAAAGTTACGCCTTCTGAAAGGGCGCGGGCACGCAGGCGTTTTTGCATGGCGGCTTCGGCTTTTGCAAGCTCAGCGCGGTCGTTGACGCCGGAAATTTCGTCTTCATCAATTGGTATGTAAATGGTGCTGATGCTGTCTTTCCAGCCGAGTTTGATGATGTCGGTTAGATAATATTCGTGCTGGGCATTATTTTGTGTAACTTTGGCGATTAGTTTTTCGAGCATGTCTGCGGCAAGATAGTATATGCCGGAGTTGCAGAGCGTGATTTTTTTATGCGCTTCGCTGGCGTCTTTGAATTCGACAACTTCACGGACGATATTTTTGCTGGTTATTAAGCGGCCATATTTAGCGGGTTTGCTGGCTTCAAAACCAAAAATGCGAATTTCATTATTGATTGGTTTTTCGATCAGGCGAATTATGGAACTTGAGGTGATCAAAGGGCAATCACCGTATAATATCAACACATTACCATCGAAGCCTTTTAAATATGGTATCGCGGATTTTACCGCGTCGGCGGTGCCGAGCTGTTGGTTCTGGATGGCGATTTCGCAATCTTTTATTTTGCTGCTGATATCTTCGCTATCGGGGGGCAGGACAACGATTATTTTTTGTGGCTGCAATTCTTTTGCGGCGGTGACGACATGCGCGAGCATATGTCTGCCCGCCACTTTATGCATGACTTTGGGTAGATCGGATTTCATGCGCGTGCCCTTGCCGGCGGCAAGGATGATTATTGCGAGATTCGACATTGGTGGAATTTATAAGCAGTATGCTTAAGGGTCAAATTTTAATTTATCCGCTGGGGGGAAATATCTCTTATTAAATCTTCCAATCTCCTTGCTAATGCGGAAGGTATTTCAAATACCGGGTCGTGTAAGGAGATGCGTATATTCGCGGTTAAGGCGTGCGGCAATGCTGCTTTCGTTTCCTCGTCAACAAGGACTAATATTTTTCTTTCCGCAAATATTTCTGCATAGGGCGTAAAAAATTCAACCGCATCACATGTAGGAACGCTAAATAATACGACATTAATATTCGGATTGGCCAAAGCTTCATCTAATGAATCAGTTCCTTGTACGGATTCACAAGTATCCTTTATGTGTGACTGACTGGCGTCGCTTCTACGATTCGCGAACGCGTCTTCCATATATGGTAACCATCTTCCCAAACTCACCATGTGAATTGGTATTGGCGGCTTGGCTGTATTTGCTGCGTGTGTCATGGTTAAGATATATAAACTATGCCGCGCAATAAGCAAACCAAAAATTAGCTGGCCATAGCTTTGGATGAGGCTGGATCATAGATATCAAATAAAACATTATTCTCACATAGCAACGCTGATTTCTCCGGCAGTGTGGCTTCTAGCTTTGCGTTTGACGATAATTTCAATATCCTGATCCAGCTTGGTCAAAAACATCATCAGGCTATCTATGGAAAAATCTTTAAGTTTATGGCCGGTGCTCAAGGTTGAGAAACGGCCCTGTGTGATGCCTAGTATTTCTGCCGCTTCTTTTTGCTTCAATCCGCGTTTTCCGATAATTCCGTTGATTTTCAGCGCGAGCAGAGATTTGATATACATATCTTTTGCCCCCGCCAAGCCTAGATCAGCAAAAATATTGCCGCTGCTTTTTTCAGATTTGATTCCTTTGCTCATAATCATTACCTCTTTTTGCTCAGTTCAACGGCCTTTTTATACCGAGCCTGAATTAATGCGATTTCTTCCTTCGGCGTACTGATGCCGCTTTTTGATTTCTTTTGAAACGCGTGTAGTACATAAATTACATCGCCAATATTTACCGTATAAATTGCCCGATAAGCATTGGTGTTGTAATTGCTTACAATTTCCATAATGCCTGCCCCCAATCCCTTCCATGGTTTTGCGCTAGCATGCTTGCTGCCGAATTGGGCAACCATTAGGGCAAAACCTATATCGTGTTGAACAGTATCGGGAAAATCTGCCAGATCTTTTTTGGAAGAGCCGATCCATTCAACAAATTTCTTAGGCAGCGGAAGCCGCATTTCAATCGTATCCCTATTATATAAGTTTTTATATATTAATGCAAGCTAATTATACAAGTATTTGTATATTTGCGACTATCCCGGTCCATAGCTTTGGATAAGGCTTCCGGCGATCATAAACCAGCCGTCGATGAGGACGAAGAAGATGATTTTAAAGGGTAGCGAGACGACTACCGGCGGGAGCATCATCATACCCATCGCCATCAGGATCGACGATACCAGCATATCGATAATCAGGAATGGGATGAAGATCAGGAAGCCGATTTCAAAGGCGCGTTTTAGTTCCGAGATCATGAAGGCGGGGATGAGGGTGGTGATCGGCGTATCTTCCGGTTTTTCGATTTTGGTTTTATCGTTGAGGCGCAGGAAAAGGCCGAGATCTTTGCCGCGAGTGTGTTTTAGCATGAAAACTTTGAACGGGGCGATGCCTTTGGTGAAAGCTTCTTCCTCCTTGATCTGGCCCTGCATTAGCGGGTGGATGGCGTTGTTATAGCTCTCCATGAAAACTGGTTGCATGATGAACATGGTCAGGAATAATGCCAGGCTGATGAGGACGGAGTTTGGTGGAGTCTGCTGCAGGCCGATGGCGGAGCGGAGCAGGGATAATACAACTATGATACGGGTGAAACTGGTGACCATGACCAGGATGCTGGGCGCGAGGCTCAGGATGGTGGTGATGGCGATGATTTGGATGATGTTTGAGGTGAGGGAGCTGTTTGCGGCGCCGATAGAGACGTTCAACGGCTCGGCATGCGCTAAAGACGGAAGCACCAAGGCTAGAGCGAAAAATAAAACCCTCAAGATCATGTGAGTATATCTATCAGGGTTTTTTGAAAAAGCAATAATTCGTGATTAATTAGCCGGTGCGTGCATTAATAAAATGCGCAGCCGCCAGAATTACGCGTGTTGACGCTAGCTGAAGCGTTGATAATTGCGTTGCTTTGGCAGGCTTGCCGGAGTACGGGGCCGCTACCAGGTTGCTGAATCCCGTTGGTGCCGCCATAAGCGGAATTGGCAATGTTGCAATCAGTGCAGTAATGCATGTTGTTGACCATTGTGCCTAATTGCAATTGTCCGCGTGATGCGTAAGAAGCAAACTTTTCAAAAGTGCTGGGTAGTATCGGTGCGACGCCCGGGAAACCGCCCGAGAAAAGGCCGTCATAATTATATGCGAAATCAACCAATATGAAAGACTGACCCGGATATATTATGTTGGCACGGCTGGAGGCGTTGTCTTTATAAAAGCTTTGATAGCGGCCAAAACCGGAAGCCGGGCTGCAGATAATCGGGCAGTTATCACCTTCGCAAAGCCGGGTAGCTCCGGCTTCTGCGCTAATCTGCGTAGCGCTGTCACGTGGAAAGCGTTCCTGCCACATAACACGTACTGAAGAACGGTCGATTCCATCGGCGTTTTGTGCGGTGGTGGGGCACGAGATAGGTAACGGCAGGCCTACATACTTCACCTGGATCTGGGAATTGTTGTCATTTAAGGGATCGTAGCTATAGGGATAAATCAGAAAAGGGATGGTGTTTTGGAAAATAGCCAGCATTCTGGCCTGACCGCCGGAAAAATTGCCGTCGATATCCCTGGTGGCGATGTTGCCTTCGCGGGAGAGAATATAGGCAATGTCATTAGTGACATTATCGATTTTGCGGATAGTGGTTACATAAGTAGTGACCTGGTAAACGCCGTATAAGACTATCAGCAGAAACGGTAAAATGATGGCAAATTCAATGGCGGCAACGCCGGAAATGGATTTTTTGAAACTGTTTCTGTTGATAAATTTTTTCATGGTTAATCGAATGTTTCGTTGCGTACAATTGAGAAAGAATAAAGATAGTCCGGCAAAAACGGCTGCATTATTCCTGTTATACCGCCCCATTTATATTTTACGCCATATAAAACAATCTGGCCGCTTTGGCATGCATTGTTCGATGGAATGCCCGGAGGGCATAATCTGGGCGGCAAAGACGGAGTTGCGGGTGCGGGCGGGAAGAAACTAGCTGGGTCGCCTTGAAATTGCTCCCTGGCGGCGGTCATATTGGTGAAATCATTATATGTGCGAACTATAAAAGTTGTATCGGCGGGATTGGAATTATATAGGCCGCCGAGATTGGTGTTCATATATCCATACATCTCTGCCGGATCATTATAGCCCTCCGCAATGCCTTGGCGGGCGACGGTGCGGATGCCGAGATTTAAGGATGAATCAAAAAACATGGTGAGACCGAATTCAGTGATGCCAAGCAGAAGCAGGATAAGCATCGGAGCGACGATGGCGAATTCAATTGCGGCGGTAGCGCGGGAATTTTTGAGGAAGGATTTCATATTGTTATTTATTTTAGCTTAAATTTAGATTTTATTCAATGTTAATTCGCTTTCTGCCGCAGGTTCCGCATGAGATTTTGATAGAATTGCAAATTATGCCAAGTCAACAGCATACTGCCCAGGATTTCCCCTGATTTTACAAGGTGATGGAGGTAGGCGCGGGAATATTTGCTGGTTTCACAGATGGTTTCCGGGTCAAGCGGGGTTTGGTCATCAGCGTATTTGGCATTGCGGATATTAATTGCGCCGCTGCTGGTAAAAGCCTGGCCGTTGCGGCCGGAGCGGGTGGGGAGGACGCAATCGAACATATCAACTCCGCGGTTGACGGCGCCGATAATGTCATCGGGTTTGCCGACGCCCATTAAGTAACGGGGTTTATCGGTTGGCATATGGGGCATTAGATCGTCCAGGGTTTTGAACATTAGTTCCTGGCCTTCGCCGACTGCCAGTCCGCCAATTGCATAACCGTCGAAACCGATTGCGGTCAGGGCTTCGATGCTGGCTTTGCGCAAGTCGGGATAGATGCCGCCTTGGACGATGCCGAAGAGGCCGTAGCCCTCATAGGGGTCAGGGGTTAGGGGCGAGGGGCTAGGGGGTTTTAGTTTTATAAATTCTTTCTTGCTACGTTCAGCCCAGCGCATGGACATTTCCATGGATTTTTTGGCTTCTTCCCAAGTGGCGGGGAATGGGGTGCATTCGTCGAAGGCCATGGTAATTGTGCTGCCGAGTTTGTGTTGAATGCCGATTGAGCTTTCTGGGGTTAGCTCAAATTTTTCGCCGCTCAAGTGGGATTGAAAAGTGACGCCGTTTTCGGTGATTTTACGGAGTTTTGAGAGGCTCATTACTTGATAACCGCCGGAATCGGTGAGGATGGGGCCGTGCCAGTTCATGAATTTGTGGAGGCCGCCAAGTTTTTCAATGCGCTCGGCGCCTGGGCGGAGCATCAAATGATATGTGTTGCCGAGGATGATCTGTGCGCCGGTTGAGGCGACGGATTCAGGCAGCATGGCTTTGACTGTCGCGGCAGTGCCGACGGGCATGAATGCGGGCGTGTCAATGACGCCATGGGCGGTGACGATTTGGCCGGTGCGGCGGGGGCCGGTGATTTTGAATTGGAACGTCATGACTTCTCTATAAAGCATGCGTCGCCATAAGAAAAGAAGCGCATATGGTTTTTTATTGCATAACCATATGCGCCTTTCATTTTACTGGTTCCGGCCATGGCGCAGGTTAGGATGAATAATGTGGATTTGGGGAGGTGGAAGTTGGTGATTAGGGCGTGTGCAACTTTGAATTTGTAACCTGGCTTTATAAAAATATCGGTTTCACCGCTGCCGGATTTGCCGTTGCTGGCTTCTAATACGCGTAATGAAGTTGTGCCGATGGCGATGACACGTTTGGCAGCGCGGATTTTTTCTTCCGTTTCTTTTGAGATCTCATACCATTCGCTGTGCATTTTGTGCTCGTCGAGGTTTTCGGTTTTAACCGGTTGGAAAGTTCCCGCGCCGACATGGAGGGTGACGAAGGCTTTGTTGGGGATTTTGTCCAGCAAACTTTGAGTGAAATGTAGGCCGGCAGTTGGTGCGGCAACGGAGCCTTCGGTTTTGGCATATACGGTTTGATAATTAATTTTGTCGGACTCTTCGTCAGGTCGGTTGATGTATGGTGGCAATGGGATATGGCCTTTTTCAAAGATCATTTTTTCGTTTTCGAGTTCGACGATGATGTCTCCGCTGGGGAGTTTTTCGATTACCTTTATGTCATCCTGAGCCTCGGCGAAGGATCTGCCATTGGGGGATCCTTCACTGCGTTCAGGATGACGGGTACTTAGAATGTCGCCGATTTTTAATTTCTTTCCAGGTTTGGCGAATGCTTGCCATTTTTTGTTGCCGAGTTTTTTGTGCAGGAAGATTTCGATTTTGGCCTCGCCTTTTTTTACGAATAATCTGGCGGGGATGACTTTGGAATTGTTGAAAACTAATAAATCACCGTCGCGCAATAATCTTGGTAAATCGGCGAATTGCTTTTCCTCTAACGTATCTACTATTAATAAACGCGAGGAATCTCGCGGGTTGGCGGGGTAGTGGGCAATCAGCTCCGGGGGGAGGGTGAAATCAAAATCGGAGATGTTCATTTATAACGTGAAAGTGAAAATCACCTGTTCATTGCTTTCAGCGATTTCGATTTTTGCAGAGCTTTGCGAGATGAGTAAATATGTATAGTGACATTGGATCAGACGCGCATCGACTTGGTTTTCCGGAATTTCGCCGTTTAGTGATTTGCGGAAATTTTCGTGGATACCGGCTTTGTCGCCTTTGCAGGTGAGGGTGAATTTGTCGCCGTCGATTGTAATTGTTATAATGCCGCCGCGTACCAGTGTTCCGGTGGCGATAATCAGCATATTGAGGAGGAGTTTTTTCTGCGGGGAAGAAATGCCGGCGGGGATTTGAGCCCATTGCAACTTGACTTTGCCGCTGGCGAAATATTTTTCAACCAGGTCTTTTACATCATTCATGGAGGCCGGAGCGGTTGCTGGACTGTAGCCATAAGCTTGGCGGTAATATTGCACGCGTGCAACGGCTTCTTTTGAGCTGGATTCGATCAAATCTGCGGCCATGCTTTGTTTGGTCCCTAGTTCCTCGCGCAGGAATTCGGCACCATTACTCAAGGCTCCGACGGGGCCAATGATATCATGGGTGAAGCGGGCGCAGAGCATTTCGGTGAGTTTTAGATTTTGTGACATGTGCAATTACTCTGACTGATATTCGCCGCATATAAACACGAACTCGACCGGATCGCAAATTTTAATTGACCTTTGAATAAGATAGGAATAATTCTGCCTATACAACCATTAGTTGAGAGGGTCTATGGAAGGAGCTGCATATTTAAACGCTGAAGGCAACATCAATCAACCATTAGTAGCCAGGCTGAGAGCGCATATGGCAAGGAAAGGCCTAAATCCCAAAACACTCGCGGAGCGTGCAAAGGTGGGGCGATCTTTTGTTTATGATATACTAAATGGGAAATCTACAAATCCTACAAGTTCAAAGCTGGCGGCAATAGCCGAGCAGCTTGGGGTGAGCGTAAATTACCTGGTTAGCGGCGTGCAGCAGGTGATGAATCCACGGCAGAAAGATTGGAACGATGTTGTGGAAATAACCTCGATCGAAATTGAGCAAAGTGCTAGCGGCAGTATATTAATCACTAATGAGAATGAAAAGCGGCCATATTATTTCAAGAGCGAGTGGATAAATAAGAAGCTGAATGCGCACCCGACTGATTTGAGGGCGGTTTTTGTTAATGGCGATAGTATGGGTTCCACTTTGCAGAATGGTGATATGCTGCTGGTTAATATAACCAAGAAAATCCCTAATCCACCTGGTTTATTTGTGCTTTTTGACGGGATGGGGCCGGTAGCTAAAAGGTTGGAAATGGTGGCGCCGGGACGGGCAAGGGTGATTTCAGATAACTCGCAATATTCACCTTATGAAAAGGATCTGAGCGAGCTGAATATCGTCGGAAAAGTGGTCTGGCTGGCTAGGGAGCTTTAGATAATATCAGATATCTAGAGATTTATTAGCCGTAGTCTAACCAATTTGAAATCGGCCGCATCTTAGCTATCTAGGTTGGGGTGGGTCATATCTAAAATTCTCCCAATTTAATTGAAACCCATCCACTCACAGCTACACCACGCCCAGCTTGAATCGGAAAAGTCGTCACATTCAAAGTTACGCGCTGATAACCGACTCCGATTACTGGCGCTAACAATGGCCTGACAGTCTCGGCATATCCGGTTACACCACCGCCCATTACTCCGGCGCAAGCATGGAATTCATCACCTTGACACCACTCAATAGTTCCAGCTGCTAATACGGATTGTTTGGCAATGCTGTTCTTATACGTTGCTGCCCTTATACCGGCTTTCCAGTGCGTAGAAACGGGTTGGGTGAGGGCGAACCCTACGCCAGGATTAAACTGATTGTACGACTCGCCAGAAGGCTTCGGACGCGAATGCCAACTAGTAGCATATATTTCGGGCGAGATCGTAGTCTTGCTAGAACAAGCCGGTAATAATAGCAAAAAAGCCAAACGTGCCAAATTTGTGCCATTTTTTCTGCGTTTGGTTGTAAATGATTGCGTTTTGAGAGCGTTTCTGCGTTTGCAGAAAATAGCTTTAATAGCGTAAAAGCCTAGGTTTTCATTGGTGTGCCCGACAGGATTCGAACCTGTGACCCTCAGCTTAGAAGGCTGATGCTCTATCCAGCTGAGCTACGGGCACGTAATTTAGAACTTAATGCGGTTTGGAGGGCAAACTAGAGTTAAAACATGTCTGCTGTCAATAATATGTAACAATAAAGGAGTTTACTTATATTGGTTTCTCGGCTATTCTGCTCAAGGTACTTAATATAATAGAAAAGCTTAATAATTAGTTAAATCTTAACATTCTGTAAATATTTTTAATTTATAATAAAAACATGGCTAATTTTAGGAACATTATTAGTAATTCCTCCTTCAAAAAGTTTTTTTCCGCAAATGACGGTGCAGTAGCGCTCATGGTTGGCATCATGATGGTTTTGATTATTGCGGTTTTAATGATAACTGTGGATTTAAGCCGGGTGCAAAGCGGCTCGACCAATAACCAAGCGGCGATAGACGCGGCGGCATTGGGTGCGGCGGAATATGCGGCAAGATATCGGATCGTGCGTGATACACAGGAAGTTCCGGCGGATTTGCAGGAATATACAAAAAAAGTGTTTCTCCAAAATTTATCGAATGATCAATCTGACGCAACTTTAGCAACAGATTTGCCTACGGATTTTCAAGTGACGGTTGTGGATGATGCGGTGGCGGTTTATGCATGCTTGAATATCAAAACCGGCTTTGCCCAAGCTTCCGGGAATGGTGATTACAAAAAAGTTTGCAATACTTCCAAGGCCAGCTTGCCGGCAGCGGGCGGTAATATTGAAATTGTTTTTGCTTTGGATGTTTCTGATTCAATGTCTTATAGATACACACTTCCCGATGGTTCGCAGATCACAAAAATTGATGCATTAAAGCAGTCGATTAGCAGTCTGATGGCCACTTATGGAAGCAATAATAGCATTTATTGGGGTGTTGTTCCTTACAGCGGTATGGTTGACTTAGGCAATTTTGCACCGAATATTGTTGCTGATGATTTGAATGAAATTTCTGGTCGTGCAAGCGCCAACTCCCTTATCTTAGGTTTGCCGCAAAACAATTTGCAGCCGGCTTCGGAATTACACGCATCGGAATCTGTGCCTGTGCAGAGAGCTTGGGCGTATAATGCATTTGAAGACGCGCATATGGATAATTTTAGGCGTGTGTTCAATGAAACTGATTGTTACCCTGGGCCCCTTAGTTATACTCCTGGAAATATAAATTACTGCGGAGATTATGCGCTTCATATGCTGCAACGGATACCACTTACCTCAAGGGACGGTAACGAACGTCCGGAAGAGCGATCTACGATAGTATTAGATGACGCGCCGCCTGTTGCAGGTAATAAATTCCAAGCATATTGGCATCATCCATATGATTTCTTCTTGGATTTTGACCAGCACGATATTGCTTGGGATGCTGCCCCTCAAGACGGAGCTTGTGGTACTTGCTATGAATCGTCCCGTCCTTATGAAAGGCAAGTAGGTGGAGGAACATGCGCTCCTGAATATGATTATCCGTGTCAATATCCAGAGGGGCAGCCAGGGCGGCTCCCGCCTGAACAATGCACCGGCACAATTGGCGAAGGAAGTGGACAATGAGGAAATTATTATTAGTATTGGCCATTATAGCATTCAGCACGAGTTCATATGCGTGGACGTTCAATCATAGCTACATTGACCCAAATCTTTTGAACAATAGATGCGTTGGCGGAATAACTGCAACACCGAATGGTAATCCTCATGATGCCACATGTTGTATGCAAACAGAATGTGAAATATTTAATGGTCCTAATTGCGTAAAAACGAGATGCGTTAGGGAGGGGACAGTGCAAAGACAGAGTTTTGACCAGACTGTCAGTGTGCCAATTGTAAATGAAACTTGTTATCATCCTACTTGCTACGTACGTGCGGCAACGCAGGTAATTTATAATAATCCTGTTCAGCCACTAACAAATAGCACTTATGCAATTACTAATACTGTGAATGATCTCGGTATTAGAAACTTACTTTTATACGCGTTCAGGTATACTACTCCAATAGGTTTGGAATTGAACAACACTCAGCGCTATTTTACTCAAGAGGTGCAATATCCGCAAAAATGGGGCGTGGCGACGGGAACTTCGGCCATGCAAGGTTTGTTGTGGTCATGGCGGATGCTTTCGCCAAGATGGCAAGGTTATTGGGCTGGGCGATCAAAATTTGAAGGTGCCGACGACCCTAATATCGCTTTGAGGAATCGGGGCGGAACATTGCCGTCGGTTAATAACTCTAAAAACGTTATTATTATATCTGATGGTATCGATTCTGACGGCCCTGATTACAATCCAGGCGGCAGAACCATAAATTCGATTAGTGCTGGTACTATCACTACACCGCAAGGGACTGTGAATAAGGATGATGCGACATTGGATGCGGCTCCTTCACTGCAACAAAGCCCTGGATTCCGTGCTGCTAATAGTTCAGTGCGCACATTGAGCCAATTGGACGTATACGAAACTTGCGACGCAAACGTGCCGTTGGCCTCTTTTACAAGGGCTGATTATGTGCAGGTGTGCAACTCAATGAAAGCGCAAGGTATCAAAGTGAACGTCATTCTTTATCTTTATGGCGCCAATGATATTACCGACGGCAGGCTTTCGGAATGTGCCAATATCACTGGTGGTATAACTATTACCGATGCAACGCCGGCCAATATTGGAACTAAGCTCAGGGAGCTGGTTGCGCAAATCGTTACCCGCAATATTCGGCTGATTAGGTAATTAGTGCTTGAAAGAATAAATGCTATTGCTGCCGGCGTTCTTGTCGAATTGCAGCTGGTAAACCGCAGTGGTCTCATCCGCATATACCTTGCTTAAATCTTTTGGCGTCAGATCCAGCGTCAGTTGTTTATCGCCGGCAAAGTTATATAAACTTTCCTCACCGCTTATAAGATTGGTAATTTTGACGTAATTAGCCCAGTTAATCTGGGTGTAATTTATTTCCGCTGCGCTTTTTTTAGGGACAGGAGAGTTATGGTTATTATATACGGCATAAATGATAAAGAAGATCAGGCCATAGGTGAGAATGCGGTTCACGGCCTTATTAGCCGGATTTTGCGGATAGCGTGGTTGGGACCTATTTCGTTTGAACATAACATCCGTGTTTCAGGTTATCATCAAGGATTCGCTTGAGGCTTTTATGATTATAGCCGGAATCAATTATAAATAACGCCAGATATTTTTTCATGGATTATTCTTATACATTAAACCTGAAATGCATTACATCGCCATCGACAACTTCATATTCTTTGCCTTCGAGACGCAATTTGCCTTTGTCCTTGGCGCCGTTTTCGCCGCCTAATGTTACATAATCACTATAGGCAATTGTTTCGGCGCGGATGAAGCCTTTTTCGAAATCAGTGTGGATGACGCCGGCGGCGGCTGGGGCTTTGGTGTTACGGTGAACTGTCCAGGCGCGGGTTTCTTTGGGGCCGACGGTGAAATATGTGATGAGGTCGAGGAGTTTATATCCGGCGGCGATTAATTTGCTTAAACCGGTTTCGCTTAAGCCCAGGTCTTTCAGGAATTCAGCTTTTTCTTCATCTGTGCCGAGTTGGGAGATTTCGGATTCGATTTGTGCAGAGATAATTATATGCGCGGCGTTTTCAGATTTGGCTTTGGCATCGACAAGCGCGGTATATGCGTTGCCGGTTTTTGCGTCGGCTTCTTTGACGTTTGAGACATACATCAGGGGTTTGGAGGTAATTAGTTGTAAAAGGCCGATTGCCGATTGCCGATTGCCGATTGTGCGGGCAGGTTTTCCGGCATAGAGGACCGGGTGGACTTGTTTTAAAAGTTCCAGGGTTTGGATGGCTTCTTTATCGCCGCCTTTGGCTTTTTTCTCCATGTTGGGAATGCGTTTGTCTACGCTTTCCAGATCAGAGAGGATGAGTTCGGTTTCGATGATTTCGGCGTCGCGCAAAGGGTCGGTTTTGCCTTCGACATGGGTGATATCTTCGTCATCAAAGCAGCGCAGGACTTGGGCGATGGCATCAACTTCGCGGATATGGGAGAGGAACTTGTTGCCGAGACCTTCGCCTTTGGAGGCGCCGCGGACGAGTCCGGCGATATCTACAAATTCTAATTGGGTGGGGATGATTTTTTCGGAATTGGCTATTTTGGAAAGCTGGGTAACACGCTCATCTTTCACCGCGACAATGCCCTTGTTCGGCTCAATCGTGCAGAACGGATAATTAGCGCTTTCCGCGCTTTGCGTGGAGGTTAGCGCATTGAAGAGCGTTGATTTGCCCACATTTGGCAGGCCGACGATGCCGATTGAAAGTCCCATAATGGCTTTGTATCACATTATATGATATTGGCAATATCCCGGTAACTGCTGATGATGCGCAAGATTTCAACCGGACGTTTGTTTGGGTTGTAAATAACCATATATGTAAATACGCTGACAAAGCGCACATCCCTGGTAGTTAAATCTTCGCGCTTGTGGCCAAAATATGGATTTTCGCCAATCTGCTTGAAGGTTTTGATAAACTTGTCATCAACCTTGTTGGCGCTGGGAATATTATCTCCGGCAATAAAAGCCCAAATTTTTGCCTGTCCAGCTCAACTTCTTCGGCTAAATAATAGCTAATCGGCATTATTTGCCAGAAAAGACTTTTTAAAACTCTCCATCTGGATATTGGCCTGTTCCGGAGTTAAAAGCCTGCCTTGGCGTGCTTGTTCGAGGCTGATATCGATTTCATCGTCAAGCAAGCCCTTGCGGCCATTCATATGTTTTGCTACTGCCTCACGAATGATTTCGGGATGCGCGTCCATATAGGCGTTTACACTTTGCCGGACTGAACTTTCGATTTCGGGCGTTGTCATACATTTAATTGTATCATTTTATGGCAGGCAAAGCAAGTTGCTCAAAATACTGGTAGTGTCTCAGTTTAAAATCAAATCTCTTTAGCTAATATTTTTGTGCTCCAAATATTGTTGATATCTTTTTTCTTGGTAATAATAAGCAATTATTCCCCATACTATTGTTAGATAAGCTAATATAAATCCATCGAAAGGAAATGGCCCAAAACTAAAAAGAAAATGGTAATTCAATGTCTTACAAAGATACAAAATAGGGAACCATACCAAAGAAAGAGCAATAATTTGCAAGTGGAATTTACCTCTTTTTCTTTCCCACTTATTAGCACACTTAGAAGCTTGCTCAGGTGTCATAATTATCTCCAGTTTTGGTTGCTATAGGCGGTTATTTTTCTAGTCACATTTTATATCGTTATTAAAGAGACAATCTCCTCAGGCGTCCATACATGGTCTGTTATACCAGCTTCCATTGCCGGAGTCACCTTCAGAGTTTTATGAATCCTGCCGAAGTTATAATACATAAAGTGCAGCGCAATTGCGTGTGTATGATTCTCGATCTTTTTGCTAAATCCATTAGTTAGGCGAGTAAAGCGGCGCATCCCCATACGCATTGTAAGATTCTGGCGTTCTACATAGCTTGTGGAAACGTCTTTATGTGCAGGATTGCCAGTTACGCGCCTTTTAACGCAACCTGTGCAATCAGCCGGGCTGTAGCGTTTCTGGCCTTCAATCGGAGTGCCGTAAGATTTTACTAGCATTGCATAATCCACATCAACGCCAAATGCACCTTCAACTGCTTCCAAGTAAGGCTTAAATCCATCACTGGTTAATTGTATGCGACTAGTCAGGCGCGAAGCTAAATCCTGTATAAAGTCATTAGCACATTCAGCATCGCGGCTACCAACCAGCCATGATGGAACGACTTTAGTATCCGCGCAAATGGCCGTCCATGTCCAAACATCCCCTGCACCTTCCGGCGCGGCTTTAGCAGCTTCAACATTCTTGGCTTTAGCGTAGCAGAATGACCAAATTTCATCTACCTGCACACGCTTACAAGGCAGATTGCGAAGAGTTTTATATTGATAATCAGCCACCGCGCATCCCGCATCAACTAGCAGTTTTGTAACTGTATTGATTGAAACATCAGCCATGCGGCTAGTAGCGCGAAGGCTATTGCCTTCTACTAGCATACCGAGGATTTGCGCGCGTTTCTGTAGGGATAACTTATTCATACTGAACATTATGCATGATCGCTTAAGCTAAGTCAAGAGAAAAAGTATAGGAGCCAAGCAAGCAAAGTGGCTTGTTGGCCTCAAATCAGATTTGAGTACCTATTATTACTAATAAAAGTATAGACATTGGGAGCGTGGTTTTGTATAATAGCCAACAGGGGAGCCGAAACTCCCCTGTGAAATAGTCACTGTAAAGCTTCTATTTCAGGCTACTACTCTTCTAACAAATAGGTTTCTAGCTATCATATTAATATCCTCCTTTTTATAGACTGGTTGGATGTTGAACTTACACTCTAAACAACGGTAGCCGCTTCAACGGCTACCGTATTTGTTTGGGGAGTTTTTAACCCCCATCCCTTAACGCGGTCAGGTACAAAAATATCCTTCTCTGCTGAAAGGTATGCACTCAATGCTGCTTCAGTAACATCTACGCCATTAGATAGTAGATGTTCCCTAATCTTACGGAAATTGGCATTTCCACCGCTCATAACAATGTATTCTTTTGAGAATTTGATTATTTTTTCGCGCTTGGTTGTTATCTCTGGGGCTTTAGCCTTGATAGTTTTGCTGAAATCAAACCGCACTTGCGAATTTCCATCATTATAATCAGCTATAAACTTCTCAATGGCCTGCAATTGCTTATATATTGGCAAGTGTAACAAAGCCTCTTTAAGGCGATTGCGCTCTTTATATGCAGCTTGTAAAAATTCGTTGGTCATAATGCCTCGTTGTTTATCTTGAGGCTAATATAGCACAGCTTGCCTATATAGTCAATAGGGCGACCTAGGGAATCTTAATCTTTTTTCCAACGAGCGTCTGAAGCATCTTTAGCGATCTTTTTTCTTTGCGCGGCAGTGAGACTCTTAGCGCGAGCTTTGCCGCCCTTTAACCCACCCAATCTTCCTAGCGCAACAGCCGCTGGGTTCTTGCCATCATCTTTCTTTTCTGGTGCATCGGTTTCACCCGTTGCTATATCCATGATAAACTTAGCAAGCTGATTAGTGTCGCGTGGGCGCTTGGGTTTTTTGCTCATAATATCAGCATATATTATTCTTGCATGAGCGGTCAAGAACACTGAAATTCAAACTGAGACACTACCAAAATACTTGGTCAGAAACAAGTTGTGATGGCCTTCAATCAGCAAATTTATATTTCCGGCAATAGTTTTTATGCTTTTTTCCGCCACCGGGATTTCTTCGGCGTTGAAATCGCTTAAGACATGGTCATGCACCAAATCTTTGTTGCCGGGGTGGGCGATGCCGAGGCGGACGCGCCAATAATCTTTGCCCATGTGCGCGTCCAGGCTTTTTATGCCGTTGTGACCGCCATTGCCGCCGCCCTTCTTGATTTTGATTTTGCCTAATTCGACGTCTAGTTCGTCGTGGAAGACGTAGATATTTTCGAGTGGGATTTTGTAAAAATTGGCGATTTGGGAGGCGGGGATGCCGGAATTGTTCATGAAGTCCATTGGCTTGAATAAATAGACATCACCAGCGCGGGCCATTTGGCCGCCGAATTTTTCGGCCCAGTTTGAGGCTTTTAATTTCAGGGCGATATCATCAACGGCCATAAAGCCGAAATTGTGGCGGTTATCCTGGTATCTTGCGCCGGGGTTGCCGAGGCCGATTAGGAGGAGAGGTTGATTGGTTGCATGGTTACGTGGTTGCATGGTTTTTAATTACCACGTAACCATGCAACCATGCAACCATGCAACTACTTCTTAGCAGCCGGTTTTGCGGCGGCAGCTGGAGCAGCGCCGGCAGCAGGGGCTTTGGCGCCAGCAGCGCCAGTGGCAGGAGCGGCGCCAGGTGCAGCGGCAGGAGCGCCAGCGTTAGTGGCAGGAACTGCGCCCGGAGCAATTGCTGCGGCATCAGTTGGAGTTGCTTCCTCAGCTCCCTTACCGACAACTGTGGCAAGGGTAAAATTGCGTTTAAGAACGGGTTTTGCGCCTTCAGGGAGGGTGATGTCCTTGACGTGTTTGGCGGTACCGATTTCCATGCCGGTCAAATCAACTTCGATTTGGGCTGGGATTTTGGCAGGGTTTACGTAAAACTCGATTTCGCGGGCAACAACGTTCAAAACGCCGCCTTTTTTGAGCCCTGGTGATTTTGCCTGGTTGATATAAAGAACCGGTACAAATACTTTTACTGAAGTTTTTGCAGAAACGAATTGTAAATCAACATGTTCAGGAACGTCGGTGACGGTGTTGAATTGAACATCTTTGGCAACTACCTGGATTTTTTTGCCATCGAGGTTGAGTTCAAAAATCGTGCTTTTGAAGTTCTTTTTATTGGCGCGGAAAGTGATCTCTTTCAGCGGCAGGGAAACGTGCAAAGGGGTTTGGCCATCGCCATAAACAACTGCCGGAACGCGGCCCAAACGGCGGAGTTCACGGGCGGAGCCGGTACCTGTTGAGGCGCGGGATTGGGTTTCAAAACTGATTGCGGCTTCTGACATAAAGATCCTAAATATTATATTGGAGCGCGGTTTTTAGGGAAAAAATAGGGGTTTGTCAATAGGAATCAGGGAGATGTCAGATATCAAACGCCAAATGTCAGAAAATACTGATATTTGGCATTTGGCATCTAATCAAACAGGCTACTGACCGAGGTTTCTTCGGAGATGCGGCGGATGGCTTCGGCGATTAACGGGGCGATGGTTAGAGTGCGGATTTTTTTGCATTTTTCGACGGCTTCGGAGGCTTGGATGCTGTCGGTGATTACCAGCTCATCCAACTCGGATTTGGTTACTCGGTCAACCGCTTGGCCGGAGAGGACGCCGTGGGTGATGTAGGCGCTGACTGATTTGGCGCCTTCTTTTTTCAAGGCGGCGGCGGCGTTGCATAAGGTTCCGGCGCTGTCGGCTATGTCGTCGACGATGATGCAGTTGCGGCCATCCACTTCGCCGATGATGTTCATGACTTCGGAAACATTGGCGCGTTCGCGGCGTTTATCGACGATGGCTAAATCACCATTAATGCGGCTGGCGATGTGGCGGGCGCGGACTACGCCGCCGACGTCGGGGGAGACGACGACGAGGCTTTCGTCTTTGTATTTTTCGGTGATGTCTTTGATCATTACCGGCGAGCCGAACAGGTTATCGGTTGGGATATCGAAGAAGCCCTGGATTTGTCCCGCGTGTAAATCAAGCGTAAGGACGCGGTTGGCGCCGGCTTCGGTGATGATATTGGCGACTAATTTGGCGGTGATTGGTGTGCGCGGGCCGGGTTTACGGTCCTGGCGGGCATAGCCGAAATAGGGGATGACAGCGGTGATGCGTTTGGCGCTGGCGCGGCGCAAAGCGTCCAAAGTTATCAATAATTCCATGATGTTATCGTTGGAGGGGTGGCAGGTGCTTTGGACGACAAAAACATCCTGGCCGCGGACGTTTTCAAGAATTTCGACGAAAATTTCTGAATCGGCAAAGCGCTTTACATTGGCTTTAGTCAAGGGGATACCGAGGTATTTGCCGATGCTTTGGGCCAGGGGTAAATTGCTGTTGCAGGAGATGATTTTCATGCGCCTGTTCTAACACTTCGTGTTAAAACAGGCAATATTAATTTGCGCTTCCCCCTACGCCAAGAGGCTTCGGAGGACAGGCAAGCGCTTGCCCTCCTGATGGTCGGGATACAGAGACTTAATAGTTTGTCATTCTCGGGCTTGACCCGAGAATCTAGGATTTATGAACTGAGACGCTTCTGGATCCTCGGGTCAGGCCCGAGGATGACAGTTTATTGTGTGGTTGAATTCTTCAGGCGCATCTGATGCGCAATCATCAAAGTTTTGCTGATGCGGATTATTATTATGGAGCCTAGGAAAATTAACGGTGCCCATATTAACAAATGTACCCAAAACGATGGGCTGTAGATGATTTCTACTAATCCGGCGCCGAGTCCGACTAACAGGCCGACAATGGTGATGGCGAAGAAGGCGGGGCCGTCGGCGGTTTCGTATTGTGAGAGTTGTTCGTTGCATGTTGGGCAGTTGTCTTTAACTTTGACGGGGCCTTGGAAAATATGGCCTTTGCCACATGACGGGCAACGGGCGAAAAAGGCGGCTTTCCAATTTGGTTTTACAGTGTTAGTCATGGCGGGATGCTAAAACCTCTTATTGCCAACATCAAGCTTAACCTGATCGCGGAGCGTCAGCGCTGGTTGTTGTGGCTGCCGGTGTTTTTTGGAGTTGGGATTGGGGTTTATTTCGGCTTGAGTTTCGAGCCGTCTTTATATCTGGTTTTTGCTGTAATAATATTTACTTCATTACCGCTGTTAATCTTTCGCGGGAACTTTGCCAGATTTTTGCTGTTGATGGCGGGATTGGGATTTGCGGTGGCTTGGATTAATACACAATATGCAAAATCACCGGTGATTTATAAGCTGGATCACAAGGTGACGGTTTCGGGGAATATTGAGTGGATTTCGGTCTCTAGTGGTTTCCCCACTTTGATGCTGGATAATTTGCGGATTGATGAGCTTGATAAAAAATATATTCCTGAAGAATTGAAGTTGAATGTTCGCAGCAAATTTAAGCAAGAGCTGCGGCCTGGCGACAGGGTTATTGCTAATGCGATGTTATCACCGCCGGGGCGGCCTTCGATGCCGGGTGGTTATGACTTTGCGCGGGCGGCATATTTTTCGGGAACGGGGGCGAATGGTTATGCGGTTGGGCCGGTTACGAAATTGAAGCTTGGCGGTGAAGAGGATTGGCTGGCGAATATGCGGTATAATATTTCTAATAAGATTCGTGCATCACTGCCGGGGGATACCGGGGCGATGACGGATGCGGTGATTACCGGTGACCGGAGCCGGATTAGCAAGGAAGCTTATGATGATATGCGGAAATCTGGGTTAGCGCATTTGATTGCGATTTCGGGGATTAATTTGGTATTGGCGGCGGGGGTGATGTTTTTTGGCGTGAGGTTGCTGCTGTCGTTTTTTCCGGTTTTAAGTGAGCGCTATGCGGCAAAGAAAATTGCGGCGGTGGTGGCGATATTGGGTGAGACTATATATTTGCTGATTTCAGGAATGCCGGTTTCTGCGGTGCGGTCATATATTATGGTGCTGCTGGTGATGCTGGGAATTGTGGTTGACCGTGATGCGACGCCGATGCGCTCTGTGGCGCTCTCTAGCCTTATAATTTTAGCTTTTGCGCCGGAATCTATGCTGGGGCCGAGTTTCCAGATGAGTTATGCGGCGACGATTGCTTTGATTTCAGTTTATGAGATTTTCGCGAGGCGGTTTGAGGCCAGGGAAGAAAAGATGTTCAGCGATCACGGCAAGCAAAAATGGCATTATGGGCTGTTGCGCAAAGTTTGGTTATATCCGGTGACGGTGATGAGCTCGTCATTTGTTGCGGGGTTAGCGACGGCGCCTTATTCGGCTTATCACTTCAACCAATTCGTCAATTATGGCTTGCCGGCGAATCTGGTGGCGATTCCGCTGACGTCGTTTATCGTCATGCCGTTTTCGGTGATTGGGATGGTTTTAATGCCGTTGGGGCTACAGGATATTGGCTTAGTTCCAGCGGGGTGGGGGACTTATCTGACATTGGTAGTGGCGCATTATGTGGGGAATTTGCCGAATTCATCAGTGCATGTGCCGCAGATTGCGACTTGGGGGCTGGTGGCGGCAACGCTTGGCGGGTTGTGGTTTCTAATTTGGCAGGGGAAGTGGCGGTATTATGGGTTTATTTTGATATTCATTGGTATTTTTCTATCGCCATTAACGGTGGCCAAGCCTGATATAATTATTCATGAAAATGGGCATTTATTTGCGATTAATTATAACGGAACGTTATATTTCAACACTAAACGCAGCAGTAATGCCAGCAAGGCATGGCTAAAGTTTTTTGCGCAAGGCGAACAGGTGAAGTTGCCGAAGCAGGAGGTTTATGATTTGGGGGAGCATAAACTGATTTTGAATGATGAGAATTGCGCTTATCTTATTGATAAGACTTGTATAACTTTGGTGGATTTAGAAAAGAACGGGACGCATAATATCTATTTAAAAACTAATGGAATTACTGTAGAAACTGTGGAGGAAAGGCGCGGAAAGCGCTTGTGGACTTTGAACTAGTTCTATATGCGTTAAATGTTAACTATTGAGGTGTTGTTATGGCTATTGAGTTTGATGATGTAATTACAAGAATTAATGGAGCGCTTACCGCAAACAGGTCAGCCGCTTTAAATAATCAGGAAAGGGATGCTGTACAAAGAGGTTATGGCTTTGCTTTGGGCGATGTTATTCCTATTCAGCAAACTGAAAATCCTATAATGAGTTTAGATCGTTGGTTGGTTATAGCTTCGGCACTTCGTACAATTGCGAGTGAGCATGATATGCCAAATTTGTTGGATTCGGTGCGTGATAAAATTGATGTGCCAAAGAGCCAATTAAGAAAAGTAGAGATCATGGCAGCTAGATAAATTTGCTGTAAGAAAAGCCCTTATGTGCGGAATAGTTGGAATAATCAGTAACAAGAATGTGACGGAGAAGATTTATTCTTCGTTGTCGCGGCTGGAATATCGTGGGTATGATTCGGCGGGGATTGCGGTTGTTGGCAGGCCGGATGCCGCCAAGAATATTCGTGGGATTGAACGCCGGCGGGTGGAAGGGAAGCTGGCGAATTTGAAGAAAGAGTTGGAGAAGCGGCCATTGAAAGGCACGGTGGGAATTGGTCATACGCGCTGGGCGACGCATGGGTTGCCGATTACGAAAAACGCGCATCCGCATTCTACCAGCCAAGTTTCGGTGGTGCATAACGGGATTATCGAGAATTTCTCTGAGTTGCGGGCGGAGATGGAAAAGAAGGGATATGAGTTCACCAGCCAGACGGATACTGAAGTTATTCCGATTTTGATTACTTATTATTTGGATAAGGGAGATAAGCCATTTCCGGCGTTTCAGAAAACTTTGAAGAGGTTGGAAGGCGCGTTTGCGATTGCGGCGATTTTTGCGGATGATGATGGGTTGTTGATGGCGGCGCGGCGCGGCTCACCGTTGGCGATTGGATATGGGAAGGGCGAGATGTATCTGGCCTCGGACGCGATTGCTTTGGCGCCGCTGTCGCAAGAGATTTGTTATCTGGAAGATGGTGATTATGCGCGGATAACCATCGATTCTTGTGAGGTTTATGATGCGGCTGATAAAAAAGTAAAACGTGCGGTTAAAAATTCTGGGCTTTTCGGCGCTCACGTGGGCAAGGGAAATTTCGAGCATTATATGCTCAAAGAAATTTATGAGCAGCCGACGACGATTGGCGAAACTTTGAACGCATATTATGATCCCGTTGAGCATAAAATTAATCTGCCGAAGATGCGGTTTGATATTCGCAAAGTATCCAAAATTAATATCGTGGCTTGCGGAACGTCATATTATTCCGGTTTAGTCGCCAAATATTGGATTGAACAATTAGCGGGAATTCCGGTGGAGGTGGATATTGCTTCAGAATATCGCTATCGCAATCCTGTGTTTGTGAACGGCGGCATGGCGTTGTTTATTTCGCAATCCGGGGAGACTGCGGATACGCTGGCGGCTTTGAAACTTGCAAAAGGAAATGGCCAGAAGATTGTTTCGATCGTAAATGTGCAGCAGAGCTCTATTGCGCGGGAATCTGATGTTATTATCCCTACGCTTGCCGGGCCGGAAATCAGCGTGGCATCGACTAAAGGCTTTACGGCACAGCTTACATGTTTTGCGGTGCTGAGCGTAGCTTTGGCCAAAAATCCTCCGGGATTGTTGCAGCAACTGGTTGATACACCATCGATCATCGTGGATGTTTTGAATAATAATCAATTTAAGAATATCGCGACGATACTCGCTAAAGCCCAGACGGTATTATATATGGGCCGGGGAACTTCATATCCAATCGCGCTGGAGGCGGCGTTAAAACTCAAGGAAATAACGTATATCCATGCGGAAGGGTTTGGTGCGGGTGAGTTGAAGCATGGGCCGATTGCGCTGATTGATAAAAACGTGCCGGTCGTTGTGATTGCGCCTAATGATGAGTATTTCGGTAAGACGGCGTCGAATGTTCAGGAAGTTGCCGCGCGTGGCGGTAAAGTGATTTTGATAAGTGATAAAAAAGGCTGTGAGAAATTAGAGGATGTAACGCATCGCTCGATCGTGATGCCGGAAATGCCAAATTTTATTACGCCGCTGGTATATTCGATTCCGGTGCAGTTACTGGCTTATTATGCGGCGGTGAAGAAGGGGACGGATGTTGACCAACCGCGGAATCTGGCGAAATCGGTGACGGTGGAATGATGACTGAGAAGTTGAAATTGTTATTTGTGATTTCTGGCTCGATGGCCGCGCTGTTTTTTGCGCTGTTCACGCAGAAAGTTTGGGGGCTGCGTCCTTGTGAATTATGTATCTGGCAGCGTGTTGTTTATGCCGGGGTGATATTTTTTGGATTGCTGGTTTTAGTGCCGCAATTGATTATGCGGGGAAGTACAGCAAGTCTATTTGGATTTAGCGTGAAAATATTGCTGATAGGGCAAGTTGCGCTGGCAATTTTTCATACTGGGATTGAACAGCATTGGTGGGAAGGGTTTTCTAGCTGCTCGACAGGGGTTGGCAAAGGACTGACGCTTGAGGAAATTCAAGCCAAATTAGCAGGCACACCACTGGTTCGTTGTGATGATATTGCTTGGCAATTCCTGGGTTTATCAATGGCGGCTTGGAATGCGATTTATGCATTTTGTCTTTTAATTATATCATTTCTCCCATGCCGAAAGTCTTCCTAGTCGGGGCGGGGCCGGGAGATCCGGAATTGCTGACATTGCGTGCGGCGCGGATTTTGCGTGAGGCGCAGGCTGTTGTTTATGACAAGTTGATTTCGCCGGAGATTTTGGCGCATATCTCGGACTCGGCGCAGAGATATTATGCGGGAAAATCGAAAAGCCAGCATTTGATGAAGCAGGAAGATATAAACGCTTTGCTGGTGGATCTGGCGTTGAATTCGGGGTTGGAGAATATTGTACGCTTGAAAGGTGGCGATCCGTTTATTTTCGGGCGTGGGGGAGAAGAAATTGAGGCGTTGGCGAAAAATAATATTGCTTATGAAGTTGTGCCGGGAATTACGGCGGCGTCCGCTTGCGGTGCGGCGCTGGGGATTCCACTGACACATCGGGATTATGTTTCCGGAGTGCATTTCTTCACCGGACATGGGTGCAAGGAGTTGGAGCCGGGGTTGGATTGGAAGATTTTGGCGTCGGAAGATAAGACGCTGGTGATTTATATGGGGCTGACTAATTTGAGGATTATTTCAGAGCGGTTGGTGGAGCATGGGATGAAGGCGGATACGCCGGCGGTGATTGTTGAGAATGGCTCGATGCCGGAGCAGAGGCATATGTTTACGACTCTGGGGAAATTGCCGGAGGTGACGGAGTTTAAATCACCATCCTTGGTGATTATTGGCAAGGTGGTGGGGTTTGCTATAGGTTTGAATAATTCGTCATCTTGAGCGCAAGCGAAAGATCCTTCGCATTCACTCAGGATGACGATTTCTTGAAATGCTTAATCACAATCACGACAAATAATATCCCGCCGATTAGGCTGAGTGAGCCGCCGCCGTGCATGATTCCCTGTACCATATGTTTTGTGGATTCGTCCATTTGGATCATATCGACGCCTGGAGTTTTGCGGGCTGCGCCGTGGCCGCCGAAAATGGCCATGCCGCTGAAATAGCAGATTTGGCCGATTGTATAGAGGCTGATTTGCCAGAGGCAGAGTTTGCTTTGCTTGATATTGAGGCGGAAGAAGATGTAGCCCATTAAGGCGATGGTTACCGCGACGCTGGAGAAGTGGTAATGAGCGGGGATAATGGTGGTGATTTCACCGTTTGCTAAACCTTGCGCGGCGGTGTTTCCTAATGCGCCGCCGATGGCGAAGAGGAGCATGGAGAAGGCGAGGGTGATGGAATAGAGGTTCCATTTGCCGCTGATGATTAGGCCGATTAGTAGCAACAAACCTAGTGGAATTGCGGCGATGCCGGTGCCGAAGATCATCATTTGAGTGAAGATCTGGACATGTTCGGTGGAGATGATTGGGGCGCTTGTATAGATGAAAGCGGCGGAAAGGACGACGAAGATGACCGGCAGGGTGAAGATGAAATACCTGACGCGCTGGGTGATTGGGATGCGGATACCGGCTCTTTCAGCGAGGATTAGCCAGGCGACGAGCATGATTTGGACATAGGCGAATTGGATAATATGGCCGCCGCCCCAAAAGAGGGATTCGAAAAATGCGTGGCTGGGGGTTTTGTCCTGGATGCCGGAATATGAAATGGTGAAGGCAGCGAAAGCGCAGATGATGAGCGCGGCGACGGTTTTGGTTTTGTATTTTGCGGTGCTGAAAATGGTGGTGATGGATTCATAAGCGACAGCGCCGAGGAATAAGGCGATACCGGTTTTGAAGAGCATATTATCAAAAATTGGGATGTAGTTATTTTCATATGCTTCGCCCGCGCCGGTGAAAGGGCTGATGGTGATCATCGCTGTGCCGATGGCGGCGGCGAAAAAAGCTACTGGTTTATGGGGCTTTTTCTGCATGTTGAAATGCGAGACGGTGATGGAAAGCAGCCAGACCAGGACATCGAGGTTTACATGAACGATTAGGGTTGGGGGGAACATTTCCGGCGGGAGGGCATTAGAGGTGCGGCCGATAATCAGGAGAATGGTGAACAGCCCCGATAAACCGAGTGCAGTGACGCCAAGCGCTAGCCAGTAATTTGAGATTTTCATTTTGTTCCTGTTACGTGGTTAGTTTGCATAAAATAATTCAATTGTCATCCTCGGCATAGCCGGGGATCCAGGGCTACTTGCTCCGGCAGAGTTTGCGATCCTGGATCCCCGCTGCGCGAGGATGACGAATTTACTACATGCACCACTCCGCAATGACGATTGTAATTATTTTGTATAAATATAAGATAGGTTTTTATGACAAAGAATAAAGCGCAAAATAATCGCATTATCGCAAACTGGCTGTTTATTTGCTGTGCGGCCATATTTGCCATGGTTGTGCTGGGCGGATTGACGCGATTAACCAATTCCGGCCTCTCAATTGTAAAGTGGGAGCCGCTTTCCGGCGCGATTCCGCCATTATCGACGGCGAAATGGAAAGAATATTTCGAGGCTTACAAGCAGATTCCGGAATATCGGTTGGTTAATAAAGATATGAACATGATGGAGTTTAAGGGGATATTCTGGCTGGAATATTTTCATCGGTTGATGGGGCGGATTGTTGGGGCGGTGTTTATCGTGCCGCTGGTTTGTTTTATCTATCAGGGGCGAATTCAGGCAAAGAATGCGTTGAAATTTGTTGTTATCTTTATGCTGGGCGGAGTGCAGGGTGGAATTGGCTGGTATATGGTTTCCAGCGGCTTGGCGGAGCGGACGGATGTCAGCCAATATCGGCTGATGCTGCATTTGGGGATGGCGTTTTTGCTGTATGGGATGATTTATTGGACAGGTTTGGGTATTAAATATAGCGCCAGGCCGCGACGGCAGATTCATCCGCTGGCAGGGTTTTCGGTGATTGTTACAATTATGGTTTTTGTAATGGTGTTGCTTGGCGCGTTGATGGCGGGGACGAATGCGGGGTTTAGTTATAATACATTTCCGCTGATGGACGGGAAGCTGGTTCCGGATAATTTGACGATTTTATCGCCTATATGGCGGAATATTTTTGAGAATATAACCACGATCCAATTCCAGCACCGGGTGTTTGCTATGTTATTGGCTGGGGTGATTTTTGCGTTGGCGTATAATATCGTCAAACGTGATTTTGATTATGTGGGGCAGGCGATTTTGCTAGTTTTATGCGTGCTGGTGCAAATTGGCCTGGGGATTTCAACGCTTTATGCTTTTGGGACTTATGCGGAATATAGCCATGAAGGGATTGCATATCATAAGGTTTTCAATTTGCCGGTGATTATCGCGGCGCTGCATCAGGCAAATGCGCTGATCTTGTTTAGTTTGGCGTTGAATACCAGCCATAAGCTTATGCGTGAGAATCCATTGGAGCGTATGAGTTACGTTATTTGACGCCGTTGATGTTTATCGTTAATCGTAATCCTGATGAACGATAAACGAATCGCTGTTGAGAAAGACAACGAAATCTGTCATAAGAGCGGCATGAGTATTTATGATGCAGGATTTTCCGCAGCTTTAGAAGGTTTGAAATCCGGCGGTAATTATCGTGAATTTGTTAACCTGGCGCGTGAGGCGGGGAAGTTTCCGCTGGCTTATGACCATAAGCTGGGGAAGGAAATCACGGTTTGGTGCTCTAATGATTATCTCGGGATGGGGCAGCATAAGGAGGTGCTGAAGGCGTTGGCCGAGGCTGCGGCGGAGAATGGTGCCGGAGCTGGCGGGACGCGGAATATTTCGGGGACGAATCATCATTTGGTTTTGCTGGAGAAGGAATTGGCGTCTTTGCATGGTAAAGAAGCGGCGTTGGTGTTTGGTTCTGGGTATGCGGCCAATGAAGGGAGTTTGTGCACTTTTGCGAAAGCGTTTCCGGATATTGTGTTTTTCTCGGATGAGAAGAACCATGCTTCGATTATTCACGGAATCCGCAATTCGCGGGCGGAGAAATATGTATTTAAGCATAGTAATTTGAAGGATTTGGAAGCTGGATTGGCGGCGTTGCCATTATCGCGCCCGAAGTTGGTTGTGTTTGAGGCGATATATTCGATGGATGGGGATATTGCGCCGGTGAAAGGGATTGTGGATTTGGCGAAGAAATATAATGCGCTGACATTTATTGATGAAGTTCATGCGGTTGGCATGTATGGCGAAAAAGGCGGCGGGATTGCGGAGAGGCTGGGGCTGGCAGGGGAAATTGATATTATTCAAGGGACGCTGGCCAAGGCTTATGGGACTATTGGCGGGTATATTGCCGGGAATGCGCTGCTGGTGGATTATGTGCGGAGTTTTGCGCCGGCGTTTATTTTTACTACTGCTTTGCCACCGGCAATTGCGGCGGCGGCGTTGGCTAGTGTGCGGTATTTGAAGAAGTCAAATATCGAGCGGGCCAAGCATCAGAAAGTGGTGCGCTCTTTGAAAACAAAGTTAGCGGCGGCGAATATCCCTTTTATTAAAACTGATACGCATATTATTCCGGTGATGGTTGGGGATGCGGAGAAATCGAAATTGATTTGCAAGGAATTGCTGGAGAAATATTCGATTTATCTGCAGCATATTAATCACCCAACCGTGCCGGTGGGGACGGAGCGCCTGCGCGTGGTGCCGACGCCGATGCATAGCGAGGCGATGCTTGATGAGCTGGTTATGGCTCTGGCGGAAGTGTTCGCGGTTAATAATATCAGGCTTGCGGGCTAATTTATTTTTGATTGCTGATTGCTGATTTTTGATTTAATAACAATCAGCAATCAAAAATCTAAAATCAAAAATGTAATTATGGTCGGCTTCCCGCGTTGGAAAATATTTTTTATTGTTATCGTCATCTCGCTTGGCGTTTGGTTCGCATTGCCTAATTTTATCTCGGCACCGTTTTTATCGCATAAAAAGCTGAATTTGGGCTTGGATTTGCGTGGTGGATCGCAGCTTTTGCTGGAGATTGATTATGATAAATATCAGAAAGAACAGCTGGCTTATATAGTTGAGGAATTACGCAAAACCCTGCGTAGTGAGAAAGTTGGCTATAAAAACCTTAGCGTTGAGGGAAATTTTGCGGTGTTTGATATCCGCGAGCCGGAAAAAACTAATTCGACCAGGGCGTTGATAAATAACTCGGTTCCGGGGGTTACGGCGACGGTTGATGGGGATAAGTTCAAGGTTGGTTTTAGCGATGCGACTATATCGCAGCAGAAAACTTCGCTGATGGCGCAGTCGATTGAGATTATTCGTCGCCGGGTGGATGAAACCGGAACGAAAGAGCCGATCATCCAGAGCCAGGGTAATAACCGGATTTTGCTGCAAGTGGCGGGTGCGGAAAATCCTGAGGAGATAAAAGGGAAGATTAATACTACAGCGAAATTAAACTTCCATATGGTGCATGGCGATTCGCCGGTGCCGAAAGATAAAGTGCCGGAGCCGGGATATATGATTTTGCCTGATGCCAAGCCGAATACATATTGGGAAGTTGAGAAACAACCGTTATTGGGCGGTGAAAACCTTGTAAATGCCAGCCAGGGTTTTGATCAATATAGCCATCCTACCGTAGCGTTTAAGCTCGATAATCGGGGCGGGAAGATTTTTGGCGATGTGACACGTGATAATGTTGGGCATTTATTTGCCAGTGTTTTGGATAATGTGGTGATTTCAGCGCCGCGCATCCAGGAGCCAATTATGGGCGGATCGGGGCAGATTACCGGTAATTTTACAGCTGAAGAAGCAACCAAATTAGCCACTTTATTACGCGCCGGTGCGCTGCCGGCTTCGTTGAAGATTTTGGAGGAGCGGACAGTTGGTGCAAGTTTGGGGCAGGATTCGATCAATGCCGGAACTCGCGCTTCTTATATCGCGACTATGATGGTGGCGGTGTTTATGATTGGCAGTTACGGGTTCTTCGGGCTGATATCAGTAGTGGCTTTGGTGGTGAATCTTCTGCTTATCATCGCGGGAATGTCGGTAATTCAATCTACAATGACATTGCCTGGGATCGCCGGTATCGCGCTGACCACGGGTATCGCGGTGGATGCGAACGTGTTGATTTTTGAACGTATCCGTGAGGAAATAAGGAATGGTAAGAAGCCTTTTGCCTGCGTCGAGCAGGGCTTTGACCGGGCGTTTGCGACAATTACTGATTCCAATGTCGCGGCGCTGATCAGCTCTATATTACTGTATATTTTTGGCACGGGTACAGTCAAAGGTTTCGCAGTGACGCTTTCCATTGGTATTATTGCTTCGATGTTTACCGCAGTTATGCTTTCGCGCTTCCTTATTACGCTATGGCTAAACAAGGCGCGTCCGGCAACATTGAAGCTCTAGGGCCGTGAAGAAAAAAATCAAAAAGATTTCGCTGGGCCTGCTTAAAACTGCCTTCGCTTTCGCCGCGCTTGCCTATGTTTTGCACAAGGCCGATATCAACGAAATCAAAGGTAATATATTACACAGCGATCCGGTTTATTTGCTGTTGGCGTTCGTTTGTTTGAATATCGCTACGTTTCTTGGCTCGTTGCGCTTGAAGGTTTATTTCGCTGAAGAAAAGATGAATTTGCCGGAGTCGTATGCGATTATCATTTATTACATCGGTTTGTTTTTTAATACAGTCCTGCCCGGCGGAATAGGTGGGGATGGGTATATAACCCTGCATTTGCGGCATAAATATGGTTTTCCGGCGCTGAAAATTATTCGCATTTTGCTTTCAACCCGCGCCAATGGATTGTTTTTCCTAAATCTCTTTTTCTTCGCCTTTGTTTGGTATAGCGACTTTGCCGCTGTTCTTCCGCATGTGAAGTTGGCTGTTGCGGTGTTGTTTGTTTTGCAAATGCCGGTTTATTTTATTGCGGCGCGTTTGATATTGAAGGAAAAGTTCTCGACGTTTTTGAAGGCTGGGTTACTTTCACTGACTTCACAGATATTTTCCATTGCCACTGCATATTATGCGTTCAAAGCCTGTGGCGTTGCGGATGGTTATTTGGATTATCTCGCGCTTTATATGGCGGCGGCGATTGTTGCGGTGTTGCCGATTACGCCAGGTGGAGTGGGATTACGGGAGTTGATTTTATTTAAAGGCTCGGAAATGGTTGGGCTGGATACGCATTTGGCGGTGGCGGGATCGCTGACATATTTCGCAGTATATTTCGCCACTAGCTTAACCGGACTTGCATTATATTTGCTTAGTAATAAGCTAAAAATTCACCACAAATCTAATTCTTGGGAGACGCAACATGGCATTGATGGAAACACCGCCGGCAGAGATCGACTGGAAAGCTAAGGATTTTAACCTGGCGGGCGTGGACGGGAAGAGTTATAACCTTGCCAATGCGCGTGGGGAAAATGGGCTGTTGGTTATGTTTATTTGTAACCACTGCCCGTATGTGCAGCGTGTGCTGGATAAAATTATCGAGACGGCGGCGGAGCTGAAGAAGCAGGGTATTGGTACGATTGGGATTATGTCAAATGATGTGAATAATTATCCGGATGATAGTTTCGAGAATATGAAAAAATTAGCGGCGGCGAAGAATTTTCCGTTTGCATATGTGATTGACGAAGACCAAAACGTGGCGCGGGAATATGATGCGGTTTGCACACCGGATTTTTATGGGTTTGATAAGGATTTGAAGCTGCAATATCGCGGGCGTGTGGATGAGTTGCTTAGCGCGATGGTGGAAGTGGCAAAAGCTGGGAAAGTCAGCACCAAACAACATAACTCGATGGGTTGCAATATCAAATGGGCGGCGTAAGCGGGAAAATGAAACCACGGCAGCAGCGTTTTTACTTCGCCATCATTTCACTGGTGCTGGTAGCGGTGGCGGCATTCCTCATTTTGAGCGCGTTTCGCGATAATATCGTTTTTTTCCGCACGCCTACTGATTTGATGACTAAGCCAGCGAAGTTGGGTGAGCAGATCCGGGTTGGCGGATTGGTGAAAGTAGGGAGTTTTAAGAAGAATAATGATGGCAGCTCGGTTTTTGTGATTACTGATAATGCCAATGATTTGACAGTAAAATATTCCGGCACATTGCCAACTTTGTTCCGTGAGGGGCAGGGGGTAGTGGCTTTCGGGGTTTTGAATTCGGACAAAAGTTTCGCGGCTAAGGATATTTTGGCAAAACATGATGAGAAATATATGCCGCCTGAAGTATATGAGGAGTTGAAACAACGTGGGTATTTACGCAAATGATTGCCTATGCTGCCGATTTTTTGTTGTGGATAAGCATGGGCTTGTGCCTTATCCAGATGGGCGGATTTACTGGAGAAAAGCGATTTTCCAGGGCGGCGGCTTGTACTTTGTTTTTGGTCCTGAGCCTTTGTTTTGCTGCGCTGATTTATAGTTTCGCCATTTCAGATTTTTCGCTCAAAGTGGTTTTTGAGAATTCGCATACTTCCAAGCCGTTCATTTATAAAATCGCCGGAACATGGGGCAATCATGAAGGCTCCCTGATGATGTTGACTTGGATTTTGAGCCTATATGGATTTCTATATTCGCGGACTTTGTTTCATGCGCGGGCTTTGGCTGTTCAGGGCATGATTTGCCTGCTGTTTATTATTTTTACGGAATTTACCTCCAACCCATTCACGGTTTTGCCATTTACGCCGCATAATGGGCAGGGCTTGAATCCTTTATTGCAGGATATTGGTTTGGCAATTCATCCGCCAATTCTTTATATGGGATATGTCGGCTTCTCATTGGTTTTCTCAATTTCGGTTGGGTATTTGCTGGATGGTGAGCTGGATAAAAACTTTGCGCGGTCGGCAAGGCTGTGGTGCGTGATGGCTTGGTCGTTTCTGACGTTGGGAATCGGCCTTGGTAGCTGGTGGGCATATCGTGAACTTGGTTGGGGCGGATTTTGGTTCTGGGATCCGGTGGAGAATGTTTCGCTAATGCCGTGGCTGGCGGGAACGGCGCTGCTGCATTCGTTGATTGTTACGGCTAAACGCAAGACTTTAAAAAAATGGACGTTGTTGTTGGCGATTGTGACTTTTGGCCTGTCGCTGAGTGGTTTTTTCCTGGTGCGTTCCGGGGTTTTGAGCAGTGTGCATTCATTCGCCAATTCGCCGGAGCGGGGAATTGCGATGTTGATCATTTTGGCAATTATAATGGGTTTCGCGTTTGTGGTTTACGCTTTACGGGCGCATCGGCTGAAATCCTATGGCGAGTTTGAGATGCTATCGCGTGAGACGGGGATTTTGTTCAATAATCTTCTGCTGGTGGTGTTGTGCGCCTGTGTGTTCACCGGGACGATTTATCCGCTGATCTTAAGCGCGCTGGGCGGGGCCAGTATTTCTGTTGGGCCGCCGTTTTATGCAATTACGTTTGTGCCGGCAGCGGTGATTATTGTATATTTATGCGCGATGGCGACATTGGCGCGGTGGCGGCAGAACACCTGGCATCAATTATTGCCGCGTTTGCTGGCGCCTTTGATTCCGGCATTGCTGGTTTCACTATGGCTTTATTTTTTCCTGCACTTCACTTTGGCGCAAGCGGCAATTTTATTGGCGGGGTTATATTTGTTATGTGCGGTGATTTGGGAATTCAAACACCGCCGCACGATGGAGAATATCCCAATGATAATCGCGCATGGCGGGTTAGGGATATTGGTTATCGGGATTTTATTGGCGACGGCTTTCCCCAGCGAGGTCAGAACGCAGATGAAGGTGGGAGATGTTATCCAAACGGCTGGTTTTGATGTGAAGCTGGAAAATGTGGAGGAGGGGCGGAAAGGAAATTATGTTTTCCGGCGCGGGGTTTTCCAGATTGCTATAAATGGTGGCGAAGTGGCGAAGTTGCATCCGGAAATGCGGATTTATCCGGTGGAACAATCAACGACAACGGAGGCGGATATTTATCACCGCCGGGGATTATCGAATCTATATATAATCATCGGCGAGAAAAATCCTGCGGGACTATATGCTGTGCGGGCCTATTTTAAACCATTCATCAACCTGATCTGGCTTGGCTGTTTCACTATGTTCTTGGGTGGGATGCTGCGGCTGTTCATCCAATTATCGCATACGCACCGTCTCAAGCATTAGGGCGTATGCGAGACGTTGATCAGGGCGGGTGAAATTACGACGATGAAGAGCGTCGGCAGGATAAATAAAATCATTGGAACGGTCATCAGTGCAGGCAAGCGTGCAGCTTTGGTTTCGGCGACTAACATGCGCTGGGTGCGGAATTCTTTGGCGAGAACGCGCAGCGCTTGTGAAACTGGCGTACCGTATTTCTCAGTTTGAATCAGGATGCTGGTTAACGCCCTCACTTCCGGCAGGTTGACGCGTTCGGCGAGGTTTTCCAGGGCTTTTTTGCGCTCCGGCAAGAAACCGATTTCTACTGAGGTCAGCGAAATTTCATCTGTGAGTTCGGGATAGGCTAGGCCCATCTCTTTACAAACACGGTCTAATGCTGCGGAAAGGGTTAGGCCAGCTTCGGTGCATATCATCATCAAATCAAGTGCGTCGGGGAGGCCCTTGCGGATTTCGGCCCAGCGTTTGTTGCGTTTGTTGACCACAAGGATGCGTGGCAACATCATGCCAATATATATTGCTGCAAACGGCAGGCATAATTTTATCATAGTATTGACCAAGCTATCAGGATCAACTTTTACGAATAATAGGGATGTGAGCAGGAACAGCACGCCGCAGGCGCCTTGTGAAAAGGCATATTTGATGACGGCGTTTTTGTTGCGGTAGCCGCAGCTGACCATCAATTTTGTATGTTCACGGATTTTGCTTTCGTGCAGGAGGTTGAATTTTTTTACTACCATGTGCATGAATTCGATATTGTCGCGCTTCTCGCCTTTTTTGCGGCGCTTGGTGTTCATATATTCGCCTTTTAGCTCGGCGCGGCGTTCCATTAATTCTTTGATTTTGACTTTAGTGCCGTTTTTCTCGGTTAAGCTTTTGCCAATAATGATTGTGGCGCCGAATACGAGCGCGGCAGCGGCATAAGTATAGATGAGGTCAAGCGTGACACCTTGGGGTAGAAGAGCTGACCATGAATCGTATTTTCCTGCCATATATCTATATTTGAAATTTTGCCATTTTGATCATTGTGCCCATGCCGAACATGAAACTGAGTGCGGCGGAAGCGGCGCAGATATTGCCGGGAACGGTTTCGGTTAGCGGCGCGAGGTAGCCGGGCGAAAGAACGGAAAGCGCCAACATAACCAGGAAAGGCAGGGCGCCGACGATATATGCAGACATCCTGGCTTCGGAAGTGATGGCTTTGATTTTTAATTTCATCATCGCGCGGGCGCGGATGGTGACGGAGAGGTTCTCTAAGATCTCGGCGAGGTTACCGCCGGTTTCGCGCTGGAGAGCGATGGAGATGACAAAGAAGTTGAATTCGTTGAGCTGGAGTTTTTTGGCAGCGCGGAGAAGCGCATCCTCAAATCCCATACCGATCCTGACGGATTGGCTGATATCGGCGAAGACTGAACGCACCGGCTCTACGATTTCGTCGCGGATAACGTTTACGGATTCGGTGACCGGCAAACCGGAGCGCAGGCCGCGGATGATGAGGTCAATGGCATCGGGCAGGATGAGCATGAATTTTTTCATGCGCTTGTTGACCCATTTTCCGACGACCATGTGCGGTATCATTAGACCCATGAAAACGCTGAGTAATGTAGCGATGACAGGGCTGAAGCCCAAGATGAATTTGAAGAGCATAAATGAGCCGATTAGCGATCCGAGCGTGCCGAGGAGATATTGGAAGAGGCTGATATTGCGGCCGGTGCGGTCGAGTTTGTCGCGGAGTTTGGTGATTGACGGCAGGCTGATAATGGAACTGCTTATCATCAAATCCATTTCTTTTTTCTTTAAGGATGAAGAGATTTCCTTGTTTTTAAATTTCTCTTGATGCGAATAGCGCTGCATCACTTTTTTGGCGCGGGAATTGATGAGTTTTTGTGAGCCGTTGGGTAATAAAACGAAGGTGGCCGTGAGGACGAACAGAAGAAATCCTGCGCCGATTATTATCATCTCGTTATTTGGCCCTGCTAACATGCCATCAGACTAGCATTTTAGGGCTAATAAATGGTTAAGGCGACTGGTTTAAAAACCTGAGCTGATTCCGTGGCTTATGGCTTTGTATTGGCGTTTGCGGTTGGTGCCGGTGATTTCCACGGCTTCGCTGTGCTTCGTGGCCGGAGCGGTTGAAGATTCGGCCATAATAGGAATAATCCGTGGTTATGGTGGTGGTATTGCCGGTTATGCGCGATGTGCTGGTAGAGCGGAATTTCTGAAGGCTGTGTGACGTCGGTGGTGGATATGGTAATGCCATGGCCAAGTTTTTCGCTGGTGGCTTGAAGGGGATTTTCGGTTGGTTTTATAGTTATCTCACGCCTTTCTTTGTAGGTAACATCATAATAAACGCCCAGTTTTTGGCCTTTTGGCACGGCTATTACGTTGCCTTCCCACCTTTTTCCGGTGGCGGTTGGCTCGGTTTTATCGCCGTAAGCGTAGAGTTTTACCATAAAGCATGTGCTGGATAGCAGTTGGATATGGATTTTTTAAGCGATTAGATGTAGTTTCCGCGCATGAAATTCATTGATGAAGCGAAGGTATATATAAAATCCGGGAATGGGGGCGCTGGGGCGCTCAGTTTTCACCGCGAGAAATTTATCGAATTCGGGGGGCCGGATGGTGGTGATGGCGGGCGTGGCGGTGATGTGGTGGCCCAGGCGGTTACGGGGTTGAATACGCTGGTGGATTATCGGTTTCAACAGCATTTGAAAGCTAAAAATGGCGAGCCGGGGCGCGGGAAGGATATGACCGGACAATCGCGGGATCCATTGGTGTTAAAAGTGCCTGTGGGGACGCAGATTTTCCTGGAGGATGGCGAAACTTTGTTTGCGGATTTGACGGCGGAGAATCAGCAAGTGACTCTGGCCAAAGGTGGCGATGGCGGCAAGGGGAATGCGAAGTTTAAGACTTCGACCAACCAGGCGCCGCGCAAAACTACGCCAGGCTATCCGGGGATGGAGCGCATGTTTTGGTTCCGGCTGAAACTGATTTCGGATGCGGGAATTATTGGTTTGCCGAATGCCGGGAAGTCAACTTTCATCAGCGCAGTTTCACGCGCAAGGCCAAAAATCGCGGATTATCCGTTTACTACTTTGACGCCGAATTTGGGTGTGGTGCGTAGTGATGATGATGAGTTTGTGTTGGCGGATATTCCCGGGTTGATTGAGGGCGCGAGTGAAGGTATTGGGCTGGGGATGAAGTTTTTGAGCCATGTGGAACGGTGCTTGATTTTGTTGCATATGGTTGATGGGACGGAGGAAGATGTTGTTGGGAATTATAAAGTGATCCGTAATGAGCTGAAGAAATATTCCGGCGCATTAGCGAAGAAGAAGGAGATTATTGCGTTGAATAAATGCGATTCGCTGACGGAGAAGGAAATTGCGGCAAAGACGGCGGCTTTGAAGAAAGTGACGAAGAATAGGATCTTCCCGATTTCTGGCGTTAGTAAGGATGGTGTAGACAAGGTTCTGCGCTATATCCGTGACGAAGTCAGGAAGGCGAAAATAAACTAATAATGTCACCCCGTCGAATGACGGGGTCTGGCGTTTACAAGAACGGCTGGACCCCGTCATTCGACGGGGTGACAAGTAATAGGGAAAGTAATGAGTGTGATTGTTATTGGATCTGGATCTTGGGGCAAGGCTTTGGCTAAAGTTTTTGGTGCTGGGGAAGTCATTGCCGGACGGGACGCGGCTAAGGAAATTAAGGCGGAATATGTTTTTGTTGCAGTTGAGGCGCAGAAATTTCGTGAGGTGATTTCGCGGCATAAATTTTCGCCGGAAGCGGTGTTGATAATTTGTTCTAAAGGTATTGAACAAGGCTCGTTGAAGCTGTTGGGGGATATTGTTGAGGAAATTTTGCCGAATCAATATGCAGTGCTTTCCGGGCCGAATTTTGCGGATGAGCTGAGTAATGGATTGCCGGCGGCGACTACGATTGCTTGTAAGTCTGAATCCGTGGGTAATAAAATTATCAAAGATTTGGCTAAGCCGCATTTCCGGCTTTATTTGACTGATGATGTTGTAGCTACGCAAGTTGGCGGTGCGGTGAAAAATGTAATTGCGATTGCGTCCGGGATTGCGATTGGGAAAAAATTTGGTGAAAATGCGCGTGCGGCGATTATCACTCGCGGTATTGCGGAGATATCACGATTGGCAACCGCACTTGGCGGAAAGGCGGAAACATTGATGGGGCTAGGTGGATTCGGGGATATGATTCTTACCTGCACTAGCGAAAAATCACGCAATACCAGTTTTGGCGTGGCTTTGGCCAAAAAGCCGTTAATCGTTAATCGTTTATCGTTTATCGATGAAGCGCGAGTGATAAACGATGAACAATTAACGATTAACGATCAGAAGCGTGGAGTAGTTGAGGGATATTACACGGCAAAATCGGTGAATGAGCTGGCAAAAAAACTCAAAATTGAAATGCCCATTTGTTTTATGGTTCATGAGATATTATATAATGGGAAAGATATTAACGAGGCGATAAATGATCTTCTTAAAAGACCACAAGGATAAGAACGGCCAAAACCGGCACGAACCGATCCGCATGGATGAGGGTGATGGTTTCCTCAGAGGGAAGCTGCTGGTGGCGACACCGCTGATCCAGGATTCATGCTTTGTGAAATCAGTAGTGCTGATTTGCGACCATAGCGCGACTGGCGGGATGGGGCTTATTATCAACAAATATTTGCGCAATATCGATCAGCAAGATTTGTTTACCAAGCTGAACTTAGAAAAACCGGCAGATTCCGGGGTTAATCTGGAAGTTTATTTTGGCGGGCCGGTGGATACTAATCGCGGGTTTGTAATTCATTCTGATGAATATAAGACCAAAAACACCATAAAAATCGCCACTGGCGTCGCTGTAACTTCGGAACAGCAGGTTTTGCGGGATTATTTGAACGGTAAAGGCCCAAAGAATTTGGCGCTGATTATGGGTTATGCCGGATGGGTTGGCGGACAATTGGAGAGCGAGGTTGAGCAGAATTCATGGCTGGCTTTCCCCGCTGATGCGGAACTGGTATTTTCCACACATGATGACAGCAAATGGCAAAAAGTCGGCAGCAAATATGGTATAAATGTCAATGATATAAACCCTATTTCGGGCACGGCGTAGTTGGGAAGTCATTAGCCATTAGTCATTAGTTTTTATCCTAATAACTATTCTATTAAAATACCGCATAAATAAACCCCGCTGCTAACCTGGAATTAACTGTTTTGGGCCTAGAATACAGAAGGCTGGCAGTAATTCATGGAAAGAATCAGAAAATTTATCAGAGATACGCGCGGCTCGGTGTTTATCATCATCGCGTTGTGTTTTGTTTCGATGACGGGGATTGTGGCCTCGGCGCTGGATTATTCACGTGGTGGGTTGTTGCGCTCGGAATTATCGACGGCATTGGATTCAGCGGCGCTGGCTGGCGGGACGGTGGCCAATTCGTCCAGTATGAACGGGATGGTGAATAAATATTTCAATGTCAACATGCCATCTAATTATATGGGCGCGACGGTTGATCCGATTACGATCACGCAGTCAACTGACAAAACTACATTGACGGTGGCGGCGGATGCCCATTTGCAGAATGCGATGATGCAGATTGTGAATTGGAACATGACCAATGTTGCCGCTTCCAGCGAAGTTACGATTGAACGCAAGGGGATGGAGTTGGTTCTGGTGTTGGATAATACCGGCTCGATGAGCACGGTTGATGCCGGTAGTACGACTAGCAGGATGGCGGCGCTAAAGACGGCGGCGACTAGTTTGGTGAATATACTTTATGGCAGCAATACAACTACGAATACTTTTTGGATTGGGCTTGTTCCATTTTCTCAAGCAGTTAATATTGGTACTGGCCGTTCATCATGGACTAGCGGAGTTGGCACGCAAGATTGGGGCACGGGTAATAGCTGGAAAGGCTGTGTCGAAGCGCGTGAAACAAATGGACGCGACGTAACTGATGATCCGCCAAGCGTGGCGTTGTTCGCGCCTTATTATTCAACCTGCGTTGCCTGGAATTCTGGCAGCCCATGGTATAATTCATGGCATGGCTCAACTAACTCAACTTCCACTTTAGGCGGTAGCAACAGCCCATCTCTTACTTTAAAGACAGGCTGCAACCAGAGTGCAGGCAGCCGCACTTATACTTCACCGCTTGATACAATCATTACAAATACCGGAGGGAATCCTGCAGGGACATATAACTGGGGCCCCAGCCAATATTGTCCGCAGGCAGTAACGGGTATGACAAACGTCAAGGCGGATATTATTGCCGGCATCAATTCTATGAAGGCGATTGGCGATACGCAGATTAATACTGGTTTGGTGTGGGGTTGGCGGATGCTTTCGCCGCGCTGGAGAGTTAAAGCTGATGGCGTAACTTCATGGTGGGGCGGGCAGATGAATACGGATAGTTTGCCTAAGGATTATAATATGCCGTTGATGAATAAGGTGATTATTTTATTAACGGATGGCGATAATAGTTTTGTAGGGAATAATTATACTGCCTATGGGCAATTATCCGCCAATAGGCTTGGCACCATTAGCTCAGCTACAGCTGCTACCAAGCTTGATACCAAAACAAAAGCTTTGTGCGATACTTTGAAAGCCAGTGATAAAAATGTGTTGATTTACACGATCGCGCTGGGTGGGTCGGTTAGTGCAAATGGTAAGGCGTTATTGCAATATTGCGCCAGCAAGCCGGAATATTATTTTGAATCCCCTACCGGCGACGATTTGGAAGGTGACTTCCACACGATTGGGGACAGTTTGAGTAATCTGCGGATTAGCCAGTGATTATTTGTATGGAGTTATATGGCCTCGCCCTGGAGCTGTGTGGTTTTCATATGGTTTACTTGTGTATAACCCGCCAACGCTTCCGCCAGCTAAAATCATTTCCTGCTTAAATTCTTCAGCATCGTGGTTTAAGGATGGGCTCCAACTTACTTTGACTTCTGGCTTATTATTGAATTGAAGGTTGGTTCTTACAAGTTTAACTTCAAGCCCTAATTGATCTTTTAATTTTGCAGGAGTTATTGTTTCATCATCGCATTTTCTGAGGTCAGCTAATGTGTTCAAAAGTTCCTGCTCAAAAAGCTTTGGCGTCATGTCAGTATTTTGATCAAATTTTCTTATCAGAACAAAATTAACGCAATGGAAATCTAAATCATTAGGATCAAGAATAGATTTTCCCCTTGGATGGATAATATCTGTATATGCCATAAAGCTATTTTATATTCTTATTATTAACTATTTATGACATTTGTTTTAATTTGAATATCAATTCCAGCGCTTCCTTCGGGCTCAGATTGTTCGGGTCTATATCTTTCAATAAATCAAACTCCTCACGCTTTTCTTCAAAGGCGAATAGGGGCATTTTTTCGGCTAATATTTCGTGGAATTTGCCGGTTTCCAGTTCGAATAATATGTTTTTGGCGCGTGACGTAATTGATTTTGGCAGACCTGCTAATTGCGCGACGTTGATTCCATAGGATTTGTCTGCCGCGCCTTCGATTATTTCGTGCATGAAGATGATCTCGTCTTTCCACTCTTTTACTTTCATGGAATGTAATGCCAGGCGGGCGAGTTCCAGTTTTGTTAGTTCGTGATAATGGGTGGCGAAGATGGTGCGGGATTTTAAATGGTTGTGGATGTGTTCGAGCACGGCCCAGGCGATTGCCAAGCCGTCATATGTGGCAGTGCCGCGGCCGATTTCATCAAGGATAAGGAAGGATTTTTCGGTGGCGTTGTTGATGATGGTGGCGGTTTCGACCATCTCGACCATAAATGTACTTTGGCCGCGAGAGAGATTGTCGGAGGCGCCGACGCGGGAAAAGATTCGGTCGACACAGCCGATATGAGCGGATGCGGCGGGAACGAAGGAGCCGGTTTGGGCGAGGATTATGATGAGGGCGTTTTGGCGCAGGAATGTGGATTTGCCGGCCATATTGGGGCCGGTGAGGAGCCAGAGGTTTTGTGCGGGCGAAAGGTTGGCGTCATTGGGGGTGAACTCGCAGATTTGTTCCAGCACCGGATGGCGGCCGCCTTTAATTTGGAAAGCGTTTGAGTCATCTATCAGGGGGCGGGTGTAGTTTTTTTCTTTGGCCAATGTGGCCAGAGAAAGGGTGAAATCGAGGAAGGCCAATGCTTTGGCGGTAGTGGCGAGGGCGGCGCTTTCCTGGCGGATATCGTTTACTATTTCCTCAAAAAATTGGAGTTCAAGTTGCAGTGCGGTGTCGCGGGCGTTGATTATTCTGGCTTCGATTTCGGTTAATTTAATTGTGGTAAAACGCATGGCATTGGCCATTGTCTGGCGGTGGATAAACTCAGGTGCGGGAAGTTTTGTGGCATGCTGTGCGGTGATCTCAATGAAATAGCCGAGCATATTGTTGTAGTTGATTTTCAAATTCGTAATACCGGTTTCGGCGGAATATTTCTCGCGCAAACCGTCAATCAATTTCCGGCTATGGTCGCGAAGATTGATTGCTTCATCGAGCGGTTTGGAAAATCCTTCGCGGATGAAATTTCCGTCTTTTAAATGAAATCCGGCTTCGTCTTTGAAGGCGTCGACTAATTTGTTTAATAATAACGGAAAATTTTTAATATCATCTTCGGTTTCTTTTAAAAGCGTAGGTAATTCGTCATTGCGAGCAGGGCGAAGCAATCTAGGTTCGCTGGCGCTTATCGAACTGGATTGCCGCGTCGGCGCTGCCTCCTCGCAATGACGAGGTGAAAGGAGGTTTTTTACATCATAGGCTTTCGTCAAAGTAGTGCGCAGGGCCAGCATATCGCGGGGATTTCCGCGGCCGATGGTGATGCGGGAGACGGAGCGCTCCAGGTCGGGCATGTTGGCAAGTGCGGAGCGGAGTTTTTGAGTTAGGGTTTCGTTTTTATGGAAATATTCCACCGCGTCCAGGCGGGCGTTGATGCCGCTGGCGTAGATTAATGGGGAGGAGAGCATGGAATATAATAACCGCGCACCGGCGGCGGTTTGGCAGCGGTTGATGGTTTGTAAAAGATATGGCCCGTCGCCATAGGCGCTTTCGGTCAGTTCGAGATTGCGGCGGGTGGCGGCGTCAATTTGCATATAGTTTTCGCATTTGACGGAGCTGGGAAATTGTAATTCCGGTAATGCGGATTTTTGGGTTAATTCCAGATATTCCAGCAATGCTCCAGCGGCGGAAGTTTCAGCCGCGGAGAGGCTGGCGATGCCGTCGAGCGAAATTACTTTGAAAAAGCTTTTTAGTTTTTCATGGGCGCGTTTGGGCGAGAAGATATTTTGCGGCTGAGGGGTGAGTTTATTTTTCCACTCGCTATATGTCTCAAATAAGTTTTCCTCATAAATCAAATTATCCGGCAGCAGGATTTCGGAAGGTTTCAATCGCGCCAATTCGCTGGCAAGCTGGTTTTCGGAAATTAATGAAGTGCAGAAATCACCGGTGGAAATATCCACCCAGGCCAGGCCATATTCTTTCCCAGCACGGGCGAAGCTGAGGAGGTAGTTGCATTTTTGGGCTTCGAGCAGGTTTTCCTCGGTAATGGTTCCCGGCGTGATAACGCGCACGACTTCGCGGCGGACGATTTCCTTATAGCCGCGCTTTTTGGCGGCTTCTGGGGATTCGAGCTGGTCACAGATGGCGACTTTGTAACCGGCTTTGATTAGCTTCATCAAATATGGTTCATATGAATGCGCCGGAACGCCGCACATGGGGATATCGGTGCCCTCGGACTTGCCGCGCTTGGTGAGGGCGATGTCGAGGACTTTGGCAGCGGTGACGGCATCGTCTTGAAAAAGCTCATAAAAATCACCCATGCGGAAAAAGAGGAGCGCATCGCGATGCAGGTCTTTTTGACTCTGATATTGCTGCATCATTGGGGTAGGGGCGGTCTGATTCATGCGTCTCAATTTAGGCAATGTCAGTTGTAGTGTAAATGTTAAATTATAAAAATCTTCTCTTAATAAAGGTATGGCAAACAATTAGAATTCGATGCTGACTAGAAAGCTAGAAATGCAGTTTTCTAGCTTTCTAGCTTTCTAGCTTTCTAGTTCACCCAAAAAAAGGAGATAATATATGGCGCAAATCAACTTGAGAATAAGCATTGAGCAGCATCGACAGCTTAAGACACTGGCTTCCTACAGCGGCTTATCGATGAAGGAGTTTATTCTTTCCAGGGTTTTTGTCGAAGCTGCCGAAACCGTATTCAGCCCGAAGGTGCAAAAAAGTATGAAAAATAGTGATCTAAGAGCTGCACAGGATATTTTATTTAGAAAGGCCGAGGTAATTACTGTTGCGCCTGAGAAATGGGAAAGATTAAAGATTGGGGCTAAGAAAACTTAAAAGCCGGGATTTGCTGCCGCGCACCATAAATTGGCTTTGACTATTGCCTACCCGATATATAAGTTGTTGCTTCAATTTATACCTGTATAGCAATAATATATGTCCAAGAAACCCACCAAAGAGAAGCCGAAATATACTCCGTTTGAAGAAGAGGCGTTGGCCTTTCATAATCGGGATGGGGTTCCGGGCAAGGTGGCGATCCGGCCGACTAAGCCGTTGTTGACGCAGCGGGATTTGTCTTTGGCTTATTCTCCCGGCGTGGCGATTCCTTGTTTGGAAATCGCGCGGGATCCTTCCACGGCTTATGATTATACGGCTAAGGGCAATATGGTGGCGGTTATTTCGAACGGTACTGCTGTTCTCGGCCTTGGTAATCTTGGTGCGCTGGCTTCTAAGCCGGTGATGGAAGGCAAGGCGGTTTTGTTCAAGCGCTTTGCGGATATTGATGCGATCGATATTGAAGTGGATACAACGGATATCGACCAGTTTGTGAACGCGGTTCGTTATCTTGGCCCAAGCTGGGGCGGAATTAATTTAGAGGATATCGCGGGGCCGGATTGCTTTGTGATTGAAGAGAAATTAAAAGAATTGATGAATATCCCGATTTTCCATGATGACCAGCATGGTACGGCGATTATTTGCGCTGCCGGGTTGATTAATGCGGCGGAAATGACGGGGCGGAAAATTTCGGATATCAAAATTGTGGTCAACGGCGCGGGTGCGGCGGGCATTGCTTGTTTGGAATTGATGAAAACGCTGGGTATCAAAAATGAAAATGCGTTTTTATGTGACCGTGATGGCGTGATTTATCAGGGCCGTGAGAAAGGCATGAACCAGTGGAAGAGCGCTCATGCGGTCGATACTAAAAAGCGGACATTGGAAGATGCTTTGACGGATGCGGATGTATTCCTCGGCCTTTCGGCAAAAGGCGCGGTGTCGCAAAAGATGGTCAAGAAAATGGCCAAAAACCCGATTATTTTCGCGATGGCGAATCCGGATCCGGAAATTACGCCGGATGAAGTTCGTGAAGTGCGCAAAGATGCGATTATTGCGACCGGGCGTTCGGATTATGACAACCAGGTTAATAATGTCATGGGGTTTCCATATATTTTCCGCGGTGCGCTTGATGTTCGTGCGACGAAGATTAATGAAGAAATGAAATTGGCTGCCGCCTATGCTTTGGCGGAACTGGCGCGTGAAGATGTGCCGGATGAAGTGGCTTCCGCTTATCAGGGGCGAAAAATGATGTATGGGCCGAATTATATTATCCCGACACCGTTCGATCCGCGTTTGATTTATACAATCCCTATGGCAGTGGCGAAAGCGGCGATGGATAGTGGCGTGGCTGGTAAGCCGATCAAGGATTTTGAGGAATATAAACGCGAATTAAAAGCCCGTTTGAACCCGACTGCGAACTCATTAGGCCTGATTTTTGATGAGCTGGCTAAGAAGCCGAAGAAGGTTATTTTTGCGGAAGGTGAAGAGGAGCAAATTATTCGCGCGGCGATTCAGTGGGTGGATAATGGGTATGGCCGCGCAGTTTTGGTTGGCCGTGAGAAGAAAATTCTGGAAAAAATGAAAGAGCTGAACTTGAGCAAGGCCAAGTTGGAGAATATTGATATTGCCAATGCTAAGTTGAATGAGAATGTCGATAAATATGTTGATTTCCTATATAAGCGTTTGCAGCGGAAAGGTTATCTGCATCGCGACATCGTGCGCTTGGTGAAGAATGACCGCAATATTTTCTCGGCTTGTATGCTGGCCTGCGGTGATGGTGATACGCTGATTACGGGTTTGGTGCGTGGTTATACAAAATCATTGGAAGAAATTTCCACGGTGCTTGACGTTAAAAAAGGTTGCGTGGCGTTTGGCCTCTCTGTGATTTTGGCGCAGAACAAAACTATTTTTGTTTCCGATACAACGGTGCATGAATTGCCGTCGCCGGAAGAGTTGGTGAGCATTGCCATCCAAACTGCGGCGAAAGCCCGTGAATTTGGGCATGAGCCGCGTGTGGCATTCCTTTCATTCAGCAACTTTGGTTCGCCGATGCGCGAGAAAGCCAAACGTATTCGCGATGCGGTGGATATTTTGGATAAGATGAATGTTGATTTTGAATATGAAGGCGAAATGTCGCCGGATGTGGCGCTAAATCCTGATTTGATGAAGCTTTATCCCTTCTGCCGCCTTTCCGGCCCGGCTAACGTGTTGATTATGCCGGCGCTTCACTCGGCAAATATTGCCAGCAAGTTGATTCAGGAACTTGGCAATGCTACGGTTGTTGGCCCAATCCTTGTTGGTTTGGAAAAACAGGCGCAAGTTCTGCAAATGGGCAGTAAAGTTTCCGACATTATTAATGCTGCAGCGCTTGCGGCGATCTAGTTTAGCACCTCACGGATTAATGTCAGCACTGTTTGTACTGCTCAGTATCTTATTCTGTTTTAAATCCCAATTAATGCTCACCGATACGGATTTTTGGTGGCATCTGGCTGCGGGTGATGTGATGCGCCAGAATGGGGCGATTCCGTATAGTGATTCATTCTCATTCACGGTGGGGAATTATCCTTGGTATAATATTTCCTGGTTGTGGGATGCAATTTACAGTTGGCTGAATGCGCACTCGCCGATTTATCTGCCGGTGGTTTTTACGGCGGTTGTTAATGCGCTGACATTGGCTGTTTTGGCTGGGTTTATGTTGAGGCGCGGGGCGGGCGTGGTAATTACGCTGGCGGTGGTTTTGATTGGGCTTGCTGCATATAGTTATATGCTGACGCCGCGGCCGCATGAGATTACATTTTTATTCACAATTATATTTTACGCGATTTGCGCCAATAAAAATCATAGATTGCTGCCCGTGTTGCCGCCGCTGATGATTTTATGGGTTAATATGCATGGCGGGTTTATCGTTGGATTTATGATCTGCGGGGCGCATTTGCTGCAATCAATAATCGCCAAGGATAAAAAATCGGCGGCGATGTTTTTTTTGGTTACGCTCACATGTATCGCGGCAAGTTTTTTGAATCCGTTGGGGTTGGATATTTATCAGGCGGTGCGCCGTACTTTGAATAGCGCTTTGCTGCCGATAATCTCTGAGTGGCAGCCGCTCAGCCATATTTCGCATATTATTTATTTGCTATTATTCCTCGTTACTTTCCGGCCATTGAACAAGGAAACTGGAATCGCGGAGAAATTATTATCGCTTTTATGGGCGTTTGCGGCATATCAGCATGAGCGGAACCTGCCGATTTTTGTTTTATTATCAGCGCCGGTATTTGCACTTAATTTGAAATATATTTTCAGCAAATCGCAATGGTTGGCGAAGAAGAATGCGGATTATGAGGATGATCTTGGGAATATGAAAGTTAGGAAAGCTGGATTTGCATTTAGTTTGGCGGTTGTGGTTTTGCTGGTTTCCGGATTGGCGCGGCCGTGGGTGAATTTGAGTATTCCTGATACTAACCCGGTGGCAGAGGCTGCATTTATAAAGGCAAATTATGCGGGCAGGCATTTTTTGAATGATTATTTTCAGGGTGGGTACTTATTATATAGCGGCACCAAAGTTTTCATCGATGGACGGGCGGAAACGGCTTATTCGCCTGAGATTGTTCAGGATTATTTGAAATTCCATAATATGTCGCCGGGCTGGGACACGATAATTGAAAAATATGGGATTAATGGGGTGGTTTTGCCGCGAGATAATCGTTTATTGCCATATTTTGTAAATAGCGGAAAATGGAAATTGGTTTTTGCCGGAAAGTTAGATGTTGTATATATCAGGCAGGATTAAAAGCATATATTCTAATTTGTTTTGAGTTTCTCTCCATTGCTGCTATGATTTGGTTACTGATGCCGTTCCTTTTAAAGATTGGAGTTGGATTATGAGTAAATTAGTTGTTCCTTCCGGTGACGCTGAATTAAGACGGCAGGGACTGGTTCTGATCAAAAAATTATCCGCCGACTCGCGGCGAGGCCCTTTAGTTAATATAAAAGAACAAAATGCCATAATCGGCCCTGAATTGCTTGAGATTGAGCGATTGCGGGCGGCTTTGGTTCGCCTGATAGATAGTTCCGAGCAGGCTCTTACTGGGATATTGCCCGGCAAGCCTAAGCGGGAAGGTGAGCAATATGGAACCAGGACGCAGGCGGTTGTGCAAATATTGACCGGTATTACCGAGCCTGCATTTAGGATATATGCAATCGGGGCATTATCAAGAGCATCAAATAGCCGTGAGATTATTGATAATGCACAAGCGATTTCTGCGGAGCTCGCGGCTTTACCGGACGAGGCGGCGCGTGTAAGATGTTTGGCGGGAAAGATCGAGGTGCGCGAGCCGGAAATTGGTGAGCAACGGGGCCGGTTTGCTGAAAAACACCCACGTACATATGTGAGTGCTAGGACAGGTCGCGGAGATGGGGCCGTTAGATAGTGGCAAGATAGCCTCTTTCGCGCTGAAGCTTTACCGCCACAGGTGGTCAAATCTGCCTTCATAGTTTCTTAACCAAGCTGTAATAGCTTAACTCCTGGCCGATTAAAATTATAATCTGAATAAATCCTGGAGAGAACCATGTCTAATGCGAAACTTACATATGATGATAAAAACGTAGAATTGCCGATTATGAAAGCGGCGGAAGGGCCGGACGTAATTGATGTCACCAAGCTTTATTCGGGCACGGCGCATTTTACATATGATCCAGGTTTTATGTCCACGGCATCATGTGAATCCAAGATTACATTTATTGACGGCGACAAAGGTATTTTGCGTTATCGCGGTTATGATATCGCTGATTTGGCGGAAAAGTCGGACTTTCTGGAAGTTTGTTATTTGCTTTTATACGGCGAATTGCCGAATAAAATCCAAAAAGCGGAATTTGAGAATTCGGTGACGCATCACACATTGGTGCATGAGCAATTGCAATTTTTGATGCGTGGTTTCCCGCGTAAGGCGCATCCGATGGCGATTCTTTCAGGCGCATTTGCATCACTTTCAGCGTTTTATCATGACTCGTTGGATATTCGTGATCCGGCGCAGCGTGACCTCGCGGCGGTTCGCATGATCGCGAAAATCCCAACATTGACAGCTTGGGCATATAAATATTCGATTGGCCAGCCGTTCATGTATCCGCAAAACAGCATGAGCTATTCTGAGCGCTTCTTATATATGATGTTTGGCAACCCGTGCGAAGAATGGATTTCCAATCCGAAAATTACCAAGGCGATTGATAAATTGCTGATCCTCCACGCTGATCACGAGCAGAACGCTTCGACTTCTACAGTTCGCCTCGCCGGTTCATCTGGGGCGAATCCGTTTGCTTGTATTTCGGCAGGTATCGCATCACTTTGGGGGCCGGCACATGGCGGCGCCAATGAAGCGGTGTTGAATATGTTGGAAGAAATCGGCGACGTGAAAAACGTTCCGGCTTTCATCGAAAAAGTGAAAAACAAGGTTGAAGGCGTGCGCCTGATGGGCTTTGGTCACCGGGTTTATAAAAACTATGACCCACGTGCCAAAGTTATCCGCGGTGCGATGAATGATGTTATTAAAGAGATGAATGTGAAAGAACCTCTGGTTGATATCGCTTTGGAACTGGAGCGGATCGCGCTTTCGGATGATTATTTTATCAGCAAAAAGCTTTATCCAAATGTGGATTTCTATTCCGGCATTATCTACAAAGCGCTCGGTATCCCGACAGAAATGTTCACGGTGATGTTTGCTTTGGGCCGTACTCCGGGCTGGATTTCACAGTGGAAAGAGATGATCGAAGATCCGCTGCAGAAGATCGGGCGGCCACGTCAGTTATATACTGGGTATAAGCAACGTGAGTTTATGGATTTGGCTAAGCGGAAGTAGGTTTGTTGTTTTACGAATGCGCGCTCATGAATGAGCGCAGGATGGCGTTGATTTCGGTCTGATAACCCTTGCTTTTGGCTATTTTTGCTTTGTGCTTGAACCATTTGATTATGTCTTCATCTAAACGTAAGGATACCATCTTCTTACGGCTGGAAGGTTGGAAAACTTTCGCATTCTTCCAAAATTCTTCACCCAATTCCGGTATGTCCGAATAATCAATTTCACTGTCCGGCATTGCTGCCAGTTCCTTATCTGTTAACTGTCTTGTATATTTCATATTTATTCCTTTCTCTTTTACTTGCCCGGCGTGCTGAAATAATTCTTATTACGTTATTCCTGCTGGTGTGAGTTACGACGACGATATTAATTTTGCCGGCTAGCCCGATACTGTTGAATCTTTCTTCACCATAATTTTTACGTTTATCCGGGAAAGTCAGAACTAATCCATTAAAAATTTTCGCAGCACGCCTAAAATCAAAGCCATGTTTGGCTATATTCTTCCTGTTCTTTTCTCCGTCCCATTCAAACTTCATATCAGTATATACTATTGTATTGACATCTGTCAAGCATTCTTGTGTAGGTTGTAATAAAAAACCCCGCGTAAAGCGGGGTTTTTGTTATGCCCTTTCTTCCATATCCTCATCATAATGCGTGCGCTCATCGCGTTCGTGGCGCTCCTGGGCTTCCACCGTCATTGTCGCGATTGGGCGGGCGGCCAGGCGTTTGATGCCGATTTCGTCGCCGGTTTCTTCGCAATGGCCATATTCGCCGCGGTCAATGCGGTTTAGGGCAGAGTTGATTTTGTTGATCAGTTTGCGGTAGCGGTCGCGGGTGCGGAGTTCGATTCCGGTATCAGTTTCAACAGTTGCGCGATCGGTGATATCCGGTTCCTGCCAGTTTTCTTCTTTCAAGTTGTCCAAAGTTTCGGACAATTCGCGGCTGAGTTCGCGTTTCCAATCTTCCAATTTCTGGCGGAAATATTCCACTTGCATGGCGCTCATATATTCTTCTTTCTCGTTTGGCTTATAGCCTTCCGGGAGTTTTACTTTTTTATATGGTTTGCCAGGTTTTCTGAGCGGTTTTACAACGGCTTTAACCACTGGTTTTGGTGCAGCTTTTTTCGGCGCTGGTTTAACCGCGGCTTTAATGATTTTTTTCGGCGGTGCTTTAGCAATTACTTTTACCGGAGCGGCAGATTTTTCCATAACCGGTTTTGCGGCCGGTTTAGCTTTTGCTACCGGCTTTGATTTCGCTGCTGGTTTTGCAGATTTCTTTGCTGGTGATTTCTTAACTTGTTTTGCCATCTCATTTTCTCTTTAAGATTATTTTGAGGCAGGGAATATATGTCCGAACGCTTAAAATATCAATAGTTTATTAAATCCTTAAAAATGCCCCAGTTTAGCCAGCTCCACGGCGGCTCTGGTCTTGATTTCTTCGATTATATCGTTGAGCAGTGGATCGCTGCTATTTGACTCAATCCGGGCGATTTTGGCGCTGATGGCGCGGAGGCGGTCTGCGGATAAATTGCCTAAAAGCAGGGCGTCGCGGATTTTTGAGAGTTCGTCGAGGAGGTCTTCGCCTTCCTCTGCCAACTGGCGGCGGCGGGATTGTTCATCACCGTCGATGGAGGTGATGAAATTGACGGCGTTGATTTTGGTGATGCTGGAGGTGTTGTGGACTTCCTTTTCATTACTGGCGGAATCGAGGAATTTGGAGAAGCTGCCATCACCGCCGGATTTTCCCGCAGATTTGCTTTTGGCGACGTTGGAGACTGGTCCGGGGCCGGTAATTTTCATTTGATCTCTCCTCCGGTATCGTCATCCTGAGCGTGAGCAAAGGATCTTTCGCGCATTCCTAAAACTGAGGGAGCCAGTGAAAGATCCTTCACTGCGTTCAGGATGACGGGATTGCCGGTAATTTTCATTTTATTTCTTTCGTTCCATTTATATGCAGGCCGTAACCTTCCAGGCCAATTACCGACTTGGCGGAATTGGTGAGGAGGACCATATCACGCACACCCAGATCGAGCAAGATTTGTGCACCGATGCCATATTCGCGCAGTTGTGGTGTTTGCTTGCCTTGGGCGTCGAGGAGGTTGGAAAGCGCGGCTTTGTCGGGGCTGCGGATGATTATGATTATGCCGCTGCCTTCTTCATCAATGATTTGCATCGATTTTTGCAGGATGCCGTTTTTGCCGCCGGAGATATCGCCCAGGGAATCATAAAGCAGGTGGTGGGAATGCATGCGAACCAGCACCGGATTCTTGGGGTTTATGGTGCCTTTGACGAGCGCAATATGCTCGGCATATTCGATGGTGTTTTGGTAAACCAGCATCTTGAACTCGCCGCCGAATTCACTTTCAAGGGTGGTGTCGGCGATTTTTTTGATTAGCTTCTCGTTTTTGCGGCGGTAGGAGATTAGGTCGGCGATGGTGGCGATGTTCAGTTTATGGATACCGGCGAATTTGCGGAGTTCGGCCAGGCGGGCCATGGTGCCGTCTTCGTTCATAATTTCACAGATTACGCCGGATGGGTTCAATCCTGCCATGCGGGAGATGTCTACGGCGGCTTCGGTGTGGCCAGCGCGGACCATTACACCGCCGTCTTTGGCGACTAATGGGAAAATGTGGCCGGGGGAGATTATGTCATGCGAGGCTTTGCCGGGGTCGATGGCGGTTTTGATGGTGAGTGCGCGGTCAGCTGCGGAAATGCCGGTGGTGATGCCTTCGCGGGCTTCGATGGAAACAGTGAATGCGGTTTGGTGGCGGGAGGCGTTGGCCTGGGCCATTAGTGGGAGGTTGAGTTGTTTTATGCGCTCATGAGTGAGGGCGAGGCAGATCAGGCCGCGGCCATGTTTGGCCATGAAATTGATTTTCTCGGCATCGGCAAATTGGGCGGGGATTACCAGGTCGCCTTCGTTTTCGCGGTCTTCGTCATCCACCAAAATGAACATCCGCCCGGCTTTGGCATCATTGAGGACTTCTTCGATGGGGGAGAGTTTTTTAAGCATTTATACAATTTAGACAAACGTCATCCTGAGCGCAAGCGAAGGATCCTTCTCTTCGCTCAGGATGACGTTATTTTAATAGTTTTAGTTCTATAGGTTTCTGACGGATATTCCCGGCGCCATTATAACGTGCGATATAGCGGGCAATGGGGTCGATTTCAAGGTTCAGGCGGTCGCCGATTTGGTTCAGGCCCAGGGTGGTGTATTTTTGGGTGTGGGGGATTATGTTTACTTTGAAGCTGGTGTTGCTGACTTCGTTTACGGTGAGCGAAACGCCATCCAAAGTTACGGAGCCTTTTTGGGCGATGTAGGGGACTAATTCTGCTGGCGTGGAGATTTCAAAGATTACTGAGTCTTTGGAATTTTCAAAGCTGATGATTTTGGCGGTGTCGTCGACATGGCCGGTGACGAAATGGCCGCCTAGCTCGTCGCCCATTCGCAGGGCACGTTCGAGGTTGACTTTGGTGCCGATTTTCCAGGTTTTTAAGGTGGTGAGGCGCAAGGTTTCTTCGGAGACTTGCGCCATGAACCAGTCTTTGCCGTGGTCGCGGCCAATATCGATGACGGTGAGACAGGCGCCGGAACAGGCGATCGAGGCGCCCAGGTGGATTGAATCGATGTTGTAATCGGTGGAGATTTTGAACAAAGCTTCGCCATGTTTGGAAACCGCGACTACGTGGCCGATATTGGTGATTATGCCGGTGAACATGGTAAAATAGTATAAGGATTTTTACTCTTTGTCTATTATTAGAAAACTGATAAACTTATATAATGAAGCAGTTTCTTTTAGGATTAAGTTTTTATCTTGTAGCAATAAGTATATCTTATTTTGCGATTGCTGTAGATGCTAATGATATAGCAGACCAAAAAATAGATTTGAAAAAACTTGTAGAAAAATTGGCAATGGGATCAAAGGCATCAATTATAGCGTCTGATTTCGGCAAAATTGATAAGAAAACTCCATATTATTATAATATAATCCCAAATGATAAAAGATTTAGTCGGGTAATGATAGGAATAGATAATCGAGTAAGGCTTAGTTCTGATGTAAAAAGTAATAGTGATCCATTTGTTGAATTAATTGAGTTGGGTGTAAATCCTGAAACTAAAATGACTTTTGAAAACCTTAAATCGGAAATTTCCTGTGATTGGGAAAAATCTTTAGCTAATCCAATTTTACACGAGACACAAAATATATATGCCTGCGCTCTTAAAAATGAAAGATGGAAGTATACCATATTAATCTATGCTGATCTTTCAGATGATGCGGAAAAAGATGATTATAACCTTACTAGAGTAGTGTTGCGGGTTAGTCGCAGTGATTGAAATATCAGTGGTAGCTGGAGGTGGGATCGAACCACCGACCTCGGCATTATGAGTGCCGCGCTCTAACCATCTGAGCTATCCAGCCGAAATTCTTATGTGGGCCGCAAAGGCCCGCGTAAGGTGTTAGGTTTTAGGCATTAGGGGCTTGGAAGTCAAGCGGGTTCCTGGTGGATAAAGACTTCGGCATCAGGAAATTTTTCGAGGAGTTTGGCTTCCAGCTCGTGGGCCACTACATGGGCCTCGTTTAATGTGGCTGTGCCGTCCATGGCGAAGTCGAATTGGATGAAGGTTTTGTGGCCGCTGCTGCGGGTTTTTAAGTCGGTGATTTTTATTACTTTGGGGTGGCTGGTGATAATGGCGGTGATTTCCTCGCGGGAAACATCACCGGCCTCTTTGTCCATGAGGTTATGGAACGCTTGCATGCCGACTGTTATTCCGCTTTTTAATACATATGCGGCGAGCGCCAGGCCGAGCAACGGGTCGAGCCAAGGAACATCGTAATGGCTAGAGATTACGAGGACGATTATTACTGAGATATTAGAGAGGATATCAGTGATATAATGGGCGGAATCAGCGTAGACTAGGTTTGATTTGGTTTTTTTATAGACGTATTTTTGAAAGACGACCAATAGCAATGTGAGGAAAAGGGCGATGCAAATTACGATTACGCCTCCTTGCCCGGCATGGATGGGGGCGGGATGGATAAATTTGCTGATGGCTTCAATGGAAATTATTATAGAGAGATAAACAATGAAAGTTGCCTGGGCTAAAGAGGCGAGGTCCTGGGCGCGGGAATGGCCGAAGCGGTGATCGTCATCAGCGGGTTTGAAGGCATAGCGTATGGCTATGAAGTTGATGCCGGAAACCAGGAAATCCATTGAGGAATCCATTAGTGAGGAGAGGATGGTTACGGAGCCGGTGATGTGCCAGGCGAATAATTTCATCAGGACCAGTGAGCCGGAGATGAAAATTGCGAAAATTGTGGAGAGGCGAATTAGTTTTTGATTATCAAAGGCTTGATAATCATTCGGATGCGCGGCATGGTGGTGATGGTGGTGGTGTCCCGACATTATTGCAAATAATTCATTTGAAGTTTCGTATTAGAAATTTATATTAAGCTGATTAATATCGTCTTCACAACAATTTATAAGGTTCAATATGAAAAAACAAATTTCTAAGATTTTAATTGCGGCTTTGCTCACTACGCAGCTTGCAACTTTGACTGCTTGCCAACAACCTGGCGCACAACCTGGAACGGGTGTTAATAAAGAAACTGGCGGCACTGTGCTTGGTGGCGTTGGCGGTGCATTGCTCGGTTCACAAATCGGTAAAGGCCGCGGACGCGTTGTCGGCGGTGTGGCCGGTGGATTATTAGGAGCGTTCCTTGGTAACCAAATTGGTCAAAATATGGATCGTAATGATATGCAATATTACAACCAGACTTCACAACAAGCTTTGGAATCTGCACCAGTTGGCAGAGCGCAAACTTGGAAAAATCCTGATACCGGCAACTATGGCACGATCACGCCAACTAAAACTTACAGAGAATCCGGCCAATATTGCCGCGAATATCAACAAACAATCACTGTCGGCGGACAAACGAAACGTGGCTTTGGCCATGCTTGCCGCCAGCCAGACGGTTCGTGGGAAGTTGTCAATTAGTAGTATAGCTACTTGATGTTTTAAAAAATGGCGGGTATAAACAACCCGCCATTTTTGTATCTATAAACGTCATCCTGAGCGAAGCGAAGCGAAGGATCCTTCGCTTCGCTCAGGATGACGTGTTATTGTATTATTATTTGAGAGGAAGAATGTCTGGATTGATGAAAGGGAAACGCGGCCTGATTATGGGGGTTGCTAATGATAAATCGATTGCTTGGGGAATTTCCAAGGCGGTTGCGGATCAGGGCGCGGAATTGGCGTTTACATATCAGGGTGAGGCATTGTTGAAACGCGTGACGCCGCTGGCGGAGAGTGTTGGCTCGAACATGGTTTTGGAATGTGATGTGACCAATGTTGAGAGCATGGATAAGGTTTTTGCGGATATCGAGAGCAAATGGGGCGGGCTGGATTTTGTGGTCCACGCGATTGCATTTTCGGATAAGAATGAGCTGAAGGGGCGGTATGTTGATACTTCGCTCGGAAATTTTTTGAACTCGATGAATATTTCCTGTTTCTCATTTACTGCAGTTTGCCAACGTGCGGCGCGGTTGATGAAGAATGGGGGGAGCCTGGTGACTTTGACATATTACGGCGCAGAGAAAGTTGTGCCGCATTATAATGTCATGGGCGTTGCCAAGGCGGCGTTGGAAGCTTCGGTGCGATATTTGGCTGTGGATCTGGGGCGTGATAATATCCGCGTCAATGCGATTTCTGCGGGGCCGATCAAGACATTAGCGGCGAGCGGGATTGGTGATTTCAGGTATATTCTGAAGTGGAATGAGTATAATTCGCCGCTCAAACGCAACACTACAATTGAAGATGTCGGCGGCGCGGGAGTTTATTTATTGAGTGATCTTGGTGCGGGAACCAGCGGCGAAGTTCTGCATGTGGATTCAGGTTATCATGTTGTCGGCATGAAATCCGTTGATGCGCCGGACATCTCGGTGGTTAAGGAAGATACTGCGGCTTAAAATTATACCGTCATCGAGCACTAGTTGCGCGATCTGGTTAGCGAAGCTTTCACTGGCGGTGCCACCGGAACCTGATCCCGTGACAAGCATGGGATGACAAGGATGAGTGAAACTAATAATAATAATAATAATCTAAGATACGCACGCCAAACCTGTCTCCCGGAAATTGGTGAGGCGGGGCAGGAGAAAATCAGGCAGGCTAAAGTTTTAGTGATTGGCGCGGGCGGCTTGGGTTGTCCAGTGGCTTTATATCTAGCGGCGGCAGGGGTTGGAGTTCTTGGGATTGTAGATGAGGATAAGATTGAGGTGTCGAACCTGCAGCGGCAGATTTTGTATGATACTTATTATTTGGGCCGCCCCAAAGTTGAGATTGCGGCGGAGAAATTGCATGATTTGAATGAGGAAGTGGAAATCGTACCGCATTATTTGCGGCTGGATGAGGGGAATGCGCGGGAGATTATCGGAGTATATGATATTGTGGCGGATTGTTCGGATAATTTCGATACGCGGTTTTTGGTGAATGATGTTTGTATGGAGCTGGGGAAAACTCTGGTTTCCGCGGCGGTGGCGGGGTTTGAGGGGCAGGTTTATACGTTTAAGGCAGGGGTTTGCAGTTACCGCGATATTTATGAGAAACCGCCGGAGGGGTTGATTACATCGTGCTCGCAAACGGGGATTTTGGGGAGCGTGTGCGGAGTGCTTGGAGGGTTGCAGGCTACTGAGATTATTAAGGAAACCCTGGGGGTTGGTGTGAGTTTGTGTGGGAAGATGGTGGTTTATGATGGGCTGAAGGGGGATTTTAGAGTAGTGCAAATTATAGACTTGAAATTATAACAAAGATAGAATATCGTTAACCAAAATTAAAGGTGGTTTATGGCTTCAGATAAAATGAATTTTTTAGATAAAGCAGTGACTATACTTATTGAGTCACTTATGCAATTTACTAGAGTAGTGGCGGAAATGGTGCCGGTGCCAATTTTTGCCGCGCTTGCTCTAATTGGTTACTTTGGAAAGGGTGATAAACCAGCAAATCCAGTATCACTAGTTTCCACCGCTCAGGCGGCGGAAGTTGTAGCGGCGGTTGTGCCAGTTGCTGAAGCCCCAGCAAAGGAAGCTTTTAGGAAGGTAGAGTTGGCGGCGATTGATGATCAGATCGGTGAATGTTCAAAAAGATCGGGTTCAAATAATTGGGAAGGACAACAATATAAGAAGCTTAGTGCCCAGTTATCAGGTTTAAAGAACGCCGTATCAGATTACAGCACTATTATGGATTTACACGGGGCCGATTTTGTCGCCAAGTTAAACCAAACAGTAAATGGAATTCGCCTCGATATTGGTACAAGGGCGCAAATAGATGAGAATAATCGTACTAAATTAGAATTGCATAGCCCTGTTGTTCCGGATGAATTAAAAGTCGACGGGATTAAAATTAGAGTAGGGCCAAGTGTTTCTACCGGTGGTAAGGTAAGGTAAACTCCGCCACTGCCTTCGCCGGCGAGATTGGGTGGTTCCAAATATATGATATTGCGCAAATATAGTTGGCTCCGGCTGCGATTAGGGGTTTGGCGTTTTGCGGGGTGATGCCGCCGATGGTGGCGATTTTTGATTGCGGGTTGCCGATTGCCAATTGCCAATTTTGGAATTCTTTGATTGTTTTGATTACTGCCCTGGCTTTTGGTACTTTAGTTTGTGTCGGATAAAACGCGCCGAAGCTGATGTAGTCGGCGCCAGCTGACGCAGCGGCGGTGGCGGCGTCCAGGGAATTGTAACAGCTTACGCCTAATATTTTATTGCCGATGGTTTTTTTTGCGGCGGCGACGTCTCCATCATCAGAGCCGATGTGGACGCCGTCGGCGTTGCATTTCATGGCGATTTCGGCGGAATCGTTGATTATGAATCTGATGTTGTTGGCGCGGCAGATTGGAATGAGTATTTCGGCGGCATTTAAAATTTCATCGGTATTCGTCATTGCAGACTTGTTCCGCGATCCGGTTAGCGAGGCACGAAGGCTAGTGCCATTTGAAATGGGCCCCGCAACAAGTGCGGGGTGACGTGCTTCGGGCTTTAGGCGCAGCTGGAACATGGCGATGGGGCCGCCGGAAATTGCGGATTTTAACTGCTCAACGAATTTTGGTAATTCGATCTGCGGGGGGGAGATTAAGTAGACTTCGGACATCAGACTTCAGCCTTCAGTATAGCAAACTGACGTCTGATGTCTGAAGTCTGACGTCTACTTTCCAAGATAAATCCCAATGATCTTATCCAACATCGCCAATGCTTCCTGGCGGGGGCGTTGGAAAGTGTTGCGGCCGATGATGCTGCCGTTGCCGCCGCCTTTGTTGATTTCGGCGATTTCTTTGTAGAGATCATCTTCGCCTTTGGAGACGCCGCCGGAGAAAATTACGATGCGGCGGCCATTGAAGCAGGCCTGTTTGATATGCGCGATACGGTCGGCTAAAGTGGCGACTGGGATTTTTTTGGCTTCGTAAACTTTTTTTGCTTCGTCTTGTTCGATATGCGCGGTTGGCGGTTTTACTTTGATGATATGTGCGCCGAGTAAAGTGGCGATGTGCGCGGCATAGGCGGTTACGTCGATAGCGGTTTCGCCATCTTTGGAAAGTGCGGCGCCACGCGGATATGACCAAATAACCACCGCAAGTCCGGCAGCTTTGGCTTCTTCGGCGAGTTGTGCGGCTTGTTGGAACATTTCCAGGCTTTTTTCGCCGCCTGGGTAAATTGTAAGGCCGATTGCGGCACAGCCGAGGCGCACGGCTTCTTTGACGGAGCCGGTGATTGCCTGGTCGGGAGCGGAGGTTTTTGGCATTAGGGAGTTGGAGGAATTAACTTTGAGGATTAGCGGGAGTTGGCCTTTGAATGTATCAACTCCGGCTTCCAACATTCCGAGCGGGGCGGCATAGGCATTTAAGCCTGCATCGATGGCGAGTTGGAAATGGTAATGCGGGTCATAGGCTTCCGGGTTGGCGGCGAAACTGCGGGCGGGGCCGTGTTCAAAGCCTTGGTCAACGGGAAGGATAACTAATTTACCGGTGCCGCCGAGTTTGCCGGTCATCAACAGGCGGGAGATATTTTCCTTGGTTTTGGCGCTATCGGACTCGTAATGCTCGAGTATTTTTTTGGCTTGTGGCGTGATGGTTTGTGATTGAATAACTTTTCCCATTGTCTGCATTTTATCCTCGAATATTTATGAGGGAGTTTTAATTTATTTTACAGGTGAAGTCAAAGCTATAACATATGTCATCCTGCGAGTCGATCGCAGGATCTCTACGAAGGGATCTTGTGGTCAAGCCACAGGATGACGGTAATCAGCGGGTGCGCTCGTCAATCACGCTGACACTGTCCACATCCTTAACCACCCCGCCTTTGTCGATTTCGATTTTGGCGCGGTGGACAATTTTGTTTGCCATGATTTTATCGAGGAGATGTGCGCTCAAGCGTTCTAAAAGTTCAAAGCTGGAGGCGGCGATTTCAGCGATAAGCATTTTGCTTAAAACATCATAATCCAATGTATCGGCTACCTTGTCGGTTTGGCAGGCTTTGCTACCGTCGATTTCGAGTTCGATATTGAGAACCAATTCGCGCTCAGTTTGTTTTTCCCACTCATAGACGCCGATGATGGTTTTGGCGCGGAGGTTTTTTATTTTGATGATCATATTAAATGTTCTCCGCCATCGACGAAAACTTCCTGGCCGGTTTTGGAAGTGTTGGTAAGCGCGATGATTGCTCCGGTGATTTCTTTTGCGGTGGCTAGTTTTTTTTGCGGGAGTTGTTCGATTCGGCGTTTTAAATATTCTTGGTCTAGATTGTCAGAGAATTCATGGATGGGGCCGGGGAAGATGGCGTTGACTTGAATTGCGGGGCCGAGTTCGGCGGCTAGCATTTTGGTGAGGTCATGCAGGGATTTTTTGGAGAGGAAATAAGCGAAATGACCACGCTGGTTTTTGGTGGCGGCGCTGTCGATGATATTGATAATTTGACCTTTGTGGCATTGTAGGGCGAATTCCTGGGAGAGAAAGAAGGGGGCTTTGACATGGATGTCCATGTGGGTATCATAAGCGTTTTCGTCGGATTCCATGAATTTGATATGCTCGAAGATCGAGGCGCTGTTGACGAGCAGGGTGATTTCGCCGAGTTGTTTTTTAGCTTCGGGGATCAGGGTTTTGACTTGGGCTATGTCCAGAAGATCGGCTTTGATGGCAGTGGTTTTGACGCCGGTTTTTTTCACTCTGGCGAGGGTTTTTTCGGGGGAGGAATTATTGTGATGAATGGCGATGTTCCAGCCGTTTTCGGCGAGCGCCACAGCGATTTCCGCCCCTAAACGAGTGGCTGCGCCGGTTACTAAGGCGGTTTTTACGGCTTTGCTCATATTTTGATTTTAAAGTAATTATTATAAGATTGAAATAGAGATATAGCTTGTTTTCTCCTCCCAGGTTTGCAGGATATGAAATGCCTGTAATTTCAAGATTCCTGGGAATAGCTATTTATATGTATTGGAATGACCATAACCCGCCGCATTTTCATGCGGTATGGAATGATTATGAGATTCTTATTGAAATTGAAACTGCAAGGGTAATTCGTGGGGACATGCCGCCAAATAAGTTGAAAAATATAATTAATTGGTGTAATATCAACAAGGCAAAGCTTCTTGAAAATTGGGGGCTGGCAAGGAATGGCGAGCCATTGCAGAAAATTGAGGGATTGGATGAATAATAAATTATGCAAAATTGTCGATGCCGAATATATGGGCGGACATAAACTGAACCTCAAATTTAATGACGGGATTCAAGGTGATATTGATTTAAGCCCTTACCTGGCAACCGGCGTATTTAAGCCATTGCAAAGCGAGAATAAATTTAAGGCTTTTTCACTGGAAAACGGCGTCATCGCCTGGGATGATAATATCGATATGGCTCCCGAATTCCTATATTTACAAATCGTTGCGGCAAAAAACCTGCCGAATTCTTTTGGTTATTTTTAATGGGAAAATTATTAGCAGCTCTTCTATTGTCTCTGATTTGTTCCCCGACGTTTGCGACTGAAGTTTGTGATAATACTGGTTGTTTTAACTTGGAAAAGAGACTTGCAGAGGTAAGGGCTATTCCCGGTATAGAGGAATCGCAAAAAGATAAATTCATTGTATTGAGCGATAAGAAAACAATGAATTTGTACATATTTACCACGGAAGGTGCGCAAGTTTATCCTAGTTATATAGAAAGAAAGATAACTAAAAGAGATGGCGCATTTTATATAGAAACAATAGGTTATACTGGAGCGCGTAAAGAGTTGTTTGAGCCATGGTTTGCTCAATATAAGGAATTAGATAAGAAGGTTTTGCAGCAAGTCAAAGGAAATTGTAAATCTGGTTGCAAAACTGAATAAACCCTGCTAACACTGCGCGGCAACCAAACCAACAGGTTGCTATGAAATTGAATTCCCAGATTTTCCTTACTTTTGATGATGTGCTGCTTAAGCCCGCGGCATCTGATGTTTTGCCGGCGGGGGTGGATACTCGCACATTTATTACCAAAAATATTGCGCTTGGCATTCCGCTGATTTCGGCGGCGATGGATACGGTGACGGAGTCGGCGCTGGCGATTGCAATGGCGCAGCATGGGGGGATTGGGTGTATTCATAAGAATCTCAGCATCGAAGACCAGGCGCGGGAAGTGCGTAAGGTAAAGAAATTTGAATCGGGGATGGTGGTTGATCCGGTGACGATTACGCCGAAGGCTACGCTTTCCCAAGCGCGCGCGATTATGGCGCAGCATGGGATTTCGGGGATTCCGGTGGTTGAGGATAATGGCAAGCTGGTGGGGATTTTGACTAATCGCGATGTGCGGTTCGCTGACCAAAGTGAGCAGCCGGTGTTTGAATTGATGACTAAGGATAAGCTAGTGACGGTGAAAGAGGGTGTGAGTCTGGATGAGGCGAAAAAGCTTTTGCACCAGCATCGGATTGAGAAGCTTTTGGTTGTGGATAATGCTTATAAGTTGATTGGTTTGATAACTGTTAAAGATATAGAGAAATCGCAGAAATTTCCGAATGCCAGTAAAGATGAACTTGGCCGTTTGCGAGTTGCGGCAGCGGTTGGGACTGGTGAGGAAGGGTTGCAGCGGGCAGAGAGTTTGATTCATGCGGGTGTGGATTTGGTGACGGTGGATACGGCGCATGGGCATTCCATAGGTGTGATCGAGATGGTGCGGCTGGTGAAGAAATTGAACAATTCTATACAGGTGATGGCGGGGAATATCGCGACCGCTGAAGCGGCGAAGGCGCTGATTGAGGCTGGTGCTGATGCGTTGAAAGTTGGGATTGGGCCAGGATCGATTTGTACTACACGGATTGTCGCCGGTGTTGGCGTGCCGCAATTATCGGCGGTGCAATCGGTTTGTGAGGTTGCTAATAAACATAAGGTTCCGGTGATTGCGGATGGCGGGATCAAATATTCCGGCGATCTGGCGAAAGCGATTGCGGCGGGTGCCAGCGTGGCGATGATTGGATCGCTATTTGCAGGGACTGAGGAAGCGCCGGGGGACGTTGTTTTGTTCCAGGGGCGTTCTTATAAATCATATCGCGGCATGGGTTCGATCGGCGCGATGGCGCGTGGGTCGGCGGATCGGTATTTTCAGCAGGATATTAAGGACAAGCTGAAATTGGTGCCGGAAGGGGTTGAAGGGCGTGTGCCGTTCAAGGGTCCAGTTTCGGGGGTGATTCACCAGCTGACCGGCGGTTTGCGGGCGGCTATGGGGTATACGGGCAACAAAAACATTGGGGAAATGCAAAAAAACTGCGAATTTGTGCAAATTACCAATGCGGGCTTGAAGGAAAGCCATCCGCATAATATAACCATCACCCAAGAAGCGCCGAATTATCAGCAGAATAACTAGCTTCTTACTTTACGAGAATAATATTGACACTGAAGTTACGTTGGTTATTACTATATTATTCTTGGATGCAAAATTAACTCTAAAAATCGAGGATATATATATGAAAAATTTTCTTACTATCGCTTTAGTTGCGCTTATCACCATGCCTTTAACGGCTCAGGCTGAGAAAGCGCAAGGTTCCGGCCCAAATCCATATACTGAATGCGGTATTGGCGCGGCAATTTTCCGTGACGCCGATTTATATTGGGCGGCTGCAACTTCAAACGTAATTTGGGATTTGGGAACAACCGCTATAAGCTCGGCAATTTCTTCCCCGGAAATGTGCAACCCAAAAAGAATAAAAACAGCCAAACTTATTCTTGAAACTCTGCCGCAATTGGAAAAAGATGTTGCTTTAGGCGAAGGTGAATATATCACTGCGTTGATGGAAACTGCCGGCTGCAATTCTGGCCACCAAGGTCAGGTTGTTTCAAAAATGCGTGCATCTTATAAAGATTCACTAGCTAATGGCTATGAAGCAAAAACAAGAGTTGAACGCGCTACGACTTTCTATAACAACACCAGAGATGCGATGTCTTCATCGCAGTGCAATGTGGTTCTATAGAATCAAGCAAAAACTACTTATTAAATTAAACCAGCTCCGCCAATTTAAGGGGCTGGTTTTTTTTGTATGCCTGGTTGTTTCCGCGCAATCATCCTATGCGGCTGATGGAAATGCGTATTTAGCGGAAGACTCGCGATGGCTTGTTCTGAATTATTACAATAAGGGAATTACCGGCAAATATTACAGCGAAATTCAAAATAAAGATTATTTCATTGCGCCCGATGGGCAAAGCAATCCGCAGAGCGAATTGCTGGCATTTCGTATATTGATGAAAGCTCCGCAGAATGACTCAAATGTAGAAATTCTATGCCGCTTCCCCGCCCGGATAACGTTTTTACAAAAGAATGATCCATTGTTGAAAAATTTCAAAAGGCCGGTTTGTGATGAATATAACCGCATCAACCGCCCGGAAAATATTTCTTCTGCTTCACTTGTATTTGCCAGTGGGTATTTTGATAACCCAAGCTCTTATTTTGGGCATGTGATGCTCAAATTTAATTATGAGGGCGCTAATATGACTGACCAGGCGGCTGTTGATTCCAGTTTGAATTATGGCGCCAATGGCACTGATAGTCCTTCTAATCCGATGTATGTAATCCGTGGGCTTTTTGGCGGGTATGACGCTTCTTATAAACGCGCTAATGATTTCTTAAACTCGCATATGTACACGAATATACAAATCCGCGATTTGTGGGAATATAAGTTAAAACTGCCGCCGGAACAAAAGAAGTTTCTGGTTGAGCATAGCTGGGAAATGATGCGCGCTAAGTTTGATTATTATTTTTTTAACGATAATTGCGCCCATCGGATTGCACGGCTGATTGAGGAAACAACGGGCAAAAAAATAACCGCCAATTCCGGCTTCTGGCTTTTGCCTACGCAGGTTATCCGCCATTTGAATGATCCTGGGGTTGATATTGTCGATAAGGAAATATATCTGCCATCCCTTAAATCTAATTTTAGTAAAACTTATTCCGATCTAGATGCGGAAAAGAAAAGGGCTTTTATTAAATATTTGCAGCTTGATCCGAAAGATCAGCCGGTGGCGGCGAAAGGTGCTGATCCGCAATTGTTAAAAGCATGGCTTGATTATTTGAACCTGGAACTGGCAAAGCTTACGGAAAAGCCGAAGAATGCAAACAAAATAAGTGAAATTTATAAACGCCGGGCAATAGTCCTGTCTGAAATGCTGGGACGGACGACGGAATCTCTTGGAAGCAAAAGCAACGCCAAAATTGCCTATGAATCACTTATGGATGCCAGGCCGCCAAGCTCTATGCGGCTGGATTATGGATATAGTGACCGTAATTTTGCCCGCCTGTCATTTCGTGTAGCTAATAATGATTTGTTAGATAAGCCGATAAGCGGGCAGGAAATATCACGGTTCATAATGGGCGGTTTGCAATTGGAGTATGAAGAGGGGCGCTTTAATTTACGCAAGGCAACGCTTGTAGATATACTCAATTTGAATACCAATCCTTTGCCTGAGTCACTTACTAATGAGTTTTCGTGGGGTTTCCGGTTGGATTATGCGCCGCGTAATGAGTTATGCAGAGAATGCAAATCCGCGGGAATCGAGGGCAAGTTTGGTAAATCCGCGCATTTGGGCAAAGGCAGTATTGCATATGGCTTGGCCGGCGCAAGAATCCATAGTGAGGAGCAAGACACGAAGAGTTATTCTAACCTTGTGGCGGAGGCAGGTGTGGTTACGGAAATAACGGATGATTTGAGCCTGTTGCTCTCCGGGCAATATACAAACGATCCATTCACCGGCACTAACGATTCCAACGTCAGCGTTGAGGCGCGGCAGAAAATATCAGACAGGGTGGATCTTAGAATTTCTGCGGCGGCAAATAAAGAAAAGTCACAAATTACAGCTGGCATATCAGCATATTTTGACTGATTTTTGGACATGACGTCTTAAAATATCCCAGGTTGCTATGATTTTGATTTTTTGCTATATAGCTCTAAATCAGGGAATTTGGGTATGATGAAGCTATCGTGGCTATTATTGCCGGTATTGCTGGCGTCCTGCGCTTATATATCTGGTTGGAATTCGCATAAAATCACGGTTAATACCGCTAATGGCAAACCGGCTTATTGCCTGGTGAAAAATAACGCCGGTGGGCAATGGCGCGGATATACTGGTAAGCCTTTGTGGATTAGTGATGAGGCGGGTGGGGATTTGCGGATTACTTGCGCGATGAATGGTTTGCGTGGCGGGAAAATCATCAGGGTTGCGGGCGGTAAAGCTTATCCTGATTATGTTATGATTAATATGCATGCTATGAAAAAAGCAGCGGCAGGTAAGGATAATTCGCAGTCGTTGCCAAAGGATAATGATGAAGAGATAAATGATTTTAGTGGGGATGATGTGCAGGATTTGCGGCCGTTGAACAAATTGCCGAGCGATCCGGATGAAGATAATGAGGTTGTGATTATAAAACATTGATGAATAAAATATGTGTAATTGCCGTGTCTATATTACTTGCAGCTTGTGCGGTGGGTGAGGTGCATAACCCGAAAGATATCCCGGTGGATACCGGGGCGAGGCCGCAGTCGAATGTAACTATTTCTGCGCCGCCGGGCACGATGGGGCACGGCCGGTTTTAGATTTTAATTGCGCTCAAGCGCCGCGCAAGATAGCTTCTCGCCCTTAAGAATTAAAATTTTGGGCTTGCCCTCCCGATGCTTGGGATACGGAGACAATATAATGCAACATGAAAACAGAATAACGCTCGCGGAGGAATTGTTCGCGCAGATTGCGGAATGGAAATTTCCGGCGGATAAGTTTTTGAATGATTATTTTCGGACGCACCGGTTTGTGGGTTCAAAGGATCGGCGGTTTTTGTATGATGAGATTTATGCGAAGATTCGTGGGTTGGGGGATTGTCCGAAATGGTTGATGAAATATTTCCCTAAAGATTTTGATGCGGAGATTGCGGCGTTGAATGGGGATGCGCCGACGGATTTGCGGGTGAATTCATTGAAGGCGATGCGCTCGCAGGTGAAGTTGGAAGCGGAGCCGACGCCGGTTTCAAAAGTTGGTTTGCGTTTGAGTGAGCGGCAGGCGCTGCAATTGGATGGGCGGTATGAAATTCAGGATGAGGGGTCGCAACTGGCTTGTAATTTTGCGGGGGTCAAGCCGGGTGAAAGAGTGCTGGATTATTGCGCGGGTGCGGGCGGTAAGACTTTGCAACTGGCGGCGGAGATGCAGAATAAGGGCGAGATTTGTGTTTATGACACGGATGCGCGGAAGCTGAAGACTTTGGCTACGCGGGCCAAGCGGGCGGGGGTGAAGATTATCGCTAGCGGTGAGCCGGGCGGGTTATATGATTTGGTTTTAGCGGATGCGCCTTGCAGCGGAACCGGAACCTGGCGGCGGCAACCGGATGCGAAATGGCGGCTGAGTGAGGAGAAGCTGAAGTCTTATGTGAAGCAGCAGAAGGAGATTTTGGAGAATGCAAAAGGATTTGTGAAACCGGGCGGGCGGTTGGTTTATATTACTTGTTCGCTGTTGCCGGTGGAGAATGAAGAGCGCATCGTGGAGTTTTTAAAGGCGAATCCAGGGTTTAAGAATTCGGGAAATTATTTGCGGCTATCGCCGCTGAAGACGAATACGGACGGGTTTTTTGCGGCGATGCTGGTCAAAACCTAAATTTTGGTGCGACGGCAATATTATTTGGGGGCTGTTTCACCGGTTCTGTGGTAGCGGCTTTTTTTAAGGAGTCTGCCAAAGCTTTTGCAGCGGCATCATAGTTAGGCGGGCCGGGATTATGATTTACACTATCGTGATTTCTGAAGTGGGGTTTTACTACGTGATCGCTTAACTCAACATGCCCTATGCGAAATTTTGTTTCCGGGTGTTTTTCTGATTCATGCTCAGTAGTCTCCGGCTTATGCCATTTGGTATCCGGCTCATGCTTTTTGGGTTTTGTGGGCATGTCAGCGGTAGTTAGCAGGTTTGCATTGCAAATTTGCCGCAGCTACAGCAGGAGTTCCGTGTAACTTCTGCCTAAATTCATCTATGTTTGCTGGGTTAAGTGCTGGAAGTGCTGCACGGGATAGTTTGGGATCATTACGGGTTAAAGTTAGATCAGCAGTTGCTGCATCGGCGATATTTTGTGGCCAAAATAATTGAAGGCCGCTGGGGGAATTTATGCCTAATCTTTGCCGCGCTGTGTCAATTATATTTGAAATACCGCTCCCGCCATCTCCGGCTCGTGCCATTAGAGCTGAATCAATTGCGGCGGTCATTTTGTCGTAAGCGGCGTTGAGCTGAATACCAGTACGTGCGGCGCTAACTTCGGCAATTCTTCTTTCCAGTACTTCGATAGCACCGCGGAATTTTGTGCTTTCGCGGGAGAAGCCCGTCTCGTTATTTGCGCGATCTCCGCCCACAGCTAACATGCCGCGATTGGTGGTACAAAAAGTTGCGGCGCGGATTACCATATTGGCAATTTCCGCTAGGCTAAGTATTTTAGTTCCGGGGTGAATCATTTTTCTATTATACAGATTAATTAGGATATATTAGTTTATAATTATTAAACTATTATTACAAGGGCTTAATTAGCTATCAAATTGAGCCATTCGTCTTCAGTCAGAACCTTAACCCCCAGTTCTGCTGCCTTTTTTAGTTTGCTGCCGGCGGCTTCTCCGGCTACTACATAATCAGTTTTATTGGAGACGGAGCTGCCGACTTTGGCGCCGAGGGATTCGGCTCGGGCTTTGGCTTCGTCGCGGGTCATTTTGACTAGGGTGCCGGTGAAGACGACGATTTTATCGGTGACTGGGGATTGGCGGATGTTGGAGACATATTCGGCGGGGGTTACTTGTTCTAATAAATGCGCGAGGACGGTTTTGTTTTTATCGGTACTAAAAAAGGCGATGATTTCTTCGGCGACTTTTTCGCCGATACCGTCGATTGACAACAATTCGTCATGGCGAACGGAGCGCGGCAATCCACTGGGGAGGCCGCCATTATGGATTGCTCTCGCCTCGCTTGCTCTTCGGCGCAGCGGGCCGCTCTGCTCGCAATGACGTTGTAATGACTCAAAAGTTTTATAATTCTTGGCCAGCAGCTTGGAGTTTTCCCAGCCGACATGGCGGATGCCTAAAGCGTATATGAAACGGTCCAATGCGATATTGCGGCGTTCGTTTATGGCAGCGATTAAATTATCGGCGGATTTTTCGCCCCATTTTTCGCGGTCGATCAATTGCTCGCGGCGGAGTTTGAAGATGTCGGCGGGTTCTTTGATTAACCCGTCATGATAGAAGTTTTCGATGTGCTGGCCGCCGAGGCCCTCGATGTCATAGCCTTGGCGGGAGACGAAGTGGATTAGGCGTTCAACGATTTGTGTGTCGCAGATTAATCCGCCGGTGCAGCGGCGGGCGACTTCGCCGGCTTCGCGTATCGCTGGTGATCCGCAGACGGGGCATTTGTGTGGGAATTGATATTTTTTGTGGGCGGCAGAGGCCCGCCTTGCTTCCATATCGACTGATACGATTTGAGGGATCACATCACCGGCGCGTTGGAGGATTACGGTGTCACCGATCCGGACGTCTTTGCGGGTGATTTCGTCTTCGTTGTGTAATGTTGCTCTTGTTACAACTACGCCGCCCACCGTTACTGGCGCAAGTACTGCTACCGGTGTGAGAGTTCCGGTGCGGCCTACTTGGATTATTATATCTTCCAGAATTGTTTTGGCTTGCTGCGCTGGGAATTTATGGGCAAGAGCCCAGCGCGGAGTGCGGGACTGTGCACCGAGGCGGCGTTGCCAATCGAGGCGGTTTATTTTGTAGACTATGCCATCAATATCGTATGGGAGTTTGGGGCGTTTGGCATATATATCATTATAATTGGTGAATAACGCATCGACGTTGTGACAGATTTTGTTCAGGTGATTTGTTTGGAAGCCTAGTTCCTTTAGCTGTTTAATTATTTCACTTTGAGTTTGCACGTCCCGGACTTGATCCGGGGTCTCCTCAAGGGATCCCGCATCAAGTGCGGGATGTGCAATCGCGGAATAAACAAAATAATCCAATGGGCGTTCGGCGGTGATGCTTGGATCGAGTTGCCGCAAAGAGCCTGCGGCGGCATTGCGGGGATTGGCGAATTTGTCATCTTCGGCCTGGCGGCTGTTTAATTCCTTAAAGTCTTTGTGGGTCATATATACTTCGCCACGGATTTCGATTTCATTTTGGTAGTTTATTTCACGCGGGAGAGTTTTGATGGTGATGATATTTTGCGTGATGTCTTCGCCGGTGGTTCCGTCGCCACGCGTTGCGGCTCTGATTAATTTGCCGCCGGAATATGTTGCGGAAAATGATAGCCCGTCGATTTTTGGTTCAGCATAAACTTCAATTTTCTCATCTTCAGGCAGGCCGAGGAATTTGCGGATGCGCTCAAAGAATTCTTCAACATCTTCACGCGAGAAGGCGTTGCTGATGGAGAGCATTGGGGTTTTATGTTGGACTTTTGCGAATTTGGAGGAAGGGGCAGTACCGACTTTTTGGGTTGGGGATAATAGATCCCGCAATTTTGGATATTGTTCTTCGAGGTATTCCAGTTGCTTGCGTAGTAAATCATATTCGGCATCGCTGACGCTTGGTTTATCGTCTTGATAATAACGCCTATCATGCTCGGCAATTTTTTTGGCCAAGAGTTTATGGTCGATTTCAGCTTGTCGTTGGGCAGGTAAAGGCATGCATAAAATATACGTCATCTTGAGCGCAAGCGAAAGATCTTTCGGCTACGTTCAAGATGATGTTTAACTCGTAGGGCCGCTTTTGAAAGCATGGGCGCGGCGGCGGAGTTTGCGGTAGCGGCGTTTTTTGATTCCGTGACGGGAGACGCGCAGGATATCGCGAATGCGGAAATAGCCATGGCCGCGGAAATATTCGCGGAATTCTTTTTCGGTCGGCATTGTATAATAGTTATGCGGCTCGGCGGAAACATCGATGGGGCAGATGGGTTTGCCGCGCAAAATTTTGCGGGCGGTGCGTTGAATTAAGCGTCCGGCTATAAGTGCGGTTTCAACTAATATCTGTTGTTGCGTGGCGCCTGGTTCGATGGCGAATTTTTTGCGTTCGATAATGGCGCCGGTGTCCAGCCCTTCGTCCATCCAGTGAATTGTCACGCCGGCTTTGGCTTCATTATTTTTGAGCGCCCAGAAATAACTGACGGCGCCGCGATAGGTTGGCAGCCAGCCGGGGTGGATGTTGATGGAGCCGATTTTGGGGATCTTCAAAATATTAGGAGCGACGATCTGGCTGAAATATGCGGAGATAATTAAATCAGGTTTGAGTTCTTCAAGGAATTTTTGGCTCTCTGGGGAGTTGACGTTTTTACATTTGAAGGTCGGGATGCCTTTGCGCTTGGCGAGGACGCGGCAAGGGATGAGTGCGGAATCGCGCCAGATGGGGAAGAGGCGGGTGACGGTGAGGATGAAGCGCTGGACGAGAAGCTGCCACATCAGGAGCCAGGCAAGGTGATAGCCGATTTTAAAGATATAGCGGAAGAATTGCGACTTGCCTTTTTTGTTTACCGGGATTGGATCGGCACGCATAACGCCGACGATTTCGATCTCAGGCGCGGTGTTGAGGATATTGAAGACAATAGTGCTTCCAAGATGGCCGCTGGAGTATAAAAGGACGGTGCGCAGGGATTTATTCATGACTCCACCCTCGAACTATCATTTCGGCGAAGGCTGGAATCCAGAGGTAACTGTGGACTGAGACGGATGACTGGATCCCACCTTTCGCTGGGATGACGGGTGCCGTTTTGTAATACGTTTGTCATAATTTTATATTATAATGAACCCGTGTTACAAAATCACTAATGTTACACAAAAGCATATGCCGTTAATAAAATATTATAGGTTTTGTGTGTAAATGGAGGCCAAGGTTTGTGGAAAAATTATTTTGTGATATGAGCAAAATAACTGTTTACATACGGAATATTTATTCTATAAAGCGCATCTTACTAAAACGTGCCTACAAACACTAAAAAACAAAACTCCTGTAAAGGTTACAACCGTAGCAGGGAATTATTGGTCGACTGACGCGGACTAACAATCAAATCAGTTATTGTTGAACAAATAATGAGGGGTTTTATGAGATGGAAAATTACTTAGATGCCGAAAAGGCAATAAAGGCTATCAAGCCAACCATTCCACTACATATTATACGCAAAGCTTCGTTGAACAAGGCCGCTGTCTGGTTCAAGCGCAACTTTCATGGGAAAGTTCTGTTTGCGGTGAAAACCAATTCCAACCCGATTGTATTGAAGCAATTGCACGAAAGCGGGATTGAACATTTCGACGTGGCATCGATCGCTGAGGTAAAGCTCGTGGCGGAAAATATTCCGGCGGCGAATATGTATTTTATGCATCCGGTGAAACCGCGCGAGGCAATTCGTGATGCATACTTCACTTATGGCGTGCGTGATTTTTCGCTGGATAGTTATGTCGAGCTGCAAAAGATACTGGAGGCGACTAACCATGCGGAAGATTTGAACCTTCATATTAGACTGTCTATTCCTAATGATTATGCCGAACTGGGATTGACGCGCAAATTTGGCGCGGATATCGAGACGGCTCCTGAGTTGTTATGGCAGGCACGTAAATTTGCCAACAAGTTGGGGCTTTGCTTCCATGTCGGATCGCAGAATATGCATCCTAACGCGTTCAAGTTGGCGATTGAAATTGCCGGTCGTGTGGTGAAGGCTTCTGAGGTGAATATCGACGTGATGGATGTCGGCGGCGGATTCCCGGCGAAATATCCTGATTTGTCACCCCCGCCGATGAAGGATTTTACGCAAAGCATCCATCGCGAATTTATGCGTTTGAACTTGCGTAATGAGCAGGGCAAGCCGGTTGAACTTTGGTGCGAGCCTGGCCGCGCGCTGGTCGCGGAAAGCGGATCAGTTGTTGTGCGCGTGGATTTGCGCAAGGGTGATGCCCTGTATATTAACGACGGAACTTATGGCAGTTTGTTTGACGCCGGTGTGCCGCAATTCACTTTCCCGGTGAAGATGATCCGCATTAAGGGTAAAAAGACTAATGCGCAATTAGTGCCGTTCCAGTTTTATGGGCCGACATGCGACTCTGCGGATTTCATGAAAGGGCCGTTCATGCTGCCGGAAGATATTGGTGAAGGCGATTATATCGAAGTGCAACAGCTAGGCGCATATGGCGGCGTGTTCCGCACTGACTTTAACGGCTTTGGCGCAGTGGAGTTTGTGGAAACGGAAGATAAGCCGATGATGAGCATGTATCGCAAACCAAAAACTGTACCCTTGCACAAGGAAGCGGCGCAGATCCAGGAACTTTTAAAGAAGAAATAATTTTGCAATGTCATCCTGAGTCTAGCGAAGGATCTTTCGCTTGCGCTCAAGATGACGAAATCTATTATGTAAAAATGGGAACAATCACCAAATTCATCGACACTAACTACAAGCACTTCAACGCGGCGGTACTGGGCGATGCGGCGCGGGGATATAAAAAGCATGTGGAAGGCGGCGGCAAGATGTTCATGACTTTGGCGGGCGCGATGTCGACGGCGGAGTTGGGGATTTCATTGGCGCAGTTGATCCGGCAAGATAAAGTGCATGCGATTTGCTGCACCGGGGCGAATCTGGAAGAGGATTTGTTCAACGCGGTGGCGCATAATCATTATAAGCGGATACCGAATTATCGCGATCTTTCGCCGGCGGATGAGGAAGAGTTGGTGAAACAACATTTCAACCGCGTTACTGATACTTGTATCCCGGAAGAAGAAGCGATGCGTCGTTTGGAAGGTTTTATTGTACCGTTGTGGAAAGCGGCGTCTGATAATAAAAAGCCAATGTTCCCGCATGAGTTCATGTATAAAATTGCGCTGAACCCGGAGTTTCAGAAGAGTTTGCAGATTCCCAAAGAGAATAGCTGGATTATTGCGGCGGCGGAAAAGAACTTGCCGATTTTTGTGCCGGGTTGGGAGGATTCCACGTTCGGGAATTTCTTTATCGGGCACACGTTCAAAAATAATTTTGATGTCCATGCGGTGCGCTCCGGCCTGGAATATATGCGCGAGTTGGTGCAGTGGTATAAGAAATATACCGCTGGTAATGACCTGGGATTTTTCCAAATCGGCGGCGGAATTGCCGGGGATTTCCCGATTTGCGTGGTGCCGCTGATTCACCAGGATTTGGAAGAGGATGCGAAATTGTGGCAGTATTTCTGCCAAATTACTGATGCACAGGAAAGCTATGGCGGCTATTCCGGTGCGCTGCCGAACGAAAAAATCACCTGGGGCAAACTGGCTGTGGATACACCGAAATACGTGATCCACTCGGACGCGACGATCGTGGCGCCGCTGATTTTCAATTATGTGTTGGGTAATTAACAATACATAAAAGTTGTCACCCCGTCGAATGACGGGGTCCAGCGTTTACAGGAACCACTAGACCCCGTCATTCGACGGGGTGACAGTTTGTAGAAAATAGTATAAGCTTGGTGCATGAAGAATATTATTTCACTTATCGGTTTTTTAGCTTTGGTATTTGTTATTAGCGGCATTGGTTCGTTAGTAACGATACCAGAAGTGAGTGGTCAATATGCGCCAGGGCCAGCAAAGATTTGCGAAGAGCTTAAGCGAACGCAAATTACATGCAGCGCCAGTGATTTTAGGTGGAGGCCGGCTAATGGATGGTATCAACAATTGAATAAAGCATCATGGCAGCCGCCGGCATATGTTTTTGGGCCGGTGTGGACAACACTTTATATTATGATTGCGGTTTCCGGCTGGTTGGTTTGGCGGCGACTTCCTGATAATGGCAAATTCACCAGCCTGATTATGGCGCCGTATTGGTTGCAGTTGTTGCTCAACTTCTTGTGGTCGATATTATTCTTTGGGATGCATCGGGCGGGTTTGTCGCTGGTGGATATTGCGTTGATGCTGGTGGTGATCGGGGTGAATATCGGGACGTTTATGAAAGTTAGCCGGGTGGCGGCATATCTGCTGGTGCCGTATTTTTTATGGGTGGCCTATGCAACTTCGCTAAATGCTGCTATATTGGCGCTAAACTAACGCGTTAAAAAACCTTGCATAGTAACGTCGAAATATTCCTGCTTCTACTGGTGGTGATGTGCCTGATATGCGGTCTTGCGCAGCGGGCGCGGCTTTCATATCCGATTGCTTGCGTGCTCGGGGGGATTGGGCTGGCTTCGTTGCCGGAGTTCCCTAGTTTCAATATTCCGCCGAATCTTATCTTCCTGATTTTCCTGCCGGTGCTGTTGACGGAAGCGGCATATTTTACATCGGTGCGCGATTTTAAGCGGAATTTGCGCTCAATTTCACAGTTGGCGTTTGGGCTGGTTTTCTTCACGGCGTTTGCGGTGGCATATGTGATGCAATATCTTTTCCCTGGATGCGGCTGGGCGGTCGGGTTGGTGATGGGGGCGATTGTTTCGCCGCCGGATGCGATTGCGGCGACTTCGATTATGAAAAATTTGAAGGCGCCGCGGCGGATTAAAACTATTTTGGAAGGTGAGAGCCTGATTAACGATGTGGCAGGCCTCGTGATTTATAAGTTTGCGGTGGCGGCAATTGTCACGGGGAGTTTTTCGCTGACCCAGGCGAGCGGGCATTTTGTTTGGATGTTATTATCCGGCGTGGCGGTTGGCTGGGTGGCGGCAAATATTTATATCAAGATTTTTCCCTATATTAAGGAGCAATCGGTGGAGATTTTGAGCACGTTCCTTTTGCCATATGCGATTTATATCATCACCGAGGAAATTAATGGTTCGGGCGTGTTGGCGGTGGTTACTAGCGGCATTGTAACCGGGTGGTTGTCGCCGCGATATTTTTCGTCGACATTCCGTTTGCAGGCGACGGCGGTTTGGAAAATGGCGACGTTTGTGATGAACGGGCTGGTGTTTTTGCTGATCGGGTTATATTTCCCGAGCCTTGCTTCCAGTATGTCGTCGGATCAGATTATCAAATTGGTAAAGGCGGTGTTGATTATTTCCGGCGTAATGATTACGGCGCGGTTCTTATGGGTTTATTTGAACGCGTTTGGGCAGATTTGGTTGCTGCGCCGCAATGGGAGAAATACCCGCTATCCAACTTGGCAAAACGTGTTCGTGGTGGCGTGGACGGGGATGCGTGGGGTGGTTTCGCTGGCCACAGCCTTAGCTTTGCCATTTGGGTTGGCGGATTATACGGCGTTTCCATATCGGAATGAGATGATATTTATTGCGTTTGGGGTCATCCTGGTGACTTTGGTTTTCCAGGGGATGCCGCTGCCTTGGATTTTGAAGCGGTTGTCGCTACGTTATGAGCCGCATTATATCGAGGAGAATTGGCTGGCGCGTAAAGAGGCGGCTTATGGGGCGCTGAAGACTTTGGGGAAGATCGCGGTGACGGCAGATCCGATGCAGGCGGGGGCGTTGAAGCGGATTATCGGGCATTATAATGATAAGATTTTATCGCTGGGGGATGGCCCGAATACGCCGCTGACATTCAACCAGGCGCCAGTGGCGGAAATTCATCCGATTATCAAGGCGGAGAATGATATTTGGCAGCAAGTGCTAACGGTGGAGAGGCAGACGATTTTGACGATGCGGAATAGTTTCCAGATCTCGGATGAGGTAATGCACGAGTTGCTGCGCGAGATCGATTTGATGGATAATCGGTTTAGTTCGTAGATGTCTGACATCTAGCGTCCCAAGGATTTATTGAGTGCGATCAAACTCTCCGCCACATTCGCTTCTGATTGCGCCAATTGGCTTTGGGCGTTGTAGAGTTCGCCTTGGGCAAGCAGCACATCGGTGAAGGCGGCGACGCCGGAGTCGTAGCGGGCGCGGGAGAGTTCGACAGCTTTTTTGTTACTGGCCACGGCTTGTGACAGGGTTTCAAAGCGGGATTCTTCGTTGATGTAGGCAACTAAGTTGGTTTGGATTTCAGCCAAGGCGGCCAATACGGTTTTTTGGAAATCATTCGAGGCTTGTTCTTCGCGGGCTGATGCGGCGCGGGCCTGGCCACGGATGCGGCCAAAGTCGATTAATGGCATGACTGCATTGGCGCCTAGTGACCAGATGCTGCCGCCTTTGACCAAGCCGTTGTGGTAGAAGCCAAAGAATGAGGTGAGGGAAAGTTTGGGGAAGAAGTCGGCGAGTGCGGCATCATATAATGCGTTGGCGGCGGCGAGGTTACGCTCGGCGGCTCTTACATCAGGGCGGTTGGAGATTGCGGTGGCAGGGGTTTGGATTACAAATTTTTTATCGGCAACTGGTACCGGTTGAATTTTGCTCAAGGTCTCATCAAGTTTTCCGGGTTGTTGGCCGAGTAATACGGAGAGGTTGTTTTTGGCTTGTTCCAGCGAGGTTTTTAAAAGCGGAAGGCGGGAACTGGTACTGAAATATAATGATTCGGCTTGGCTGACGTCGAGATCTGAGACAATGCCGGCATTGCGCTGCGAGCGGGTGAGGCCGAGGCTTTGGTCTTGGGATTTGATGTTGTCTTGGGTGATTTTGATTTGGTTTTGGAAGTTGCGGACTTCCATATAATTCCGCGCGACTTCGGCGCGGATGGTGATGATGACGTCTTTGTGATCGGCTGTAATGCCTTCGACTATATCGTCAGCGGCTTGGTATTTGCTTGGGGCGCCGAAAATGTCGAGCTCCCATGATGCGTCAAAACCGGCTTGCGCGGTGTTTTGGGGCTTGGAGTTGAAGACACTGCGGGTTTTGGCGCGGCTGGCGCTGCCCGTGGCGTCAATTTGGGGGAATAATACTGCGACGGCAGAGAGGCGGTTGCCGCGGGCTTCTTTAATGCGGGAGGTGGCGGTTTTGATGTCGTAGTTACTTTTTTCAGCTTCAGCGATCAACTGGTTCAAGACTGGATCATTGAAGTTTTTCCACCATTCGGATTTGTCGAAGGTTGGGATTTCAGGTTGTTTTTTTGCCGGGGGAGCTTTTTTGTCATCGGTGGGTTTTTCGGCTTCAACCGGTTTATCTTGGGCAGGTTGATTGTCGTCGACTAATTTGATTTTTAAGGCGTCATTAGTTTGCGTGCCTTTTGGGGCTTGGATATTGACGTGGTTCCAAGTGTCGCTGAAGGAGATTTCCGGCGCTTCATATGAAGGCAGGAATGCGCAGGAGCTGAGCAGGAAGGCGGTGACAGAGATTGCGCTTATATTTTTCATATTAATTATCATAGCTGGTGCGCCTCGTTTTCATAATCTTTTCTATATTCCGGGACTTTGCTATGGTCCTTGGCGAGGAAAGTGTAAACTGCGGGCAACACGAAGAGGGTGAGGAGCGTGCCGACGGACATGCCGCCGACGATTACCCAGCCGATAACGTGGCGGCTTTCCGCGCCTGCACCGCTGGCGAAAGCGAGCGGGACAGCGCCGAGAACCATGGCGCCGGTGGTCATCAGGATCGGGCGGAGGCGCAAGACAGCAGCCTCGACCACGGCATCAAATTTGCTCAGGCCTTTTTCTTGCTGTTTATTGGCAAATTCCACGATGAGGATACCGTGTTTCGTGATTAGGCCGACAAGGGTGATGAGGCCAATTTGGCTGTAAATGTTGAGTGTGTTGCCGGTGAGACGGAGTGCTACTAATGCGCCAAACATGGTCAGCGGGACGGTAATCATGATGATTAGCGGGTCGATGAAGCTTTCGAATTGGGCGGCCAGCACCAGGAAGATGAAACCGAGGGCGAGGAGGAGGGCGAAATAGAGGCCGCTGGATGATTCAAGGTATTCGCGGCTGTTACCGTCATAATCGACTTGTGCGGTTGGGGGCAGGACTTGCTTGGCGGCGTCTTGCATATATTTGAGTGCGTCGCCTTGCGAATATCCTGGGGCAAGGCTGGCGGTGATTTTTACGGCGCGCATGCGGTTGAAGTGGTTGAGATCGCGCGGGGCGACTAGTTCCTGGATTTTGACGACGCTGGAGACGGGGACCATAGTGCCGCTTTTGGTGCGGACATAAATGTTGTTGAGTTGGCTTGGTTGGGCGCGGAGGTTGTTATCAGTTTGGAGGATGACATCATATTGTTCGCCGGAGCGTTTGAAGCGGGTGACTTTACGGCTGGCGAGCAGGGTTTCCATGGTGCGGCCAAGGTCGGAGACGGAGATGCCGAGATCAGCCATGCGTTCGCGGTTAAGCGTCACAGATAATTGCGGGGTGTTCATCTTCAGATCTGTATCAAGGCCGATTAGGTTTTTGTTCTCAGCGATTTTGGCGAGGAATTTGGAAGTGTTGGCGCTGAGTTGCTGGTAAGAGCTGGAATCTTTGATTACAAACTCAATTGGTTTGGCAAAGCCGCTGGCGCCCAGGGAGGCGGGAACGATCGGGAAGGCTAGGATACCGGGGATTTCCATGAATTTGGGGAAAAGCATTCCGGCGATGGCTTGGGTGTTGACATGGCGCTTGCTCCAATCGGTGGTGCGCAGGAAGCCGAGGCCCTGGCTGGCAATTGGGAGGCGGCCGCTGCCGATGCCGACTACAAGGCCAATACGGTTGATTTCAGGGATGGATTTGGCGGCGGCTTCCAGCTGGAGCGCGTAGGCGAGCATATAATCTACAGTTGCGCCTTCGGGGCCGATTAGAGCGGTGAAGACAACGCCGCGGTCTTCGGTCGGGGAAAGCTCGGAGCGGGAGGTCATAAAGAGGATGCCAATGATTATGGCGATGATGGCAAGGATTGGGAATACGACTATGCGGATGGAAAGCATCCGGCGGGCGCCGTTGCGGTATTTATCATCTAGCCAGTGGAGGACGCCTTCGGCAGTGCGGGCGAATTTGTTTGGGGTGGTGTCGCGTTTTAAGATTAGCGAGCACATCATTGGGGAAAGGGTCAAGGCGACGAAGCCGGAGATCAGAACGGCTCCAGCGAGAGTTAAGGCGAATTCGGTGAAGAGTTTACCGGTACGGCCTTCCATGAAAGCGACGGGGACATATACGGCGGCAAGGGTGATGGTCATGGCGAGGACAGCAAAGGAAATTTCTTTCGCGCCGGTGATGGCGGCTTTGAATGGGGGCATGCCATCTTCAACGTGGCGGTAGATGTTTTCTAGCATAACGATGGCGTCATCAACGACAAGGCCTATGGCGAGGACGAGGGCGAGCATGGTTAGGGTATTAATAGTGAAGCCGAGTGCCGCCATGATGGCAAAGGCGCCGATCAGGGAGACGGGGATTGTTACCAGCGGGACTAACGTGGCGCGGCCGGAATGGAGGAAGAGGAAAATTACTAAAACTACTAATAATACGGCCTCGGCGAGGGTGTGATAGACGTTGCTGATTGAGGATTTGATGAAGACGGAGGAATCATAGCCGACTTCGAGCACTACGCCTTTGGGGAGGTTTTGTTGCAGGGATGGGATTAATTTATAAACCGCTGTGGAAATATCGATCGGGTTGGCGACGGCTTGTTTGACTATGCCGAGCGCGACGGATTGCTGGCCGTTGAAGCGGAAGGAGGTACGGTCATCGGAAACGCCGAGGCTGGCGGTGCCGACATCTTTGATTTTGATCGGATGGCCGTCACGGCTGGTGATGATGATGTTTTGGAACTGTTCGACGGTGGATAAATCGGTGTTGGTTAAGACGGTGAATTCGCGTTGGGCGCCTTCGACGCGGCCGCTGGGGATATCGACGTTTTGGGCGACTACGGCGGCTTCGACTTCTTGCGTGGTTAATTTATAAGCGGCAAGTTTTGCGGGGTTGAGCCAGATGCGCATGGCATATTGGCGGGCGCCGAAGATTTGTACGTCAGCAACGCCGGAAATGGTTTGGAGCTGGTCTTTTAAATAACGCTGGGCAAGATCGGTTAATTGCGCGGGGGTTAGCTTGTTGCTTTGTAACACCAGCCAGATGATAGGCGAGGAATCAGCTTCGACTTTGCTGATGATTGGTTCATCGATTTCGTCAGGCAATAGGCCGCGGACGCGGGAGACTTTATCGCGGACGTCAGAAGCGGCGCTGTCGGGGTCGCGGCTTTGGACAAAGACGACGGAGATTGAGCTGGTGCCTTCGCGGCTGACGGAAGATAGGGTTTTGATACCCTCGATGCCGGAGAGGCTATCCTCGATATTTTTGGTGATTTGCGATTCGATAATTTCAGCGCTCGCGCCGGGATAGGTGGTGTTGACGGTGACGGCTGGTTCGTCAATATTTGGATATTCGCGGACGCTCAGCTTTTGATAGCTGACCAGGCCGATGAGGATGATCATCAGGCTCATTACCGTGGCGAATACGGGACGGGAGATGCTGATATCGGAGATTTTCATAAACTCCCCCCTTGAGAGGGAGTCGAAACGCAACGCGTTTCGGTGGGGGGCAAAGAGGCGGGCTTGGGCCTCCCCCCACCAAAATTACTCCATAATTTTGGCTCCCCCTCAAGGGGGGAGCTATAGTAAAATGCACTACTCACCTAGCACCTTACTTTCGTCTTCAATTGTCACCGGGCGAACTTTGATCGGAGTTGGCGGGGCAACATGGACGAGCATTCCGTCTTGGATTTTCAATTGACCGGCAGTTATTACCATATCACCTTTATTGACGCCGGAGGTGATTTCGACTTTGTTATTGGCGCGTAAGCCGGTTTTGATTGGAGTTTTTTTGGCTTTGCCGTCAACTACCAAAAATACCGAAATAATTGTGCCTTCAGGGACGAGTGCTTGGTCGGGGATTACTACCGCTTCTCGGGTAGATTCCAGCGGCATGGTTATGGAAACAAATTGGCCGGGATAAAGTTTGCGCGAGTCATTTGGAGAAGTGGCTTGTACGGAAATGCTGCGATTTGTTGGATCAATGCGCGGATCGATGGCGAAAATTTCGCCGGTGAATTTATCGGTTGGGTAGGATTCGTTGACAATACTGATTTTTGCTCCGGTTTTTATTTGCGGTAGATATTTTTCCGGCGCACTGAACAAGACGCGGATTGGCATCATTTGTTCCAGGTTCACTAGCTTTTGCCCGTTTTGGACTACATCGCCCATGCTGACTTGGCGGATACCGGCGACACCGGCGAATGGGGCGCGGATTGTGGTTTTATTCAAGTTCGCTTTGGCGAGATCGATATTGGCGGTGCCGAGATTTAAATCAGCTTGCGATTGTTCGTATTGAACTTTTGAAATTGCGCCGGATTCGATTAGGCCCGCGTAACGTTTGACGTTATTTTGTGCCAACTGCAAATTGGCCATGGCTTTGGCGAGGTCGGCTCTTTGTACAGAGTCGTCTAGTTTAAATAATACGGCGCCCTTTTTAACTTCCTGCCCTTCTTTGAACGGAATGGCAGTGATTCGGCCGGAGATTTCGGAGCTGATGGTGACGGATTCGTTAGAGGTTAATGTGCCGACTATATTTAATTGTTCGGCCAAACTTTCAACGGTCGATTCGGTGCCTTCGACTTTCATTGGGGGCATTCCGCCGCCTGGTGCACCTGTTGCGCCGCCGCCTGATGGAGCGGATGGTTTGGCAAATACGTAATGTTGGCTTGAAAATATTATCGCTGCTAATGCTATGATAACTATCAGGATTTTCTTATTGCGCGACATTTAATGATCTTGTTAGATTTAGTGTCAATATTGGTAGTAATTATACATAGCATGGCAGATATGATTTTACAATAGCCAGCTTGGCTGTTTATGGGTTTTTGATGCATGGGGGGTTATTTATTATGATAATTTGACTACATAAGGAATAGGGTTAGTCTCTAGTTTAACTAAACAACGGAGGGTTATATGAAAGGTCTTTTAATGTGGATGGTTGGCATTCCACTTCCCATCATTATCATTTACGAGCTATTCTTTGCGAAGTAAGAATACATAGATAACTAGGGGTCATCAGAATGAACGATAAGAAAAACACGGTGTTAATCGTCGAAGACGATGTGCAGATCAGGAAGCTTTTGAATATTTATTTAGAAGCTTCCAACTTTAAAGTCGCGGAAGCGGAAAACGGCAAGTCTGCAATTCGCATCGCCGTTTCGGTAAAGCCGGATCTGATTATATTGGATCTGGGGTTGCCGGATATTGATGGTAAAGAGGTTATCACATCTGTACGGCAATGGTCGCAGACGCCAATTATCGTGCTTTCCGTTCGTTCAGATGATGAGGAAATTGCGGCGGCGCTGAATTTGGGGGCGGATGATTATGTCACCAAGCCGTTTAGCTCGGAAGTATTGCTAGCGCGGATTAATGCAAATTTGAGGAAGGCGGCGGTGCGTGAAGCAGGGGAGCCGGAAATTCGCAATGGCGAAATTCGGATGGATCTGGTTAAGCACGAAGTTTATATCAACGAGGAAAAAGTAGGTTTGACACCAAAAGAATATGATTTGTTGCGCCTGTTTATTTTAAACCGTGGCAAAATGCTGACTCACAAACAGATTTTGAAAGATGTCTGGGGTCCTGCACATGCGGAAAACACGCAATATTTGCGGGTTTATGTAAGTCAATTACGTGAAAAGATTGAGGCGGGGAATCCCGATAAGCCTTATATCTTTACTGAACCGGGCATTGGTTATCGGATGGAAATACGTAATCATGAGGAACGGCCGGTGGCAAAAGCTAAGGCGGCGGGCGGCAAAAAGTAATATTTATAGGTTATTTATAACCTGGAATATTCTTACTACAGCGCACTGACACTACAAGTAGTATTATTAATTTGTGAAATCAAAATAGGAGAACCATTTTATGCTTAACTGGGTTATTACATTTTTTCTATTGGCGGTTGTTGCTTCCATTTTTGGATTCGGTAACTTGGCTGGTAGCTTTGCGGAAATCGCACAATTTTTGGCGGTTGTATTCATAGTCCTGTTTGTTGCGGGGCTTATTTACAGCTTGCTTTCTGGACGTCGTCCTCCTAGCCCGCCATTATAGATAATTCTAGCATCCCTAGACTGTGAGAAGGAGCCTTTTTGGGCTCCTTCTTGCATTACTAGGTTGTTGCGCGGTAATTTGGCAGAGTGATTTGGAACGAGGCGCCGGGGTTGCCTTTGTTATTGTGTGCAGAGATACTGCCGCCATGAGATTCAACTATTGATTTGGAGATTGGCAGGCCAAGTCCGGTACCGGCGATAATATTATCCAGCTTTTTGATGCGGGTATATTTGTTGAAGATCGATTCAAGCATATTTTCCTCAATGCCAGGGCCGTTGTCCTGGATGATGATGGAGAATTTGCCGCTTTCGTCGGGGCCGTATTTGATGGAGACGTTGGAATCTTTAGGGGTGTATTTGCTGATATTGTCGAAAACATTGGCCAAAGCGCGGAGCATCATATTGTGATCGATTTCAATTTCATAACTATCGCCAATAATATTTAAAGAGCGTTTGCCGAGTTTGTTGACCGACATATCAACAGCCTTATCAAGTAATGCGCGAGTTTGTTGCCATGCCTTGTTGAATTTGACGCTGCCGCTTTCCAGCTTCGCCATATCAAGGATATTGGTGATAAAGCTATCAAGGCGCCGCGCTTCTTCCAACGCAGTTTTGGTAAGGGATTTTTTGTCTTTCCTGGTCAACTTGTCAGCGAGGTTGTGATAGACGTCCAGGGAACCGATGATGGATGCGAGCGGTGTTTTCAAATCGTGCGATACAGAGGAGAGGATCATGGTGCGGAGTTTCTCTTTTTCTATACTAATACGATTTTCCTCCAGCGTGTGGGTATGTTCGATACGGTCGATGATGGTGGCGGAGAGGTCGGCGAAACCGAGGAGGATACCGATGACATTATGCTCATAACGCAAAGGGCTGGCGGCAAGTTTTATGGCGAGGATTCCTTGGAAGCCGGTTGGCGACATCATCGGTTCAAAATACCATTTTGAATCGGGATTGCTAGAGGTGAGGAAACCGCTGCTGCGATAATCGGTGTGGCAGATTTTGAAGGCGTCTTTTTCGGTCTCAGAAAATTCCTCGATTTTTTCGGGATAGGCGAGGTTAAGTTTGCTGGAATTCATGAAAGCGGGGGTGAAGATGGCGATTTCTGTGGCGAATAATCTTTTCAACTCCTGGTGAATATAGCTGATGGCTTCAATTTCGCTCAAAGGGCGGTTCAAGGTTTCGCTGACATTCAAAAGCGCGTTGAGATAGGCTTCTTTCTGGCGGGATTCGATGATGTAACTTCTGGTGCCGCTGCCGATGAGGGAAATGGCGAGGGCGGCGATGAGGAAAGCCATGAGATTGGGTAAATCCCCAAGATTATAGGCATAAAAATGTTTTACCGGTTGCAGGAAAAAGAAGTGAATGGTGACAACGCTCAAGATTGCGGCAAGGATGCCGGGTATTAGGCCGCCGCGAATCGAGGGGATAGTGCAGGCGAATAGGTAAATTAAATAAATATTCGTGCGCTCCACTTGCGGGGGTAGGGGCAGGAAGTAATTGACGAGATATGAAATGACGAAAGCGGTGAATATGCAGATGAGAGCTTCCGCCATGCCAGCGATGTCGGTGAAGTTGAAAATGGGGGAAATGAAAATATAGTTTTTGCTGTAGTCACGTTCGCGCAAAACGATTTTAGTTTTTATGCCAAGGTCTTTTAGGGCAATTTTGACATTTTTGTAAACGGTTTTGCGGAAAATATCGTAAAAGCGGTTCAAGCGGTGCGTGCCGATGAGGAAAAGGATTTTTTGGTTGTGATTGTCCAGGGTTTTGGCGTGGGCAATAATTCCTTCAGAAACGCTGGCGGAGGAAAAGTGTATTATTTCAGCTTTGAGGATTGCGGCTTTTTTCAACAAAGTTTCGGCTTTGGGGTCGGAATAAGCGATTGGGTTGTTGCTGGAGACGTTTAAAACCTGCCATTTACAGCCGAGAAGATGAGATTTTTTATAGGCGGCGTCGATTATGCCCTCATCAAGCTCATTATTGCCGACGCAGGCGATTATCAAATCATATTTATTATCCATAAGGTGGCTTAATTAAAGCGAAATAAATTATCAATAAAGGATTCGGGGAATCAGGCGGCCTTGTCCGTTTTTAATAACTCGCTGATTTTTTTCTCCAAATCCTGGGCGTTGATTGGTTTGGTGATATATTCATCCATGCCGGCGCCCAGGCAGCGCTCGCGGTCGCCGGTCAGGGCGTGGGCGGTGAGGCCGATGATATTATGCCTCGGCCAATGTTTTTTTATTTCCATTTCGCGGATGGTTTTGGTTGCCTCGAAACCATCCATGGCGTGCATTTGAACGTCCATGAGGATAACGCCATATCTATTGGGCGCGGCGGCGACTTTTTCTACGGCTTCGACGCCGTTTGTGGCAACTTCATATTCATAGCCCATGTCTTCTAATAACAAAGTGGCGACCATTACATTGGGGCTGTAATCTTCGACTAATAATATTTTTGGTTTGCCATTAGTGCTTTCTTTGGGTTCTTCGTGATGAAGAAGTTTTGATGCTTGTTGCTTTTGCGTTAATTGCATTGGCAGAGTGATGGTGAAATGCGAGCCTTTGTCTTTTTCGCTTTCTACACTCAAATTACCGCCCATTTGTTCGGCTAGTGTGCGGCTGATCGCAAGCCCAAGGCCTGTGCCCCCGAAGCGGCGGGTGATGGATTGATCGGCCTGGACGAATTTGTCGAATATGGCTTCCAGTTTTTGTTTATCGATACCGATACCGCTATCGCTGACTTTGATTATTACGTCATATAGGTTATCGGTTTGCTTTTTGTATGAGGCGGTGATGCCTATTTTGCCTTTATCAGTGAACTTGATGGCGTTGGAGCATAAGTTGGTGATGATTTGGCTGATGCGTAAGGAATCGCCGAGGAAATAAATTTTATCGAGATCGATGCAATCTGTTTCCAGCAACAAGCCCTTTTCGGCGGCGCTTGGCCGCAGCATGGTGCAGATTTCATCAATCAAGTCTTTGATGTTCAATGGAAGTTTTTCCAGCATTAACTGGTTGGCTTCGATGCGGCTGATGTCGAGGAGGTCGTTTATCAAAGTTAGCAATGTGCTGGAGCTGGATTGCATTGTGGCGAGAATTTCTTTTTGTTTTCCCTCCAGCTTCGTGCGGCTCAGGATATCGGCGAGGCCGATGATGGCGTTCATAGGGGTGCGGATTTCGTGGCTCATCGTGGCGAGGAAATCGGTTTTAGTTTTGTTGGCGGCTTCGGCTTTGTTTTTGGCTTCCTCCAATTGTTCTTCCAATAATTTGTGTGTGGTGAAATCGAAGCTGGTGCCGACGACGCGTTGGGCTTTGCCGTTATCGTCATATTGGGCCAGGCCGCGGGCGAGAATCCAGTTCCATTCGCGGCCGGAAGTTTTGCGGGATTTTTCACGGTAGATAACGTGGTATATTTTTGCCTTTTTGCTCAGATGGTCGCGCAGTGCTTGTTGTACAGATTGCAAATCATCGGGATGGATGCGGGCGAACCAATATTCGACGCTGGGTTTTTCGCCGGTGGGCAGTTCGAGAGCGCTTCTCAAATTTTCGCTCCAGAACAAGTCGCCGGTTTGTACATTCCAATCCCAAACTCCGGTTTCGCTGCCAATAAGCGCCAAATTGAGGCGGTGCTGGCTTTGGCGGAGTTGTTCGGCATAGTTGCTTAAAGCTTCAGCTTGGCGTTTGTTTTGTTTTAGTAGTTGTACACGCGTATGCGCGGCGGCCATGACGGAAGGAAGTAGCTCAAGATAAGTTTGGCCGGGGTCCTTGATAAGGTAATCGGCAGCGTTGGAGTTCATTGCTTCTAGCGCCAGCTTTTCGTCGCCGGAGGAGGTGAGGAAAATGGCGGGAGTATCAACTTCACTAAGTTTTAGAGTTTTGAGGACTTGGATGCCGCTGATGCCGGGAAGATAATTATCAACCAGGATCATGTCATAAGAGTTGGCGTGGAATTTTTCGATTCCTTCCTCGCCGTTGACGGCGATATCAACTTTGAAATCAAATTTTTCCATACGGCGCTGTAATAGACGCGCAAGACCGGCATCATCTTCGATGTAAAGTATATTTTTTAATGGCTGTCTTTGATTTGGCACTAGTCGATTAATCCACGGACGGTATTTTTACAACTGCGAGCAACAAGCCTAGTTTCCTGATGGATTCTGCGAAAGCTTCGTATTCAACAGGTTTGGTTATATAGACGTTGCAGCCCAACTCGTAGCATTTTTCGATCTCACGCGGGTTGTCGGTGGTAGTGAGAATAACTATGGGGATTTTTTTGGTTTTAGCGTGGCTTTTTAAGCGGCGTAAAATTTCATAACCGTCGATTCCCGGAAGGTTGAGGTCGAGGAGGATTAATAATGGGCCATTGTTTTCATGGTCTTTGCCGAAGAAATGCTCCACGGCCTGGCTGCCATCGCTGTAATGGATAAGCTTATTGGTGATCCCGGAACGGCGCAGGTTTTTTTCGATTAATTTGGCGTGACCTTCATCATCTTCAACCATGATGATGGTGACTTCCTCATGTTTATCATTCATGATATGCATCTCTCCTTACCCTATTTGGAATTGTGAAGATAAATTTGGTGCCGACGCCGACATTTGATTCAAACCAGATTTTACCGCCCATGCGCTGGACTGTGGCTTTGACGAAAGCCATACCCATGCCGACGCCGCGGACTTCCTTGACGTTGCGGGCGCGTTTGAACATGTCGAATATTCTTTCTTTATCACTTTCTTCAATTCCTCGGCCATTATCGGCGATTATAAACTGTGTTTCTCCCGGGAAGGCCGCGCCGTTAATTGCGATTACTCCGGGGCGGGTTTCGTCGAGATATTTTATGGCGTTTTCGATTATATTGGAAAAAATTTGCTGAACCGAAAACCTATCACTGTTGATTTCCGGCAGCTCTCCCAATTTGACTTCTATTTTGCTATTATTAATCTCATAGGCCATGCTGGCAAGGATTTTCTTAACCATCTCGCCAGTATCTATTAATTCTACTTTCAAATCGCGTTTGCCGATGCGTGAAAGATCCAAAATGGCGGTGGTAAGTTGGTCCAATCGATCCACCGAGGTTGTAATATAGCCAAGAGCTTCCGGCAAATCAGTTTCGACAATATTGTTTATGGCTTTGGTTTTGCTATCTTTTTTGCTCAGGCTTGTTTTGAGGAGTTCGGTTAGTTCTTTTAATGAAAGCTGCATTTCCGATGCGAAGCCGCGCAAATTTACTAGTGGCGAGCGCAGATCGTGCGAGGTGATATAGGTGAAGTTTTCCAGGTCGGTGTTTAGGCGTAATAAATATTCTTCGTTTTCTTTTTGGTCGGTTACGTCGGTATGCGTACCGATTAGGCGGATGACTTTGCCTTGGGAATTGCGGATACCGACGCCGCGGGACATTACCCAAATATAACTGCCGTCCTTATGGCGGAGACGGAAGAAATTGCGGTAGAGGGCTTCGTTGCTTTCGAGGAATTTATTGACGTTTTCCCAAGTGGCTTTGAAATCTTCGGGGTGAATATGTTCGTTTAAAGTTTCGACGGCGTTGGGAAATTCGGATTCGGAATAACCGAGCATATGTTTGAAGCCTTTGGAATAAAATATTTTGCCTTGCTCGATGTTGTATTCGTAAATACCCTCGTTGATACCCTGGGTTACGGTGGCGTAGATTTCTTCGCTGCGCTTCAAATCATCTTCAGCTTTTTTGCGGCGGCCGGCTTGGTATATAATGAAACTATTGGCAAAGATTAGCCCCAAGATGGCGAGGATGGAACCGAAAATAATGGTTCTAACATATTCATTACGTTGGATCTTTTCTTCCTTTTGCCGCTGGTCAAGAAGTGCTTTTTCATTTTTTTGGAAGACCGTTATTTTTGCGCGGATGTTGTTGAGTACGGTGGAACTTTGTACGAGGTCGCGGACAGTTATAGAATGTTGTTTGCTTTTGAATGCTGTGATTTGCTCGTCTAATAAGATCTCGTGTGATTTGATGTCTTTTTCTACATCCAAGGCTAGATTGAGTTGGGATTGGTTGTCGTTGATGATGTCGTTGAAGGCGATTATTTGAGCGTCAATTTTTTTTCGGGCTTCTTCATAAGGGGCTAGAAATTCTGGTTTGCTGGAGAGGAAATAGCCGCGTTGGCCGATTTCCATGTCTTGTACATAAATTAATAGGAGGCGTGATTGGCGCAATACATCGTAACTATGAATGACCCAGTTTTTACTTTCGTTTACTCTTTCATTTTTGATATAGAGCGTCAGGGCGAAGGCGTTGATCATTAGGCAAGTGAAGGTTATGACAATAATTGATTGCCGGCGCCAATTGTCTTGAAAAACTTTTTTTACTTTTTTTAACATAAAATAATGGCAGGGAAGTTATCCCTGCCATCGAATATTAAATAAATAATTTATTTATTAGTAGTGTTTGTGATCATCTGCGGTATTTTCAAGTTTGGATCCGCCGGCTTTTACGTCTGCGCCGATTCCTTCCATTGTGTTGCAGGCGTTTAATGCTGCGGCAAGGAGAAAAGCCATAGTTAAAATTGCATATTTCATGTTTGTACCCTCTGTTGGTTTAAGTTACTGCTTGAAACTATTCAATACGGTATAAATTTTCTATTATTTTCGTTATTTCTTGACGCCGCGTGGGAATATTTTTGTTTTAGACTCGGTTTTGTTGCTTTTTCTTTCTTCCTGATGCCTTTGCTTTAATCCGTTCATAAAAGCATTTACGATATTAGTTACCGGTGTAACTGGGCTTGATGGTTGTAAAAGCATGGCGGAGAAAGTGGAAATCTTTTTTGAATATTGAACGATTTTATAAACTGTGAATGCGGCTAGTGCGATTATTAACGCGACTACAATTCCTAAAGCCCCGACTTGGTGAATTGGGGTATAAGTTAGTAGTGCATAATATAATGCGGCGAAAACACCGAGGACAATTGTGCCGATAAGCATAGCGGCAATTACGCTAAGTCCTATAACCCCGGCCACACCCACCAGGAGGCGTTGCAAAACGACTTTATCGATGATTCCTTTCCCGAGGGAAAGAAGTCCTAGGTATTTTGCGAATCCTCCTAGATTGGGCATGGTTTTCTCCGGTTTTAATAGTTTAAATTAACGGCTGAACAATCTGCCGAGCAAGTAACCAAAGGCTGCTGCTACAACAGTTGTCTGAATTGGACGACGACGAACTTGGGCTGAATATTCATCAGCAAGTTCATTTAGTTCAGAGCGTTTTTCGTCATAATAGCTTCTGATGCTGCTGCCCGCAGATTGGGCCGCATCTTGGATATCACCTTTAAATCTTGTCAGGCGTGCGCCTACATCATCAATAGCTTCATCTCTTTTTTCCTTAGTAGCGAGGTCATTTACGTTTTTCATAATAGTCTCCTATGTTAAAAGTTAGTTTATTTTAAAAAGTCGATTTCTACTTCAACGCGGCGATCTTCGGCTAAACAAGTGATTTGTTGTTTCTTGCTAGCTTTTTTAGTTGGGCATTTAGTAATTGGTGACGATTTACCCAACCAGCGAACTTCGCCGGATGACGCATTCATATAACCTTTGCTAACGAGATATGCTTTCACAGCGTCTGCACGTTTGTGAGAGAGTTTTTCGTTATAAGCATCAGTGCCGAAACGATCTGCGAAGCCAACGATTCTTGCATCTTTAACGTCTTTGTCGTTTTTGAGGACATCGGCGAGAGAATCTAATTTAGCTTTTGCTTCCGTTGTCAGAATGGCTTTGTTGAATTCAAAATAAACCGTGCGTTGTTCTCTCTGCAAAGAACGCGCCGGGCTTACAACCACTTCTTTTTTCTGTTCCACAACTGGTTGTGGAGCAGGGGCTGGGGCACAAGGATCTGAAGTATCCTGCCAGCGGGTGCGGACGCAATTACCGTTTGTGCTAGTGATGACGTTGCCGCGAACGTCTTTCGCAGCATTTTTTAAACTATCAGCATGAGCTGCTGAGGTCATAGCTAACCCTGCCATAACGGTTATCTGTGCGGCGATTAAAAGCATCCCTTTTTTGAATTCAAACATAGTGTCTCCTGGTTTTTAGTTGTTATCAAGGACGCGGAGTATAACTCAAATCGATATTCATGAAAGTTATTTTCACAAGCCCTTAAAAACCTCCGGTTTAGTGTGAGCCCGGAAACCGGAGAGTAACCGGGCCCAACCCAACAGGCAGAGAGGGTTAGCCGCTGCCTGAGAGTATCTTTAGTTCAGTTAAGCCGCGTTGCTGCTGCCAGGTTTAGAACCTTTTTCATCGCGCTGGCCTTGTTTTTCATCACGTTGGCCTTTTTGTTGGCCAGTGCGATTTTCTTGATTTTGTCCTTGCTTCTGATCGCGATTTTGCGAGTTTTGTTGAGTGTTTTGTGAATTATTTTGTGAGTTGTTTTGTGAATTTGGCATAAATACTCCATTTAGGGTTTTAAGCTGATAGCCAGCTTCGTTGACTAAATATGGATCATTAATGCCTCAAGATACTATTACCTATAATGCACTGCGGTATAAAGATTGTATAAGTTAATCAATTATTAGTAATCAACTTCGATAATCCGATATATGCAAACGGTTGAAAATTTTAATAATACGAGGGAAGAGCTATTACACGCCTTTGAAGAAGGTGGGGAAAAGTTCAAAAGCGTGGTTCTCGCATTTTATCACCGGCTTGGGTTCGCTAAATATTATGCTGAAGAAAATTCGATGCAGGTTAAGGCGGCGGCCACGGGTGAAAATCTGGTTAAACTTAAAATTGATGATGTCGGGACAGTTAAGCTGAAGCGGCAGGCCGCGCTTGAATTTTCGCGGATATTTGCGGAATTTCCTTTGGCGGCGAGGATTGATTTGGTTGAGGCGATAACGGCAGAAGTGGAAAGTTATGCGCAAGCTTTTGCGTTGATTTTTGCGACTGATACCGGAAAACCGGTGCAGCTTGGGGTTAGTGAAATTAATGGCAAAGGCGCCCAATGGGCGAAATGGGCGAGCGGGGATGTTTTGGAATGCCTGCAACCGGTGCTACGGCATAAAAATGCAGAAAAACGCGCAGCTAAGCCTGGGTTTTCGGCTAATGATATTGTTAGCCTCACTACCCGCGTGCCATGTGGCGATGTGGCGGCGTTTGGCGGGTATAATTATTTATATGCGCTGATTATCAACAAGCTGGCGCAATCAATTATTGCGGGCAATGGCACGATTATCAAGGCTGGGCAGCAAGGGGCGCATTGGGTGTTTTTCCTGGTTGATACGGTGATTCCGGCGGCGATAGATAAATTTTTTGTGCGTTATAATGAGTTTGATGCGGCGGTGGCGGGGTTGTTTAAAACTGGGTTATGCCAGGTTGTAGTTGGCAGGAGGGATGATGATCCGTTATTGAAAACTGCATTTCTGGCGTTTACCGGCAGTGATTCCGGCGCGGAGGCGATTGCGGCGGAGCGTGGTATTGGGCGCTCAGTATTTGAGCGGGGCGGGAATTCGCCGGTGATAATTTCGCCGGTATGCGATGTTGATTGGCGCAAACTGGCGCGGGATTTGATAGCTGGTTTGAGTAATTCCGGACAAAGATGCACCGCGCCGCGGCAGGTTTATTTGCTCAAAGGCGTGGAGCAAACTGATTTCGTGAAATATCTCAACGAGGAATTGGAAACGGTGGCGCGAGATGTGAATTATATTGGTAATCCGTATAAACTGGAAACTCGCAACGGGCCGGTGGTTGATGCAAAGGCGGCGGCGAAGATGCGTGAGGTTATGGCGAAGGCTGTGGCTGAGAAGCGCAGTGTGGTTGGTGGTGAGAGAATTTTGGGTGAGATTTATCCAAATTCGGTTTATCTTAAACCGGCGGCGATTTATTGGAATAGCGCGGCGGAAGAGCCGGAATATCGCGAGGAAATGCAGCATGAAGTTTTCGCGCCGTTGATTCAAGTTGTGCAGAGTATTACGCTGGAGCAAGCCGTGGAATTTAATAACAGGTCACCACAACAACTTGCGGGTGCGATATTTTCCAATGATGAGGCGGAGATAGCGTTCACGCGTGAAAATATAAAATGCGGTTCGTTGCAAGTTAATACCATGCCCTCCGACCCCAGCCCGCTGGCGCCGCATGTTGATGATGCCGGGCATGCCGATGGCGGATTTGATAGTTTGGCGAAATATACAGTGCAGAAGGTCATCGAGGGGCCGTATCATTTGATCAAGAATTACGCGTATAGGGCGGAATTTATATTTTTAGGCAATTGAACTTTATATTATTTAAGCTATATTAACCTCTATGAATTGGACTCGTAGGTGGTTTTTACAGGCAATTGGCTTGGGTGGCGTGGCCACAGCGATGCCATTAAGTTTATTCACGGCAGTGAAAACGGTAGCAGTGGCTCAGGAATCTGCGACTGCTTTAATGATAGCAGAAGTACTTAGTATGTATTTAAGGGTAACGCCCGAAGGGGAAGCGTTACTCGAGGATTTTGATCCTGAAACCGCACCTGTTCGTTCCTCCGATGTATTTGTTAAGGAACTGCTGACTAGATCTCCCATAACTGTGCCGGTAGGTTTTGAAGAAAAGTTGGGCGCAGCTTTAGCCGATGATAATCTTACCCCGGAAATTACTGATGAATTAATGGGTGTTTTAAGAGCAAAATTCAGGGAGACGGGCATTGGAGTAAATCTTCCTGACGATGCTGAAGAAGATTTGAAAATAAACTTTGATTTCCAGCGGGAAATAAAATTTCCTATGGATCATACGGAGGAGTTGAGCGATACTGAAGAAGAGCAACAACAGGGGTCGCCTAGCAATTTAGTATATGAAATTTGCGATGAATTTTATGGGAAGTTCAGGATCGTTGCTGATAATGTCAGTGACACTTCAACCACGCCGCGCTTTAAGATTACTATTCCCGGTAGTTTGATTTCATGTTCTGAAAGAGAGCATGAGTTAGGATCGTTCGCAGCCAAGCTGTTGCAATTTGGCAGTGTGAAGAATGTGGATTTTAATGGTCATAATCGGATTATCATGCGCAATCCCAGCCAGTGTATGAAAATGATTTTGAGAGATCTGATGCAGGATTCTCAAGATATTAATTGCTCAGTAGAGCGTTAAACTGCTTCACCAAACAAATCATATTCATCGGCGTTGATGATTTTTACTTTGGTTATTTCGCCCGCGCGGAGTTTTTTGCCGGGGCTGATATGGACTACGCCGTCAATTTCGGGGGCGTCATATTTGCTGCGGCCGATTGCGCCGGTTGCGGTGACTTCGTCAATTAATACATCCAGCGTTTTGCCGAGATGGCGTTGGAGGCGGGCGGCGCTGATTTTTTGTTGCGCAGCCATAAAGCGGTGCCAGCGGGCTTCTTTGATTTCTTCGGGGATAGGGTCTGGTAAATTATTGGCGGTGGCGCCGCTGACGGGTTCATATTTGAAGCAGCCGGCGCGGTCGATTTGGGCCTCTTGGATGAAATCGAGGAGCATTTTGAAATCTTCCTCAGTTTCGCCGGGGAAGCCGACTATGAAGGTTGAGCGGATTGCCAAATCGGGGCAGATTTCACGCCATTTTTTCACGCGTTCCAAAACTTTTTCCGGGCTGCCGGGGCGTTTCATCGCTTTTAGGACTGATGGGCTGGCGTGTTGGAAAGGGACGTCCAAATATGGGAGGATTTTTCCGGCGGCCATTAATTCGATGGCCTGGTCAACATGCGGATATGGATAAACATAATGCAGGCGCACCCAGGCATTGAGGTTGCCGAGTTCTTTGGCGAGGTCGTAAAAGCGGGTTCCGTCTTTATATTTTACATCGACGCCATAGGCGCTGGTGTCTTGGGAAATTATCAAGAGTTCGCGGACGCCGGATTGTACCAGTTTTTGTGCCTCTAGCAGTACTTCGCTGGCCGGGCGGCTGACTAATTTGCCGCGCATGGAGGGGATGATGCAGAAAGTGCAGGTGTTGTTGCAACCTTCGGAGATTTTTAAATAGGCATAATGTTTCGGGGTGAGCTTGACGCCTTGCGGTGGGATGAGGCTGGCATATGGATCATGCGGTTGGGGGGCGGCTTTGTGGACGGCTTCCAAAACGCTCTCATATTTTTGCGGGCCGGTGATGGAAAGTAGATTGGGGAATTTTTCGCGTATTACTTCAGGATTCGCGCCTAAACAGCCGGTAACTATAACTTTTCCGTTCTGCGCCATTGCTTCGCCAATCGCGCCCAGGGATTCATCACGGGCGGAATCTAAAAAGCCGCAAGTATTGACGATTACGACATCAGCGCCCGCATGAGTTTCGGAAAATCCATAGCCCTCAGCACGGAGCTGGGTGAGAATCCGCTCAGAATCCACCAGCGCTTTCGGGCAGCCGAGGGAAACGAAGCCAACTTTGGGAGGCATTTTATACGCGGATTGGGGCATGGGCTGGGTTATATAGGGGAAAATCCAAGAAAAATCAAGGGTTTTAGCGCGGGGCTGCTAGCCGTCATCCTGAGGCAAAGCCGAAGGATCTTTTGCTGGCTCCGAAACTGGCTTGTGAGTGTGAAAAAGATCCTTCACTATGTTCAGGATGACGGGTTGTCGGGGTTAAGCTTTAACCGATTTATCCATCATTTTTAGCACTCCGCTGGCGAGGAAGACGCCGCAGCTCATGAAGGCGGCGAAGATTAAGTCGATATAATCCGGAGTTTCGCCCAAAAGCGGGATAGAGAATATTATCACCAATACGGGGATTAATGCAGCGAAGCTGGAGGCTCGGCCAGCGCCGATTATGGCGACGGCGCGGTTATAGGTGATGAAGGAAACAATCGCGGTGAAGAAGCCTTGGTAGATGCCCTGTATGAGTAGGGGGATTAGGGGTAAGGGGTGAGGGTTTAGGGAAAGGGATAGGCCGTAAGGTATTATTAAAATTATAGCAGAGCCGGTGCAGATGAAGGAAGTTATGGCGACTGGCGGGAGGCTGAGTTTTTTATTTTGCACAGTATATGTTGCCCATAATAACCCGGCGGCGAGGAAATAAAAATCAGCACTATCGCCACCCGAAACCGCGAATTTGAAGACAACTCCGATGAAGATCAAGGCATAACCGAAAAAGCGGATTTTGGTGATTCTCTCACGTAAGAAAAAATATGTGAGGATGGCAACGAATAATGTCATCGAGCATGGTGTCAATACACCATGTGATGCAGGGGCGCGCATGAAGCCGTTTGAGGTGCATAATAAATATAGCGGGCCAGCGCCGATTAGCATGATAATCAGGCCTTTCCACGTTTTGCGCGTGATGAGATGGCGGTTTTTATATGCGATCGGTGCCATGATGATTCCGGCCGGGCCGTGACGGAGGAAGGTCATGTCGAGTGCTGTTAAACTATGTGTTGCACCAAAACGGCTGATGATTATCCAGCCGGTCCATATGATGATAGTGGTGAGGGCGTAGAGATAGCCTTTGGTATTCTGGCTTTGCATAATGCGGGAGTGAATACTATAAGTGCAGGGATGACACCAGAGGAAATACAGAAATTATTGATTTATCGGGATGCGATGATGCTTGTTTTGAACAAGCCGAGTGGCGTGCCGGTGCATAAGGGTTTTGGCGGTGGAGAGACGGTGGATGACTGGCTGGAGGAGTTGCGGTTTGGGTTGCCGAGGAAGCCGGCTTTGGCGCATCGGCTGGATAAGGATACTAGCGGCTGTTTGGTTTTGGGGCGGCATAACCAGGCTTTGCAAGGGTTGGGGAAAATGTTTGCGGATGGGCGCATCAAGAAAACTTATTGGGCGATTGTGATTGGTAAGCCGCCGGAACTTGAAGGGCGGATTGATTTGCCATTGGTGAAGAAGGAAGAAGGGCGGCATCGGTGGCAGATGAAAGTTGGCCAGAAAAATGATATAGGCGGGCAGGTGGCAATTACGGATTATAAGTTGTTGAAAGAGTTTGATGGATTGAGTTGGCTGGAGTTGCGGCCGCAGACGGGACGGACGCATCAGTTGCGGGTGCATTGCGCGGCGATGGGCTGTCCAATTTTGGGGGATAAAATTTATGGCGGCGGGAATGAAGTGCCGCTGCATTTGCATGCGCGAAGTATTGAAGTTCCGTTATATCCGAAGAAGGCGCCGATATATGTTGAAGCGGAGGTGCCGCTGCATATGCAACACTATGAGTCACCCTGAGCAACTCGAAGAATCTACCACCTGTGATTATAGCTCAGTCCAGATATCGCTTTTTTTGTCGAAGTGGAAAAGTTGGCCGTGCTCGATATCGAAATGCCAACCGTGCAAAGTGAGTTTTCCGGCATTAACTTTTTCAGCGATCCAGGGGAAGGTCATCAGGTTTTGCAATGATTTTTCGATGGCTTTCTTTTCGCATATATGGGCTTGTTCGTGTTTTTCCAGATGCGGGTGGAGTTTGATAACGTCTCTACGGACGTCATCTGCAATTTTCATCCATGAATTGACGAAGCTTTTGCCGCCGTGTGCATAGTCATCATTTACCAGGGCGCGGATGCCGGCGCATTTGCTGTGACCGAAGACGATTACGTTTTTAACTTCCAGGATATTGACGGCGAATTCCAGCGCGGCGCTGGTGCCGTGGTAAGTGCTGTCATCATCCTGGAATGGCGGAACCAAATTGGCGACATTGCGGATTACGAACATTTCGCCAGGTTCGGCTCCGGTGATTAATGATGGATCGGCGCGGGAATCGCTGCAGGCGATTAATGCGGCGATTGGTGATTGGCCGTGGCGGGCGAGTTTTTTGTATATTTCGTCATTTTCAACAAAATATTTTTGGTAGAAGTGCCGGTAGCCGTCAATGAATTTTTTTATGTCTGGCATGATCTAATAATTACCACTGCCGCTAAAGATTTTTTTGATTAGGTAACTGAAGTTGCCGCGTTTTTCCTTGCGGTCTAAATCTGCTTGGCTGCGTAACCAGGTGATTTGCACAACGCGGCGCTCGCCTTCGAAAGGTTTGTGCCCGTGCCAGGAATTGTTGGTGCGTTTGAAGGCGAAGAGTGTGCCGTAAACTGGCGGGATTTCCGCAGCGGTGCTATCAAAGCTTTTTTCGTTGCGAAGGACGCGGAGGCGGCCGCCGTCACCCTTGTCCCAGTTGTCATTCAAATATATCAGCGAGGTGCAAATTTTGGATTCGCTGTCGTTGTGGATTCGTCCGGCTTTTAATTCCGACCATTTGCGGATGGTGATCATTTGCGGTTTGTCGCGCAGCTCAAGCCCAAGTTTGTCACCGATCATGGCAGAATATTCTTTTTTCTGTAAGTCAGCGATGAGTTCAGCAAATGCGCCTTTTTGTTTAGCCATGCTTAAGGGGAAAAAGCCGGGCTTGTCGAAATCGGGAAAATCTTCACGCAGTTTTTCCTGCGCTGGAATTGGCAGGACGTTGTCAGCGATGAGATATGGATATGGATCGGTGTTTACTTCAGCTTTATCGATCGCGGCTAAGTCAAGCATGGTTGTTCTCTAATAATTGCCCTTGAATGCTTATAATTTTCTCATGCCAAGGTCAAGATATGGTATTTTTGCAATTATGGTTAATTAAGCGATAATAAAGGGGCGTAAATCTGAGATTGGTAACGGATCTGTCACAAAACATTGTTATAGTCCCGGCATATGAAGAACAAGCGGCATGTTGGAAAAATTGGATTTTGCGCAATTGCGTTGCTGGCATTTGCGGGCCAGGCGCAGGCGGTGGATCATTATAATATCGGTTTGGAAGCTTTTACGGATAATTATCGCGAGCCGATTGAAGATGTGCATCTTAATAATCATGCGATTTATGGCTCAGTGACTGGGAATTATGAACATGATTTGAGCCCGAATAGTTTTATTGGAGTCGATGGGCGGCTTTCTTATGGGCGTGATAATTATAAATCGGTTAGCGGGTCTAGTAAAAATACACCGCAATACGAAGGTGAGTTTCGCCTGAAATTGGGTATGAAAACCAAATTCGCGGGCGGTGTTTTGAGCCCTTATACCGGTATTGGTACGCGGTTATATTATGATAATTCTGATAACACGGTAACAACGCTGGGTTTTGGCGGGTATGATCGTGATATTGAGCAGTTTTATGCGCCGGTGGGGATGACTTATGATTATCCGCTGGGGAATTCCTGGCAGATTTCGCCGAATATTGAATATGACCAATTGATCTATGGCCGCGTGCATTCGCGGTTGAAGCCCTTTGTTGGTTATGATGTTACTAACAGCCAGCATGATGGTTATGGCGTGCGTGGCGAATTGATGGCGGGACAGCAACAGAAAAATGGATATGGCTGGGAGTTCGGGCCGTTTGTGCGCTATTGGAATATTGAGAATTCGGATGTAGACCAACATGGCGGCACGGGCTGGATCGAGCCAAAAAATATTCGATTGCAGGCTGGTTTAGGGCTTCGTTTCGATTATTAATTAGTCGATTTAAATAATCAGTGGAGTTTCCATGCCGAGATTAAATCTTGATATATTTATAACTGTTTAAAATAAGATGCAGGCATTTTCACATCGTCATTGCGAGTCCCAGCCTTCGCTAGGATAAACTCCGTGCGGCGGTGTTGTATGGTTAAAGACTCCATAGCAAAAATGAAAGACTGTCATCCTCGAACCGAAGGTTTGGGGATCCAGGGCTACAGCCACCTACGGAGTGTTTGACCCTGGATCCCCGCCCAAGCGGGCGAGGATGACAGAGTTTGTTTTTGGTAATCCAAATTTATCAATAACTTACCGAACTATGCAACAACGCCCGCTTCGCTCGTAATTGTGAAGTTCAGTAATTCGGTGACGGAATCGTTAGACTGTAAGTTTAGCGGAACAGGAGGCGCTATGTTCTTTAAAAAAGCGGAAGTTATTACTGTTGCCCCAGAAAAATGGGAGAGGCTCAAAGCGACAATCCAGCAAACAACATAAGCTGTTAATCGAAATAAATTTCGTATTCTAGAAGAATACGCGCGGCGGTGTCGGGGCTGGCTTTGGTGACGCCGACCAGATAAGCGGCTTCGTATTTGAAGCCATTGGTGATTCGGCCAAAGGCGGACGGGCCAATGTAATGTTCCTGATCATGAAAAGCGGTATTAGTGTTGGTTTGGCCGAAATTGCTTTGGAGTTCGATTCCGGGTTGGAAATGTTCGTTATAACGATATCGGTTATTCCATATTAGGCTCATATCCGGACCGCCAATTTTGCGATTATCGCCGATTTCCTGCTCAAGGCCGATATTGGCGAGGCTGGAAAATTTGCCGAAATCTTTTTGTAGTAAAAGCTTGGCTGCGATTGCATCCGGTTCGTGTTTATGAGTGGCGTGTATGTAGCTTACAAGAAGACCGGAATCCATCCACATTTCGCCCGGTTCGGCAAATTGAAATTTGTTTTCCAGCTCGACTTCTTCGAGCTTTACCGGTGAGCCGGATTCGCGGTCATAGCCGGTGCTGAGTTCTGCTTGGTAATAATCGGTCAGGCCATAAGCCACTGCGAGTTCGTGGCCCTGGATATTATTTTTTTCTTTTCCACCGTCTGAAGTGCGGCTGCCGGAATATTCAATCTCCAATTCGCCTTTATTAACATATGGCTTGTGAATTTTGTCCAGTGCTGATGCTGAATGCGGGAATATAAAGAAGATTGCAAGTGCTGCTGCTACAACTTTTGAAGCGGCGTTTTTCTTTTCGATAAATGCGGCGCCCAGGAGAAGGGAAACCAATACGCCGAGATATGCGACTAGCTGCGCTAGTGTTGGGTGGGAAGTATAGCCAATTAGGCTGTGGAGGGCTTTACCGATAATTGAAGATTCTGATAGCATGTTTGAAGTGTCCCATAGTTGTTGTGAATAATTACTGAAATATCCAGCGGCGGTAAGGTAGCCGATGCCTTGTGCCGTCAGTCCGGCGACGAGGATTATTAATAGCCAGCTGGTGACGGTGAGGACATAGCGGGCGGGTAGTTTTAAGATGCCGTGGTAAAACAATACGCCTGTAACTATACCGCCAGTCAAACCGGTTGCGGAGCCGCTGGCGATTGAGGCATAGCTTTGGCCGGAGAGAAGCATGCCATATATAAAGAGTACAATTTCCGAGCCTTCACGCAACATGGCGAGGCCGATGATGAGCGAGAGGGAATAGAAAGGTAAATTTCCGTCGCGGACATCATGGCCGACTTGGCGGAAGTGCATGCTCATTTCGCGGGCATGGCCTTTCATCCATAATACTGTCCAGCCGATTACGATTGCAGCAGTGAATAATATCAACGCGTTGAATAATTCCTGGCCCATGCCTTGGGCAGCGCTAGAAATTACTCCGGCGAAGATTGCGACTAATCCGGCGCCGCTCAACCCCCCGGCGAAACCGCCGATGATCCACTTCATGCGGTTAGGCAGGCCGCGCGTGGCTGCAAGGACTATGCCGATAATGAGCGCGATTTCGATGACTTCGCGAAAAATGATAATTGCGGTTGAAAACATTATTTTGCGGTGATTGTGCCTTTGGCAGTTGCTTGATTGAATTCGCCAACATATTTATAGGTGCCAGCTTTTAAAGGGCCGATATTGACGGTGATTTCGCTATTGGCGCTAACAACTTTTTCGCGGTTGAGGTCGGAGCTTTCAAATTCCTCGGCCGTCGCGTCAGTGTTTTTGACAATGACTTTTACTTTTTGATCAGCTGGAATAATTAGTTCCGCTGGGCTGAATTTATGATCTTTGATGATGATGACATAATCTTCAGCCTGCGCGGCAGTGGCGGTAGCGGTGAAGATTAGAGCGATGGCTAAGAAACGTTTTGACATGTATTTCCTGGTTGATGTAGAGCGAGTGATAATCATTATCAACTAGCATGTCAATATTAAATTTCGCTGCTGACAGCGGTTTTGCGGATTTTTGGATATATTATGGCAGTGGTGGCGACTATAATTAGAGTACAGACTCCGCCAATTACTACTGATGGAACCAAGCCAAATAACTTGGCGGCGCTGCCGGATTCGAAGGCGCCGATTTCGTTGGAGGAGATGATAAACATGGCGTTCACGGCGGAAACGCGGCCGCGCATGGAATCGGGGGTGAGAAGTTGCATCAAGGTGGAGCGGATGACCATGCTGATGCTGTCGAAAACGCCACTCATGATGAGAAACAGAATCGAGAGCCAAAATATTTTACTCAGGCCGAAGCCGATTATACACAGGCCGAAACCGGCGACCACCCAGAGCATGGTTGTGCCTTTAATAGTTTTCATCGGGCGTATAGCCAGGATGAGCGCGGTGAAGATGGCGCCGATTGCTGGGGCAGCGCGTAATGTGCCAAGCCCCTCAGAACCCACATGCAGGACTTGATCGGCATAGGCGGGGAGCATGGAAACGGCGCCGCCGAAAAGCACTGCAAACATATCCAGCGCCATCACGGAGAGTAGCGTGCGGTTAGTGAAAATATATTTCCACCCGGCCTTGATGCTTTTCATGGCGGCTTCGCGTTTTTCGCCGCTGCGCCAGTTACGGGGAGTGGCGCTCAAAAGCAGGCTGTGGAACAAGAATGCGGAGAGGATGAAAGTTATCGGGATAAACCAGGCGCCATATGCACCATAGCCGCCATAGACCAGCCCAGCCAGCGCCGGTGCGGTGACTACCGATATCTGGAAGCCACTGGTGAGCCAGGCGGAAGCGGCGGGAAGTTTTGCCTTGGGGATGATTTGCGGCAGTAGCGCGAATGAGGCGGGCATGATGAAGGCGCGGGTGAGGCCGGAAATGAAGATGCCCGCGAAAAGCCAGGCGACGACGCTGCCGGGGAAAATTATGTGGCCGCCGCCGATCAGCATTAGAATGAAGGAGTTGATGCACATGATGCCGATGCAGGTGATAAAGACGCGGTAGGGGCGGGAAATATCAACAATATGTCCGGCGAACAGTGCGCAGACCAGCGCAGGGACAGCTTCCGCCAGGCCGGTGAGGCCGAGCATGAATGGCGAGCGGGTGATAGAATAAACCTGCCAGCCGATAATGACATCCTGCGAAACCCAGGCGACCATGACGCAGAAACGCGTGAGCAGCGTAACGCGGAAATCACGGATTTTGAGGACGGAAAAGGAGAGGGACATTGGAAAATTATACGGGAATTTATGAGATTTGTAGCAAATGTGCAATATTGGTGTAATATAATAAATCAAATTTATCCAGAGTTGATTATGGGTGAGGCTGCAAAAAACGATTCGGAATGGCAGGTTCTAAAAGTACCTTATGCATATGTTAATTATGCAGGCAAGAATGCAGTAAGTGAAAAAATTGCGGTTAGGCGTCTTAGTGACGAATTTACTGTATTATGCATCCAGACTGCGCGTCCTGAGGAGAGAACTCAGACTTTCTTATGCCGGGGAAAATTTGAAGAATTTAGATTTGTTGCCGATAGATTTGATGTGAAAAATCAGGAAGTTTCTCAAAAGTATATTGTTCATACAAATTATCCGTTGATGACTGAGCACGACACAAAAATGACCAAGGCGATGGCTAAAAATATTGCTATAGCGTTACTTGAATATCCGCCAGGAATACATTTTGATGACATCTCTGTGAATGAAGTTGTTTTCGACATTAGTCCAAGTGGTTTTTATCCTCCGCAATTCGTTACATTGGAGGGATTAAATGCCTAGTGCAAATTATAGTAATTTGTTGAAGGACTTAACAAAGCTCGACGCATTTGTAGAGGTTGCGCCAGGAGAAAAGGGTATGGCTGTTTTTTATTCGGGAGCTGATGATGCCGGAAAAAACAACAAGCAAGCTGCTGACGAATGCACGCAAGTAAACTCTAAGGCATATACGATTGAACAGACACCGGCAGGAAAGTTTATGCTGGATAAAGTTGAGAACGCTTACGAGCTGAAACAAATCAGCAAAGCTGAGTATCGTGAATTATGGAATACAGCTTCACAAATGTTTGCGGCAGAAGCGGAAGGGCCGGCCATTGGCTTCTTAAAAAATACAGCTGATAAAAGTACATTTGCAACTAAAGAAGTTACGCTATTTGCTGATGGCAATAGCAAAATGACCCATCTTAATGGCGTAACTCCTGATCTTATCAATCAGGCCGGTGCAAATAATTTATCCGATCCGTCTAAACTTCAAAACACTTTACAAATGCTTGGTGACAGGTCCGATCCTTCAAATTGCTTTGATCCCCCTGGTGGATCAGGAGCAACGATTACGACATCCTCCATATTAAAAGGCGCAGCAACAGTCGCGAAGCTAGAGGCGCACTCGCTTGTGCCGCATGTTCCGCAATCGCAGAATCCGAATCAGGGTGGTACGCATATTAATTATGGCATGGTTGCTGCTGGAGCCGGGCTCGCAGCTGTCAGCCTGGTTTTTCCACCGGGTGAGATCGTGGCAGGGACTTTGATAGGTGCAGGACTGGGGATTGGTGCGGCTGGGGCGGCGGGAGTTACATTGCAGAATGGGATGCCTGGCCAAAGTATGAATGATAACAAGTCGGATCCTAACTCCGTGGCGTATAATGACTTGTCGAAAAATTCATCACTGGCATCCGCGGTTGCGCAGCTTAAAAATTCCGGGGCTAGTTTGCAGGATGTTGGGGCGGCTAATGCGGCTAATAATGCTGCGGCGCCTTATGTCTATGAGCAATCGGCCAATTTATCCAAAACGGCTGGTGCGGCGCTGGCTTAACCTTCTCGGTTTTAAAAAAATTGACATTATTTGTGATTTCTGGTTTCTGACTCACCTGAAACCATAGTGCGGAGGGGTGGCCGAGAGGCTGAAGGCGCTAGTTTGCTAAACTGGTTTACGGGTTAAACTGTAACGTGGGTTCGAATCCCATCTCCTCCGCCAATTATTTTTGGAAACTATTTTTTTGACAATTATATAGCTGAATATGATTTGTTTATAACAACTTGCTTTTTCATCCGGTATTCCCATAATCAAAATCAGCAACCTAATCGGAAAAATGAATTTATGCTCTATCCACAAGACTTTATAAATAAAATTATCTGCGGTGATAGCATAGAAATAATGAAGAAAATTCCTGATGGTTCAGTGGATTTAGTGGTTACTTCGCCGCCCTATAATTTAAAGAACTCTACCGGTAACGGCATGAAGGATGGTAGAGGTGGAAAATGGTCTAATGCCGCGCTCATTAACGGATATAACGATCATGATGATTGCATGCCGCATGATGAATATGTTGAATGGCAAAGAAAATGTTTGGCTGAAATGTTCAGAATTATTCCTGAGGATGGAGCAATTTTTTACAATCACAAGTGGCGAGTTCAAGCTGGGCTTCTTCAAGATAGGCATGATATAGTTTTAGGCTTGCCAGTTAGACAAATTATTATCTGGCAAAGAAAAGGTGGAATAAATTTTAATGCAGGCTACTTTTTGCCAACCTATGAAGTTATATATCTCATTTGTAAATCCGAGTTTAAGTTGGCACCAAAAGCAAATGCCTATGGTGATATTTGGCAGTTCACGCAAGAAATGAATAATGAGCATCCTGCGCCGTATCCTGTAGCTTTAATAGAAAGAATAATTAGTTCCACAAATGCTAAAACGGTTTTAGATCCTTTTATGGGGTCGGGAACTACCGGCGTTGCGGCGAAAAAACTGGAAAAAGATTTTATCGGCATAGAAATATCATCAGAATACGTTGATATGGCTAATAAAAGAATTGAGGACATGCAAGCAAAATCCTCCAAGAAAAAAGAAATGGATCTGTTTCTTCAAGAATTAGAGCTTTTTCGCCATTCAAAATAATAAAGCAACATCATGACGACGCAAATCTACACCAAAGAATCACTTATCGCAAAGCTAAGAGAAATCAAGGCAATGGGTTGGATTGAGAATGGACGACATGGCAATGCTGGAGGCGTTGGAAACACAATTGAAGACCTACTTGGTATTGAAGAGAATAATTTGCCAATTCCGAATGCTGCTGAGTGGGAACTTAAGTGCCAGCGTTTAAACACCTCTTCTTTAACGACACTTTTTCATATGGAGCCTTCACCAACTGCACTGAAATTCGTCCCTTTAATTCTGCTGCCAAAATATGGGTGGGCGCATAAAGAAGCAGGAAAGAAATATCCGGCAACTGAAATGAGTTTTAGGCAGACAATTTCTGCCTTATCAAGAAGTGATAGGGGATTTAAAGTGATGGTTGATAGATCCGCTGAGAAAGTTTTGATTTCTTTCGACTCTACTGCGGTAGCAGATAAACATAGCCAATGGCTGGGGTCAGTTAAAAAGAATATCGGGCTTTCAGAGCTAAACCCCCAACCGTATTGGGGATTCCAAGATTTATTCCATAAAGCAGGCACTAAATTACTCAACTGCTTTTTTGTTGGTGCCGAAGTGAAGAAAGTGGATGGAAAAGAATTTTTCCAATACTCAAAAATCATGAAGTTGTCAGGCTTTTCTATTGATCGTTTCATTACAAGCATAGAAATCGGCGATACATTGATAGATTTTGATGCAAGGACTGGCCACAACCATGGCACCAAATTTCGTTTTAGAAATAGTAGGCTTCACGAACTATATGAAAATATAGAAGAGATATAACTTAGCGGTCAAGAATACAATCCCTGGCGCTGGAAGCTAACAGCAAGGTATGGGTTTTGAGAGTGTCGGTTTTGCTTGTGTTGTTTTATAACTCAAAAAACTATTAGAATATTAAAGCCCGTGTAGTAAATTCAAATGTGATGATTGTATTAAACGTAACGGAAAGCAATACGCAAGCCGCGCACACACTGATTGAACAGTGGGCGACGGGGGGTGATCGGGAGTATGCGGTGCGGCGGAGGAATGCGGGGGCGGCGCATAATTCGTTGTTGGCGCGGGCGGTTTTGCGGCGGTTATTGGCGGATAATGATTTTGATTGGAATGCGGATATTCTGGCCGATGAGGGCGGGAAGCCATATATTGAAGATGGGCCGCATATTTCGATTGCGCATAGTAACGATATGGTAGCGGTGGCTTTGTGTGGGGAATTCGCGGTGGGGGTGGATATCGAATTTTGGCGCAAACGGGATTTTACGAAACTGGCGGCTTATGCTTTTGGGCCGGGTGACGTGAAGAAAGTGGCGGATGGCGGCATGGCGGCGTTTTATAAGATTTGGACGGAGCGGGAGGCAATTGCGAAACTGGCGGGGGAGAGTGTGTTCAAGGGGATGAATGGGAAGGATATTGATTATGCTAAGTGGCAGTTTTTTAATGATTCCCCGCGTGAAAATTATAGCCTGGCATTGGCGAGTATGACAAATAATCCGAATCAGGCTTATATTTATCAATGAGTTATATATGGGCAAATAAGCCTTTACAAAGGTTAAGAAATGGTTTATATTTAACTAAATCGAACTGGGGAACCCTATGGGCGCAGCGCCGAAAATTCTAGTTGAGGACTTTGACGAGGTGTTCAGCAATATCGCCAAGCTGTATGACCACGCGGAAGATATTTTGAAGGTCGCTTATCACGAATCGGTGGTTGATAAGGAAGAATTTGCGGTTGAGGTCGAGGCGCTGGTAAGCCAGATCGAGGAGTCGGCCAATGTGATCGCGCAGGATTTTGAGGCTTTGGTGAAAAGTGGGACGGAACCTAGCAACGCGATGAAAGTCCGGGTAGGTACGGCGTTGAAAAAAATGCTGGTTATGGTTGACACGTATAAAGAATTAGCTAAATAGGGATTGGAGATAAATTATGAATATTGCACATAAAATTTTAGCTGAACGCGCACAAGAGACAGAAAGTACTGTTCGCAGACTTAGTGATGGTCTCGGCAGGTTTGGTTTGGGAATTAATAGTATTTCTCCGTTATCCGCTGTAGCGCGTCTTGAATATGAAGCCGCCAACGGACGCGGCGGCCCTAGCGTCTAATATCATTCTTTTTTAAATAAAGTTCCAGCATTTCGTTTAGCTCTGCGAGGTCTTTTTGCGTCTTGCCTTCGCATCTGGCAACCAGATAAGCGCCGGTGTTTGAGGCGCGTAACAGCCACCAGCCGGATTTGGTGTTGACGCGGATTCCGTCAATGTCAATGAATTGAATCTTATCGTTTTTCAAGCTGGCTTTTACGGCTTCGATTATCGCGAATTTCTTTTCGTCGGGGACGGAGATTTTAATTTCCGGGGTGGAAAAGGCTTTGGGAAGTTCGTCTAATAATTCGGCGGAAGATTTGCCGGAATTTTGCATTACTTCCAGGAAACGAATCGCCGCGTAAATTCCATCATCATAGCCATAATAATTATCTTTGATGAAGATATGGGCGCTCATTTCGCCGGCGAGCGGGGAATTTAGTTCTTTCATTTTGGCTTTGACTAATGAGTGGCCGGTTTTCCACATTACCGGTTTGCCGCCTAGATTTTCGATATGGTCGAATACTGTTTGCGAGGTTTTTACATCGGCGATGATGTGAGCGCCGGGATATTTTTTCAAAATATCGCGGGCGAGGATTGCGAGGATTTGATCACCCCAGATCGGGCGGCCCTTATTATCGACAACGCCGACGCGGTCAGCATCGCCATCAAAGGCGAAACCTACGTCCAATTTATTTTTTAGGACTAATTCTTTTAATTGTTCCAGATTTTCTTCAACGGTTGGATCGGGGTGATGGGAGGGGAAATTGCCGTCGATTTTCTCATTGATGATTTTACCGCCAAGCATTTTGCTGATTTCCGCAGCGATTTCCCCCCCAGCGCCATTGCCGGGGTCGAGCGCGATGCGTAGGGGAAAGGTTGGGGGGGTGAGGGATAAGGGGGAAAGAATTTTTTCTAAATATTCATTTTTTAAGTCAATCTTCTCAATTTTTCCTAGACCCTTGGCCCTTAACCCTTGGCCCTGCGCAAGCATGCGGATATCATCCCCAAACAACGATTCCTTGCCGAGCATGATTTTGAAGCCGTTGTGGCTGCCTGGGTTGTGCGAGCCGGTGACCATTATGCCGCCAGCGGTTTCGAGATGGAAAACGGAAAAATATAAAAGCGGGGTGGGGACCAAGCCGATATTGACGACGTTAATGCCGGAATCGGTCAGGCCTTTGATTAGTTGGGCGGAGAGTTCGGGGGAGCTGAGGCGGCCATCGTAACCGACACAAATGCGACCGCTTTCTACCAAGGCGGCATAGTTGCAGCCGATTTGGTATGCGTCGGCTGGAAACAAGGTTTCGTTAAATATGCCGCGTATGTCGTATTCGCGGAAAATTGAGGGGTTGAAATGATGCATTTTCGAAGATTTTATGCTATGATAATTCTTACTAATGTATAGGAGGCCATGCGTAAAGGCTTTACTTTAGTTGAGCTTTCAATAGTGCTCGTAATAATCGGTCTATCGATCGGGGGAATTCTGGTTGGACAAAGCATGATGTCAACTGCCAGGTTGCAATCTGCAGCGAGGCAATTGCAGGAATATGATATTGCGGTCACAAATTTCCAGACAAGATATAATCAATTGCCGGGCGATGATAGGTTGTTTGGCACTCCGTTAGGGAATAATGACGGTTTGATAAATCGTATGGTAGACGGTTTTATACATTGGAGCGCGGGCAGCGAGAAAGGAATGTGGAAGCATTTATATGATGCCGGTTATGAGCAACGTTATTCGGGATTTAATCTTACTGCGACGACAAGTTTCGATATAACCAGCACAACGCCTAATGCTCCAAAATTCAAGCTCGGAAAAGATTCAGCAATTATTCCCGGAGTGTGGTTATGTCCGGGACCTAATTGTTATATTATTGCGAATTTGGTTTATGCCGGACCGGGGCTTTTTATTCCGGGTGAGAGCGTGACTACAATTGAGGCGGCGGCGCTGGATGCTAAGATTGATGATGGCATACCCGAAAGCGGCAATGTAATTTCCTCGCCCTCATTGCTTCCTAATTGCCTTTCAGGATCGCAATATGACCTTAGTAATAGCGGGAATGTTTGCGCGGTTTATGTGAAAATGCAGATGCAGTCGGCGAATTAGGTTTAAAGTGCAGATAGCCTGTAAGCCGGATTCTGTCTTTCACTATTGCTAGTGGAGACGGCAATTCATCTAGGATTTATGTTGCCACAAACCTCAAACGATCTACCCGGGTGGCTGGCTTTAGGAAAACCTGATTTCGTTGCCGAAATCGCGCCACCCCTATTTGATCTTTCTCCTGGCAGGGTTTGCCATGCCTTTCATGTTGCCATAAAAGCGGTGAGCTCTTACCTCACCGTTTCACCCTTACCCGGCCATTCTCGAGAGTATGGTCAGGCGGTTTGTTTTCTGTTGCACTTTCCCTAAAGTCACCTTCGGCGGTAATTACCCGCTACCATTTCCTATCGGAGTCCGGACTTTCCTCGTATCAGCCACCAGACTTCAGACTTCGCACATCAGTAAAGCACTGATGTCTGAAGACTGATGACCGAAACGCTGCCGTCCGGCTATCTGCATGATCAGTATATGGGTTTAACTGACGTGTTGCAATAGTGAAAGCAGGGTTTTTTCGCACTCGTCATCCCAGATTCCGTTGACTAAATGCTGGCGCCAGTGGCGTTGGAAGGCGGTGATGCTGTGTTCGTCGTGGTTTTGGTAGCCGAGGTGGATTAACTGGGGATGGGTTAAGACGGTTTGGCTCAAATTATCTTCGGTGAAGCGGAAATTTTGATAGTCGGAGGTTTGTTTTGGCCATAGGCCGATGCCGGTTTCGGCCAATAATTTCCAGTTGAATAATTCACCGGGATCGGTTTTGCGTTCTGGGGCGACGTCGGAATGAGCGACGATGTTGATGTTGGGGATATTATAGGCTTCTTTGATGGTGGCGGCTAACTCAATTATGGAATTATATTGCGCCTGGGTGAATTCGCGGTAGCCGAATTCGTGGCCGGGATTGACGATTTCGATGCCGATGGAATTTGCGTTGAGGTGGTGCTGGCCGCGCCAAAAGCTGATTCCGGCATGCCAGGCGCGGGAGGCCTCATCGACGAGTTGATAAACGTCGCCGTTTTCTTCAACAACATAATGTGCGCTGACCTTCGCTTCCCTGTCGCACAAACGCTCGATAGCCTCTTTGCCGCTTTGCATGCCGGTATAATGCAGAATGAGCATGTCGATCTCCGCATGACGTTCGTCGAAATTGGGAGATGGGTGGGGAGTCAGTTTCATTGATTCTATTATAGTTTGTGGAGTTTTAGAAATTGCTGCGGATTCAGGATCTTGATTCCGCGGAAAGGATTCATATCCAGCAGGTCGGGGTCGCCGCTGATAATATAATCGGCACGGCTGTCAAGGGCCAATTCAAGGAATTTATTATCATCAGCATCGCGGCAATCTGTGATTTTGGTTGAGGTCTTGATTCTATGAGCGACAACCGAAATTAGCGCCAATGTTTCAAAAACTTTTTTTTCAGGAAAATATTTTCTGAATTTCTGCTTAAAAAGGGTTTGGCCATATTCAAGCTCTATTTCATCGCTGAGCAGTAAATCTGCGTATTTTAAAGTATAATGATAAACTTTGGCTACATCACCATCATCCTTCATTAGCGCACTAATCAAGACATTAGTATCAAGGATGATTCTAGGATTCATCCGCAAGAAGTTTTTCAAGTTTCTTTTTGGTAAGGCCGCGTTTTTTTGCGTTAGCGGAGATTTCTTTGGAAAGCTCAAGCAGCTTTACCCGGCAATAATCTTTATATTGTTGCTCGTTAAGCAAATAGCCAACCATCTTGCCGTTTTTACTAACCGTCATGGGCCTTTTTCCCGCGATTTTACGCTTCATTTCCTGCAATGTCATACTGCTACTATAACAAATCCATATCTTATTAGCAAGGCTACTAATCCTTGCAACACCGCTTAAATCTCCGGTGAAACTAAATATTGGAACCTGCCCATTGCATCATTAATGCGGAAGTCAGTTGTAAAGTTTGGGTCTCTGATTTGTCGGGCATTAAAAATGGCATAGTCATATATTGGCTGATCGGAAGTTCCTGTCCTTACTAATTCGGCAAAGCTTTTTTCCATACTAAGAGAAGCGTGGTCTGGTCTGGTAACACTGGCGGCTCTTGTTGTTAGAAATTGGATAGGAAATCCGGCACGGGCAATTTCTTGGTTTATATCTGCATTGCCGTTATAGACTATATACGGAATTTTAAGCTTGTTTCCATTAGCGGCCTCTCTTGTGTAATGGCAAAGGTTTGTCTCAGGATCGTAATCAGCTATTACATTTTCTCCGTCCGTCAAAAAACGGAAAGTGTTGGGTGAAATTAAAACTTCGTCGCGGGTTACTTCTCCCAGCATCCTGATGGTCTGCAACCTGGTTTTGCTATCATGGATATGGCAGATAGTGCCGTATAAGCAGATCGTGAAATCTATGAATGGTTCGTTGGCTGCTACGCCGAAATGCTCGCGGCATCGAGAATTAATATGCTCTTTCACCTGTCCCAGCGGCGCCGCTGTTTCATCGCCGAGGATAAACATCAGCCGCAGATTATCACGGTGCAGGCAGGTATGGCCGTTATGGCCACTTTGCGTCATGCAATATTCGCTTTGCGCTTTTGCCGAATAAACCTGCAGGCCTTTTTCTGACGGGTCGTAATTAAAAACATGCAACTCCGCGCCGAGCGGATTGAAGGTTCTGGCAATCGCGTCATATAGTTTTAAATGCCTGCCGTTGCCGCAGCCAAAATCTAAAATTGAAATCGCGCATAGGTTGTGGGGGGGGGGGCGATTTGCATAACATTTCTAGCCTGCGCCAGCTTTTTAATCACCAGCGCATATAAATCCCTCGCGCCCATTTGCGAATCTTTTAGCTCGCTCACCAACCCGCTTATAAATTCTTCCTGGTCATAAGCGGACAAGTCTTCGCTATAATGAGTGGAGCGTTTGGTCAATTGGTCAATTGCCAGATTGCCGACTGTGATTACTTCAATCAATGGTATGTCATAATCCCCAAAACGGGCGTCATAAATTGATTCGCCGGTTTTACCGGGGTCAAAATACAAATTATAAATGGCCGCTAGTTTTTGATCCATATGTTATTCTATGAATCCCTATAAGGAAAAGTCAACGTAATTTAACTAATTTAGTCGCTAAATCCCGCGCCGTTTGCAGATTTGGCGGTAGGCGGCGTTGATGGCCATGGTTTTGTTGATGTCGCCGCCGAGGTCGGGGTGGTTTGACATCATGAGTTTGCGCCAGGCGCGTTTGATTTCGCTGTCGGGGGAATTATGGCGGATACCGAGCACCATATATGGGCTGTTCGATTGATAATCGATAGGTGCGGGTTTTTGCAATGCCATGTGCGGGCGGAAAAAGTTGAAATGGTTAAATGCTGCTGTAAGTGTCATCCTGGGGCTCCATAAAATGTTTACGCGCTTCAATGTTCGAGCCGCACATGCGGCTGAATATCTCGGCATCTGTTATTGTTTTCCCAGATTTAGCGAAATCATCCCGTAGTTTACCCATTAGTTCTTCCTTATCCAACATGGCCACAACCAGCGCCTTAGCATAATTATCGGCTGCGAAACCGGAAATTCCCATTTCCCGTGCGGCCCATATACCCACCCCCATATTACCGCGGGCGCGGATTTTGAACAAGACTTCCTCGTCATGCGCAAATTTATCCTCAAAAGCTTTTTCCCTTTCGTTTAAGGTCATAACCGTTATTTAGATGTTGTCTTGTCATCAAATATGGCTATAGGTTAATAGTCAAACTCATCAGTGAATATAGCCTGTGTCAGATAAAAAATTACCTACGATGCTGCATAAAAACCGCAAAAAACCCATATATGAGGGTAAAGCCAAATGCCTGTATGAAGGCCCGGATGCCGGGACGCTGATCCAGCATTTTAAGGATGATGCGACTGCATTTAATAATAAGAAGAAGGGTACGATCATCGGTAAGGGCGTGATTAATAACCGGATTTCAGAGTTTTTGATGACCAAGTTGGGTGATATCGGGATTCCGACGCATCTGATTAAAAACCTCAATATGCGTGAGCAATTAGTGCGCCACTTGGATATTATCCCGTTGGAGGTAGTTGTGCGCAATATTGCGGCGGGGAGCCTTTCCAAAAGAGTTGGGGTTGAGGACGGGACGCTGATGATGAGCCCGATTATTGAGTTTTATTATAAAGATGACGCGCTGGGCGATCCTTTGGTTAATGAGGACCATATTATAAATTTCGGCTGGGCGAATACTGAGGAGCTGGAAATCCTGCGCTCTTTGGCTTTCCGTATCAATGATTTCCTCAGTGGATTGTTTATCGGCGCCAAGCTGAAGCTGGTGGATTTCAAGATGGAATTCGGGCGGTATACAATCGAAGAGCAGGGGATTATGCAAATTATGCTGGCTGATGAAATTTCGCCGGATACTTGCAGATTGTGGGATTATGATACTAATGAGAAAATGGATAAGGACCGTTTCCGCCAGGGGTTAGGTGGGGAAGCGGAGGCTTATCAGGAAGTGGCCCGCCGTTTGGGCTTGAAAATTAATCAACAGGAGGCAAAATGAAATTTAAATTTTTAGCACTGGCATCAGTGGCGGTACTTTCATCATGTAGCTGGACAGGGCGCCAGGCGGATGGAATGATGGACTGGGCAAATACTAATATGCCAACATTTGATGGCAGCCGTCCGGGTTTGGCTCAAAATAACGGCGGTGGGGCGGCACGTAATAATTATAATGGTTATCCATATAATTCCAGCGCCCCGCGTGCACCGATGGCGGCACCGGGTGTTTCTGGAATGAACACGCCAGCTCTTCCGGGAATGGCGCCATATTCAGAGAAAGGCATGACTCCGGCGCAAGCTGCGAGCGCTATGGAGGGTGGAAATTCACGCCCGATGGCTTATCCGGCCAATACATTTAGTAATACTAACGCTGCAAAAATGACGCCGCCTCCGGCATTCATGAGCAGTGCGCCGGCTGCATCAGCTTCTTCTAACGATCGCCGCCCGCCATCAAGCCAATTGCCACCAAGCGCGATTCAGCCTGTGCCTTATGGCACGTTGCATGAGCCGTCAGCAGGTGCTGCAAGAACGGATGCCAAAACGGATGATTTCCCGATAGAGTATAAAAAATCAGCACCTGGATCCGATCCTAGCTTGGATTCAATGATCCCACCGCCGCCGATTTAGAATTATAATACGTTATCCTGAACGAAGTGAAGGATCTCGCGATGGTAGATCCTTCGCGTTGCACAGGATGACGAATGTGAGAAAACATGAAAGCAAAAGTATATGTTACGCTAAAAAACGGAGTGCTCGATCCTCAAGGGTTGGCGATTTCTAAATCTATCAAGAACCTCGATATTGCTGGCATTAAAGAAGTGCGGCAGGGCAAGTATTTTGAATTGGAGCTGGATTCGGCGGATGGGGCTGACGAGAAAATCAAGAAGGCTTGCGAGAGCATTTTAGCGAATACGGTGATTGAGAATTACCGGTTTGAGCTTCAAGGATGAAATAAACAGCCCGTTGTAATTTTCTTAGTTAAACGGATTATAAATTTTCATTCCCTCAATCTTCTGCCCGCCGGGCAAATCTTCACTCCATATTTCATCGGCATTGGCATAAAGCGCCGCGGCGATAATTGAAGCGTCCCACACCGAGGTTTTGTATTTTTGATAAATTTCCATAGCCAGCTTAAAAATTTGCGGGGTCAAAGAAACGACTTCCCAGGACATTAAATTAGCAACAGCCGCCAGGCCGGCTTTGCGTTCAAATTTATGCTTGTTAATTAAGGTATTCGCCATTTCGTTCAAAACTTGATAGCTGATTACCGGAACGCAAGCTTTAGAGGGCATGTTTTCTAGCAACTTTAAAGCTTTCAAGCACTTAGGATTTTTATCTATGATATGTGCATAGACTAATATGTTGGTGTCGATAAAAACTTTCATTACCAAACACGGTCTTCATAAAGCTCATCGCGATTCCATTTCCAATTTGTTTTAGATGGTTTTGCGTTTTTACGGATGGATTTCAAAACCGCATCATAACGCGCATCACTTCCCTTTTCTGCTTTATCGGATATTTTTTCTTTTACCAAACTTCCAATTAATTCTGACAATGAAATCTTGTTGCTAATCGCATAAATCCTCGCCTTGTCGATCAAATCTTCTTGCAATTTCACGGTCAGGCTTTTAAGCATATATAGATAATAACACATTGAGACGATTTTCGTCAAGGACGAGTTTCGTCTTAATAACATATTGATATATATGAAAGCAGGCGTGGTAGTTTTTCCCGGTAGTAATTGCGATCGGGATATGAAGATCGGGTTGGAGAGTGCCGGTTTTGGAGTGACTATGCTTTGGCATAAAGATTCCAAGATTCCGAAGCTGGATTTGATTGTTTTGCCGGGCGGTTTCTCATATGGCGATTACCTGCGTTGTGGGTCGATTGCGGCGCATTCTGCGATTATGGCGGAGGTGAAGAAACACAGCGATGAGGGGCGGCTGGTGCTGGGGGTTTGTAATGGTTTCCAAATTTTGACTGAGGCGAAGATATTGCCGGGGGTTTTGCTTTCCAACAAAACTTTGAGTTTTATATGCAAGCCGCAGCGCTTGAAAATCGCCAGTAATGATAACCCGTTCACGGATTTTTATATGAAGGGCGAGGAAGTCATGTTCCCGATTGCGCATCATGATGGGAATTATTTTGCCGATAAAGATACGCTGGCGGAGATCGAGGATAATGGGCAAGTGGCGTTCCGTTATGTTGATACGCCCAATGGCGCGGTGAACGATATCGCGGGCGTTACCAACAAAAAAGGCAATGTGCTGGGCATGATGCCGCATCCGGAGCGGGCGATTTCCAAATTGCTGGGCGGTGATGACGGGAAAAAGTTTTTTGAGAATTTATTGGGATAATAGTATAATCGTCATCCTTGAGCATAGTGAAGGATCCTTCGCTATGCTCAAGGATGACGAATTGGGGAATAAAAGTGAAAGATATAATCGAAAAAGCATGGGAAGACCGGGCGAATATTAGTGCGCAGACGCGTGGAGAAGTGCGGGATGCGGTTGAGGAAACTTTGGCGCAACTGGACGGCGGTAAATTACGCGTGGCAGAGAAGCAGGGCAAGGAATGGGCGGTAAACCAGTGGGCGAAGAAGGCGGTGTTGTTGTCGTTCCGCTTAAATGCGAATGCCAAGATGGGTGATTTGTTTTATGACAAAGTGCCGTTGAAAACTTTTGGGTGGAGCGAGCAGGATTTTAAAGATGCAGGCTATCGCGCCGTTCCCGGTTCGGTGGTGCGGCGCGGTGCATATATCGCGCCAAATGTTATTTTGATGCCTTCGTTTGTAAATATTGGGGCTTATGTCGGTGAAGGAACGATGGTGGATACTTGGAGCACAGTCGGCTCCTGCGCACAAATCGGCAAGAATTGCCATTTGTCGGGCGGTGTTGGCATCGGTGGGGTGTTGGAGCCGTTGCAGGCAAATCCGGTGATTATCGAAGATAATTGTTTTATTGGGGCACGTTCAGAAGTTGCGGAAGGTGTGATTGTTGAAGAAGGTGCAGTGATTTCGATGGGGGTTTATCTGGGGGCTTCGACCAAGATTTTGGATCGCGAGACTGGCGAAATTACTTACGGTCGGATTCCGGCTTATTCGGTTGTGGTGCCGGGAACTTTGCCTGGGGAAAAGGCCAATTTGTTCTGCGCGGTGATTGTGAAGAAAGTTGATGAGAAGACGCGGAGCAAGACTTCGATAAATGAGCTGTTGCGATCTTAAAGTAGAGTTGCTTAAATTGCGTTAATGGTTTAAATTATCGGATATGGGATATTCCGACGATGAGCAGCAGAGATTAAGCAAGCAGCTATATGAAGAGCTGGATGGGATTTTTAAAAGCCATTATAAACAGATTGCTGAAATATTGATTCCAGCTCTTGATCCTGATGATGCCGAGCAATTGCGGCAATTGCCACAATATAAAATTGGCGGCAACCAGGTTTCAATATTATCTATCATCTATGGCAAACATTTAAAAGCGAAGCTCGTAGGTTCGGCGGAAGCAGTTCATGATTTCTTTTGGCGAATTTTATGATTGCATCGACTGCTTTACCAAAGCCCAGAAAATCGATGTCCGCAAATTGGTGAAGCTTGATAATTGGCGGGATGCACAGCCGCCGTTTGCGGATATAAAAAGAATGTTGTGGGCAACGCAGCATGCGTTAGAGGAAGGGCACGGGCAAGGAAATTTAGGGCGAGTTATGTTCTATCGCCGCGTATTTCAAGATCCTTCGCCGGAGTGGATGAAGGCTGAAATAACACCAATTCTGCAGACATATGTTGCAGATATTCTGGTTTATTCGAGGACTTTAAGCACAAAGGATGATAATATGACGGCTCATTATTTGCAGGGAGAAACTAATGGTGACTGGAGTCATAATGGTTTGATGTCATTTATTCGGATGTGGAATGTGGTTCAGGATAGGCCGCATCCCCGAGCTATTGATGACTGCGCGAAGAAAATCCTTGCCAAAATTAGTGGCTATTTGAAAAATAATAATCTTGAAATTGGCGATGTTGCCGGTATTGCGTCGGGAGAGACTGTGCGGCAAATTACAGACTCTTATTGGAATACCGGGCATCATTTATTTGTGTGCACAGTTGGCGGATTTCCTGAAGATGTTAAAACGCAAATGTTTGAGGGTAGATTTAGAGAATGAGTTACACTGTCCCACGCAAAGAAAAGCTCGAATTCCCAGACCCATCCAACAACGTGCTGATGCACTCGTGCTGTGCGCCGTGTGCGGGGGAGTTGATGGAGGCGATTGCGGAGGCGGGGGTTGAGCAAACGATCTTTTTTTATAATCCGAATATTCATCCGTTGAAGGAATATAATATCCGCAAAGAGGAGAATATCCGTTATGCGGAGAAGATGGGATTGAAGTTTATCGATGCGGATTATGATGTGACGGATTGGTTTGCGCGGGCGAAGGGGATGGAGAAGGATCCGGAACGCGGGCGGCGATGCAGCATGTGTTTCGATATGCGGTTTTTGCGGACGGCCCTTTATGCGCATGAGCATGGGTTTAATGTGATTACGTCCTCACTTGGGATTTCGCGGTGGAAGAATATGGAGCAGATTAACGAGAGCGGGCATTTCGCGGCTTCGCATTATCCGGGCGTGCAATATTGGGATTACAACTGGCGCAAAGACGGCGGTAGTTCACGCATGTATGAGATCGCCAAGCGCGAGGAGTTTTATGCGCAGCAATATTGCGGATGCGTGTTTAGCTTGCGTGATACGAACGAGTGGCGGGTTTCGCAGGGGCGGGAGAAGATTGAGATTGGGGAGACCTGGTATGAGGGGAAGTTGGGGTAGGTATGGTGAAGATTTTATTGGTTGATGATGATGGGCGGGCTAGAAAATCCCTGGCAGGTGTCCTTATGGCAGCAGGACATGAAATTACAGATTTTGCTAATGCCTCAGCGGCGATTGAAGCATCTAAAAGTCAGGCATATGATGTACTGCTGACAGATGAGGATATGCCAGGAATGAAAGGCAGTATTTTAGTCCGAGATAGGGGGATTAAAAGAATTCCTATTAAAATAATAATAAGCGGTGGATTTACTCTTGCTGGTACAAGTTTTGTAGATGATGTTTGGAGAGTTTCAAAAAGCGGTGCGCAACAAAAAGGGGCACGCCGCGGCGATCCAATTACCAGATGCTGTGTAATGATTGAGTCAATTATTGCAGGAAACGATATGAGTGCTTATGTCGAAAAAAGCCCGACGAGAGGTTAGCCACTGAAACTACACTCTATAGCGATTTACAGTAAGATATGTGCATCTAACTAGCCCCGTCATTGCGAGCCTTTAGGCGCGGCAATCCAGGGTCACAGACTGCGACCCTGGATTGCCGCGCTTCGCTCGCAATGACGATGTGAAAATATTATTTGCAAGCGAATCGAGATAAACGGCTGCTGGCTGCTCGGAGTCTGTGAGACATAGTGGATGCTGCGCTTCCGGGTGATTCGCCAAGCGCCGCTTCTATATGCTCTACCCATTCCGGAACCGGTCCTTCTATCGGCCAGTATTGGTATGTTCTTAAAGCACTTATCCAATCATGACCGGTTTTTTTGAAAGCTGCCGCGACCCACAAATCGTTTTCCAAGCCATTACGTACCAGGAAATCAACATGTCCGTCAGGATAACAGGCCCATAAAGACTCTTGTTCTGCAGTTAGTCGTTTGGGTTTTGTAATTACCGAATCCTGATTTGTCAGTGCCGGAGTCCAGCAATATTGCGGCTCTGTAATACCGAATCTTTTGGCAAGTGGAACTAAATCTGCCATTTTTCCGATGAATGCATCATTAAATTCTTCACGCGCATTTGATAAATATTGCCCGGCGGTTGGGCAAATCATGAAATAACCGGTGTCAGGATGATGCGCGATTATCCAGCTGTGATCCTCGAATTGTTTTTTATTATAAACCTGAAGTGTGGATAATCCGGGCAGGTCACAAATTCGCCTGTTTATAATCGTAGAATAAATTTTACATCTGCCCTCGGTCCCTCCAGTTGTTATCTTCCGCCATAAATATGGAACCGCTTTAACCCGCTCTCTGATTTGTTCGTGAATATCCATGAATACCTTAATGGCGGCTACCAAACCCTGGCGTGTGGGAGCCACGCTCAGCAAAAGCTCTTTCTCCCGTTTTACCTCTTTGTTGCTGGCGGTTTTCAGCTTTCTGTTGTTGTTTTCTGGCGTTTAGAAGAGTTTTTTCTAAGAACTCCGCATCGGCATTTGGATTTTCTATAATCGCTTTGATAAGAGCGCCTATTATTCTATCTATTTGTCCCCATCTTTTAACTAATAATTTTACTGAATTTAATTCAACTCCCGGCTTTAGGGCTTTTGCCATTTTCAGAGTTGCATCAATCGTATTTTTGTCGCGTTTACTAGCTGCACGGAGATTGGCTTTGTCAATTTCCGCGTTTAAAGCCCTGGAAATAGCTAGGGCTAATGGCTTCAGCGCCTCGTATAAAGGGGTATGGTCATGTTCACGTTGCATTTTTTAATTTTAAGTCAGGTTTATGTCAGAATTATGACAATTAACCGCTGAAACTACATTCTTCCACGCGTTTGGCGCGGATTAGTTCGGCGGTTTCCAGGGCGGCGTAGGTGAATATTCCGCAAGCACCCGCGCGTTTCAATGCAATCAGGCTTTCCATCATTGCCTGGTGGTAGTCGATATAACCGGCTTCGGAGCCGGCGCGGATCATGGCGTATTCGCCGCTGACTTGATAGGCCATGACATGGATTTTGAACTCCTCGCGGACGCGGCGGATGATGTCGAGATATGGCAGTCCGGGTTTGACCATGACCATATCGGCGCCTTCTTCGATGTCGAGGGCGACTTCGCGGATGGCTTCGTCACTGTTGCGCGGGTCCATTTGATAGGTTTGTTTATCGCCTTTGAGTTCGGCAGCGCCGACGGCTTCGCGGAAGGGGCCATAGAAGCTGGAAGCATATTTGGCGGCGTAGGAGAGGATTTGCGTATTGTGGTGTTTGGCGGTGTCCAAGGCTTTGCGGATGGCGCCGATGCGGCCGTCCATCATATCGCTGGGGGCGACGATATCGGCTCCGGCTTCGGCGAGGACGACTGCTTGCTTACATAAAATTTCCACGGTTTTGTCGTTATCGACCGGTGTTGGGTGTTGGGTTTTGGGTTTTGGGGAGATAAGGACTCCGTCATGGCCGTGGGATGTATAAGGGTCGAGCGCGACATCGGCAATAACGCCGATTGTGTCACCGAGTTGTTTTTTGATGGCTTTGATTGTGCGGCAAATCAGGTTGTTGGGGTTCAGGGCTTCCGTGCCTTCATCGTCTTTTTTCTCTTTCGGCACAACAGGAAATAATGCGATTGCGGGAATGCCGAGGTCGCGGGCGCGGGTGGCGACAAGGACGATTTGGGCGATGGAATAACGCTTGATGCCGGGCATGGATTTGATTTCGGAGCTTTCAGCTTTTTCGTGGACGAAAAGCGGTTGGATGAGGTCGGCAGTCGTCAACTCAGTCTCCGCCACCATGCGCCGCACCCATGCGGCTTGCCGCTGACGGCGCATTCTGGTTTGGGGGTATTTGCCGTAGGTCATTTTTTCTCCATCCTGTCATTCCCGCGTAGGCGGGAATCTTAGCTTCGTTTTTACTCAGTACACCTGCAAAAATTCCCGCGTAGGCGGGAATGACAGTTTTTATTTAGTTATATTTCTCAATTTTTCCAACACTTCCATTGCCTTGCCGGAATCGATGGATTCGGCGGCTAGTTTTACGCCGGTTTTTAAGTCGCTGACTTTTTCGGCGACGATCAACGCGGCTGCGGCGTTTAATAATACGATATCGCGGTAAGTTCCAGCTTTTCCTTTCAATAATTCGATTATCGCGGCGGCGTTGTGCTTGGCGTCACCACCTTTGATGTCTTCGAGTTTGCCGCGTTTTAATCCGGCGTCTTCGGGGGTGATGGTGAACGTGTCGATTACGCCGTTATCGAGCTCGGCGATTTGGGTTTCGCCGCTGATGCTGATTTCGTCCAGCCCATCAGCGCCATGGACGACCCAGGCTTTTTTGGTTTTCAAGGCACGGAGGACTTCGGCGAAGGGCATGAGGAGGTGCGGGGAATAGACGCCGATTAGTTGGTATTTGGCTTTGGCCGGGTTGAGGAGGGGGCCAAGGAGGTTGAAAATGGTGCGGGTTTTGAGTTTTTGGCGGATGGCGGCGACGTATTTCATCGCTTCATGATAATCAGGGGCGAAGAGGAAGCACATGTTGGACTGCGCAAAACATTTTTCGGCGGATTCGTGGCTGGCAATGTTGATGCCGAGTTCACCGAGGACATCAGCGCTACCCGATTTGGAGGAGACGGCGCGGCCACCGTGCTTGGCGACTGGGACACCTGCGCCAGCGACGATGAATGCGACGGCGGTGGAGATGTTCAGCGTGTTGAGCCCGTCACCGCCTGTGCCGCAGACATCGAGGACATCCTCGGGGATTTTGGTGGGTTTGGATTTGGCGCGCATGATTCTGGCGGCGCCGAGGATTTCACTGGCGGATTCGCTTTTGGTTTTGAGGGCGAGGAGGAATTCGGTGATTTCATTCTCATCAATGTTCCCGGACATTATTTGGTCGAAGACTTTTTCCGATTGCTCGGAGGTCAGGTCGCGGCCGGCTTTGATGATGTCGGTGAATTCTTTCATTATTGATTGGCAACTAAAATAATTAAAATCATTGCAAGTAAAATCCAAACTACCCCTAATATTGGATAAGTGATTTTATAAAGTGGAGATGCATTTTCGGTTCTCCATTTTTCTTGAATTCTTTTTCTAGTCTTTGGTGAAAAAATATATCGCAATGAATCCACAATTGACCACCATAATATATCACCAATAATTTCACTAATCATATACTTTCCAAAAAATTCTTCAAAATCTCATGCCCGCATTCTGAGGCAATTGATTCCGGATGGAATTGGACGCCGTGGATGGGGAGGGTTTTGTGCTGTAACCCCATGATTGTGCCATCGGCGGTTTCGGCGGTGATTTCTAAGCTGGATGGGAAGCTGCTGCGCTCAACGATCAGCGAATGATAGCGGGTGGCGGTGAAAGGGTTTTTGATGCCTTTAAAGAGGCCTTTATCGGTGTGTTTGACGGGTGAGGTTTTGCCGTGCATGGGTTTTTCGGCGCGGATGACTTTACCGCCGAAAGCTTGGCCGATGGCTTGATGGCCTAGGCAGACGCCGAGTAATGGGGTGGATTGGTTTTGTTTGATGACCTCAAGGCAAACTCCGGCGCGGTCCGGATCACAGGGGCCGGGAGAAATGATGATAGCTTTATATTTCAGGGCCTCTTGCGCGGTGACGGCGTCGTTGCGGCGGACATCAACTTGTGCGTCAAGGTCGCCCAGGTAGTGGACGAGGTTGTAGGTGAAGCTGTCGTAATTGTCGATTAGGAGGATCATTCGTAATGGCCTTCGCAAGAAATAACAGTGATAGTGATGGTATTACCATTAACTCTATATATTAAACGATTCTTTTTATCAATCCGCCGCGACCATTCGCCAGAGCGGTTGTGGCGCAGCGGCTCAGGCTTGCCAAGACCGTGAAACGGAGTTTCGGAAATGTTGCGAATTAATTCGGCAATTTTATCCGCGATTTTAATGTTAATTGATTGCCAGTAATAAAGCTGCTTTGAAGCCCTGTCAGTAAATTCAATCTTCCACTTCGTTTGCTGATTTTTCAATTTCTGCCCAGGTCTGGTTGGTTTCTTTCATAAACCATTCCTTGAATTCGTCAACAGAATCGAAACGCATGGCGATTTCATCATCAGGCGTGGATTGCTTATTTTCAGGGTAAATATAAAAACTATGTCCGTTTTCACCTAACAGTTTTGCCATCCCATGCTTTTCAACCTGGGAGAGAAAGTCAGCGGGAATATTGAATTGCTTCGGTGTGAATTCTAACATGGTGTTATTTTATCATATTTATGTGACTCATGCAACAGATAGCGCGATTTTGATTTTTTCTCCATCCAATTCGTTTTCAAATAGATGCGTGCCTTTTGCCGCGCCGATTTCCAGCTGGGCGGCCAAGGTTTGCTCTTTTATATATTCTTTGAAATCAACAATATTTGCCTTGGTTTCGATGGAAAGATTAATGCGGTCGGCGACGTTCAAATCGGCGTCTTTGCGGGCTTGTTGGACCATGCGCACAATGTCGCGGGCGAGGCCTTCGTTGATTAGGTCTGTAGTTAGGTTGAGGTCGAGGACTACTAGCGCATCATTAGTGGAAAGCGGGGCGGAGTTGGTTTTGGATTTTGGTTCCAGCAGCAGCTCAAATTCTTCGGTGAGCAGTTTTTCCCCGCAAATTACCAATGCTCCATGCTCCATGCTCCATGCCCCGCTTTTGGCGGCGGGGATGATTTGCTTCATTTTTTCCGGGAGGCGTTTGCCGAGAATTGGGAAATTGATTTTTAGTTTATATTCGGCGTGTGCGGCGATGTCGTTGGCGAATTCGACTTTTTTGACGTTTAGTTCATCGGCAATAATATCGGCATAATTTTTTAAGTCGGCGCCGACAACTGTGAGTTTGCTAAGAGGTTGGCGGACGCGGATGTTTTGGGCGGAGCGGATTGAAAGTGCGGCGTTGCATATATCTCTTACTTTATCCATATCCAGAACTAGTCTGTCATCCTCGGGCTTGACCCGAGGATCCAGGTCGCTTGCGGTGGCAGAGTTTGTGACCCCGGATCCTCGGGTCAGGCCCGAGGATGACAATGTAAAAGATGATTCTGGGAATTCTGTCAAATGCACGGATTCTTCGCCGGTTAGGGTTTTGTAGATTTCTTCGCAAGTGAGCGGGAGTAACGGCGCAGCGGCGCAGCACATAGTGGTTAGGACGGTGTAGAGTGTATCGTAGGCGGCTTGTTTATCGGCGTCGTGTTCGGTTTTCCAAAAGCGGTCCTTGCTACGGCGGATGTACCAGTTGTTTAACACTTCGAAAAACTTCTCCACTGCGGAATAGGCGTTTGGCGTATCAAACTCGTCCATACTTTTTTTGATTGCGGCAACAGCCTCGTCGCATTTGGCGAGGATGTATTGGTCCATTAAATTGCCGATTGCCGATTGCCGATTGCCGATTGCTTTTATGCCATCCGAATTCGCGTAAAGCGTGAAGAAGTTATATGCGTTCCAGATTGGCTTGATATATAGGCGCACGACATCGCGGATGAATTTGCCTTCTTTGTCGATGTATAATTCCTGGCCGCGCATGATGGGGCTGGAGAGCATCGCCCAGCGTAATGCGTCGCTGCCATATTCTTTGAAAAGATCTAGCGGGTCGGGATAATTATTGAGGCGTTTGGAAAGTTTTTGCCCCTGGGCATCGAGGACGACGCCGTGGCAGATACAGTTTTTGAACGGGGCTTTGTCGAAGAGGGCGGTGGAGAGAACCATCATTGTATAAAACCAGCCGCGGGTTTGGGCGGTATATTCGACGATGAAATCTGCCGGGAAGTCGGGCGGCGTTGCCGCACGCCCCGGACTTGATCCGGGGTCTCCTCGAAGGGATCCCGCATCAGGTGCGGGATGTGCGGTGGTGTATGGGTAACCTTGCGAAGCAAACGGCATGGAGCCGGACTCGAACCAGCAATCCAGCACATCTTCGACGCGGGTGTACTCTTCGCCGTTGATAGTGAATTTTACTTCGTCGATATATGGGCGGTGGAGGTCGGTGACTTTTTGGCCGGAGAGTTTCTCAAGTTCTGCGATTGAGCCGACGCAATGCAATTTACCGGATTTGGAACGCCAGATCGGAATTGGCGCACCCCAGAAGCGGTTGCGGGAAATGCTCCAGTCGCGCGCGCCTTCCAGCCATTTGCCCATCAACCCGTCTTTTACGTGATCGGGAATCCAGTTGATGCCCTGGTTCAGCTCGACCATGCGGTCTTTGAATTTGGTGACTTCGACATACCAGCTTGGCATGGCGCGGTAGATCAATGGCTGGTCAGTGCGCCAGCAATGCGGGTAGTTGTGGAGATATTGCTCGGTTTTGATCCATGCACCGGTGGTTTTTAGATATTTGATGATATCGTCATTGGTGTCGAAGACGTTGCGTCCTTGCAACCTAAAACTCCCCCCTTGAGGGGGAGTCAAACCGGCATCGCCGGTTTGGTGGGGGGTATTAACCGGCGTGGGTTTCCCCCCACCAGAATTGCGCTGCAATTCTGGCTCCCCCTCAAGGGGGGGGCTTAGGTCATAAATTTCATCCGTAAACCGCCCCGCGCTGTCCACCGGAACTACCAGACCGATATTATTTTCCTGCGCCACACGATAATCATCCTCACCAAATCCCGGTGCGATGTGAACGATGCCAGTGCCGGAGCCTTCTTCGATGAAATCACCGGAGATGATTTTGAAGGCGTTTGGTTGGTTGGCGAAGTAGGGGAAGAGGGGTTTGTAGGTTAGGCCCACCAAACTGTCACCCCGCACTTGTTGCGGGGTCTGGCCTTCGTCTATGCCCCAGTCTTTTGAATATTTATCCAAAGCGGATTTGGCAATGATGTACGAATGCCGGACCCCGTCATTCGACGGGGTGACAATTATATATTCCATTTCAGGCTTTACGGCTAAAGCCAAGTTACTCGGTAATGTCCAAGGAGTTGTTGTCCATGCCAGAATTTTACGACCATCTTCCAACTCAAACGCCACCGTCACCGCCTTATCCGCACGCTCTCGATATGAGTTATCCAACCGCGTCTCAAAATTCGACAGTGGAGTTTCCGCCGCCCATGAATAGGGCATCACGCGCATGGCTTCGTAGATTAGGCCTTTGTCGTATAATTGTTTGAAGGCCCACATGACGGATTCCATGAAGGATTTGTCCATGGTTTTGTAGTCGTTTTGGAAATCAACCCATCTTGCCTGTCTATGTACGTATTTTTCCCACTCACCGGCATATTTCATGACGTCGGCGCGGCATTTGTCGTTGAATTTGTCTATGCCGAATTTTTGGATGGCGGCGCGGCCTGAGATTCCCAGTTCTTTTTCGGCGCCCATTTCTGCGGGTAATCCGTGGCAATCCCAACCGAATCTCCGTTCGACTTTGCGGCCTAGCATGGTTTGGTATCTAGCGAAAACGTCTTTTACATAGCCGGTTAATAAGTGGCCATAATGAGGCAAACCATTTGCGAAAGGGGGGCCATCATAAAATATGAATGGGTTTTTGTCGTCTCTGGCGTCGATGGATTTTTGGAAAATATTGTCCGTTTCCCAGAATTTCAGGGTTTTTTCTTCCAGTTCAGGGAAGTTTGGGTTCGGATTTACATCAGGGTAGTATTTTTTCTTTTCCATTTCGGCGTTTTTATCAGCTTTGCTTGCTTATTAATATATATGTCGGAGAATTGGAATAACACTATGCGAAAGAGTTTTCTAGTATTTAATAAATTGTTCCCTGTGCGTCCGCTGCGCTTCCTCCAATGGAACGCCGCCGTCGCGCCCGAATGGGCGCTAATAAATATTGGGCGGCTTTGCCGCGGCGGCGGGCTGACGGCTCTTTTGGCGACCAGCGCCATTTGCCTGCCTGATTTGATTCAGGCGCAACCGCCATTTGCTCATGTGACCAGCGCAACTCCTGGCCAGCCGGTGGATATTGTTGATCCGGTGGTTAAGTATATAAGTCATACAACAGCGGCGGCAATGAACAGTTTGAAGCCATCTGCGGGGGCTAAGGAATATGCGGCGGATAATGCGGAATATCCTCCCGGAGCGGTTAAGCCGGATTTTCCGGGGGCGAAGCCCAGGGTTTTGACTCCGCGGGCAACGGGCAAGACTTTGGTTCCCGCGCCGGTGGATCATACCGCGGCTAAGCTTTTGGCCAAGCCGCAGCCGAAATATTCGATGAAACCTATTGTTGCCGGTGATGCACCAGCGGCAACGGCTCCTGTTGAGAAACTTGCGGAGAAGGCGGCGGAGGTGAAGAAGCCGGTTGTTGCAGCCAAAAAAACTCCAGTTGTCAGCAAAGCCAAAAAAACTGCGATTATTGCCCCGGTGGCTAAGCCGAAGGTGCGGGAGGCTAAACCTGCTGCGAAAGTCGCGACGAAACCGGCTAAGGTTAAACAAATAAAAGTGCAGGTTGTGAAGGTTGAAGCTAATACAGAAGCTGTAGCAGCGGCGAAGGCCAAAGCGGCGGAGCCAAAACAAGCTCCGGTCAAAGTGGCGCCACCTAAGGCAGAGCCTGTTAAGGCTGGGCCGGTAAAAGTTGAAGTGGCAAAGACGCAAACTCCTAAAGTTGAAGTTCCTAAAGTGGAGCCGGTGAAAGTTGAGGCGGCTAAGGCGGTGGTTAAAGAGGTGGTTAAGGAAACTGCCAAGCCTGAGAATGTGAGCAAGATTGCGCCGAAGGTGGAATTTAGTACCGAGGGAGAAGTTGAGAAGTTGAAATTTACGTTTTCAACCCCTGTGGCGGCGGCGGTGTTTGAGAGGTTTGGATATTACTGGCTAGTGTTTTATACCGACGATCAATTGACCCTGCCGGAAGATTTGAAAAAATCGAAATTATTTGGTGCGACTAAAAAAGTGAATCCGGCCAAGGCGGAATTGATAAGTGTGGATAATACTTTGAAGGCGGTGGCGGCGCCATTGGTGTTTACGATGGAATTGAATCGCGGTGTTTATGCGATGGTGCAGAAATCCGGCACAACCTGGGAAATAGATTTTGATCCGGGGATTGACTTCAAGCAGGAATCGGCGCTGAAATTTGAGGAAAAGCCGGATAGTTGGATGATTGATGCCAAGGGTATTTCGGCGCATGTGACGGTGAAGGATGATTTTACTAATGATTATGTCGAGATTTTTCCACTGACGGAATTGGGCTTTAATCCGAAGAAAAATACCAGTGGCAAAGTAGTGTTTGAAAAAACGGTTCAGGGCTTGGCGCTAAAAACTATCGGGCAGGTGGAAATTAAAAGTCCGGAGAAAGATAAGCTGGCGGTTTATAAAGGCGCTAACGCGACTAGCGCCGGTGCGGAAATGAAAAAGCCTGAAGCGCATGGTGGGCCGATATACGCGTTCCAAAAATGGCCGCAGTTAAAGGCTGATGAATATCGTAAAGCGGAAGCGAAGTTGCGCGATGGGAATCATCTAGAGTTTGGGAAGTTTCTTTTTTCGCAAGGATTATATTCTGAAGCGGCGGTGAATTTGCAAGGTGAGCGCGGGATTGAGGCGAGTTTCCTGACCGGAGCTAGTTATTATATGCTTGGCCGCTACGAGGATGCGGGGAAAATATTTGACTCATTGGTTTTGCCGGATTCGATTGACGCCAATGAATTGTTGATGTGGAAGGCGGCGGCGAATTTTGCATTGGGCCAGGTGAATCCCGGCGCGGCTAAACCGGTGGATTTGACCAATTTCAGTGCGGTTAAGAGTTTGGATAATTATCCTGATGAAATTCGTAACCGGTTAATTTTTGGAGTGGCGGAAAAGCAAATTAGCGACGGTAAATTTGATGATGCGATGGCGTTGTTGAATATGTTGCCGAAAGCGGTGGTGGAAACACCTTCACAAAGTTACATGAAATATCTTCAAGGTAAAATTTATGACGGGCAGGGCAAACATGCGCGGGCACGTGAGGTTTGGGTGGAGGTGGCAAAATCAGCAACTGACCGCGAGTCGCAGGCCAAGTCGGCATATGAAGTTATTATCCAGGATTACAACGGCGGAAAGATAAAGCCGGAAGAGGCGGTTTCGCGCTTGAATGATATCCGGATATTATGGCGCGGGGATATTTTTGAATATACCCTGCTCAACCAGTTGGCTGATTTGTATGCGAAACAAGGCGCTTCATATGAGGCACTGGCGACGAGCAAGGAAATTCTCTCCAGCTTCCCGAATTTCCCGCATAACCTGGCGATCGCAAACCAGATGCGGGATATTTATCAGAAAGTAGTGACGACAAATTTCACTGATAAGGAAAAAACATTCCAGGCGGTGACTATATATTATGAGTTTGAGGAATTGAAACCGCCGGGTGAAAAGGGCGATCAGATCACATTACAATTGGCGGACGCCTTGGCGCGGTATGATTTGCTGGTGGATTCGGCAAAAGTTTTGAAGAAATATTCGGTTGGAGTTGTCGATAAGGCGCAGAAGGCCGAGATCAGCACCCGCATCGCGATTTTGAAATATCTGGATAATAAGCCAAAAGATGCGCTGGCGGAATTGAAGGAATCGACCGCGCCGGATTTGCCACCATATCTGGTTCAGGAGCGCAGAATTTTGGAAGTGCGTTGCTTGATCGAGACGGGAGATTTGGAACAGGCTATGTCATTACTTTCGGCATTGCCGGATGAGCAGGCCAGCCGTTTTAAAGCGGATATTTTCTGGAAACAGAAGAAATGGGACGAAATGATCGGCGCTTATGACATGGTCACGCAGAAAAATGACGAGGATATAATGAGGCTGGGCATTGCTTATGTGATGCAGGATGATAAGAAGGCTTTGCAAAACCTGGCTAAGCGTTACACGGCGCAGATGGACAAAGGCCCATATGCGCAGAATTTTGCATATATTACTGATGTTGAGAATGTGGATTACCGGAATTTGGATGCTTCTCTCAAATTGGATAAAACCCAGGAATTACTGCAGAAGTACCGCGACCGCATTAAAACCAACGGCTTGGGTGCTGTAACCGGCGCTGGGCAGAAGCAATAAAAAAGGCAGATTTTCAAGTCAAATTTCAGTTTACGCTTTAAAAACCTGCGAGCATGGTTTATATTCCTGTTCAATATTAAGTATTCAATGCTAAAGGATTTATCATGAAAAAAACGGTAGGAATGCTGTGCGGTCTGACAATTTTATCCGCTTGCGGCACTAGTTTAGATTTCTGGAGTGGCGGGCAAAAAAGCCTGGTTAGCGAACCGCGTCACCAACCGATGTTAAACGGCGCACCGCAATCTGCGCCGATGAGCGATATTTCCACGCCAGCGGCAAAAACTATGTCAGTGGCTGCCAAGGCGCAAATGCCTATGGGTTATAAACTGGTTCCGTCACCGATCCTTGGCCAAAAAGTTGATTTGCCGATTAAGCCGTCTTTGGTTGCTGATAGTTCCGTTTCCGCGGATGGCAGAAGGATGCCTGATTTTAACCGTAACGCCCTTGGCCGCGGTCCGTCTGATGTGCTTGGAGCCGTTCCGCCACCTTCAGTTAGCGTGAAATCGTTGATGGCTTCTAATGAGATTGTGCCGCCGGCTCCAAAGGCTTTGCCGTTGGCTCCAGTGCAAAAAATTCAATCCGTCGCGCAAAATATGCCGGTAGGGATGATCGTTCCGGTTGGGCCTGCGAAAAATGCCAAACCGTTGATCGCGATTCCGGAAGCTAAGCAAGTTGCCAAAGCGGAGCCTGCAATTCATGATACAAAGCCGTTGCAATCAGTAGCTGACAATATGCCGGTTGGTATGATTGTGCCTGTAGTTCCTGCGGCTAGGATAGTTGAAGATAAGAAGCCGCAATTACACGATACCGCGCCGTTGCAATCAGTGGCTGAAAATATGCCGCAAGGCCCTGTAGTGCCGGTTGTTCCTGCGGCTAAGAAGCCTGAACTCCATATTCATGATACCGCCCCTGTGCAATCTGTGGCGGATAATATGCCTGCTGGTATGATTTTACCGGCAATTCCATCTGCGAAACCTGCACCAGTTGAAGAGCGTAAGCCTGGCGGGCCAACTGTTGTAGTATCGGCGGAAGATAACCCTGAGATTCGTAATGTCGCGCCGGTGCAATCGGTGGCTGAGAATATGCCAAAGGGTAAAGTTGTGCCTGATGCAAAGAAAGTGCAAGCAAAAGCTGAGATTCACGAAGTTGCGCCATTGGAAGCTTCGGCTGATAGTATGCCGAAAGGCAAGTTAGTGCCGGAAGCGAAGCAAGAAGTAGTTTTTGCTGCACCAATGCCGGAAGTGAAAAAAGTTGAAGTGAAAAAACAACAAGTTGTGGCGGATGTGCCTGATGAGTTCATGACCCCAGCTCAATTACCGAAAGCTAATGTCGAAGCAACTGCCCCGAAATTAGTGGCGCAAGCTAGCGAAGCTATGGATATTCTGCCGCCTCCTGGATCGGACGAGCCGACTATCAGAACATTTGCACCTATGGCCCCGAAACCAGCGGATTTGCCAGCGCCAGCTACTCAGGTTGAGCCAGTGAAGATGGTGAAGACTGAAGAAGCCCCTGCACCTATGTTTGTGAAAACGGTGAATGTTGCTGAAGCTCCGGCAACTATGCCAATCGTTGCGCCTGCGCCAGTGAAAATTGCTAAGGCTGCGGAAGCGCCGATTATTGTGGCGGATAATAGTAAATACGACAAATATCCGGAATTGGCCGCTATTCCCCCAGCGCCAGCAGTGCCGCAACCCGCGGCGAATGATTCACGCGTGAAGGAATTGAAAGCGGAATTGAAGAAGAATAAATCTGAAGATAATGGTAATGCAATGACTGTTATTACGCCTAGCGTTCCTGAGGCGCCTAAAGTTAAACCAGCTCCAGCCCCAATTCCTATGGCTGCAATGGCAACGCCCGTACCGCCGAAACCTGCGGGTATAACGCCGAAAGGGCCGATAATTGTTGTTACGGCGGATGATTCCGATTCAAATAATAATGAATTGCCGTTGCCAGCCCCGTCTCCGAAAAGTGACGTAACCGCAGCGCCTGTTGCACCGGTGAAATCCACGCAAACTATGCAGCCATTGCCGGATATCATCCAGGCGACAAATCCAACTCCGGCTCCGCCAGCTGCCTCTGCATTGCCGCCAATTGCTTCGGCAACGGCTCCTGCGGTTGCGCCCGTTGCACCTCCTGCTGCGCAACCTTTGACGCATGCTGCGCCAGCGGGTTATTTGGCGCCGCCTAGCGCGACAACCATTACGCCGCAAACCGGATTTGTGCCGATTCATCAAGGTACTTCTGCGCCGGTTCAGGCTAATAATGTTGAGGACAGTCCAGCTGATTCTTCTGGTGCTGCGGCGTTTCAACCAGTCAGTCCTGCGCATAACGGAACTCTGGCGCCGTCGCGTTATGAAAGACTGCGCACTAATCAGAATGGTTCTGGATATTAATCACGCTATTGTCTAAACTGCAGGCGTTATGATCCCTAACCATGAATTTTATCGCATCCAAAGGCTGCCGCCTTATGTTTTTGCCGAGGTTAATCGGTTAAAAGCTGAACTGCGCGCGCAAGGTAAAGATATTATCGATTTCGGCATGGGCAATCCGGATTCGCCGACTCCGCCGCATATTGTTGAGAAACTGATTGAGGCAGTGCAGAACCCAGAGACGCATGGATATTCGATGTCCAAAGGTATTCCTGGATTGCGCAAGGCGATTTGCGGATATTATAAACGCCGCTGGGATGTGGATTTGGATCCCGAATCGGAGGCGATTGTGACGATTGGGTCAAAAGAAGGTTTGGTCAATATGGCCAACGCGATTACCGGCCCAGGCGATACGATATTGGTGCCGAACCCCAGTTATCCGATTCATGCGTTTGGGTTTGTATTATCGGGCGCGTCAGTAGTGAATTTACCGAAATATGACGGCGTGCCGCTGGTGCAGCAGATTCATAATGCTTATAAATCATGCTCGCCAAAACCATTGGCGTTGGTGCTCAATTACCCATGCAACCCAACGGCGGAAACGGCGACTTTGGAGTTTTATGAAGAAATTGTCGATGTCTGCAAGCATTACGGGATTTATATTTTATCCGATCTTGCATATTGCGAAATTTATTTTGAAGAGCCGACGCCTAGTATTTTTCAGGTGAAAGGAGCCAAGGATATTGCAGTTGAGTTTACGACGATGAGCAAGACTTATTCTATGGCTGGCTGGCGGATTGGGTTTGCGACCGGGAATAAAAAGCTGATTTATGCGCTCACAAGAATTAAATCATATGTCGATTATGGTGCGTTCACGCCGATACAAGTGGCGGCGGCAGCGGCTTTGAACGGGCCGCAGGATTGCGTGGATGAGTTCCGGGAATTATATAGAGAGCGGCGTGATGTGCTGGTTGACGGCTTGCACAAGGCCGGCTGGATGGTGGATGTTCCAAAGGCGAGCATGTTTATCTGGGCCAAGATTCCCGACAAGTTTTTGCATCTCGGCTCGTTGGAATTCTCTAAACGCTTGATGAGCGAGGCCGAAGTCGCCGTCGCGCCGGGAATCGGTTTTGGCGAATTTGGTGATCAGTATGTGCGCATTGCGCTGGTTGAAAACAAACAGCGGATTCGGCAGGCGACGCGGAATATAAAGAAGTTTTTGAGTTCGTAGAGCTTGTCATGCCGTTGAATGACGGCATCCGGCGGCGCGGCCAGACCCCGTCATTCGACGGGGTGACAATAATGGAAAGGTATGAATCAGTATTACATTTATATATTGGCCAAAGGTAGAAACAGTACATTTTATGTAGGTGTCACCAATGATTTAGTAAGGCGTGTATGGGAGCATAAAGAAAAGCTGGCGGAAGGCTTTACTAAGAAATACGATGTGGATAAGCTGGTATATTACGAAATCCATAATTCTGTCGAAGAAGCGATCAAAAAAGAAAAACTGGTCAAGAAGTGGCGTAGACAAATTAAGATGGAAGTTATAGAAAGGGTGAATCCGGAATGGAATGATTTATATTTTGAAATAATAAAATAGGTTAAGCTGTCACGCCGTCGAATGACGGTATCCGGCGGCGCGTCCAGACCCCGTCATTCGACGGGGTGACAATAGGAGGATTATGAAAAAAGTCACATTTTTTGTTTTAGGATTTTTACTTAGCTCATCTGCAAGTTTGGCAGATGAAAAGCCATGCTATGCTACGGTGGGTACAAACTTTATAGAATTAGAGGGCAAATGTCCACTTGATATCGGAAAATTTATTGAAAAATATAATGATTGTCTGCATTTTAGCGGAGAAGCGGGTTCTGGCAATTATGAAAGCGATAAGGCAAATGAAGAAATTATGACAAAACTCCAATGCGATAGAATGGATAAAACTTTTAAAAAATTAAGCTCTAAATATAAAAAATCCAATTCACTAAAAGAAGTTTGGGCCAAGATATCTAAAGATTATAAAAGTTCATACGGTAGAGAATGAAAATCGCAATTGCAGGATTAGGAACTGTTGGCGGCGGCTTGGTTGAGCTGCTGGCGAATAATGCTGCGGAAATTCTGGCGCGTTGTGGGGAGAAGATCGAAGTCGTCGGGATTTCGGCGCGGAAAAAGCGTGATGGGCATAAATGGTATGATAATCCGTTGGAGTTGGTGAAGACTGATGCGGAGATTATAGTTGAATTGATTGGCGGTGAAAATGGCGTCGCGCTGGAATTGGTGAAAGCGGCGCTGTCGGGCAAGAAACATGTGATTACTGCGAATAAGGCGATGCTGGCGCATCATGGCGGTGAATTGGCGGAGCTAGCGGAAAAGAATGGCGTGCAGTTGCGGTATGAGGCGGCGGTGGCTGGGGGAATTCCGGTTATCAAGGCGCTGCGTGAGGGGTTGGCGGGAAATAAAATCAATCGTATTTCCGGCATTTTGAATGGCACTTGTAATTATATCCTGACCGAGATGGAAGCGCAGCGGAAGGAGTTTAATGACGTGCTGCACGAAGCGCAGAGCAAGGGTTATGCCGAGGCGAACCCGGCATTTGATATCGGCGGAATTGACGCGGCGCATAAGCTGGCGATTCTGGCGGCGAACGCGTTTGGGAAAAAGCCGAACTTCAAGGAATTGTATGTTGAAGGGATTGATAAGATAAAATTGGCGGATATCGACTTGGCGAAAAAGCTCGGCTACCGCATCAAACATTTATGCTTTGCCGCGCAGCAAATTAATGATGAAGGCCAGGGTGGCCATAGGGGCGCGATTGAGCAACGGGCGCATCCATGTTTATTATCGGTAAATCATCCGCTGGCGAATATTGATGGTGTTTTCAATGCAGTGGAAATTGAGGCTGAGCCGGTGGGGATGGTGGTTCTGCATGGCAGAGGTGCCGGCGCGGGGCCAACTGCGAGCGCGGTGGTGGCGGATATTGTGGATATTATATTAAAGCGCTCGATTCCGACTTTCACGATTCCAGCGGCAAAGCTGGGGGCTTTGCATGCGCTCAAAATCAGCGAGATTAGTTCGGCATATTATTTGCGCCTGAGCGCGGAAGATAAGCCGGGCGTGCTGGAGGAAATTACCCATGTATTTAAGGAAGCGCAGATTTCCATCCATAAGTTTTTCCAAGACGAAGTCAAAGACGGCGTGGCGCAGATTGCGATCATTACCCATGCGGCGCAGGAGAAAGTATTTAACGAAGCAGTTGCGAAATTGGGGAAACTGGATTCGCTGAAGGAGAGGCCGCAGGTGGTGAGGATTGTGGAATAAAAAATTAGATTCCTAATTCCCGAGGCAATGTAGCTTTAAGTTTATCTGCCAGAGTTACTATTTCATCCTTTGCCTCTTTTTGTATTTCTATAACTATTGCGCGGCTATATTGTTCGCGAACAGTGTTAAAAAACATTTGGGTTGTCTGAGACTCGGTGAAATTGATTTGAGGACGTTTGAAATGAATAAGAAATTGTGCCAGAGTTTGGTCGGATGCAAATAGCCTATCCGTTTTGCACCCTAGGATTTTTTCTAATGTTGCGGCAATTATTCCTTTACTATCAATACCCTTGCTGTCTATAATTTTTACTAACAGAGAAATTTTATCTAAATACATTATTCTAGGAAAAGTGGGTTGCTGACCGGTTATATGCCTAGTATACACCGTGCCCGGAGATATTGGCCTATCTTCGTTAATATATTTGTCATGAAGAGCGGCTGCGTATGGATAACCATCGCCTAGAACTTGTTGTTCAAAAAATGACAATACTGTTTGCTTTAAATAATATGCAATACCAATAATGATGGAATGTTCAAAAAAGAATTTTTCAGGATTATCTTTAGGATCACTTACTGAGCTAAAGAATTGAATACCTCCGCCAGGCGGTCTAACAATCCTGGCTTCAGTATATTCGGGCAATATACTATCACACGGAATCTGCAGTACAATTTGCGTATTAGTTAAACCGCTACCGACTTTTGCAAATTTTTCATATTCATGTGCCAGGCGCGGGAGTATTTGTGATATTGTTGCTTTTACGGTTTCTATAGCTGGTTTAACTCTATCAGGGGCGATACAAGATTTTTCAATTGCTTCCTCACGACTGAAATCAAAATAATTTTTAGGATCTCTGATGAAATCTATAAATTGCTTTAGATGTTTACCGTTCAGATGATAAGTATCCATAGTTAACAACTGTAAATAAAACTTTATTTGAAGTCAATCTTAGTCTAGGTTAGAAACTTAATGCATATGAACAACTCCCGCGCACTTTTGGACAACGATATGGAAGCTCTCACCCTTGACCGGAACTTTGCGTTGGAGGCAGTCCGTGTTACAGAGGCGGCGGCTTTGGCGGCTTCTAAGTGGTTGGGAATGGGGAAAGAGAAGGATGCTGATGCTGCGGCGGTTGAGGCGATGCGCCGGTCGCTCAATACGATGTCCATTCAAGGGACTGTGGTGATTGGCGAGGGGGAGCGGGATAAGGCGCCGATGTTGTATATTGGTGAGAAAGTTGGGGATGGTTCGGGGCCGGAAGTGGATATTGCGCTGGATCCGTTGGAGGGCACGACATTGTGCGCGACGGGTGGGCCGAATTCGCTGGCTGTTGTGGCGATTGCGCCTAAGGGCGGGTTTTTGCATTCGCCGGATGTTTATATGAATAAGATTGCGGTTGGCGGCGGGTTGCCGGATGGAGTTGTGGATTTGGATGCGACTGTAAGTGAGAATTTAAAGAATTTGGCTAAGGCGAAAGGTGTGGAGATTTCGGATTTGATTACGATCATTTTGGACAGGCCGCGGCATGCGGAGTTGATTGCCAAAACGCGGGAAGCTGGGGCGAAGATTCAGTTGATTACAGATGGTGATGTGGCGGGTGTGATTGCGACTTCGAGACGTTCGGTTGCGGATATTTATATGGGAATCGGCGGTGCGCCGGAAGGTGTGTTGGCGGCGGCGGCTTTGCAATGTATCGGCGGGCAGATGCAGGGGCGGTTGATTTTTAATGATGAAGAAGAAAAATCACGCGCTGCAAGAATGGGAATTACGGATTTGGGCAAGAAATATTCGCTGGGCGAGTTGGCTTCCGGCGATGTGATGTTTGCGGCAACCGGCGTGACTGATGGCGCGATGCTGGCAGGGGTGAAGCGGCGCAAGGGGTATGCGACTACGCATTCGATTATCATGCGCTCTAAAACTGGTACGATTCGCACGATTAAGGCGGAGCATTATTTTGATCGTAAGGTGATTTAGTCCGCCGCTCAAGGATGACGAATATTCGCATAATACATGATAACTCATACCGCGCTGTGCAAGCAGTGGAGGTGGCAAAGTATCTTCCGCAGGATAAAAATATAATTATTACCTGCGGGTTGGAAGTTGTTGATCAGGCAATTGCCGCAAAAGGTGAAAAAGATGTCCTGGTTTCAATCCTCGATCCGGGGCGTGAGTATGAGAAGTTTGATTTGGTGTTTGTCCCGGGGCATGACCCGCATCCGAAGTTGGAGAATATTCGGACTACGGCTGGATTGGTTAATCGGGTTAATCCTTCTCTATTAACAAAGGAAGAAAAGTTCGAGGGGTTGAAAAAGCCGGTGGTAGCGGTGTTGGTTGGGGGGAAACATGTAGGCGGGAATTTTTCGGTGGAAGATGCACGCAAATTGGCGAACATTGTTAATAAGGCAGATTGCACTGTTTTGGTGACGGCATCTAAGCGGACTGAGCTTAAGGCGGTGACGGCTTTGAGGGAGGAATTATGGAAAACGGCGGTATTTTATGATTATAACCGGGATGGGCAGGCGGCTAATCCATATTTGAAAATTTTGGCTTCTGCGGATAAAGTTATCGTTACGGCGGATTCTGTGCGGATGTGTTCTGAAGCTTGCTCAAGCGGGAAGCAGGTGTTTATTTTTTCGCCGGAAAAGCTGCATTTTTCCTATGCCTCATTGCGGGATTCGCTTTTCAAAAGCGGCGCAGCTTTAGATATAGGGAAGTTGGCAAGCCATAAGGATACTATCGTCCTGAACGAGGCCAGGCGAGTGGCTAAAATTATCCATGATTATTGTCATTCTCGGGCTTGACCCGAGAATCTAGGTTTAACGAGCTGAGCCGTTTCTGGATCCTCGGGTCAAGCCCGAGGATGACAAATTATATGGGAACGACAAATTATTGAATCATGGTTTTCTTTGTGATAAACAGCGCCCATGACAACGAAACCATATAAAGTTGCGCTGATACAGATGCGGTGTTTTCCTGAGAAGGAAAAGTCGTTGGCGTCGGCGGTAAAGTTTTTGGAAGAGGCGGCATCGAGGGGCGCGGATATTGCCTGTTTGCCGGAATTGTTTTTGACGGATTATTTTTGCCAGACGGAAAATCCGGATTTGTTTGATTTGGCGGAGCCGATTCCGGGGCCGACTACTCTAAAATTGGCGGAATTGGCGAAGAAACATAAGATGATAATTATCGGCTCGATTTTTGAGAAGCGGGCGGCTGGGATTTATCACAATACTAATGTGATTTTTGAGAAAGATGGCAGCATCAAAGGGATTTACCGCAAGATGCATATTCCACATGACCCACGGTTTTTTGAGAAATACTATTTTACGCCTGGGGATTTGGGATACAAAAACTTTGAGACTTCGGTGGGAAATGTCGGAACGCTGATTTGTTGGGACCAATGGTATCCGGAAGGGGCGCGTTTGACGGCGCTGAAAGGGGCGGAGATTTTGTTTTATCCAACGGCGATTGGCTGGCAGCATGAGGAAAAGGCGCAAGTGGGCATTGAGCAGGCGGATGCATGGGAAGTGATCCAGCGTAGCCACGCGATTGCGAATGGGGTTTATGTTTGTGCGGTGAACCGCATCGGGCATGAAAAGGATATCGAGTTCTGGGGTAATTCGTTTATAGTTGATCCTTATGGGAAGATTATTGCCAAGGCTTCAAGCGATAAGGAAGAAATTTTAATGGCGGAAATTAATCCGAAACAGGTTGAGGCTAAGCGCAAATATTGGCCGTTCTTCCGCGATCGGCGGATTGATTCATATGGGGGGATTTTGAAACGTTATGATGAATAAATTAACTTCACCCCTCCCTCAGGGAGGGGATGGGGGCGGGTTGGGGCGTCTCAGTCTACATGCGCTAACCCTCCTCCCAACCTCCTCCCTGAGGGAGGAGGGGAATTATCGTTATCGAAAAGCGATGAATGAAAATTACGCGGCGAAGCTGGTTGTATATGCTTAAACCTTGCGACCTTGGCTATCGCATGCCTGCGGAATGGGAGAAGCATGAGGCCGTGTGGCTGGCATGGCCGCACCGGAAAGAAGATTGGCCGGGGAAGTTCCAGCCGATTCCCTGGGTGTTTGTGGAGATTATCCGCAATATAATCAAAAGCGAGCGCGTGCGCCTGGTGGTGAAGAATGCAGCCGCCAAGCTAGAGGCGAAAAGTTTTCTGAAACGCAGTGAAGTTGATTTGGGGAGGGTGGATTTTTATGTCATCCCCAATAATCGTGGCTGGTTGCGTGACGCGGGGCCGATTTTTATCACCAATGGGCAAGGCAAGGGAATTACGGATTGGAATTTCAACGGCTGGGCGAAATATCCGAATCATAAATTGGATGACAAGATTCCGGCAGAGGTAAATAAATTATTCAAGCTGCCGAGTTTTAAACCGGGGATAATGCTTGAAGGTGGGGCGATTGATGTGAATGGCAAAGGCGTGTTGATGACGACTGAGGAATGTTTGTTGTCGAAGGTTCAGCAGCGCAATAAAGGATTGAGCCGGGAAGAGTATGAGAAGTTTTTCGCCGAATATCTTGGTGTTTCGGAAACGATTTGGCTGGATAAAGGAATTATCGGCGATGACACACATGGGCATGTGGATGATATTGCGCGGTTTGTGAATGCGGATACGATTGTGGCTTGTGTTGAGAAAAATAAAAAAGATAAAAACCACGAAATTTTGAAAGAGAATTTGCGGCGGTTGAAAAAGACGAAATTTAATATCGTTGAGCTGCCGATGCCAAAGCCGGTAGTGTTTGATGGGCAAAGAATCCCAGCTAGTTACGCGAATTTTCTGATTACGAATTCCAGCGTTTTGGTGCCGGTTTTCAATGACGAAAACGACCTTCCTGCGCTTAAAATTCTGGAAAAAGTTTTCGCCAGGCGCGAGATAATCCCAATTTATTCGCGGGATTTGGTTTGGGGGTTAGGAACTATCCATTGTTTGACCCAGCAAGAGCCTATTTAGTATTAATAAATAGCGCTAAGTCATTTGGCCGAAACGGCGCAAGCTTTGCGCAGTATGTAATTTACATCAGCCGTTTAGCCGGTTAAAAATCGGCGCATGTTCAGTATAGTTTTGGTTTCCCCGGAAATTCCATGGAATGTAGGTGCGATTGGCCGCACTTGCGTGGCTTTGGGGGCGCGGCTGGTGATTATCGGGCCGACATTGGTGGATTTGTCGGATAAGGCGGTGAAACGCGCCGGCCTGGATTATTGGCCGCATGTGGATTTACGGATATACGCCGGCTGGGATGAGTTTTTACGGGATGAAAACCCCAAAAACTTGTTCTTTTTCAGCACTAAGGCTAACAAGGTTGTTTTTGAGGCGAAGATTGTGAAAGATAGTTATTTGGTTTTTGGGGCGGAAAGCAAGGGTTTGCCGAGTAGTTTTCATTCAACTTATGCTGACAGATTATATAAATTTCCGATGTATGGCAAAGAGATCCGCTCGCTTAATTTGGCTAATACTGTTACTGCAGCGGCCTATGAGGCGGTGAGGCAGATAAATTTCCGGTAGTCTTTGTTCCCAGTTTTGAATATAGGTAATTCATGGATTATTTCGCCGCCATTAAAAAATTAAGCGCCAAAAAATATATCAGCGAGACTACGGCGCTGAAAATGCTGGAAAGTTATTTGGCGGAATTCCGCGAGCGCACGCCGCAAATATTATCACGCGCCAGAAGTTATCTGCAGGAAATCGGCAAAACCAAGATGGGCCTGACCCAGAGTTTAATTTCGCAATACCCCCTAAAAACTGAGCAGGGCTACGCGATTATGAGCCTCGCCGAATGTCTGGATCGCGTGCCGGACAGGGAAACGGCATATGAACTGATCAACGATAAAATCCGTGGGATGAAGTGGAGCCGCGAGGATGGAAAATCTTCGATCCTGATGAACGCAACGGCGCAGGCTTTGAATCTGGCTTCCAAATTGGGTGGCAACGCGGTGACTTATACAGCCCTCACTTCGGCGTTCAAAGCATTAGGTAAAGAATATATTTTGGGCGAGGATATCAGCGCGGCGGTGAAGAATGCCAAGTCTTTGAAGAAAGATGGTTATCTAATTTCATATGACATGTTGGGCGAGGGCGCGCGAACAAGCCAACAGGCGGAATATTATCTGGATGCATATCTGACAGCCGCGAAAACTGCGCGTAATGACGGAAAGAGCATATTTAAGAATGATAGTATATCTGTGAAACTATCGGCGCTGCATCCGCGCTATGAATTGCTGAAGATTGAACAGTTGAGGGTGGAATTGCTGCCAAGACTGAAATCGATAATCGCGATTGCCAGTGAGCGTAATATCGCGGTGATCATTGACGCCGAAGAAGCGGCGCGGCTGGATTTGTCATTGGCGATATTTGGCGAATTATATATGGATTCGTTGGTTCGTTATGAAGGTTTGGGCTTAGCGGTGCAGGCTTATCAAAAATCAGCGTTATATGTACTGGAATTTTTGCGTGAATTGGCGGAGCAAAGCGGCGCCGCGATTCCTGTGCGCTTGGTGAAGGGCGCGTATTGGGATTACGAGATCAAAAAGGCGCAAACTGACGGATTGGAGGATTATCCGGTTTACACCAGCAAGGATAATACTGATTTATCATATCTCGCCTGTGCCAAATTCATGCTGGAAAATACGGCCAGTTTTTATCCGCAATTTGCTACGCATAACGTAATCACGATTGCCTCGATCCTCGAAGTTTTGGGTGGGAATTTGAACATAAATTTTGAATTCCAAAAGTTATACGGAATGGGTGATGAAGTTTATGACGCAATTGGGAATGAAGTGGTCTGCCGCGTTTATGCACCGGTGGGTGAGCAGGAAAATTTATTGGCATATCTAATTCGCCGGTTGTTGGAGAACGGGGCGAATAATTCTTTCATCAACCAGTTGGCGAATGCGCGTAATGACATTGATAGAGTTTTGCGGATGCCGTCGGCGGTGACAGTTTCTAATCTGGAAAATCCGGCGAATATATATCCAGAGCGGCGTAATTCTGTGGGGTTTGATTTTGGCAGTTTGGATCAAATTGATGCTTTAGCAGATGCAGTTAATTTAAATCCCGGGGTGGAAATCAACAGCTCTACTGAGCATGATTGCAAAAAAGCGCTGGAAAGCGCGAGTGCGGGTTTTGAAGATTGGAACCGGAAAAGTGTTGAAGGCCGGGCTGGTTTCCTCGACAAGATCGCAGATAAATTTGAAGCAAATGCATATCAACTCGCCGGTCTTTTGATTTCGGAAGCGAAGCGCAATGTAGCGGATTCAGTTTCCGAAGTTCGCGAGGCGATAGATTTTTGCCGTTATTATGCAGCACGCGCCCGCGAAGATATGGAGCCGCGCAAAATGGCGGGCATTACCGGCGAAGATAATTTTTATCAATTGGAAGGCCGCGGAATTTTTGTTTGCATCAGCCCGTGGAATTTCCCATTGGCAATTTTCACCGGTCAGGTTGTGGCGGCGTTAGTGACCGGAAATTGTGTGATCGCAAAACCGGCCGAACAGACCCCTCGGATTGCGGCACTGGCGGTGAAATTGATGCATGAAGCGGGAATTCCAAACAAAGTTTTGCATCTGATAATCGGCCCGGGCAGCCGCATTGGCGCGAAACTAGTGGCTAGCCCTGAGATTGCTGGGATTTGTTTCACCGGTTCGACGGAGACGGCGCGTGCCATTAATAAATCTATCGCTAACAGCAATCCAAAAATAATTCCATTCATCGCTGAGACTGGTGGCCAAAATTGTATGATTGTAGATTCGACCGCGCTTTTGGAACGTGTGGTCGATGATATGATTATTTCCGCATTTGGTTCCGCAGGACAAAGATGTTCGGCGCTGCGCGTGGCTTATGTGCAGGATAGTATTGCGGATGATTTGATAAAGATGCTCAAAGGCGCGATGGCAGAAATCGAAGTTAGCGCCACGGTGAATTTTTCCAGTGATGTTGGTGAAGTCATCGACGCCGAGGCGAAAGCAAATTTGGAAAAGCATATTGAGCTGATGAAACAGGGGGCGAAGCTTCATGGCGTGGCGACAGTGAATGCCGAAGGGAATTTTGTGGCGCCGCATTTATTCGAGATAAAATCGATCAAGCAATTACCGAATGAGGTTTTTGGGCCGATACTCCATATAATTCGTTTTAGCGATATGGATGCAGTCATCGAGGAAATTAATTCTACTGGTTACGGGCTGACGTTCGGGATCCAGACGCGAATCGGCAACCGCATCAACTATCTCGCCAGCCAGATTCGTGCCGGAAATATCTATGCCAATCGCAGCATGATCGGCGCTGTGGTGGAAAGCCAACCATTCGGCGGGCATGGATTATCAGGAACAGGGCCGAAAGCGGGCGGGCCGGAATATTTGAAGCGGTTTTGTGTTGAGAAAGTAGTGACCATCAATAAAACCGCGATTGGCGGGAATTTGGAATTGCTTTAACCATCATTGCGAGCAGGGCCAGCGTTGCTGCATGGCTCGGTAAGTTATAGATATTTGATTACCAAAAACAGACACCGTCATCCTCGCCCGCTTGGGCGGGGATCCAGGGTCAAACACTCCGCCGGTGGCTGTAGCCCTGGATCCCCGAACCTTCGGTTCGAGGATGACGGTCTTTTTTTCTGCTATGGAATCTTTAACCATGTAACAACGCTGTGCGGAGTTTGTCCCAGCGAAGGCTGGGACTCGTAATGATGATTGTTACGGCAGCGCAGCATATTTGAAGCTTGCCCGTTTAAGGTGATGATGCTAGTTTGCGCCGCGTATGGCGAAGAATATAACAGTGAAAGAAATAGTGCAGAAATATACAACTCTCACCAAGGAGCAGTTGCTCGGTTATTTTGAGGAAATGCTCCTCATCCGCCGCTTTGAGGAAAAGGCCGGGCAGCTATACGGAATGGGCTTGATTGCCGGTTTTTGTCATTTATACATCGGCCAGGAAGCGGTGATTACCGGCATGAACTCGGTGCGCCAAAAAGGCGATCAACAGGTGACTTCTTATCGTGACCATGGCCATATTATTGCCAGCGGAATCGACCCCAAATATGTGATGGCAGAATTAACCGGACGCAGCACCGGTTGCTCACGCGGCAAGGGCGGATCGATGCATTTGTTTAATACCAAGGGCCATTTCTATGGCGGACACGGTATCGTGGGCGCCCAAGTGCCTATAGGTATTGGTTTAGCTTTTGCCAATAAATATCGGAAAAATAAGAATATTTCGTTTACATATCTTGGTGACGGAGCGATCAATCAGGGGCAGGTTTACGAGAGCTTCAACATGGCCAAATTATGGAATTTGCCGGTGGTTTATGTGATTGAAAATAATCAATATGCAATGGGTACGGCGGTCAAGCGCTCGACTTCTACGGTGGAGCTATACAAACGCGGCGAATCATTCGGAATTCCGGGCGTGCAAGTGGATGGTATGGACGTCATCGCCGTGCGTGAAGCGGCATTGAAGGCGATCGACCACATCCACAAAGGCAACGGGCCAATCATTCTGGAAATGAAAACTTATCGCTATCGCGGCCACTCAATGTCCGACCCGGCGAAATATCGCAGCAAGGAAGAACTGGAAAAATACAAAACTGAACGCGACCCAATCGAAAAACTCCGCGCCGAAATTGTGGCGCGATTCAAAGTCAAAGAAGAAGAATTCAAAAAAATCGAAACCAAAATCAAAGACCAAATAAAAGAAGTAGAAGACTTCGCGAAGAGCTCGCCAGAGCCGGATGAAGCTGAGTTGATGACGGATATTTATAATGAGGTTTAATGACGAAACAATTTCATGATATAGTTATACCAAAACGGCAGATAATTTACTTTAGGATGATTTGGCCGTGCGTGATTGGATGCTTTCTTATGTTTGGCTCTATTGGTGCGGCATTTATAAATTCGTTTAAGACTAAACCGCATTTATTTTTGCTTGTCACGGCTCTCATATTCTTGGGATTTGCTTATTCACTAAAGCGCTGGAAAAGTCCTATTATTGCAATCATACTATTTTTACTTTCTTTCGGTATTTTAATATATACTCTTTACAAGAGGAATTTTGATGTAAGTCAAATGTTGCATGTAAGCGATCTATTCCAATTAGCGTTGATTTTTGTTGCGGCTCTTGCAGTAATCGGGACATTTAAATATCAAAATTATAAGGAATAAAATGACCGAACAAACAGTTAGAATCGCATTACGTGACGCAATGGCCGAGGAGATGCGGCGGGATAAGGATGTTTTCCTGATGGGGGAGGAGGTTGCGGAGTATAATGGCGCGTACAAAATTTCTGAAGGAATGCTGGCTGAGTTTGGGGCGGATCGCGTGATTGATACGCCGATTACGGAACATGGTTTTACCGGATTGGCGGTTGGCGCTTCGATGTCGGGCTTGCGGCCGATTGTGGAGTTTATGACGTTCAACTTTGCGATGCAGGCGATTGATCAGATTATCAACTCTGCGGCCAAAACAAATTATATGTCCGGCGGTCAGGTGCGTTGCCCGATTGTGTTCCGTGGCCCAAATGGCGCGGCGTCGCGGGTTGGGGCGCAGCATTCCCAGGATTATGCGGCCTGGTATGCGCATGTGCCGGGATTAAAAGTTGTGGCGCCTTATGATGCGGCTTCGGCGAAAGGTTTGCTGAAAGCGGCGATCCGCGACCCGAATCCGGTGATATTTTTGGAAAATGAGATCTTATACGGGCAGAAATTCGATGTGCCGGAAGGTGATTATGTCGAGGAAATCGGCAAAGCGGCAATTGTGCGCGAAGGAACTGATGTAACGATCGCGGCATATTCTGTCATGGTCGGCAAAGCTTTGGCGGCGGCGGAAAAGCTGGCGGAAGAAGGAATCAGCGCGGAAGTTATCGATTTACGCACATTGCGTCCGCTCGATAAAGACACAATTATCAAATCAGTCCGTAAAACTAACCGCCTGGTAACAGTGGAAGAAGGATTCCCCGTTTGCGGAATCGGCGCGGAAATCGCCAGCATCGTTATGCAGGAAGCATTCGATGATTTGGATGCGCCGGTAGTAAAAGTTGCTGGCAAAGACGTCCCGCTGCCATATGCCGCGAACCTGGAAAAGCTGGTATTGCCGCAGGCGGACGATATTGTGGCGGCTGTGAAGAGTATTATCTAATTTGGCCGTTATGGCCGATCCCATTCAAACCCAACACCCATCTTGCACCTATTTTTCCTGACTTGGCGGCGGCTGGGACTTGGCCGGCGAAAGGATCGTGGAAAGCTTCGCCGATAATTTTCATGCGTAGCCATGGGTCTTGCAGAAATTCCCGCGCGGCTGGGTGGCCGGGTTTTTCGGCGCTGTAGGATCCGCGTGTAAAGGGATTTTTTAAATGCGCGGTGTGTTTGAAATCCAGGAACTCAACCTCTTCGCCGTAACATTTGCGTAAGGCATCGAGAAAGTAATTGGCAATTTCCGTTTCCGTCCTGGCAAGTAACTGGTGCGAGTGGTTGCCGCCGGTAAGGAAGACCAGCAGCGGCTTTCCGGCGGGGCGGGCGACGGCGAAAAGGGGTTTGTTATTTTGGTCAAGAATATGGATCTGGGCGTTTTCCTGGATACTGTAATTGATAAAAAAACTGGGCGGCAAATGGCAAAAGAATTTTTCCAACACCCCCATCCTGACTCCATCAAGTGCATCACGGAATTTTTTGGGGAGTTCGGGCGTGAATTTTATCAGCCCGGATTTTAGGACGCCGACGGACGGTGATAATAAAAGATGTTCTGCATAATATTTGCTGCCATCGGCGGTTATTACCATCACATGGTCGCGGCGGTTGTGGACTTCGATTACCGCGCAATTAAGGCGCATGTTTATTCGGGAGATTGTGCTAGAGAACATATTCATCAATACATCCTCAAAACCGCGAACGAAAACATCCCCGTCATTGGTTTGGTGCTCAAAGCGGCAGGCATCGGCGGAAACCTGCTCCGGCTCTATACCAGCATCGGAATCGCAAAACTGGTTGCGGAAAAATGCGCCATGATAGCTTTGCAATTCCCATGTCAGCAGGTCTTCAAGGGTGAGGCCGGAAACCGTGTTTGAATTTATCTTTCTGTCGGCTTTAAAATGCGCTTCGTAAAATGGTAATGGGTCAGTTTCGGCGCCATTGATAAATATACTATGCCTGAAGTTATCATGAGAAACTTCGGCTGAGTGGACCGCCGGCTCATTATGGAAATCGCCGCGTTCCGGTGTGTGCTGCCAGTTGGCGCCGCTATCAATTGTTACGCCGCCGATATGCTCGCTGCTGACTCGGCCAAAGAGGCGGCTTGATGCTTCCAACATCAGAATATTGCGGTGATCGGCTAAATCCCGCGCTGCAGCAAAGCTGGATACCCCGCCGCCAATCAACAATACTCTATCGCTTGAGAAGCGGCTCTTTTGGCGGGTTTTAAAGGCGTCTAACTGACTCATCCCCTATTAATATTTATTAATTAGGGTGTTTGCAACAGGAAAACGATTAATCTATTGCCATCAAAAAAATTATTCCATAAATTGGCCATAACAAATAACTGAGCCAAATTCATGCCCATAGAAATCCTTATGCCCGCGCTGTCGCCGACTATGACTGAGGGGAACCTTGCTTCGTGGAAGAAAAAGGAGGGTGATAAGGTGAAGCCAGGTGATGTCCTTGCGGAAATTGAGACTGATAAGGCGACGATGGAAGTTGAGGCGGTGGATGCGGGGATTATGGGCAAAATTGTGGTTCCGGCGGGAACTGAGAATGTGAAAGTTAATAATGTAATTGCGCTGTTATTGGAAGATGGGGAAGATGCTAAAGCCCTGAAGGGCTTTAAGACTTCAGACCTCAGGCCTCAGGCTTCAGAAAAGAAGGAAGAGAAAAATTTAGAAAAAAAGGTAGAACCCCAAACGGAAGTCCGGCGTCTGGCGTCTGCCGACAGAGTCAAAATTTCACCATTAGCGAAACGAATTGCGCAGCAGGAAGGAATTAATTTGGGCGGCGTACATGGCACGGGGCCGCATGGGCGGATTGTAAAGGCGGATTTGGCGAATGCCGGGCGCGGTAATAAAGTTGGGCGGAATGCCACGGAATTTAATGAAATTCCGAATAATAATATGCGCAAAGTAATTGCGCGGCGATTGTTGGAATCAAAAAATACCGTGCCGCATTTTTATCTTTCCATTGATTTGAATATTGATGCACTGCTGGGCGCCCGCGCCGCGATAAATGAGAAGGGCAAGGATAAATATAAAATCTCGGTCAATGATTTGGTGATTAAAGCTTCTGCGATGGCATTGCATGATGTTCCGGCGGCGAATGCTTCATGGACGGATGCGGCGATTCGGATTTTTAATAATGTCGATATTTCTGTTGCGGTGGCGATTGATGGCGGGTTGATTACACCGATCATCAAAAACGCCGACCAAAAATCGATTGTGCAAATTTCTAGTGAAATGAAGGACTTGGCGAAACGCGCTAAGGAAAATGCGCTCAAACCTGAGGAATTCCAGGGCGGTGGTTTTAGCATTTCCAATCTCGGCATGTATGGCGTCAAAAACTTTCAGGCGATTATCAACCCGCCGCAATCTTGCATATTATCTGTCGGCGCAGGCGAGGAAAGGGTGATCGCCAAAAATGGCCAAACGTTAGTTGCCAACATGATGTCATGCTCACTATCAGTTGATCACCGCGTGGTTGACGGGGCATTAGGCGCACAATTTTTGGCGGCGTTTAAAGGATATATCGAAGAACCGGTTTTAATGTTTATCTAAAGTCTACTATGCCTTGCTACAAATTATGTTTATCTGCGCTTCCCTGCTCACGTACTAAAGTGTACGCTCCGCTGCGATGCTCGCAAAACGTAATTTTCGCTGACGGCCTAGCGACTTTATAATATAAAGGAAAAAAGAAAATGGAATCTCTGGAACAAAAAGACGAAAAGAAAAAATCTAGCAAAGCCGTGGCGATTTTTGCCGGTGTATTTATCATTGCCGGAGCTGCGTTCGCGGCTTATCAAACTGGCGTAATCCCAGGATTTGGGGCCGGTAATAAAGTTGCAAGCCAGTTGAAAGCGGATATTGAATCAGCGAAAGGCGGCAACATAAAAAACCGGGTGTTAGGTTTTTATAAAAACAACCCATCCATGCCTGCAGAACTGAAAGATACCCTCATCAAATCTATCAGCGAAGGTGCGGATATGAGTTTTGATTATGCTGCTTTGAAAACCAGTTCAGGCGAGGGCAAAGGCACTGTTGAAATCGATGCCCCTAAATTGTCGGTCAAATCGGCGACTCCCGGAGCAAAGGCGGAAAGTATCGAGATCCGAGCCAAAAAATTATTCATCTCACGCGATGTCAATGACGCTTCGCATTATTTCTTCCACAGCGATGGCAATCTTGAATTTTACATCGATGCAATGAGTGCAACGCCTACTAAATTATTTTCAGTAACGGCGGATACGCCATATAATGAATTCAAAATATCGCCGGATATGCAGTCTGGTTATATGAAATCATCCGCCAAGAATGTGAAATTTATCGAGGGCCGCGGCAATACGGTTCTAGCGATAATCGGCGAATCATATATGGAAAGCGAGCGCAAAAATAATGCCGGTAAGCTGGATATTTGGGGCAAACTTAGCTTTAAAAATATCGCTCCCGGAGACATGATAAAAATTATGCTGGGGCAGATTGAGCCGCTGAATATAAACATGGATTATGCTTACAATGGCGATGATTACAAAGATCAGTTTGTCAAGATGATGGATTATCCAAAAACGGAACAAGAGAATCGCGTCAAGGCAATGCAGGATCCGAATTTTAAGCCGGCAGCTGCAACTCCACCGGAATTCAAGCCGTTCGACGGAACGCTGAAACTGAACGATCTTTCGGTTTTGATGGGAAATGCTGGATTTGTGGCGAAGGCTAACTTAGTATTTAAAAAGGATAACCCGAAAGTTATTCCGGTTGGCACTGCTACTGTGAAAATTGCGCAATACCAAAAACTGATCGATTATTTCAAGAAATTCTTCCCGATCCCGCAGGAACAAGTCGATAACTCGATCAAATTCCTAAGTGAAATTGGCCAAAACTCAAATGGCGATATCATTATCGACGTCAAGATGGACGGCACTGATAACATATTGGTCGGCGGCAAAACTGAAGAGCAAATCAGGGTGATCGAGCAGAAATATTATCCTGCCAAAGCAGCTTTGAAAGCCCCGTCCGCCGTATCGCCTGATGCTGTGCAATCTGCACCACCGGCGCCGGTTATGAGTAAGCCGATTATAGAAACTGGGACGAAAATATAGCAATGAGCGATAATAATTTTGATGTAATCATCATAGGCGGCGGGCCGGGCGGATATGTTGCCGCCATACGCGCCGCGCAACTAAAAATGAAAGTTGCGGTGGTTGAGCGCGATAAGCTCGGCGGTATTTGCCTCAATTGGGGATGCATTCCGACCAAGGCTTTACTGCGCTCGGCGGAAGTGCATCATTTGTTGGAGAATGCTTCCGATTTCGGTTTTACGGTAAAAGGTTTCTCGTTTGATTTGAAGAAAGTCGTCGAACGCTCGCGCAATGTTTCCGCGAAACTTGTTGGCGGCATAAATATGCTGATGAAAAAAAACAAAGTCACTGTAATCAACGGCGAGGCCAAGTTGGCAGGTGCGGGGAAAGTGACGGTTGGTAAAGATAACTATTCCGCAAAGCATATAATCATTGCCACCGGTGCGCGAGCGCGGCAATTGCCGGATTTTGAGGCGGATGGAAAGTTTATTTGGACATATCGCGAAGCGATGGTGCCGACGGAGATGCCGAAGAAGTTGTTGGTAGTTGGCAGCGGCGCAATTGGGACGGAGTTCGCGAGTTTTTATCGCAATATGGGCGCGGAAGTTACGCTGATTGAAGTGCTGGATAAAATTCTTCCCGTTGAAGATGATGAAATTTCCAAAATCGCGCATAAAGTGTTTGAGAAACAAGGTATCAAAATCATGACAGGCGCCAAGTTGGTGAAGGCTGGCAAAGGCGTTGCGGAAATTGAAGTTGGCGGCAAAATTGAAAAACTGAATATCGATAAAATCATCATGGCGGTTGGGATTGTGCCAAATACGGAAAATCTTGGCCTGGAAAAAACCAAGGTGAAGTTGGATCGCGGGCATATCGTCACTAATGAATGGTGCGAAACGGCGGAAAAAGGAATTTACGCAATCGGCGATGTTGCCGGTGCGCCGTGGCTGGCGCATAAGGCTTCGCATGAGGGGATTATTTGCGTCGAAAAAATCGCCGGACAAAAAGATGTCCATGCGATGAAGAAACAAAATATCCCCGGCTGCACATATTCCCGTCCGCAAATCGCCAGCGTCGGCTTGACGGAACGCGCATGCAAGGAAAAGAATTTGAAAGTGAAAATCGGGCGCTTCTCGCCCATGGGCAACGGCAAGGCGATTGCAATGGGTGAGGAAGAATTCGGCTTGGTGAAAGTAATCTTCGACGAAAAAACCGGCGAACTGCTCGGCGCACACATGATCGGCGCGGAAGTCACGGAGATGATTCAAGGCTATACGCTAGGCAAAACCATGGAAGCCACCGAACTAGACTTCATCCACACAATTTACCCGCACCCGACCATGTCGGAAATGATGCATGAGGCAGTGTTGGATAGTGAAAAACGGGTTATACATATGTAACTTATGAAGTTCGAGTGGGACGAGCAAAAAAATGAAGCTAATATCAAAAAGCATGGCTTTGACTTCCGCTTAAGTAAGGAATTATTTCAATTAAATTACTATTTTGAAGAAATTAAAGAAAAGAATAATGAGCTTAGAAATATCAGAGTTATATCGCGAGGAAGCTTGTTTTTAAGTGTGGTTTATGTTATAAGGGATTATAAAGTCAGAATAATTTCTTTAAGAAGAGCGAGCGATGAGCAAAGAAGAGCATTTAGTATCATTCACAGCCGAAGAATTGGCTAAATTGTCCGACCGGACAGACTGGGCAAGAATCGAGGCGATGAGTGAAGAGGAAATCGAACTCAATGCGCAGGATGATATTATGGAGAATTTGGCCGGTTTTAAAACCGTGGGTATTAGAATTCCGCCGGCGTTATTTTCGCACATGGTTTCACTTGATGATGACGCGCTTAACTGGATTAAAAATAAAGGCATCCAGCCGCAGAAATATATTGATAATCTCATCCGCCAGCAAATGAAAACTCATCCTGACGCTTAAAATGGAACTTGCTGATTTTATGCCGCCTGTGCCAAAACCAACCTCCCGCACCAAGCCGGATTGGATCCGCGTCAAAGCGCCGAATTCCAAGGAATATGCCAATACCCGTGACCTAATTCGCGAGCATAAATTGAATACGGTTTGTGAGGAGGCGGCTTGCCCGAATATTGGGGAGTGCTGGAGCAAGAAACATGCGACGGTGATGATCCTCGGCTCCGTATGCACGCGGGCTTGCGCGTTTTGCAATATCAAAACCGGCAGACCCGATTTGCTCGATCCGCATGAGCCGGATAATCTGGCGGCAGCGGTGGGCAAATTGGGGTTGTCGCATGTGGTGATAACTTCCGTTGACCGCGATGATTTGGAAGATGGCGGCGCCTCGCATTTCGCCAAATGCATTGAGCGGCTGCGCGTAACTTCGCCGAATACGACGATTGAGATTCTCACGCCCGATTTCCGCGCCAAGCAAGGTGCGATTGAAACTGTCGCCCGCGCCCGCCCCGATGTTTATAACCACAACATCGAAACCGTACCGCGGCTTTATGCGGCGATTCGTCCTGGGACACGATATTTCCATTCGCTGATGCTGCTGAAGCGCGTCAAGGAAATTGAGCCGCAGACATTCACCAAATCCGGTATAATGTTGGGCCTGGGTGAAATTAAAGAAGAAGTGCTGCAGGTTATGGATGATTTACGCGCCGCCGATGTTGATTTCATGACCATCGGCCAATATCTCCAGCCGACCCCGAAACACGCCAATGTCGAGCGCTATGTACCGCCGGAAGAATTCGAGTTCTATGCACGCATGGCGAAGGTAAAAGGCTTCCTAATGGTAAGCAGCTCACCACTGACCCGCTCCAGCTACCACGCCGGAGAAGATTTCGCGGTGATGAAGGCTGAGCGGGAGAGACTGTTGGCGGAGGTGGCTTAATGAAAGATTTTTGGAATAGTTTGAACCGTATTAGGAAATACTTTTTAATATGGAGCATATTAATACCAGTAATCTTTGCTATTGTTCGCGAAGTTGTTTTTTCTGCTTCACTTGATGCAAGATGGCTTTATTTATTCGCAATTATAATACTTGCGATTTCTATTGGTATTATTATTTATACTTTTCTCTTATTTGGGAAATTAGAGAAGCGATTTTTGATTTTAGATATCATGATATTGCTATTAAACACATTCTTTGCATGGTTGGTACTTATAAACTTAGTAACTGGATGAACTGTCATTCTCGTGCTTGACACGAGAATCCAGGTTGTGTGTACTCCGGCGGCTGGATCCTCGGGTCGAGCCCGAGGATGACAAAATTGCCGTCATCCTGAGCAACGCGAAGGATCTTTCGCTTGCGCTCAAGATGACGGTTTCGTACATAAAGATATGCGTACCCACACCGAAGAAATCATCTCGCCCTACACGCCAGAGCAATTATACGCGCTGGTGGCGGATGTGGAGAAGTATCCGGAATTTATCCCTTGGTGTTCAGCCGTCCGGGTTAGGGAAAAAGATGAAAAAAATGTGCTGGCGGATTTGGTGGTGGGGTTTAAGGGGATTATGGAAACTTATACTTCGCGGGTGCATTTGCGCCGCAATGAGATTGAGGTGGAATATATTAACGGGCCGTTTTCGATTCTGGAAAATAATTGGAAGTTTACGCCGGTAGCCACGGATGGTATTTTGGGGACTAAAATCAACTTCTACATCAAATTCCAATTCCGCTCACAGATTTTGCAGGCGTTGATTGGTGGGCTGTTCGAAAAAGCCGTTCACAAAATGGTTTCGGCATTCACGACCCGCGCTGAAGCGCTTTATGGTCATTAGTCATTAGAGTTCACGTCATTGCGAGCGCAGCGCGGCAATCCATACCGGCGCCATGGATTGCCGCGCTGCTTTCGCAGTGACGAATTGCTTGATAGAAATCCCCTAATGACTTATGATTAATGACTTATGACAAAAGTATCGATAATAATGGGTTCGCAGTCCGATTATGAGACTATGTTGGAAGCGGAAAAAGTTTTGAAGGCTCTTGGTGTCAGTTATGAAACCAAAATTGTGAGCGCACATCGCACGCCAAAACGAATGCTGGAATTTGCAGAAGGTGCGGAAAAGGCGGGAGTGAAAGTAATTATCGCCGGAGCAGGCGGTGCGGCGCATTTGCCGGGGATGGTGGCGTCACTGACGCATTTGCCGGTGCTTGGCGTGCCGGTTGAATCCAAGGCACTGAAAGGCTTGGATAGTTTGTTATCAATCGCGCAAATGCCTGGCGGAATCCCGGTGGGAACATTGGCGATCGGTAAGCCGGGCGCAAAGAACGCCGGATTGTTGGCGGCGGCGATTGTGGCTTTGGAAGATAAGAAATTATCAGCGCGTTTAAAAAAATGGCGCAGCGAACAAAGCAAAAAAGTTGCCAAAAGCCCTAAATAAACTAAATCTGTCATTCTCGTGCTTGACCGATGCTGTTGTATGGTTCGATATATTTGATTACCAAAAACAAACGCCGTCATCCTCGCCCTCTTGGGCGGGGATCCAGGGTCAAACACTCCTTCGGTGCCTGTAACCCTGGATCCGCGAACCTTCGGTCCGGGGATGACAATCTTTATTTCTGCTATAAAATCTTTAACCATGCAACAACGCCTGCTTGACACGAGAATCTGCTTAGAGTGTACTCCGCGGCTGGATCCTCGGGTCGAGCCTTAGGATGACAATTGGAATGAAATGTTAAAACCAAATTCAATAATCGGTATTCTCGGCGGCGGGCAGTTGGGGCGGATGACGGCCATTGCGGCGGCGCAACTCGGCTATAAAGTTCATGTTTACACGCCGGAGGAGGACAGCCCGACCACCCATATTGCATATAAAACAACCCTGGCTGATTATCTCGACGAAGAAAGTTTGGAGAAATTCGCCAAGGAAGTGGATTTGGTTAGTTTTGAATTTGAGAACGTGCCCTATAAGACACTGGAAATTTTGGAAAAATATACGGTAGTCGCGCCGAGTTCCAAAATTATCAAAATCTGCCAGCACCGGATGCGGGAGAAGGATTTTATCAATTCGCGCGGCATCAAAACTGCTCCATATATCGCGGTCAGTTCATCTGAGGAATTGCAGGCGGCGGTTAATAAAGTTGGCCTGCCGTGTATTTTGAAAACCGCCGAATTGGGCTATGACGGCAAGGGGCAAATATTGATAGCGGATAGTAGGCAGGTTTCCGGGATTATTATTGAGCAGGAATGCGTGGTTGAGGGATTTGTGGAATTCGAGAAAGAGATTTCCGTGATTGTGGCGCGGAACGTTGCGGGAGAAATTAAATGCTATCAGCCGGTAGAGAATATTCACAAAAACCATATCCTCGATGAGACGATGGCGCCTGCGATTATACCCCCCACGCTGGAATTGCAGGCAGTGGAAATTGCTATGGAACTGGCGCAGGGTTTGAAGCTGATCGGCGTATTGGCGGTGGAGATGTTTGTTACCAAAGACGGTTTGGCGGTCAATGAACTGGCGCCGCGCCCGCATAATTCCGGGCATCACACGATTGATTCCTGCGTGACTTCGCAATTCGAGCAATTCGTACGCGCGATTTGTGGGTTGCCGTTGGGCAATGTGAAGCAACATTCCAATGCCGTGATGAAAAACCTGATTGGTGAGGATGTGAACGACATTACAAAATATGTCACTGAGCCAAATACGAAAATTCACTTATACGGCAAAAACACCGCCCGCCCTGGGCGGAAAATGGGGCATGTGACGAAGCTGATTATAGCGTAGGTTTTTCCAGCGATTTTATAATTCTTGATTTTATATCCATGGCCGGATGTAATATATTCATGATTTCAAGCTTTATTGTGTTATGCCGATAAATAATCAAATGGCTGTTAATGGAAAAAGATAAGTATGGTGATGGGACATCATTTCTTATTGTACCAATATGGGGATTTTTTGCGATTCTCAAAATCGCTTTCTCAATTCGCCTGATATAAATTTCGGCTTTTTTCTCGCCCCAATTGTGAGCTGAATAATCAAATATTTCCAGTAAATCAGATTGCGCTGCAAGTGATTTTAGGATTTTTAGCAATTAGCTGCCCTTGCTGGATTTAAACTTTTTTTTGCCTTCCTTAATAATTTCATCAAAAGACATTTTGCCATAAACGCCCTCATCAAGCTGACGGGCGCTGATTGCGAGGTAATCGCGGAGGAGCGAAAGCTGTTTTTTCTCCTTTTCCTCCTGTTCCTCTCGAATCAGGTGGCGGATATATTCGCTGGTGGTAAAATTTTCCAGCGCTGATTGTTCCTCAATAAAAAGGCGCATGGGTTCCGGTAATGATATATTTATCGTCGGCATGGCTGGATTATATCAAAATTTGCCAAATTTTGTCAAGTTTTGTTTAACGGAGGCTTTGATTTTGCTTATGCTTTTTCCAAATTTACCGATTTCTGCCAAACGCTTATCCAAGAATTCCCAGCTCTCGCCGTGGGCTTCGCTTTTATCGTTCAGCCAGTATAATAAAGTTGAAGAATAAACCCCCGCCAATAACAGCCGTTTGGAATAAAAGTTCCAATCCGTCGCCGTATCGCCCGCTAATCGCCAGATATTATCGACCGTGCGATATGTGGCTTTTGTGGCGCGGACGGGGTGGAGGGCTAAAATTCCGAGCATGGATTCGATTTGTTTTTTATATGGCGCATTCAATTCCAAGCGGGATTTTATAGCAGCGCGGATTTTTTCAGTTGTGCGGAGATTGTTTCGATCCAGCGACTCGGCCATTTTTGCATCAGTCTGGATCAGGAAATAATCGATCACATCAATCGCCCCTTCAGGGAAGTCGATCTTCCAATAATTCTTATCCAAATTGGCGCTTTTACAGGCGTTTTCCAGCAAATCTATGCCCCAACCGTCAAAAAGACAGTTTTTCAAAGCATATTCGAGGATTTGCGCTTGACTTGTATTCATGCGGCGGATTATAACCCGTGCTCTTATTAAAACAACACTTACACATCCTTCAAAGGGGGTATCACTCTTGGTAGAAGTCACCGTTAGAGATAATAATGTCGAGCAGGCTGTTCGTGCATTGAAAAAGAAAATGCAACGTGAAGGCATTTTCCGCGAACTAAAACTGCGCCGTCATTTCGAGAAACCTTCTGAAAAACGCGTCCGCGAAAAGCAGGAAGCAAAACGTAGAAGCCGAAAGCTACGTCGAAAGTTCCAAGATTAGAGCCGTCAGCCGGCGCTTCGCCGGTGTTCCATTGGAGGATTTGCGCAGTAAACCGGACAGGGAACAATCAGAAAATTGAAAAACCCTGCCATTCGGTGGGGTTTTTTATATACTATTTCCTGAGGAAATTTGCCGTGAAGGCTGCTCGCCGCGTATTTGTGGTACATCGGGATTATTATCTGCAACATTACTGACACCATCAATTACTTTTTGCAGTTTTGCGGCCAGATCTTTCTCGTCATAAGCTTCGGGTTTTTTATCCTCGACTTGAGCAAAGCCGGAAGATTTGAGTTGCGCCGCTATATTTGCGAAACCGGCATGAAAATCATCACGTGATAACTTGCCGTTTTGTTCAAAACTGTAAGTGCCGGCATTGGTGATGGCGTTATAAAATTTTGGAACATATGGCATGACGTTGTTGTTTGATATTGGGAGCCCCACTCCGTTGCCGCCGCTATATAAGCCATCATGCCATAAAGCATAAATATGGGAAGAATCCTGTCCTAGTTTTACAGTCTTATTATAACAATCTATATAATGATCCGCTGCTGCTTGCGCCTGTGTTTCTAGGTTCCAACGATTATCATCCGTTACTCCATAATTCTTTGCAGTACCATCTACAAGCTGCCCCAAACCATGCGCAGAAGTGGTTCCGGCGGCGGCATCGGGGTTAAATCCTGATTCTGTGCGGATGATTGCAAGAAGTAGTGCAGTATCATTATCGTCAAGATCTGACGCCTTTGCCGCTTTTTGTAGGGCTTTTATTGATTCAATTTGGACTTCATGCGAGGCATCGCCTGCTATGCGTGAATTTCCTGCTAGCCGGCCTTCGGTTTTATCTACTGGCACATCATAATAAGACCTGTCAACTATCTGGCTTTTTGAATAAGCGCCTTTTTTTGGCGAAAGAAGATTATCGAACTGGGTGGCCATTATCTTTCTCCCCTTAAATCCTGTGTTTGCCCTATAAATGTTGGTTCCGCAGTCATTAGCTTTTTATATTTTTTGGAATTCATTGCTATAATTTTTCCGCTTTCGCTGAAATGATAAATTGTCGTACACTGTGCGAAACTGCAATCTGGACTATACCATACAGTAAAATAATATTTTCCATTCCTGGTTTCGCAGCTAAGTTCGTCCGCAATTGTGGGAGTGACAAAGTTTTGAGGTGGTTTATCATGCGAAATTATGCGACGACCGTTCTTTAACTGAAACTCAACTGTGCTTTTTAGACAAACATCTTCGTAGTCTCCAACTTTCCCAAATTTAGTACATGTTATCGTCGCCTTTGCTTCGCCACAGGTGAGTTCAATCTGTTTTTTGTCGTTCGCGGCAATTGCATAAACGGGCATAGCCGTGAGACAGACAAAAAGCACGAATTTATGAATTCGGGACATATCGAACATTATACTGTTTTATTCAGATAATTCAACGTTTTTGTGGTTTCCAGCTGCCATGTATTTAAAAATTGCTATATTAAACCGCATTCCACCACATTAATCTTTCCTTTATTATTTCCCGCAAAACTATCTCACAATTAGAGAGCTACGGAAGTGAACGGCAAAAAAATGAAAGTAAAAATCATGATTACCATGAGAAAACCTTTCTGCAAACTGATCCATTTTAAGAAACAGGAAAAAG
>JAYVPI010000020.1:0-58687 GCA_043757405.1 Alphaproteobacteria bacterium
ACGAGCCGCAATCTATCTCTGACGCCTGAGGGAGATTGCGGCTCGTGGGCCGCAATGACGAATTTATTTAGAAAGTGATGTAGATTAGAGGCTTCAGGATGTTGACATCCTGGAAATATTCTATGATCTCGATCAGTGGATAGGCCAGGAACCACATGACGCTGTCACCGACGCTTTGCAACAATTTTTTTGGCGTCATTTCCACAGTTTTTGGAGCGTGGTAGAGTTTGAATTTAGGGATCAGGCGCGGGGTTTTGCGTTTGTATTTCAGATAATCTTCACCAAATTTATTTTCCAGATAAACTTCCTCGCGCTTGATGAGGGAAAGATAAATCATCAGGAATGCTGTGGGCATTATAATGACAACGGCAATATTTACGGTCATTAGGCTAATGCCGAGAACGCCGATAAAGGAGAATAGATATAATGGGTTGCGGCAAACTGAAAATGGACCGTAATCAACAACACCCCAATTTTTGAAACCGCCGAGGAATGCAGTGCAATAAACGCGGCCCATGGCGCAAAGGCAAACTAATAAAAGGCCGGTAAGTTCTATAGGGTTGTGTATTTCTTCGTCGTTATGGCCGAAGATTTGTTTGGTGAAAAGGATGATAATGAATGAAGCGAGGACTACTAGTTTTGTATCCCGGATTCTTGTTTTGTTGAGTTTTGCGGCCATTCCACGGGTTTTAAGCTATTGCCTTGGTCTTGACAAGATTTTCTGCGAGGCATGGTTTGCGGCCGGTGGAATAATAGTCGTAATCGGCCACCTGAGCGCGTTCCAGCAGGTTTCGCAAATCGATCATGATTTTGGTTTTTAGTTTTAGTTTGGTGAAATCTATGGTTTTGAATTCCTGCCATTCGGTGAGGATAACAATTGCCGATGCGCCCTGCGCCGCGTTTTCCGCCGTGTCGCAAAGTTCGATTCCGGGGAGGAGTTTTTTGGCTTCGCGCGCGCCTTCGGGGTCATAGGCGCGGATTTTGAAACCGGCTTTTTGCAGTTCGGGGATGATGGTAAGCGACGGGCTTTCGCGCATGTCGTCGGTGTTGGCTTTGAAGGTCAATCCCCAAATAGCTATTATTTTTGAGGCGCTTGTGCCCTGCCCTACTATATCGGCGATTTTTTGGGCAATGCGGATTTTGCGTTTTTCGTTGGAGTCAATTACGGCTTCGACCATTTTGCTTTCCAGTCCGGCGGATTTTTCCTGCGCTAATAATGCGCGAATGTCTTTGGGGAAGCATGAGCCGCCGATGCCGGGGCCGGCTTTGAGGAATTGTGAGCCGATGCGTTTGTCGAGGCCCATGCCGCGCGAGACATCTTCAACATCGGCGCCGACTTTTTCGCAGAGATCGGCAATTTCGTTGATATAGGCGACTTTGGCGGCGAGGAAAGCGTTGGCGGCATATTTGATTAACTCGGCGGATTCGATGGAGGTGAAAAGGGTTTCGCTTTTTAACGGCGCATAAATTTCGGCCATGATTTTATTGGCATGAGCGCTTTCGGAGCCGATGACTATGCGATCGGGGTTCATGAAATCGTTGACGGCGTTGCCTTCGCGGAGGAATTCGGGATTGGAGACCATTTCGCCCAAATTGCCGATGATGGATTTTAGTTTTTCACCGGTGCCGACGGGAACGGTGGATTTGGTGACGATGATGGTTTTGGATTTTAGTTTTTGTTTGATTTCGGTGGCGGCGGAAAATAGCGCGGTTAAATCGGCGTTGCCGGTGGTGTCATCAGTTGGAGTGCCGACGCCGAGGAAGATTGCATCGGCTTTTTCGAGGTTCAGTTCGGTGGAGAATTTCAAATTGCCGGATTTGGCGTTGCGGGTGACGATTTCTTTCAAGCCCGGTTCGTAAATGGGGATGCCGCCGCTTTTTAGCATATCGATTTTAGCGGCGTCTTTGTCGATACAGAGGACATTATGGCCGATATCCGCGAGGCAGGCTCCGGTGACGAGTCCGACATATCCGGTGCCGATCATGACGATGTTTTTTGCGGTGTTCACCATGTCAGCTAGTTATAATAATAATTTGGTTTAAGCAAGAAGATTGCCTAGGAAACAGAACGAAGGCTTGCCACTGCTTTTTCCAAAGCCAATTGCGGCAGAGGTGCTTTTAAATCCTGTGAAGTGCTGCTAGCGCGTGAATTGCTGGCCAATGGCGGCATTTCATTACCCATCAAAGTTGCATTGAGTTTTGCCTTATCTTCATCACCAATTGTCAGCTTATTATTTTTACATGCATCAGCAATTGATGTTAGCATCGCTCTGTAAGCTCCGCCGGCCTTATCTTTATCTACTGTGGAAACATTTTTTGCTGCATCAACAATCGAATCGATAGCAGCGCGATTTTCTTTGGTGGCGGAAACCAAGATTGTCTTATTTAAATCACCAAAAGGCGCAATTGACAAAGTATCTCCTTTATCTTGATATGCTACTTTGTAGGTGAAATTGTCGTTCAGTTTGTTTTCATAAAGATGCCACTCACCAGTTGCTACAGAAGATTGTTTGACTGGAATAAGATTTCCGTTGATATCCCTATTTTTGGCTGGATCTACGGCAACTGCTCTTGCAATAACCATCTCAGCTGCAGGAATTGCGTCTAAAATACGTTTGCCATCAATACCGTAGTTTTGATTAGCGTGGACAGGTATGGCTCTTAAAGCCGGAATTTCATCACCAGCTTTGGAAGTTCCGTTTTCGACTTGGTTCCAACGGTTGTTTAGGGATGCCATGGATTCGATGATTTTTGCGTCGCGGCGGGGGCCATATGGGACTTTGCTGGCTTCTCTCCATTTCTGTTCGAGAGCGGCGAGTTTGCCATTGTCACCTCTTTCGACGGAATCTTCGCGTGCGGCAAAATATGTGTCGGATAGTGCCTTTGCGGCTTCCATTGATCCGACGAAGGTGAGCCCGCCTCTTTCATTGTTTATGATCTTTTCACCTTCCAAACGCCATTGGCGAGTACCTTCGGCTACAATTTTAGGATCGGAATTCCAACATCTGGCGGCAGCGACTGCTTCCCTGACTGCGAAATTCATGTAATCGTTATAAGCTTGCGGATTTTTGTCTTTATTGGCGATTGCTTGATCTTTATGTTTCTCAATTATTTCTTCTTGAGAATATCGCGGGCCTTGATTGGAGCGTGATGAATATCCGGATTGGCCCCTGCCTAAATGTATTGCGATACCTAAATGCGGATGGCTGCCATAGTTATTGTAGCCTTGATAACTTTGGTGATTATCATATCTGTAGTGATCATTGCCGTGGCCGTTTTCGCGGCTATGGAAAATCGCGGCAAAGCCGAAACCGCCGCCACTGGCGCTTCTTCCATAATTATAAGAAGAAGCGCGGCCACCGTAAGAATTCCAACTAATTCTAATCATGCGCGTATAATATTGTTTATATTGCTAAACTTATCATTATTAACTGATTGCGGCAAATATTTAAATTTGAAACTTTAATGACAATCAGTATAACCCATACATGACAAAGCATATTGCGGTTTTGATGGGAGGGATGTCGAGTGAAAGGGAGGTTTCCTTGCGCTCTGGGGCGGCTGTGGTCAAGGCGCTGAAAAATAAGGGTTATAAGGTCTCTGAAATTGATGTTTCGCATGATTTGGCGGCGAAATTGGCGGTCGTGAAGCCGGATATTTGCTTTATCGCGCTGCACGGGACATATGGCGAAGATGGCTGTGTGCAAGGCTTGCTGGAGATTTTGGGAATTCCTTATACGCATTCTGGAGTTACAGCTTCGGCGATGGCGATGGATAAGGAAATTACGCAGAATATTTTTAAGAATGCGGGTTTGAAGATTGCCGGTAGCCGGGCGGTGGAGATTGGGGAAATTAATATACAATTCATGCCGTTACCGTTTGTTATCAAGCCTGTGGCGGAAGGCTCCAGTGTTGGAGTTTATATTATCCGCGATGAGAAGGATTTGGCGGCAGCGAAGAAAGGATGGAAGTTTGGACGGGCGATTGTGGAGAAATATATCGATGGGCATGAGTTATCTGTAGCGGTGCTGGATGGGAAGGCGCTGGGGGTGATCGAGTTGAAGCCGAAACAGGGGTTTTATACTTATGAAAACAAATATACGGACGGCAAAACCGAGCATTTGATGCCTGCCCCGCTTACTGTGGCGCAGAGCAAGACGGTTATGCAAATGGCAGAATTGGCGCATCGGACGCTCAAATGTTCGGGGCTTTCGCGCTCTGATTTCCGGTTTGACGGCAAGGATTTCTATATCCTGGAGCTCAACACCCATCCCGGTATGACGGAACTGTCACTAGTCCCGGAGATTGCGAATTATGCGGGGATTAATTTCGAGAACTTGATCGAAATCCTTGTCAAAAACGCGGCGTTGCATAATATGAAAAGCTAACCTTTTTTAAGCCAATTTCATAAATCATCATGCCGCCGCGCAAAAAATCACGAAAATCATATCAGGATAAGTGCGAACAGCTGGTTTTCCGCCGCAAGGCGCGGGTTTATGCACGGCGTTTTTACCGGATCGGATTTGTGGCGGTAGTGCTGTTCATTTGCACTTTCACTTTATGGCTTTTTAACTCCTCGACGCCGCGGAGCTATATGCAATCGGTGAGCGATAATATTATCAACTTGACAGCAAAAACTGGGTTGCGCTTGGAGCGGGTGACTTTTGAGGGGAATAAATATACCGGACAGGAAGAATTAGCTGATCAGCTTGAGCTGACTTACGGCAAACCGATTTTGGGATTGGATCTGGAAGAATTGCGCATGGATATCAAGAAGCAAAGTTGGGTAAAAGATGCGGAAGTGCGAAGAGTTTTGCCGTCGAATATCAAAATCACGATTGATGAAAGAAAGCCGATCGCGATTTGGCAATTGGGCAAGAAATTTAATTTGATTGATTCAGATGGAGTGGTTTTGACTGAGGTGGATTCGCCGGATGTGCTGCCCTTCCCGCTGATTATCGGCGAAGGCGCGAACAAAGAAGCGGCAAGCATTTTTGCGACACTGGCGCATGAGAAAAAACTTTATCAGCAAGTTGCCTCCGCAGCACTGATGGGCGAAAGACGGTGGAATATTTTGTTCAATAACGGCATTGAGGTGATGTTGCCGGCGCAAAATATGGATGAGGCTTGGAGCCATTTGGCGGAGATGGATAAGAACGAACATATCTTGAATCGGCAGATTAAATCGATCGATTTGCGGTTGAAGGACCGGATTTACATCAAAACGCTGGAAGGCGATACGACGGTGAAAACTTCCATGAGGAGTAAAAGTGCTTAAGATGGTGAACGGTGAACGGTTAACGGTTAACGGAGTGGGATTAGTTTCTTGCTTACCGTTTGCCGTTTGCCGTTCACTGTTCACCAAAGCGGGGGTAGCCTATGGCTCCTAGGTCGCGCTCAGGAATTATCGGAGTATTGGATATTGGCACGACCAAAATCGTCTGCTTCATCGCGCAGATTACGCCGGATAATAGTTTGAAGATTATCGGCATTGGGCATCAACTGGCGCAAGGGATTAAGTCAGGGGCGATTACGGATATCCGGCTGGCGGAGAATTCGATTATTGCGGCGGTTTCGGCGGCGGAAAAGATGGCCGGGGAACCGATTGATAAGGTTGTGGTGAGCGTTTCCGGGGCAACGCCGAACTCAATCCGGATGCAGGCGCAAGTGGAAATCAACGGCGGGCAGGTTTCGCCAAGGGATATGAAACGGGCGGTGATCCGGGCGCGGGAAAATTATATTTCGGAGGAGAAGCGGCGGATTATCCATTCGGTGCCGTTGTCATTTACGGTGGATGATATTCGCGGGATTGATGATCCGATTGGGATGACGGGGGAATATCTGACGGCGGATGTGCATTTGATTACGGCGTCTGATTCGACGATCAAAAACATCGCTAATTGCGCCAGCCGCTGCCAGCTGGATGTGCAGGATTATGTGATTTCATCGCATGCTGCCGGGCTTTCGGCACTGACTGATGATGAACGGGAATTGGGCGTCACGCTGATTGAAATGGGCGGCGGCGTGAGCGGGATTTCAGTTTTTTATCATGGGAAAAATATTTTTACTGATTCAATTCCGCTGGGCGGGACGCATGTGACCAGCGATATTGCGCGGGGTTTGAATACTTCGCTGGCTTGTGCGGAGCGGATCAAAACGCTTTATGGCAGCGCCGTGCCGAGCGCGTCCGATGACGAGACTTTGATCGAGATTGCGCAGATGAATGAGGATTCGGGGGAATATACGGAGGAAATTGCCGTGCCGAAATCTAAGCTGGTGGATATTATCGGGCCGCGTTTGGAGGAGATTTTTGAGATGGTGCGCGATAAACTTTCCGCCAAGCAGATTTTGCAGATTGCCAGCCAGCAGATTGTTTTGAGCGGCGGCGGTTCGCAATTGGGCGGCGTGCGCGAATTGGCGGCGAAGAAATTTGGGCGCCTGGTACGCACTGGGCGGCCGGAATTGATTGAGGGGATGGCGGATTCGACTTCGAGCGCGGCATTTTCGGCGAGCGTGGGATTAATCAATTATATTTCAATGAATTATCACATATACGACAAGGTCGAGCCGAGTGTGAACCGGTATATACAACAGCGCGTTTCGTCTACGCATGAGCCGGGGCTTGTTGGCAATGTTATGCGCTGGTTGAAGCAGAATTTTTGATTACACGACATTTTATCTAAAACCTATTGATTCTTCAATTAAACTTAAATTTTATTAGGTATTATTGCATAACAAATTCTTAAGCGTTTGTTTGTAAGTTATATCCATTATCCGGGGGGAATTCATGGAAAACCTAATCGTCGCAAGCCCTATCAGCATGTTCAACCTCTTCGGCTGGGGGTTTTTAGCCGGTTGTTTTTTTGGCTTCACCATCATCGCGAGTTTTGAATTTATATTGTCTTGGCGCAAACGCTCTGAGAGTTAGAGCTTAGGCTTCAATCCCATACTAACCAGCACATTCCGCGTTTCGCAAAGCGGCAATCCAATCACATTGGTGTGCGAGCCTTTGATGCTTTCGATGAAGCCGGCGCCGATGCCCATTAGGGTGAAGCTGCCGGATTTGCCCTGCCATTCGCCTGAGTCGAGATACCAATTGATTTCAGCCGCGGTCATGTGTTTGAAACGGACGGTGGTTTCTACTAGTTTTATTGCCGATTGCCCATTGCCGGTTGCCGGTTTTTTGATGATGCACATTCCCGTATAGACGCGGTGGTTGCGGCCTTGCATTAGTGAGAGATCGCGGAAGGCTTCCTCGCGATTGGCAGCTTTGCCGATGATGCGCAGGCCGACGCCGACTATTGTATCGGCGGCGATGATGATGGCGTCATTATGCTTGGCGGCGATAGCCTCTGCTTTTTCGATGCCCATGCGGCGGGCAAAAATTGCGGGCTTTTCTTTTTTGGTCGGAGTTTCATCAATGTCAGGCGCATCCACAATATCGGGCCTGAAGCCGATTTGAGCCAGCAGCTCCAGGCGGCGGGGGGATGATGAGGCGAGGATTAATTTCATAGTTTCCTTCATATAGACTTCCCCCAATTTTTCAATGGGGGATGCTATGGAATCCGAGCGTAGCGAAGGCAAGCCCATTGAGGGCGGGGGCTGCGCGCCGAGCGCACTTATTATTATTTCGTTCTCGTAATGATGCGCCCCTTGGTGAGGTCGTAAGGCGTCATTTCCACCGTCACTTTATCGCCGAGCAAGACCTTGATGTGGTTTTTGCGCATTTTGCCGGAGATGTGGGCGAGAACTACGTGTTTGTTTTCCAGCTCAACGCGGTACATGGTGTTTGGTAACACATCGATAACCTTGCCTTCGAACTGGATTAAGTCTTCTTTTGCCATAGGAGCGGGTTTTTATATGATAAATTATCTTGTGGCAAGCAGTTTGTATTGAATTCCAGGTGTTTGAGGCTTATAAAAGCCGCATGATAAGCGAAAGTGAAATAAACGCAGTGAAGGATTTTATCGTTACCACTCTTAACCCCGAACAAGTGATCCTGTTCGGCTCCTACGGGCGCGGCGATTATAACGAGAATTCGGATTTGGATTTACTCGTAGTGCTGCCGGACGAGCGATCTTTTAAAGGCTCAAGGTTCAAGACCGTGAATTATCTTTATAAAAACTCACCACGCACGAAAACAGGACGGGATTTTATTGTTTATACACATGATGAGTTTGAATATTGGAAAGATTCGCATAATAACATCATCGGCCACGCTTTTCGCGAAGGGAAAAAATTGTATGAAAAAAGAACCTGAGCAATTTGCAACCTTATTGAAAAAAGCCAGGAACGATCTAGTCGCGCTGAAACATCTTACCTCGCCGCTGGTCGACAACGCGATTTTTGGTTTCCACGCCCAGCAAGCAGTGGAGAAAACACTAAAATCATGGCTGGCCTTACTAAAAATCAAATTTCCGCGTATTCATGACCTGGAGGAATTGGCAAGCTTATTGCGGGACCATAAAGTTAATCTGGACCAATTTGAAAGCCTGCTTATATTCACCCCATTCTCCGCCGAGCTGCGTTATACTCATATAGGTTATGATGAAGTTCTGGATCGCGATAGAATAATTTTTGAAATAGAGACACTAATTGAACATGTTGAAAAATTAACAGACAGCGAATGAAAAACTTTCAAGACATCATCCTCTCCCTCCAGCATTTCTGGGCGGAGAAAGGCTGCGTGATTTTGCAGCCGCTGGATATGAATGTGGGCGCGGGGACGTTTCATCCGGCGACGGTTTTGCGGGCGCTGGGGCCTGATTCGTGGAACGCGGCTTATGTGCAGCCGTCGCGCCGCCCGAAGGATGGGCGTTATGGGGAGAACCCGAACCGGCTGGGGCATTATTATCAGTTCCAGGTGATTTTGAAACCTTCGCCGGAGGATATTCAGGAGCTTTATCTGGAAAGCCTTTATATGCTCGGGCTTGATAGGAAAAATCACGATATCCGCTTTGTCGAGGATGATTGGGAGTCCCCAACGCTGGGCGCCTGGGGTTTGGGTTGGGAGGTTTGGTGCGACGGGATGGAAGTTTCGCAGTTTACTTATTTCCAGCAGGTCGGCGGGATTGAGTGCAAGCCGGTGGCGGGCGAGTTGACTTATGGTTTGGAGCGGTTGGCGATGTATATCCAGGGCGTGGAGAATGTGTTTGATTTGAAATATAATGACACGGTGACTTACGGCGATATTTTCCTGCGCCAGGAGCGCGAGCATAGTGCTTATAATCTGGAGTTTGCGAATACGGATATTTTACTGCGGCATTTTACGGATGCGGAAACCGAGTGCAAGGCGATGTTGGCGCGGGGGCTGGCGATTCCGGCTTATGAGCAATGCGTGCAGGCCTCGCATATTTTTAACCTGCTAGATGCGCGGGGGGTTATTGGAGTTACCGAGCGGGCTTCCTATATATTAAGAGTGAGGGAACTGGCGAAGGCTAGTTGCGAGAAATATTTGGGGGTGAAGTGATAACTGCATTTGAACAAATAGAAGCGATAAAAGATTATATCATACGCGAAGTTGACCCCGAACAGATAATTTTGTTTGGCTCCTATGCGCGTGGGGATTTTAATGAACACTCAGATGCGGATTTTCTTATTGTTTTGCCTGATGATTGCGAATCTAATAAAATAGATTTAAGAAATGCGGTCTATTCAATGAAAACCCCGCCATTTAAGGGGGGTAAAGACTTTATTATCAAGACCGCAGCCGAAGTTGAATATTGGCGCTACGCGCGAAACCATATAATTGCCCGCGCCATGAATGAAGGAAAGACGCTTTATGCCAAAATACATTAAAGAGCGAACCGCCGAAGCCGCAAAGGAGTTGTTGCGCATAGCAAAAAGGGATTTCCGCGAACTAACCGAAGGCAATATCATTGCCGATGATAATTTTGGCTTCTTTGCGCAGCAGGCAGTAGAAAAATCTCTAAAATCGTGGATTACCGCTATTGATAAGGATTTTGATTTTACGCATAATCTGGAGGATTTATTTGAACAGCTGGTTAAATATGACAAAAGCTGCAAACAATTTTCCGAGCTTGTTTTCCTTACTCCTTTTTCAGTAGAATTCAGATATAGGGAAGCAGGCTGGGAAGCCAAACTTGATCGGATAGGAACTGTAGGTAAAATTAAGGCTTTAATTGCCCAGGTTGAGAAAATTATCGTGGAGCAAAACAAATGACTTACGGAATCAGAATTGGGATGATGAAAGGCAAAATCCACCGCGCGACGGTGACGCGGGCTGACCAGCATTATGAGGGCTCAGTTACTATTGATAAGGAGCTGATGAAGGCGGCGGGAATTTTGAACCATGAGCAGGTGGATGTTTTGAACATCACCAATGGTGAGCGCTTCACGACTTATGCGATTCCGGGCAAGGCGGGCGAAATCCAAATCAACGGCGCGGCGGCGCATCTGGCGAAGAAAGGGCATTTGGTGATTATTGTTTCCTATTGTTTCATGGACGAGAAAAAGGCGAAGACCTGGAAGCCGAAGGTAGTGCTGGTGGATGGGAAGAATAAAATTAAAGTATAATTTTTAGATAACATATGAAACCAATCACCAAAAATATTATACTTATCTTTTTAGTAATTATTTTAACCATTATCATGATTAAATCCAATTCTGGTATAGTTGGTATATTAGTTCTAATTAGCTTCATATTCATCGCCGCGGCTAGTAGAAAGAAGAAATCTGGCTTAGAAAAAAACAATAAAACGGAAGTCTCTAATAAAAAATGACTGAATTCTTACTTGAATTATACAGCGAAGAAATCCCTGCGCGGATGCAGGAGAAGGCGGCTATGGAGTTGGCTAATCGGATTGGGTCGACCAGCAATACGAAATATTATTATACGCCGCAGCGGCTTGTGGTTGTGGCGGATTTAGCGGAGAATCAGGCGGATTCGGTGATTGATAGGCGTGGGCCCAGGGTGGGTGCGCCGCAACAGGCGGTGGATGGGTTTTTGAAATCGGTGGGGTTGGATGATATTTCCAAGGCGGAGCAGATTGAGGTTAAGGGCGAGAAATATTATTATTACAAAAATACGGTGAAGGGTGAGCCGACCGCGGCGCATTTGGCGAAGTTATTGCCGGCGATTTTGAATGATTTTACCTGGCCGAAATCTATGCGCTGGGGTGCGGGCGAAATTCGCTGGGTGCGGCCGCTGCATTCGATTATCGCGTTGTTTGGCGGGAAAGTTGTGCCGTTTAAATTTGGGCATGTTGTTAGTGGGGATGTGGCGGTTGGGCATCGGTTTTTGGATCGTTCGGAGTTTCGGGTTTCGAGTTTCGAGAAGTATGTTACGGAATTAAAAAATAGGAAAGTTATCCTCGACCCAGAGGAACGGAAAAAAATTATTCTTGAACAGGCTCGGAAATTGGCGGGGAATTTTAAGTTGGATGAGGATCAACGCTTGTTGAACGAAGTCGCTAATTTGGTAGAATATCCGGTTGTATTGCTGGGGACGTTTGATAAGGAATTTCTTTCTGTGCCGCAGGAATGTTTGATTGCGACGATGAAAAATAACCAGAAATATTTTCCGTTGTTTCAAGGAGAGAAGCTGGCGAATAAGTTTATTGTAGTGGCGAATAAGGAAGATATTTCCGGGAAAATTATTGCCGGGAATGAGCGCGTGATTAAGGCGCGGCTGTCGGATGCAAAGTTTTTCTGGGAGCAGGACCGCAAACAAAAACTGGAAACTCATATCCCGAAACTCGAAACTGTAGTTTTCCATGCCAAAGTGGGAAATATGCATGACAAGGCCAAACATATGGCGGAGCTGGCGAAGTTTATTGCCAATATTATTGGCGCGGATCCGAAAAAAGCTGCGCGTGCGGCATATCTCGCCAAGGCGGATTTGGTTACCGGCATGGTGCAGGAATTTCCAGAGTTGCAGGGAATTATGGGCGCATATTATGCCGAAAATGATGAGGGCGCGGATGTGGCGCTGGCGATTAAGCAGCATTATCTGCCGGCGGGCCAAGATGATTTGACGCCCACTGCCCCGATTTCGATATGCGTGGCTTTGGCGGATAAATTATATTCACTGGTGCAGCTTTGGGAAGCGGGTGAAAAACCCACAGGCAGCCGCGATCCGTTTGCGTTGCGGCGGGCGGCACTTGGCGTTATCCAGATTATTTTGGATAATAATTTGAAGCTGTCGTTAAAGTCGCTGATTATCCAGGCGTCAAAATCCGGCGAAACGGGCAGCGGGGAAATATTCGATTTCTTCATCGAGCGGATGAAATATTTATTGAAGGCACAGAATATCCGCCATGATTATATCGCGGCGGTGCTGGACGGAAAATCGGATGATTTGTTGAGTTTGAAGAACAAAGCGGAGGCTTTGGGTAAGTTTCTTTCCACGGAAACTGGGGCGCATTTGCTGGCAGCGTATAAACGGGCGGCGAATATTTTGGCGATTGAGGAGAAGAAGGACAAGAAAACCTATGCGCCGGAACCGCAAAAGGAATTGCTGGAAGTGGCGGAGGAAAAAGATTTGTTCGCGGTAATTGCGGATTCCGAGAAAGTGATCGCGGCGGCGCTGAACACGGAAGATTTTGGCGCGGCGATGGCGGCATTGGCGAAACTGCAACCATATGTGAATGCGTTTTTTGATAAGGTGACGGTGAATGCTGAAAACGCCAAAACCAGGGAAAACCGCCTGAAACTGTTGGCCAAAATCCGCAGTTATATGGAAACCACCGCTGATTTCGTCAAAATCGAAGGCTAATTCCACTATAAGCTTTTTACTGACGCGGCTTGTGCTAATTTGAGCCTCATGAAAAAAGGTTTCTCGCTAATTGAACTGGCCATCGTTTTGATAATTGTCGGTATCGTTGTCGGCGGATTGGTGGCTGCCAAAAGCATGATGCAAACTGCTAAATTGCAAGGCATCGTCTCTGACTGGCAGAAATATGCCAGCGCTACTAATAATTATTTCACCAAGTATAGCTATTGGCCGGGGGATGATTTTGAGGCGAATGCGCGATGGGGCACAGCGACTAGCGGCACGGGCGATGGTGCGCTGGGTGATACTGCTTCCAGCAATGAATATTATTATTTCTGGCAGGATTTATCTTTAGCTGGGTTTATAACTGGAAACTTTAGCGGCACTAATACTACTACCGGCACAACATTGAGTGTGCCCAAGACAACATTACAGAATACGTGGATGACGCATTATTACGACAGCGCCTATCCTGCTAACCAGGCTTTTTATATAGTTTATAGCACTACTGGAAGTTCGACAGCCAGTACCGCTCCTTCGACTTATGTTCTTAACGGATCGGATGCGCTTTCGATTGATACTAAGATAGATGACGGCCTGCCTAATCAGCAAACTGCCCTCACCGGCAATGTTATTTCGGTTGGCTCAAGTACAAATTGCGCCAGCGCGGGCGCCGCCGGAACTTATGCTACTACCACCACTACGCCGGTGTGTAACTTGTATTATATTTATAAGAAATAATTCCTAGTCCCTGACCATTTTCGGCTTTCCCATATAATAATTTTATACGCTTTTGGCCAAGCTTTGCGCTGTAATTTATTCTTTTTGAGGATTTATGGCGATGAGATGAAGGATATTACGTCGGTAATGAAGCATATTGATATATGCATGATGACAACTTCTGGTGCGCGCGGGGTGCTGGAATCCAGGCCGATGAGCAACAACCGCGAGGTAGAATATAATGGCAAATCCTATTTTTTCACGAATGCCAAACATGCCGTAGTGACTGAGCTGAAGAAGGACAGCAATGTCAATCTTGCGTTTAGCGGCCACCATTCGCTGTTGAACCGTAAGAGCGTTTATATCTCGGTAATCGGCAAGGCGAAACTGATAACCAGCAAAGAGGTGATGAAAAGGCATTGGAACAAGGATCTGCAGTTATGGTTCAAGAAAGGCGCCGATACGCCAGGAATCACACTAATCGAAGTGGCCGCAAAGAGCGTGCGCTATTGGGACGGCTGGGATGAGGGGATTTTGAAGGTTTAAACTTATTCGTGGCGGACTCCCTTTGAATTTGTTATCCATGCGCAGCGCTATGAAACATCCTGTTTTCGAGTCACGTTTAACGAAATCGCCCTGCCCGTCCGCAATTTGAGACTGATGGTTGGGTGCCGTTACGGTTCCCGTCACCATATGGTTTGTTGGTTGCCATATGCACCTCCTTTTTGGTTGGTGGTGGGGGTATTGGGGTATGGATGGGGTGAAATTCTATGCGGAAGTTACAAAAGCTTTTAACCAGTCTTTATATTTAGTTTCACTAGGCATTAAGCCTGTTTTGTGTGCGTCAACAAAGTCAGGTTCGTTGATTTTGGGCGAATTATTACCAAGCTTGTTTTGCAGTTGCTTCCCATGCTTTACCAAATCTTCTGAGAGCAGCTTACTAAAGAAGATACAATCATCGTTTAAATCGAAAATATACTGAATCAATGGGGATAAGTCATATCCGTATTTCCTAGTTCATCTTTTAAACCAAAATATATTACAGCCGTAGCGTAGTTATCTGAATCTGCGTTCTTACAAACTTCTATAAATTCATTACGACTAACAATGTAATTTTCTAGTGATTGTTTGGCCCTTGATAGACTAGAAAATGCAGCTAATGACCGTCCATTTAATGAGATTTTTTCATAAATCAATTTCTGTAATATATTTATTGGAACTACTATTGGATCTAGAGTTTGAAAATCTGCTTGAAAATGAAATTGTCCTCTTGGCTCCTTTTTTTGTTTAAATTCTTCTAAGTCACCTTTAGTTTTATTATAATTATCGTACATTGGTTTGACCAACTGCTTTTTCATAGCCAAATATGAATTCACAATATCAAAACAAAGCATAATTGCAGCATTAGTGTTCCTAATTTCTTTCAGAAGATCTTTTTTATATTTTGTATGTTCTGCAATATAATGAGCACCATACGCACCTGCTATAGCACCCGCAAACGAACTAATAATCGTTGAAGCAAATTGTGTATTTACAATTTTCCATGAAGCAGAAAATATTTCTTCAAAGCACATACTTTATTAGAGCAAATATTTTTTGAATTCACAAGTTAACAAAAAAAGCCGCCCAACTTTACTAGAAATTGGGCGGCTTTTCGTATTCAATTTGTTGACACTATAGGATTAAACGAAGGACAGCGCGTGCGCATTATTATTTATTTGTAGCCACAGAAGATAGGAACGTATCCTTGTCTTTACCGTGGGCATACTCTTAAAAGGAGGTAATCCAGCCGCAGGTTCCCCTACTGCTACCTTGTTACGACTTCACCCCAGTCACTGCTCTTACCGTGGGCGGCCCCCAGATTAGGGTACCGACTTAAGGTAAAAACAACTCCCATGGTGTGACGGGCGGTGTGTACAAGACCCGGGAACGTATTCACCGCAGCGTGCTGATCTGCGATTACTAGCGATTCCAGCTTCATGCAGACGAGTTGCAGTCTGCAATCTGAACTGAGATGGTTTTTTGGGATCCCTTTGGCATCGCTGCCTCAGTTCCCATTGTCACCACCATTGTAGCACGTGTGTAGCCCAGCCCGTAAGGGCCGTGCTGACTTGACGTCATCCCCGCCTTCCTCCGGCTTGTCACCGGCAGTTCCTTCAGAGTCCCCAACTAAATGATGGTAACTGAAGGTGAGGGTTGCGCTCGTTGCGGGACTTAACCCAACATCTCACGACACGAGCTGACGACAGCCATGCAGCACCTGTCTCTGATCCAACTAAATGAAGAGTTCATTACAAACTCAGCTATCAGGATGTCAAGAGCTGGTAAGGTTTTTCGCGTAGCCTCGAATTAAACCACATGCTCCACCGCTTGTGCGGGTCCCCGTCAATTCCTTTGAGTTTTAATCTTGCGACCGTACTCCCCAGGCGGGGTGCTTAACGCGTTAGCTGCGACACCGAAACTAATGTTCCGACGTCTAGCACCCATCGTTTAGGGCGTGGACTACCAGGGTATCTAATCCTGTTTGCTACCCACGCTTTCGTTTCTCAGCGTCAGAAATGTCCCAGAAAGCTGCCTTCGCCATCGATATTCCTCCTAATCTCTACGGATTTCACTCCTACACTAGGAATTCCACTTTCCTCTAACACTCTCTAGCTGAACAGTTTCAATGGCAATTCCAGAGTTAAGCTCTGGGCTTTCACCACTGACTTGTTCAACCGCCTACAAACCCTTTACGCCCAGTAATTCCGAACAACGCTAGCCCCCTTCGTATTACCGCGGCTGCTGGCACGAAGTTAGCCGGGGCTTTTTCTGTGGATACCATCATTATTTTCTCCACTAAAAGAACTTTACAACCCGAAGGCCTTCATCATTCACGCGGCATGGCTGGATCAGGCTTGCGCCCATTGTCCAATATTCCCCACTGCTGCCTCCCGTAGGAGTCTGGACCGTGTCTCAGTTCCAGTGTGGCTGATCATTCTCTCAAACCAGCTAAAGATCGTAGCCTTGGTGAGCCATTACCTCACCAACTAGCTAATCTTACGCGGGCCAATCATTTAGCGATAAATCTTTCCCCCTTAGGGCGTATAAAGTATTAATCCGAGTTTCCCCGGGCTATTCTTTACTAAATGGAATGTTCCCACGTGTTACTCACCCGTCTGCCACTGTATATTGCTATACCGTTCGACTTGCATGTGTTAGGCCTGCCGCCAGCGTTCGTTCTGAGCCAGGATCAAACTCTCAAGTTGAAAGTTGAGGCCAGTAAACTGACCTCTAATCCCGTGCATCATATTACTTTTGTTCGCTTGCTCAAAAAATTGACGAAGATATTGCTATCTTCGTATAATTTAAATTTCGCAAAGAAAAATAAGATACACATATTTTAGAAAATGTGCACTCACCATCCTTCGCTTAATCCTATTTCTCTATTCCGGTGTCGTGGTCCGGTAAATAGAGCTATCAACAATGTCAAAAAACTGCCTGTCTGATATAAATACCGGCGGCGAAAGGATGGCTGTTATAGGCGGAGGTTTTGGGGATGTCAACAGGAAAAACACAAGTTTTTTTTATTTTACATCCGGGCCTGTTTTAGCCTGTAATCGGTTGTGTTAAAGCGAAGGCAGATAGTTGTATAAAGTACCGTATTCGGCATCTGGATCCCGGGCATGAAAATGGCGCCCTCAATAATTGTTTATATTTAGCCCTGTGCCGCCAATCTCAAAAGCCATATTCTGGGAATAACCGGTATTTGATAAGTCATATGCTGATGTTGTAACAACGGAACCCGAGTTCCATATGCCATCATCGATTTTTTTATCTATTGCCAAAGCATCGGCGCTTTTTATTACATTCCAAATAATACTATGGGAATATATGCCATCGGCAGCTTGGGTGCCGTCATCCATTGCGCCATTGTAAAAATAATAGTTTTTTGAGACGGCATAACCAGCACTACCAAACCCAGGCGTTGTCCTTACGGCATACAAACATGGGTTATCAGAATCCCGGCTGATTTTGAACCTTGGGCAATCTGCCTCGGTATTAGGAATATTGTATATATCAAACGCAACATAATCTGTTTTCTTTGAATTCTTAAGGCTAACACCGGCTGATAAATCGACCCAGAAATTTTGCGTTTCCTCGAAATCGTCAATCTGGCCGTTATTAGGATAATTGCTGGAACCATTGTTAAAATCACCTGGTAGCTGATTATATTTGGTACGAAAATTTGATACTGCAATATCATATTGCTGTAATTGCCTTACTACGCCTTGGATTTTTACAGTATTAACCATACTCCGCGCCGCCAAAATCCCGCCGATCAGCAGGCCGATGATAACCAGCACAATAGATAGCTCAACTAGAGTGAAGCCGCGTTTCATAGTTTTAATTATAAAATATCGGGATTAACAAACCCTTAGTTGTCTATTGGCGTAACAAAATAGTACATACTGCCATAGATTGCGCTTGCATTCACACATGATGTGGTGCCTAGCATTGCTGTGTAGCACATACCAGCTCCCAGGGAATTTGTTAATCCGATTGCAGTTGAACTAAAGGTTTCCAAGCCCAGTTTGCTCTCAAGGGGAAGTACATCTGAAGAATTCGTAACCAGGTATAAACGTAAATTAGCTGAGACTGCTGGCTTAGTTACATCGATAATTGACTTTTTCCCCCTGCCAACAAAAGTAGCAACAGTGGAATTTATCTCGTTGTAAGGAGCAATTAATCCAGCATTACTTGTATTATAAATGTTATTATTGTGCGAACCAAGGCACAGAATAGGAGAATATGCCTGATATGACTTATCTATCATTCCTGCCTGTGATAAATGGGCAAAGGCTTGGTAACCCTCAAAGTTATACAGAGTTCCTACACAACCACCACCTCCATCAATTATTCCATTGTTATTTCCCGGGGGTGAAAATAATGATGAATCACCAGGGTACATTTTGTAGTTTAATAGAAAGTTATGAACAGCGACATCATATTGCAGCAAATCTCTTGTCAGTCGTTGGATCTTGACAGTTTGTATCATGCTTTGCGCCACCAAAATGCCGCCGATGAGCAGGCCGATAATGACCAGCACAATAGATAGCTCAACCAAGGTGAAGCCGCGTTTCATGGAATATATTATAAAATCAATGCGTTAACTTAGTCTTAACCATTATTCTCAATAATAACCGTATGAAAAATTTGGATTTTGGTGAGGCTTCGACTCCTGGTGGGCAGGCTTCGGTTCCGGCGAGTGTTACGCTGCTGGTTTCGCTGTTTTTGATACTCATCACTTTTTTCGTGATTATCAACCAGAATTCGGAACGCGATACGAGCAAAAAAGATGTGGTGCTGAAGTCGATGCAAAAGAAGTTCGGTAAGCCGGAGGAGGATACGATCAACTTCGGCGGATTGGTGAAGCCGAAGGCGGATGATTATGCGCTGGAGATGGAAAAAATATTTGGCGAAGATGCGCGGATTGAATCTACTATTGGCGGCGAAGAGATTTCAATCAATGCGAAAAAGGATTTTTTCTATTTCTCTGATGAGGTTCCATTCCGTACCGAGAAGACGGAACTGCTGGTGAAGCTGCAGAATATCTTGCTGCGCTGGGATAAATCATCACATTTGAAAATTACGTTCATGCTCGGGATGAGTGATTATGATTTGGATAAAAAACGCCTGGAGAATTTCCGCCGCCTGATGTCGCGCCCGGGGATTGATGTCGGGCTGGATACGAATAACAAAGATAAATTCACGATAATTATAAAATATGAATGATCTTGGGATTGATAATGCACCAGCAATCTCCGGCCCCCCGCGCTGGATGATGTCGTTTGCGGATTTGATGTCGGTGATATTGACATTTTTCGTGTTGCTGTTTTCGATGTCGGTGCCGCCGCATAGCAAGGATAAAATTGACAATAATATGAGCAAAACTGCGGAGGCGACGTTTGCGGTTAGTAAAACTGAGGTGGAAACTAATATTAAAACTGCAAAAACCGATCAGGGAATGTCGACTAATTATCTTACAGATGTGATCAAAAACAAAATCGCTATTTCGCCGGAACTGGCGAAGGCGAGGCTGGTTCCTGACGACGAAAAGCTGGCGATTTCGATTAAGCCGACGGAGTTTGACGATGCTTATGCGAAAGGTATGGCGGGGATTTTGAAGACGTTGGATAATCGCGTGGCGATATATTCCGTCAATCTTGACCAAAGCCGCGCCGTGATGAAGAAGTTACAGGAAAACGGGCTGGAAAAGAATATCAGCTTCCTGGAAAGCCAGGACGCCAGCGGCAAAATTGACATCGTAATTTATCCTTAATATTTTGCCAAATCATCAAGGAACGGTTTGCAGTCGGAAATATTAAATTCAAGCGGCAAGGAATCATTCCAGATGTATCGCCATTGGCTTTTAAACATTTCAATCATTTCGGCGCTTTCAATTATCAGGCCGATGCGCTCTTTGCTTGAGGATAACATCGCCACTTTATTTGCATATATCCAATAGCCCATGGTAAAATCCACTTCTTTTGGCGCCAGGCGAATATGTCTTTTGAACAAAGGCCCGCCGCCCATATATGGGGCTTGTTTCATGCTTAAATCTTCTCGCTGGGAACGGATTAAGATATTATTAATACAGATATTATACAGTTCAGCCTAGCAAACGGTAATATATGAATTCTTTATGACAGATATTTCACTCAGTTCGAAAATAGCAACCCCGCTCGGTCAACCAGTAACACCTTTGAGGAAATCGGTAGCGGCTAGTGATGGCTATGTGAAGATCCAAAACCTCATCACCCGAAGCATTCGTGAGCTGGAGACATCATTCAAAAACACTTATGGCAAGAAAGTCGGTGAAGCTGGGTATGACGTATCATTTGATATTAAACTAAATGGAAAAGTTGGCGCCGGCGATGCTGCTGCAAATAGAAAGCTTGTAACGCAGTTACAACAAGCCTCGCGTAATATAAGCAGAAATCTTCCTGATGCCATAACTGCGCCTGGCCTTTATTATGGCGGCCCTCATGGCTCACTAGCTACGGCTCTGAAGGAAATTACCTCAGCTTTACAAACTTCTCTTTCTATAGATGGTGGCAAGAAAGTAGGCTCTGTAGATGAGCAACTCAAAGTTATCGGTGCAGCTGCAACGCGCTTTGGTTCGGTGTATAATGAGACTACCGGAATCACACCCAAGTTACCTGAGGGGGCTAAAGAAGCTCATTTAGATATCAACACAACACCGATTATAGTTATCAGCAAACCTGAATTGCCGATTCAATCGCCAGTAAATATATTAATATAATTCTTTGTTACTAATAGCAATAAAACATCTTAAAATTGACATGTTGGCGCATCGATGCTAGCAAATTTTGCATGGCCAATAAAATTTATGCAAATGCGGCTGAGGCTCTGAAAGGGGTTATCTCTGACGGGATGATTGTGATGGCTGGCGGGTTTGGGCTGTGCGGAATTCCGGAGAATTCGATTGCGGAGATTCGGAAATTGGAGGTGAAGAACCTTACCTTTATCAGCAATAATTGTGGTGTTGACGGATTCGGGCTGGGGATTTTGCTCAATAACAAGCAGATTAAAAAAATGGTTTCGTCATATGTCGGCGAGAATAAGGAATTTGAGCGGCAGTTTTTGTCGAAAGAACTGGAGCTGGAATTTAATCCGCAAGGGACATTGGCGGAGCGCATTCGTGCCGGTGGCGCGGGAATTCCGGCGTTTTTTACCAAGACCGGATATGGCACGCAGATTGCGGATGGGAAAGAGACGCGGGAATTTGGCGGTGAGCATTATGTGATGGAAACGGCGCTGAAGGCCGATTTATCAATTGTGAAAGCGTGGAGGGGAGATAAATTCGGCAATTTGATTTATCGCAAAACGGCGCGGAATTTTAATCCGATGATGGCGACTGCTGGGAAAATTACAGTGGCGGAAGTTGAGGAAATTGTCGATGAGCTGGATGCGGATAATATTCATACGCCGGGGATTTATATCGACCGGATGTTTATCGGTAGTTTCGAGAAACGGATTGAACAACGCACAGTGAGTGCATCATAATGGCTTGGACTAGGGAAGATATGTGTCAGGTAGCGGCCCGCGAATTGCAGGATGGGTTTTATGTGAATCTGGGGATTGGCATTCCGACGATGGTGGCGAATTATATTCCCAAAGGCGTGAATGTAACTTTGCAAAGTGAAAACGGTTTGCTGGGGCTTGGCCCCTTCCCGACTGAGAAAACTATTGATGCGGATTTGATCAATGCGGGCAAGCAAACGGTGACGGCGGCGGCGGGCGCGGCATATTTTTCCAGCGCCGATAGTTTCGCGATGATTCGCGGCGGGCACATTGATTTATCGATTCTCGGCGCGTTTGAAGTTTCGGAAAATGGGGATTTGGCGAATTGGATGGTTCCGGGAAAACTGGTGAAAGGCATGGGCGGGGCGATGGATTTGGTATCCGGCGTCAAGCGCGTGGTGGTGATTATGGACCATACGGCCAAGGACGGCAGCTCGAAATTAATCCCGCAATGCACCCTGCCCCTGACTGGCAAGGCGGTGGTGGATCGGGTGATTACTGACCTTGGAATGTTTGATATTACTGATAAGGGCTTGAAAATCGTTGAAATTGCCCCTGGCGTGACGGCTGATGAGATAAAAGCTAAAACTACCGCCAAATTGGCTTGAAAGCCTTTAAAACCGCCATTCTCGCAATTATTTTGAAAATAAATTGGTTTTGTCAAAAAAGTGACATAATTGGGTGCTATAAGTAAATATAGGAAATACTAGAGATCCGGATTGTTAACCGAATTTACAAGCTTCACTAAGTGCACTACTAATATAAGGCTTTAACTTCTTACGGAGAAAAATATGAAAGATACAATTACAACCGCCAAACCAGCCTCGGTTTCTTCATGGCAGTTCTTGGCCTTAATGCTTGTAGCGGCTTTTGCTTTGACCGTCGTACCTGACGCATCATTTGCTGATACTGGCGGCCCTTTTGATAAAATGTTGTGTATGGTTGCCGGCTGGTTTACTAGCGGCACCGGCAGAGCAATTGCGACAATCGCGGTTATCTTCCTCGGAATTGCAGCCTTCTTCGGTAAGGTTACATGGGGTTTGGCTTTGATGTTCGCGGTTGGTATCTTCGCAATCTTCGGTGCTGGCGAAATTGTCAACGCGATTGCGTTGGATAACAATACCGGCACTTGCGCTACATAGTCCCAGTAGGAATTTAATTGTACGCTAACAGATTTTGAGTAACCAAGTTTTTAGATATGAAAAATTACATCAGTTCGGATATTAAAGAAGGAAGTGAGAGCTTTTCTAAAAAAGTGGCGTCAACTCTGTTAGCTGCAATTGCAGTATTACTGATCCCGGCAATTTCGCACGCGGGGTCAATGGGCAGTATAAGCCTTTATGCTTTTGGTAATGGTTCTGGTTCTGCGGGCGGTATAAGCGATTCGTTATGTACCATAGTCGATTGGTTCCAATCAGGCGGCGTGGGCGCGGCGATTGCTTCGCTGGCGGTTATCTTCCTTGGCATAGCGGCATTCTTCGGCAAAGTTACCTGGGGCATGGCATTGATGTTTGCGACCGGTATTTTCGCCATTTTCGGCTCCGGCGAAATTGTCAGCGCTATTACTAACGGTGCCAGCATGGGGTGCTTTGGCGGTGGCGGCCTATCAATAACTGGTTCGTTCTAACGCCTATTTCGTTTTATTATTTGACCTATTTACATAAAGATATAATGACAGGTAATGGCAGCATCAACCAAGCAAAAGCAACAAGTCAGGAGTTTTGATACTCACGAACTTGCGCCTTATGCCTGCCATTTGAACCAGCGCACTGTTGTTACAAAAAACGTTGAACTTGTACAGTTCATAAAACTCTCCACTAACAACCATCTTTCCGACGACGGCTTCCGCGCCAAGGTTCGTGACGCTTTGAACGAGCATGCCGATCCTTCAAAAATTGCCTTGTGGATTCATACTGTGCGCACGCAGAAAAAAATCACCGTGACCGGCAGCGAGGATTTTGCGGCGCATGCGGATATATTATGGAAACGCGCCCTGCCCGATGAATTGCGTTATGCCAACAATGTTTATATCAGCGTGGTAATTGATTTTAAGAGGTTCCCATTATGGCATCCGCAAAATTATTTACGCGCATTAAATGCCAAGGCGGAGGAAAAAAGGTTTAACCGCATTATCGACGAACGTGAGCAGGAGCTGACGGAAATTGCGGATAAGATAATTGGATCATTAAAAGATTTTGGCGCAACCAAGCTGGAAGTGGTGAAGCGCGATGACGGAATTTATTATTCCGAGCAGATGGAATTTTTGCACAAGCTGCTGACATTTTCGGATGCACCGATAATGATGCCACTGGGCGATATTTCGCGCAATTTGTATAAGGAAAGATTTAGCTTCAATCTTTACACCGGCCAGATTTCGATGCTGGCGGAAAATACCAATTCTTTTGGCGCGGTTATTACATTGAAAGAATCGCACATGATCACCGCCAATGCGCTGAAGGATCTGTTGAACACTGATTATGAATTTGTGATTAGTGAATCTATTGATCTGGCTTTTGGCAATAAGCATTTACCGGAATATAAATATCAGAAATATGTCAACTCGCTGACTGATGACCGTAAATTTGTTGAGATCATGGGCGGGCGGGAATATGAGCCGGAGCCTGAGAATTTTGCCATGCATCAAGTCGGCATCATGATTATGCGACGTTCGCAGAAAGATTTTACGCGGGCACTGGCCGATATCAATCGCACGCTGGAAAATCTTGGCATTGTTTCGCATATGGAAGATTTGCATCTGGAAAGAAGTTTTTGGGCGATGCTGCCGGGGAATTTTGCATTCCTGAAAAGACAGCAACTGGTTTCCCATGCCGAAATCGGGCGGTTTGCTTCGCTTGGGATGGATAAATTTACCGCGATTGCCGATTGTATGTTCGGCGAACCGGTGACATTTTTCGAGAATCATAACGGCGGCGCGTTTTCGCTGCATTTCCTGAATGACGGGCAAAGCAATTTGTTGATCTCCGGCGCGACGCCTGATGAGCGGCAAATTTTGGCCAACCTGATTACGGTGCAGGGCGTAAAGCTGGGGATGAATGTGCTGTTCTATGATGAAAGCGGCAAATATGAGGGCTTTGCGAAGAGCATTAACGCCACATATTTTAAAGATTTGGATCTTGAGGCGATCAAGAAAAAATTGGAGCCGAAAACATTGGTGGTGATCAACAATTTGAAGAAAACCGTTGATAACCTTGATCCGTTTTTTGATTTTATTGATTTTGCGGGCGGACGTAATGCGGTGATAATTGCTTGCGCGGATTATACGGATAATTGCGAGGCGCTGCTGCCGAATTTCCATACGCAGATATTCATGCATGGCGATGTTGAGAAAACCGCGGATTATTTCGATTTGTTCGAGGATGAGATCCGGCTGATCGATTTGCTGGAAAATGATAGTTTTTATTTCAAGCATGGTTATGACGAGCTGGTTTTGAACTTCCGCCCGACTAAGGAATTGGTGCAGGTGCTGACGCAAGGGGGAACAAAATGAAAAACCTCGTAAAGGTGTTTTTCGTGTTCTTTGCTTTGTGCATAATTGGTGCAAGCGCAGTTCAGGCGGCTGAACCGGCGGCGGGTGAAGAGACCGGCTCGATTATCGATTTTTTCGGTATTGGTGGCGCGGGATGTACGGCTTCGGCATATGATACTCCCTGCAGTGAGGACCCGCAAACCGGCATTTTTTCTTCGATCGCCTGCCGGGTGATGAAAAGTTTTAATGAGGGGGTTGTGCCTTTATATTGCAACATTGTTTCCAATCCGGATTACCTGGCGGCGATTGACGCGGCGATGATGATTTATGTGATTTTGCTGGGCTTTACTTTCCTGTTTGGGATGACGCCGATGACCACCGGCAACCTGATCGCCAAATTGCTTAAAGCGATAATAATTTATACTGTCGTTATCAACGCCGATCTTTATTACAGCCTGATTTATAACACAGTGCTGCAGACGCCGCAGGATGTGGTGAAGGTAATGCTTAATTCCAGCACCGGCGGGGAAGCGGGGCAAGGCTCGCAAAATTTCTTCCAATATGTGGATAAGGCGATGTCCAAGGTCATAAACGAAGTATTTTATCAACAGGCTGATCCGGGGAATGACGTGACTTATAGCAAATCTGGCTTGAAGATATTTGTTATCGGCCTGGCCTTGTGGCAGCTGGGCGGGGATTTGGTGGGCGGAATATTTTATACCGTGACCATCGGCTGGGTGGTTGCTTATTTCAGCATCATGATCCGTTATCTTCTGGCCATGCTTTCGCTGATGTTCCTGCTGATGCTGGGGCCAATTTTCATCCCGACAATGCTGTTCGACCGGCTGAAATATATGGGCGAAGAGTGGATGTTCATGATGATCAACTTTATACTGCAGATCGTGCTTGTGGTCGCCTTTGTGCTGATGGTGCAAGGATTCTTCATCCAATTTTATGACATGATCAAGGGCGGGCTTGAGAAAACAACGATGACCCAGGGAACCAAGGAAACGCTGGTCACTTTCAATAATAATGGGTCACAAGCTGATACGGGGGCGCATAAGGTTGTAGAAAGAAAGACCATGACTACGAAAGATGCGGAACAACTGTTTAGCCAATCATTCGGCGGGGATTATAAGCAAAAATTGCCGGAGATGGTGTTTAAGCTGCTGGAGATGCTGGTAATAGTGCTTTGTTCGATGCTCTTTTTGAATGCTGTGCCTTCATTGGCGGCGATGCTAACCGGACGACCGAATACTATACGTATATTTGCTGGGCAGCAGTTCGGTTCACGCGATAAAACTTCCCAGGCCAATCTGTTGGGCCAAAACGCTGGCAGAGGCAGAGCTACAGTCGATCAGGCTACCACTGCGAATGAAGCGTTTACTGACACGCCAACAGCGGCGCCAACCCCATGATTCTTGTATATTTAACCTTTAGGTCACAATTTATTAATAAATATGCTCTATACACGCTATAATCTACCTAATTTATTGCAAAAACACGAGGTTCTGATTAGTTGACGAATATGGCGAAAAAATCGCAAATAAATACTAAGAAGCCAATTTATGACGTTAACTGGTATAATGATAAATATCAGTCGAATGTAGTCTTGCGCAATTGGATGGTGGTTATAACTTTCCTGGCGGTAATAGGCATTTTGATGATGGTGGTGGCCTCATATTATTTTGTGCCATTAAAAAGCGTTTCCCCATTCGTGATCCAGATCGATGAAAAGACCGGCGTTACTGAGGTTATTGATAGCAAGGCGACTGATGAATTTACGGCCAATGAATTGTTGATCAAATATTTTGGGCATAAGTACATATTGGCGAGGGAGAATTATAACTACCTCACTTATGAGCAAAACCGCCAATTGGTGCGCTTGATGTCGCAGCCGGACGTTTATCGCGAATATATCAACTATATGGAAGAGCCGAACGGGCCGAAAAACGTTTTCGGAACCCATACTGATAGGAAAGTTGAGTTGATCTCCTCGCAGGTCAAGTTCAACAAAACTACCAATTCAATCAGCGTTACCGACAGGATGCATGTCACCGAAACTGCAACCCAGCGCCGGCCATATGAATATACTATCTCGGTGAGCCTTCAATGCCACTTCGACAATTCTTCCAACCTCACGGACGACCAAAGATTAGTTAATCCTTTAGCTTTCGTCGTAGAATATTATAATGTAACCAAGGAAAGTTATGATGATAAGAAACCACAAAATTAAGGCTTTTCTGTTTGCAGGATTGGTATCCGCAGCATTTGCCTTCCCGATCGGGGCAGCGCATGCAGCGCCTGAATCTGATGCACGTATCAGAACCTTGGTTTATAATGACAACGAGGTTTTTCGCATTGTCGCACGCAGCGGTTTCCAGACGGATGTAGAGTTGGCGCTGGACGAAACCATCGATACGCTTTCAATTGGTGATGCAATCGGCTGGCAGATCACACCGGCTTCGCACCGTATCTTCATCAAACCTTTGCAGAAAACCGGAATTACCAATCTTTCCGTAATTACCAACCGCCACACATACCAGTTTGAATTAGTAGCATCAAATCCGGTTAGCGCCAAGCCAGACCATGCTTATGTGGTGAGGTTCTATTACCCGGATTCGGAAAATGCCAGCGCACCGGTGATTGATCGTTCACGCGGTTCTTTGCGCCCGATTTCGGCAACTGCGATTCCTGATTTCCCGGCACCAAGCCCTTATCAAGCCGCGACGCCTGTAACTCCACCGGTTTTGCCTGGTGATGTGAAAGCGGTTCCTGCGCCGCCGATTCCAGCTGCTCCGGTTGCGCCGATAGCGCCGCCTTTAATGCCTGGTGACGCTAAAGCCAGCCAGGTTCCGGAAATGTCGCTTAATAGCGATAATTATAACTTCAATTATACACTCACCGGACCTGAAGCCAATGCGCCGATCAAGATTTATGATGATGGCAAATCTACTTTCTTCCAATTCAAGTCCTTGCCAAATCCGGCGATTAATTATTCCGTCGTTAATGCTGACGGTACGGAAACTCCAGTGCCTTCACGCCCGGATGCCGATGGCAAAGTTATTATCGACCGCGTGGCTGGTAAATTTACCATCCGTGACGGTAATAGCTTAGTCTGCGTGTTCAATGAACAAGGTGGCTTTGCACGGCAGGCGCTGCCGGCTCCAGCTACAATGCCAGACGCGGCCACACTCGTCATACCACCAGCGAGGCCATAGATTATGATTGATGATAGCGATAACGGCAAAAACAATCCGCAAGGCCCAGCCGGGGCTGATGATACATATTACACAACTTCACCTGAGGACAGGTATCGCGATTCGCAAAACGCTGCCGAAGGCGATGCGCCTGCGGTTTCGGCGCCAGCGGCTAAAAACTTCATTTTCGTTGGTGTCCTGGTTCTGATCATTGCAGTAGTTATGTATGCATTTTTCAGTGGCGGCAGTAGCACTAAACCCACAAAAATCGACAAGCCTTTCACCCCCCTTCGTGCTGATAGGGGGACTCCGGTACCATTTGCGCAACCTGAGCCGTTGCCATCTATCGATGTTCCGCCACCATTGCCGCCTGCGGCTGAGACTGCGCCGAACACCTCATTATTCGGCGGTGAAAATAATGGTGATCGTGTGAAGCGTTATAAATCCGAGATGCTGATTACGCGTCCGGGAATTTTGAGCGGTAATGCTGATAATACCAGACCAGACGGCTCATCCACGCTGACAGATATTAATGACAACGACCCTGGCACTGGTTTTGCTGATAGTTTTTATAACCAAAAGGACGCTCCATTCGCTCAAGCGCGTAAACTGGGTGATACCAGCCGGCTTATCACGCAGGGTAAAATTGTTGAATCTGTGCTTGAAACGCCGATCAATACCGATGTTCCGGGAATGATCCGCGCCATTGTCAGCCACGATATTTATGCTGAATCGGGGCGTATCATCTTGATCCCTAAAGGCTCGCGCCTTGTAGGCACATATAACAATTTCACTATCCGCGGCAATAAGCGCGTGAATATCATCTGGACGCGTGTAATTCGCCCGGATGGCATTGACGTTATGATCCGTTCCGGCGGTGCAGATCAACTGGGCCGCGCCGGTCTTGCCGGTGATGTTGATAATAAATATCTTGAGATCTTCTCCAGCGCATTTTTGGTCAGCGCGATCAATATCGCGGCGGCTGTGGGGGCTGATGCTCTTGATACTTCCAAACGGACATCGACAACCAATACCGACGGCAGCACGACAACCACTTCCAGCGCAACGCAGGAAGCCGGGGTTCGCGCCATCGATATGTTCGGCAATGCCGGACAAAATTTGGTTGACGGTTTCCTCAATTTGAAACCGACACTCACAATAGACCAAGGTACGCGCGTCAATGTTTTCGTCAACCGCGATTTGATTTTCCCGGCCAACTTAGTCGGTCAGGTCAAATACGTAAAATAGCTTTCACCAACGTTTCAGGTTATGCAACCGGATTTCATCACTACCAATTTTCAGCTTGATGGCTACCGGATCAGCAAAAGCCTTGGCATCACCCGCGGCATAGTCGTGCGTTCGCGCTCGATTGTCGGTAATTTTGTGGCGGCGCTGGAAACCTTGTTCGGCGGCAATATCCATATGTACACCGAACTCTGCGAACGCGCGCGCAAGGATGCGTTTGACCGTATGGTGCAGCATGCGGAAGTTATGGGCGCAAATGCAGTTACCGGGTTTCGTTATGATGCAACCGAAGTTGCCGGTGGAATCACTGAAGTCCTTGCTTATGGAACCGCTTGTATAGTTGAGAAAGCATGAGCATCAAAGCGCTGGAAACCTATCTGATACCGCTGGAGCGCATCTTCGCACTGCCCAATGTTTCTGAGATTTCGCTCAACCGGCCCAAGGAAGCCTGGATCGAAGTTAAAGGCGAAATGTACCGCGAGGAAGTCCCCGAATTTGATCTGGAACATATGAAAGCGCTGGGACGATTAGTGGCGCAATCAACCGAACAAAAGATTTCTGAGGAAACGCCGATTCTTTCCGCCACCCTGCCCGCCGGTTATCGTATCCAGGTAGTTTTCCCACCGGCGGCTGAACCGCGCACGGTGGTGATGTCGATCAGGAAGCAGACGATTCTGGATATGACACTGGATGATTATGAGGCAATCGGTGCGTTCCAGAGTACGGTTTCGCAAGAGCATGAAGATGAGTTGAACAAGGAACTCAGCATGTTGCTTGACAAAGGTGAAGTAAAACAATTCATCAAGACGGCGGTGAAGGGGCGAAAAAATATTATCATCAGCGGCGGTACTTCCACCGGTAAGACGACATTCCTAAACGCGGCGCTGAAAGAGATTCCGAAATATGAGCGGTTGATTACGGCGGAGGATGCGCGGGAGATTGATTTGAAAGATTTCCCCAATCATGTGCACTTGGTTGCCAGTCGCGGCGGACAAGGCCGCGCGCAAGTGACGACGCAGGATTTGATCGAGGCTTGTTTACGCTTGCGGCCTGATCGGATTATTGTCGGCGAGTTGCGCGGCAAGGAAGCATTTTCGTTTTTACGCGCGGTAAATACCGGCCATCCCGGCTCAATTTCCACACTCCACGCCGATTCACCAAAACTGGCTTTCGAGCAACTGATATTAATGGTCATGCAAGCCGGTCTTGGCCTCGACCGCAGCCAGATCAACGAATATATCCACAGCATTATTAATATCGTGATCCAGTTGAAGCGGGGTGTTGGCGGGCAAAGATTTGTATCGGAAATCTATTTCCGCGACCGCCAAGTTTTGAAGAAATAATCTACCCAAACCCGTCATTGCGAATACCTCAGAAATACTTGTGAAGTTACAACAATAATGCAATAATCCGCCGATGGAATTAACCAAAAGAGTCGGCGGGTGGATACATGATACTACCAACTGGATAAGGAACTGGTTTGTATACAGTATCGTTATCATAGCCCTGATCGGCGGTTGTTTTTATATTTCCGGCGCGGTTTTCAACAAGTGGTACTGGCATAGTTATAATTCCAGTTATACTTACAACGTCAAAACTTCTCTTTATGAAAAAGGCTGGCGGTATTTATTTTATTATAAAAACGATTATCGCAAAACCTTAGAGGTTTTTTACCACAAGCAATATTACAACAAATATGCCGGTGAGATGAATAAGTTGAAAAGCTCGCCCGATCAATTGGAGCAGTATCAGGGCCAGCTAGATCAACTAATTGAAAACGACATCGAGAAACATGCGGCAACCGCGTTGCCGGCCGGTTTTGTGATGAAGCTGATGTTTTCCACCTTTACGCCTTTGAGCATTCTTGCCCTGCTCGCCTTTTTCCTGCGCGCGCCGTTATCAGATTTCCGCCCGTTCCAACGTGATGAAAGTTTGCACGGTGATGCCAAATGGGCGGGTGAGCGTGATATTTCCAAGGCCGGGTTGCGCTCCAAAAAAGGCATCATAATCGGGCGCGATAGCCGGGGATATCTGGTGGCGCCGGGGTTCCAGCATTGTCTTTTATTCGCACCAACCGGTTCCGGCAAGGGTGTCGGCATGGTTATTCCCAATTTATTGTTCTGGGACCAATCCGTATTTATCCATGATATCAAGCTGGAGAATTATGAAATCACCAGCGGTTATCGCCGTGAGGTGATGAAGCAGGATGTTTTCCTGTGGAACCCGGCCTCTCCTGATGGAATTACGCATTGCTATAACCCATTTGACTGGGTTTCTAAAAAGCCGGGGCAGATGGTGGATGACGTACAAAAAATCGCCAATTTGATTTTGCCGGAGCAGGAATTCTGGAACAATGAGGCACGTTCGCTGTTTGTTGGCGTGGCGCTTTATCTGCAAGCGGTGCCGGAGAAAGTGAAATCATTTGGTGAAGTGGTGCGGACTTTGCGCAGCGATGACGTGGTTTATAATCTGGCGGTGGTGCTTGATACGATCGGCAAAAAAATCCACCCGGTCGCTTACATGAACATCGCGGCGTTTTTGCAAAAAGCGGATAAGGAACGTTCCGGCGTTGTGTCGACTTTAAACTCCGGTTTAGAACTTTGGGCCAACCCTTTGATTGATACGGCAACGGCTTCTTCTGATTTCAACGTGCAGCAATTCAAAAGTAAAAAAACTACAGTTTATGTTGGCCTCACGCCGGACAACATTCAGCGTTTGCAACCTTTGCTGCAGGTGTTTTATCAACAGGCGACAGAGTTTTTGGTGCGTAAAATTCCGGATAAAAAAACCGACCCATATGGCGTGTTGTTCCTGATGGATGAGTTCCCGACATTGGGTGAGATGAAACAGTTCCATGCCGGTATCGCCTATTTCCGCGGTTATAATGTGCGCCTGCTGCTGGTGGTTCAAGATACGCAACAGTTGAAAGGTATTTATGAGGAGCACGGGATGAATACGTTCCTCTCCAACTCGACTTACCGGATTACATATGCGGCGAATAACGTCGAGACGGCAAACTTGATTTCGCAATTGATCGGCAATAAAACCGTGAAGCAGAAATCGATGAACAAGCCGAAATATCTGGATTTGAACCCGGCGACGCGCACGATCCACGAATCGGAAATCCAGCGCGCGTTGTTGTTGCCGCAGGAAGTTATCGGGCTGCCGCGTGATGAACAGATTATTTTGATTGAATCGACGCCGCCGATTAAAACCAAAAAGATTACATATTATAAGGAGCGTTTCTTTACTTCCAAACTCCTCGACCCAATCGAAATTCCGACTCAGGAGCCTTTTGATCCGGAGAAATTTAAGACTAAGAAGCAGAGAGAACCTGATAAAAAACCTGAGCCGGTGGCCGCTGCCGCACCGCCTCCCCCGCCGCCAGCGCCAGTTGCTGAGGAGCCTAAACCGATGGAAACGGCTAGCGATGCGGCGAGTGATGCGATCAATAATGACGATAATTTATTGGACTTCCCGGATTTTCCTGATCTGCCGGCTGAGCCAATAACGCAAGCCAATTCCAAGCCTGAGGGCGATGACGGCGACAAAATCGCTTAAATATGACTTGCAGCTTCACAATTTTCGACTAATTTACGCGCCTTAACAGGAAGTGGCAACATTTCCACGGGGGACTTAGCTCAGCTGGTAGAGCGCTTCCATGGCATGGAAGAGGTCAGGGGTTCGACTCCCCTAGTCTCCACCAAGTTAAGTTGCTGTTTTATATAGCTTTTTTATCTCTGCGGGAGTGCCGCACGTACTGCCGATCACACGGCATCTTCTCTCTGCATATTTTTTCTCTGTTCACGAAATGCCCTGTTTCTAGGGCTTTCCGGTGCTTTTTTCTCTAACTGCCAATTCCGGATGTGCACAGCTTGCGTTAATAGAAAGAAACTATCTTGGTCAACTCAAAGGAAGTCGAACTTCTGACCTCGCTATTGCAACTTTGAGCTGCTCGGTATGACTTGCTTTGAGACCACCAAGTTCCAAATCGAACTTTTATATATCTGTGCCAGTGGCTGGCGAGACTGGCAGTAACTGGGGCTCTCCAGCGCAAGGTGTGACTATTATAGTTTATATCTGAGCGTCAAAATCGCCATTTCCGGGCTAATTTATCGCCTTTATCTCAGATCGCCAATTTCGGATGTGCACAGCTTGCTGTATTAGCCAATTTATTGCCCTTTATCACAGAACTCTAAAAGAGTTTTTGCATAAGACTCCGCCGGGACAGTGACCCATAGCGGCTTGATTATAAGCATCCAGCAGCAAAGCAGCATAAGCATAATTACCTCAGCAGATAAAGCTATCGGCGCTCCAATCTCTAGTGATGGTACTAGGAAAAATAATCCAGCAATTGATAAAACACCTATGACGCATAAGGCAATGCCAACGGTCTTCATGCCCCAAAGATTTCTCCGAAACCCATAAGAGATATTTTCAGCAAAAAGTAACTCATGAATCTTTGTATCGCGGGTCTTCGCCCGAAGCCAATCCACGGCAGAATCATAGAGTCTGTCCGCAGTTACCGGGTCGCTGTGCTCCTGCTGCAGAGATGGCAATCTGAACCCAGGAACGTTTGCACTTAAGAAATCATGATAGCGCTTCTTAGTTGCTGGCGATAGGGTTGTATCCGCATGGCGGAGCAACTTGGTAGTTGGCTTCCCTCCGATAGCGAGAAACAATCCCGGTTCCTTTTTTTTACCCGCATCACGCCCGCATTGTGCCATAAGGAAAATTATCGCCGACGATATCCCGATTGCAGCCAGCGCCCCCACTAACTTCCAGATGGATGGAAGCGTGATGAAAAGTAATAATAAAAAGGGAATGCTGATGATTAAGGCAGGCAATAACCTTGCAGAGTAGGTATATTTATCAAGTTTCATGCAGCCTCCTTAGCTTTAGCCAATGCCTCTTCATAACTTTCGACAACGTCATGGAAAGGAATTGGCGCTACTGGCCCCCAGCCATCGCGTAACGGCGTGTTGTAGTGATGCCAGATAATTTTTCCTTGAGTTCCAACTACATGCGCTCCTCTTCTTAAAAAAGCATTAGTTACCACTTTTCTTGGGTGCGTCTTGGAATCCTTAGATGCGGAAACAAAGGCTGTTAACGGGGCAGATCGCGCTTGACCATGAGGCAAAGATTTGCCGATCAGGCGATTTAGAAGGCTTGGCGATACATTTCGCCGACTGCCATGATGCGGTATATGAACAAAACGGAGCTTATTCAGAGGTAGAAAATTAGCCTCAGCAAAGTCTATAGCGTTTGTAAGAGCACGAATACCGGCGTCGCCAGTCATTAGAACTCCGTGCTCACCAATTTGGGTAAATAATACAACGCTAGTTTCGTTAAGAGGCGATGTTTTGCCATCTTCACGAAGAGTTTCAAGGCCCCATGTTTCACCGACCAAACGCGCCACAGCTTCCTTTCCGGCATCCAAGACGCTTTTAATTACATCCAGCAATCCACGATTTGATTCATCAGCGTCACCATATTCTTCGACCAGCATCGATTTATAAAAATCCAAGTTAGGTGAAAGTACTTTAAAAATTCCAATATTGCTGCCTTGTAGTGGCTCATAAACCGGAATATTGCGTTCCTCTGCCATCTCTTCAAGGGTATGAGCAGTACTGAGAGATTTTTGAATGTTATCAGTAAGACTCTTATGTGTAACACGGCCATCATCTATAAAATCATGCACATGGTTACTGTATAACCACGGGCGGTGAATCCAAAGTTCGCCAACTTCCATTTTTTCCATTACCACGCGCAGCCCGGAAGAGTGGTCGTTGTCAGGATGGGTGCAGACCATATAATCCACTTTATTTGTGCCATAGTATTTATTGATATGTTCTACCAAGGCGCCGCCAGCATCCAAAGTTCCGCCGTCAATTACCATAACTTTGTAGCCCGTATCATAGTTCCCATATCTGATAGCAATTGCGTCTCCGCTTTTATCGCCATTGCCAACTGGCAGCATGTCAATTTCGTATCCAATCTGCTCGTCCATATCATCTCCATTTACTTATTACCCTGGCATCACAATAATGTTCGGTATATCGAACTTATATATCACTTATTTTCTTGTCAAGAACATTTTTGTGCGCTATATCGAACAATACTAAAAATCATCAGGGGTATTAAATGTCGTTAACATTTGGAGAGAAAATAAATAAGCATCGAAATGAAGAGGGCTATTCATTAGACAAGTTGGCCGAACTTGCCGGAATGAGCAAAAGTTATTTATGGGAACTTGAAAATCCTCGCTCCGGTAAAAAACCCTTAAAACCCTCTGCAGAGATATTAGCGAAAATTGCAGCAGTTTTAAAAGTGACAACGGATTATTTGTTGGATGAGAGTGCGACACCCGATACCGAAGTACTGAAAGAAGCCTTTTTTCGAAAATTTAATCAACTTGAACCTGATGATCAGAAAAAATTTCAAGAAATGGTAGATTTGTGGGGCAAGAAAAAATGACCTTACCTACTGCACCTGAGGGATGGGCCATTCATTTGTCTAAACTGCTTAAAGCGGTTCAACATGCACATGGCGGGAATCGATTCCCCATAAATATTGCTGCTATTGCACAAGATTACTCACGGCAGGTTTTTCCTAATGAACCCATCACTAAAGTGGAAGGCATGAGCTTATCACAAAAATTCGAGGGTGCCTTGATGCCCAATCCTCATAAGAAAGGGGAATGGGCGATTGTCTATAATGAGAAAATTCAATCGCCGGGCCGAAAGAATTTTACACTCGCGCACGAACTTGGACATTACCTACTCCACAGACATATATCTGCCAATGGCATTCAATGTGAACCCAGACAAATGCTAGATTGGAAATCGGTGTATGGACAAATTGAAAGCCAAGCCAATATTTTTGCCTCATTTCTGTTGATGCCGTTAGACGATTTTAGAGAACAAATCAAAGGGCAAAAACCCACCATGGAGCTCATGGTACATTTAGCTGATCGTTACGAGGTATCTAAAAGCGCCGCAATCTTAAAGTGGCTGGATATTACAGATAAACGCGCCATGATTGTTGTGGGTAAAGATGGCTATATTGACTGGGCTTGGTCGAGCGCACGTTTGATAAAATCAGGCGTGTATTATAAAGCTCGCCAAGAGGTCACTGAATTACCAAAAGATTCATTAGCTGCAAAACGGGATAGCACCATTAATAATAGAGTGGGAATAAAGCATGCCAAAGGCATCTGGCGCGGCAATGAAGAGGTGCTTGAAATGACAGTTCTAGCCAAAGTCGGAAATGTAAGTACGTCTTTGCTTATATATCCCGATGAAGCTCCTATGAAATTTTCAGATAATGATGAAGAATCAGAATTAATGGACACTTACGATAAATTTGCTAAATCGGCGCATTAATAATTGCTTAAACCAACATTAATTTCTGCGATATCCAACTCTCCGGAAACGCCTGCAACAGATTATGAGTCCTAACTTTTGGACCTTGCTCACCATTAAGTATCGTGACGACTAGGTGGGGAGTAAATCACAGAACCGCAAAACGCGATATTGCCGGACTAATAACATTCGAGCTAATATATTTCACTGGCGCGGCAAAAACTGGCCGATATGAAATCTTGGATTAATGTTATTTTACCCAAAATCTAACCTTGTCCGTCTGGGTTGTTAGTGCACCGTTATTGGAAATTACAATCGCCTGCAATTCATGGTGGCCGCGCGCTAAGTTCCACATATATTTACCACCAGCGATATCAGCAATTTCCTGATCGTCGAGCAACCATTTTACCCGGTCATTTTCATTTACGCCATTCATAGCGAACTCAAAGGCCTGTTTATCTACTGGGATGCGGGGGTCTATAGCCATATTTAGTCCATCGCTGGGACGGGCTATATCTATTGGTGGCGACTTGGTTTCGGTTGAAGCAATTTCTGTTCCGGGGATAAAATATTCGCTACGTCGTATACAACTGCCATCTCTGCTTTTAAGCGTATCCGTTTTAATGCAGATATCTTTTAAAACAAGTTTTGGACTCAGATATAACTGCTTTGTATCGGCATATTTATTAAGCTCGGAAAAAATGCTACGCAGCGCCAGTGCAGGACCAACTGAGCCAGTGATACCGTCCATTGGCCTATGATCAAGATTTCCCATCCATACACCGACTGTATAATTTGAATCAAAACCGACTGCCCATGCATCGCGGTAATCTGTAGATGTGCCGGTTTTTACGGCAGTTTGTACCGGCAAGTTGAGCACGCTTCCTGACCCGAATTCCAGACGCCGCGCCCATGGATCAGATAATATATTGCCAATCAATGATGCGGCTTCTGGGGAATATACCTGTAGCGGCGCAGCATAATTAGAAAGGTTCTTGATACTCGCTAGTTCTCTGAATTGGCCGTGATTGGCTAGTGCCGCATAAGCTTGCACTAACTCAAATAATGTTACCTCGCCATTGCCAAGTGCAAGCCCGTCACTATAGAAATCTGCGTCTTTATTTAAGGATTTAAAGCCAAGTTTATGCAAATAATCAAGATATCTATCCGCACCGATATAGCCAATTGCGTGCAGTGCCGGGATGTTGAGAGAATTGCCGAGAGCCTCGCGGAGCGTGACATTGCCATAAAATGTGTGGCTATAATTATTGAAATTATGCAGGCCCGAGCCAATTGCTTCGGAATATGGCGAATCTTCAATGACAGTCGCAGCTGTCCACCCCGAATCCAATGTCAACGCATATAGAAATGGCTTCAATGATGAACCAGGCTGGCGCGGAGTGGTGACTGTATCAATTTTATTATAAGCTGTTTTATCATTGCCGCTGCCGCCAATCACCCAAGCGAGAATTTCCCCGGTATTATTGTCAACCACCAGTGCCCCGGCATTGCCGACTTGCTTTTTGCGTAAAGCATTTAAGCGCTGGTCAATTATGTTTTGCACATTTTCCTGTAATACTGCATCCAGAGTGGTAACAATCTTTTGGTTTTGTCGTGGGTTAAAGCTCGAATCGCGGCTGACATATTTTATAAAATTACTGGCTTCAACCAGCTCTCCTGAAGCTTGCAGTTGAAATTTTTCCTGTGCAATTTGCGCCAGCTGTCCATCATTGAGCAAATCGTCTTTTTTCATTGCCTCAGCAAGCCGAATTATCGAATTTTCAATGGCCTTATCGTCCTTGTAAAGATCAAGCCGTGATGGCGAGCGTGGTAAGACGACAAGCGCCAGCATTTCCTTATTGCTTAATGTCGAAAGGTCGCGGTTGAAATAATATCTGGCCGCCTGTACTACGCCGCGGCGCTTGGCGGCATAGGGAATCTGGTTTAAATAAAATTCCAGTATCGTTGGCTTTGAGAAATTGTTTTCCAGGTTACGCGCTTCAAAACCTTCGACCCAGCGCGACCATATATTACGTGGCCGCGTGTGTAACATCTTCACGACCTGTTCAGATATAGTACTGGCTCCACGCACGGTTTTTACTGATTTTATATTCTGGTATGCTGCCGCCAGCCTGGCGTTCCAATCAACACCATGATGACGATAAAAATTCTTGTCCTCGGAATAGATGAAAGCTTTCTGCAGAAATTCCGGGATATTATATAACGGCACCGAATCGCTGAAATTCCAGTTATTATCATAAGTCACATTCAGCGGCTTATTATCGCGGTCAATCACCTGATATTTCTTAACATCCGCCGCAAAATGTCGGAAATCCGGGGCGGCAGGCTTATAACTGATCCATGTCGCCAGCCCCAAAAGTGCCAGGATAACAAGCGGATAATAGATCAACTTAGCTTTCATTCATTCACAATCAAAGAGCCGCTGACGCCTTTACCGAATATGTCAGGGTCATACATTTCCTCGGCTTTGATCGGCATCATGCTAAATTTGCCGGGGGCGATTGCTTGTGCCGTATAGGATAAATGATAATTGCCAGGTTCCAGATAATCCGAATAATAGCGCACGGAATCATGGCGAATTTCCTGCAAATAGAAACTCCAGCGGCTAAATTTGAAATCGATCCAGTCATTATGGTTGAAGTAGATGGAGCCGCCAGCAAAGTCATTTTTTGCCTTATCATCGTCAACTTTTGAATTATTGGCTAATTCACGATTTACCGGCTCCAGGCCGCCTGGAACGGGATCATCTACAACCACAAAATTACGCGCAGTCGGGAGCGAGAGGAATATATCGGCGCGAATGATATTGCCGCGCTTGATTTCATCACCTGGTTTCAAAAGTTCCCATTTGCCGCCCTTCTCGATACTATATTCGCGTTTAATTTCAATTCCGGCATTAATAGGCTTGGAAGCATCGTCAGTAGGCGCATAGCTCAATCGTGTCGAATAATAAAGCCTGCCTTCGCCTTGTTTTTCGATAATAACTTTAGTCTTACGGCCAGGATCTTTAGCATCAAGCGGTTTTTCAAAAGTTTTTTCCGGATTGCGCAAATCATCAAATGTAGTTTCGCCAAAAATTTTAGCATCCATGCTGGCTTTCACCTGCATATTCGGTTTAACATTTTCATAAATTCGGCTGTAATCGATCAGCGCATTCATGCAGAAGATATTCTCCTGCGTATTTTCCCAATGGTCGCGGCCTTTACGGGTTTGGGTGATAGTGCGCACCAGCTTAAATGGAATATCAGCCACTAAGTTTTTATTTTCCGGCCTCTCGCCCATGGCAGTAAATGTATCAAGAATAACACAGTTTTCGCGCAACGGCGTTGACAACATGCGGCGATAGCCATCATCGATAGTTTCATTGAAACTAAACTTGCCGCCACTTTCCACGGCAGAGCCAAGGATATTCTTGGCGGTTTCAGTAGCTATATTTTCTGCACCTTTAACTTTTAACGCTGCCGCCAAGAAATGGGTTTTTCCAAACAGGCTCATCTGCGACACATGCGGCTTGTAGCGATTGATATCATCCAGGGTCACCTCGCCATCTACCGCTAGTACTGCCAAGGCCACGGCGCGGGTAGTTGAAGCCATACCTTCCGAATAGAAAGTGGGGAGTTCATCCTTATGCAACAGGTTTTTCAAATAACCGTGCAACTTGTACTCAACAGTTTCCGGAATTTTGTAACCGGCGCTGCGCATCCAGTTAAAGGCAAGGCCGGTATAAGCGCTTAAATAAGGATCAACATATTCATTGCCGCCGCCGAAATAGGTCATACCACCATTGGGCGCCTGGTAATTTGCTGCATCGGTTAATGTTTCATCAGGAAGGGCCGGAGCATTTTTCCAGGTAAAACTATCAGGCATATATTGTTTCAAATTCAGGTAATGCGAGGCCATAACTGCCTTAGTTAGGCGTTGTTCCCAACAGATATAAGGATAATCACGTAAGTATTTGAATGCGCCTTGAACATTGCTGATTACACTAGGAGAAAGCACAACGCTCACGCTGCCAACATCAGCAAAGATTTTTTCAGGAATAGAGATTGAATCTTCAACTTTATCCTGGGTTGTAGTGCCATAATTGGCGGCAGTTTCCAGTGAGCGCCGCTTATTGACCGGGGTTGAATACTGTAGGCCGTCACTATCAATCGCATCACGTGCAGTGACTGTGAAATTTAAGCTGCCCTGCTCTAACTCGCGGCTTTGCGGCAGAATCTTTGCTTTAACAGCTAACCAAACGGTTTGGCGCTTGTAAGGATCAAGCTTGATTTTTTGTGGTTTGCTGTCAGTTGCCGCTGCGTCGCCCGAAACTTTTAACGAAACGATCAACTCGCGTGGTTTATCGGTGCGATTCATCACGCTAAAACCGGCTTTGAATTCATCGCCTTCAGTTACTTGGTTAGGCATGACGGGACGAATTTCAGTTGGTTTATTCACTTTGAATTTGCCTTCACCAAGACCCAGTCTATCAGTTGGAGTAGTAGCAATTGCCAGTACACGCCAGCCCGTTAGGTTATCCGGCGCATCGAATTCAATACTGGCATTGCCATTTGCATCAGTTTTAAGCGATGGATTCCAATAGCTGACGAATTTGAAAATGCTCCTCATACTCAAATCCGCTCCGCCGTCACCGCCGGGATTTGCTCCTTTCTTTTCAAACTTCTGCCGCCCGACTAAGCGGGTGAGCAGGCTGTAATTGCGCAAATCTAAGCCTTTCAGAGCGAAAAATCCTTTATATGGATCGAAATAATCTTTGCCACCGGCGATCAAGTCAAAGACGGATTCATCAAGCACTGTTACTGCAATTTCAACCGGCTCTTTTTTACCGGCGCGGGGGAATTTCGGCTCGGCGTGCAGCGCAACTTTCACATGGTCGCGCGGTTTGTAGACTTCATTTTCTGCCTTAGCAGTGACTTTCATCTCCTTATATTTATCCTTAACCGGCACAGTGATGTAACCAATGCGGAAAGTCGGTTTACCTAAGTCAACTTGGTTGGCGTCTATTGGCTTATCAACACGCGGCGATTGGACAAGGATCGAAAGATAGAAACCCGGCAGGTAATCAGGCTTAACCTCAAATTCAATTACCGGCGTGCTGCCTTCAAGCTTTTGTACGAATTTATCGATCACGCCGTAACGCTCCACTGTTATCAATGCCGTTGCACCGGGGAATGGGTTTTTAACTAGATAACGCGCTTTATCACCAACTTTATATTCGGCTTTTTCCGGAACTATTTTTAAGCCATAATCGTTTTCTTCGTTCCATAATACATAATCTTTACCCGCCACCCAAAGCCCAAGCATAGTTTTATGTGGTTTACCGGCAGTATCTTTTATATTAGCAGTAGCACGGTATGATCCTGCGCTTTTAGGTGTAAATTCGCAAACAGCGGCTGTAGATACTGATTTGCCCTTGCACTCCGTTTCCTTAACCCATTCTGTTTTATATTCGGTAATATAAGCATTGCCTGCGCCCTTGACACGCGCTGCCTTATTTTGTTCGGCTTCAATGGTAATTTCGACATCCGTGCCGCTGGCCGGGTTGCCTTTGCCGTCAACTACCAGATATTCGATTTTAGCTGGCTTGTTCTGGTCATAAATCCATTGCGTGCCCTTTAAACCAATGAGCCGGTCAACTCCAACATAATCCGCCGTTGCCAGAGCTGCGATGTTTTTGCCGCGGTCATCTTGCACCGCGCTTTCTACGGTCAGCTTGCCATAAAGTATTTTCTGGTCGGGAATAGTAAAGCTTGAAATCAATTCGCCTTTATCGTTCAAAATTTTATTTTCCTGAAAAATCTGTTGGTTTTCAGCATTGCCTGTAAAGCTGTCAAATTGGAAATCTTTAGCTAAAGGAGTGGCCGGGTTAAACCATGAAGCATCCAGCATTGCCGTGACCCTAGTTTTTGCATCGGTATATGCGCCACCGGAATGTAGCGCCGCATTGGTAGTAATTTCTGCTTTGTCGCCGGGCTTAAATATATCGCCGTTTAACTGATTGGTGACCTTGAACGGCACAGGCGTGAAATCGCTGACCAGAACGCGTATCGGATGCCATTCAAATTCATTATAGGAATATTGATCTTCGTCGCCGCCTTCACCATCCTCGTCTTCCGCCGAAGATTGCGGGCCATCGCTAGATTCCTTTCCTTCTTCACCTTCCGTCAACTCTTTTTTATTAACCGCGAAATCAGCCGTTATTTTAAAATTATACCAGCCAACCGCGCCTTTTTTCGGTACGGTAAATTCACCGCCGAATGAGCCGAATTCATTTAAAACAATGCCTTTTTTCTTGAGTGCAACTTTGCCCTTTGGATCGGTAATTTTTAAATTATATCCTGATTTAGGCGCCGGAACGAGACTGTTATTATCTTGATTACGTACATAAATTTTATACTGAATAGTATCACCGGCGCGATAAATCCCTTGCGCCGTCGTACCCCAGGCTTGCATATGCGCATATTTTTTGTGTGCTTCAGGATAAACATTTTCTGAAGCCGTCGGCTGGTAGCTATCTATTAGAAAATCACTTGAAACCGGCAATAATCCCATTTCGCCATTTTTTTCAACCTTAATGAAAAGTCTTTTCTGCTTGTCCCTATTTTTATAGTCATAATCGTACTGATTTTTACTTAATTTTAGGTCGGGATCAAGAGTTTCAGTTCCTGGCAGGATAGCTATCCCGTCCTTATCCGTTTTGCTTTCCGCAGCAATTTTTGCCCCTGGTTTTAAATCAGCTATAGAATCATCGTAAACAGTGACTCTGGCAGCATCCACAGCTTTACCACTGTCAAGATCGGTAACCCAAACCAGAGTAGTAAAATGCCCAAGCTTCACATGCACCTGATATGGCGTCACTTGCGCAAATAAACGGTAAGGTCTTGTATCATCGCCCTTATCAACCGCAGGTGAAGTGTTGAGAGTGCCATAAATTGCACCGGATTTTCCGCCCAGCATTTCCTTCACGCCAAATGGTATAGCGAATTGCACATCTTCTACTTTCGGAATGGTTTTTGATATTTCTTTTTCGGCAATTACACCGGACGCGCTAAGGCCATGATATGTAAATTTTATGTTATCTAAATTATTTACATATAACGGCACTTCCGTATCAGCATTTTTCTCCAGCACCGCCTCATGATGTATAATCTCAAAATTCGGCAGGCGATGATCGGTAGTAAAGCTTAGTTTGATAGGTTCAGATAATTTGCGACTGAAACCGTCTTCAATATCTGTTTCTGGAGTTTTGCTAAACAGTGATTCAATCCAATGCCAGATACCCTTGAAGAAACCACGCTGTGGTTGCGCTGTTTCAATTTCATATTTTTGCCCAGCTTTTAATAATGTCGGCAGATAAATGTCATAACTGCGGTCTTTTTTATGCGCGAATGAAAGATATAATTTCTCCTGATCGGCATATTCCCATAAATTTATATCTTTGCGTCCATTGGCAAGATCGGGAGTGAATTTAACAAAATTCTGAATTTGAGATTTCTTAAGCGGAGCACTAAAAGCAAGGCTTACAGTGCTTAAAGGATTACATAATTTTGTATTACTGCTATCGGTAATGAGTGCCGATTCTTTATTATTTGTCGTGCATCTGATACCCAAAAACTTAAATTCCGGGAAAGTATCAAAAACCACTATATCCCTATTGCCAACGCCTTTCTCTCCCCCTTCCGAAGAAACTAATCCCGGCTCGACTTTCAAATTCACCGATGAATCCAGCGGCAGCTCATCTTCCGGCTTAATCAGCCATATTTGCCGCGCTTCCTCTCCATTTACCATCTTAACTTCGCCGACATCAACTTTATGCTTAACCATAGTAACTTCACTTTTGTCATCTAGTTTGGCATGAACATATTCCACTTCGTCACGGGTAAATTTTTCAGCCACAATTGCCATTTTCCCGGCAGGACTTTGCATATAAATATGCTGCTCTGCAGATTTTTTCGTTACAGGCTGGTTGAATGAAAGGGTAATTTCCGGAAATGATGGCGATTTCCATGTGCTGAAATTCGGATAATTCACATCAGGCCGCTGGGTAATAAATGAGCTTTGGTAAGGTGCAGATATTGTTTTGCCATCTTCCGCCTTGATGCCGGGATTAACTTTTATATTATATTTGCTGGACTGTTGTAGCTTATCACTATCCTTTAGATTGCAGGACAGGGCGGAAGTATTCAACCAGCGCCATTCACAGTTTATCTTTGGAGTAATTTCAATCGGGATATCTTTTGAATCCCGCGCCATTTCACCAGTTGGCACCACTGCGCGGTTGAACTGGACAACAATCTGCCGTGCGGCCTGTACATCTTCCCCTTCCGGTGTTACGCGAGTAACAACTAGCTCCTGGCCGGGACCCAGGCTAACAGCAGAGTCAAATGCAGAATTGGCTTGGGTAGCAGGAAATAATATGGCAATTGCCAAGAGTAGAGATTTCTTCATACCAACCCTAGAAGTTTCACTGAAATATATCAGAACCTCAATACTTGGCAAATGAGAAATGAGACAAAGATCTTAAATCGATATAATGAGCCTGCTTATTCCCAGCCAAGCAAATTAAATTCCCTGCTGGCTTAAAAATATTCCCTGATACTTTAAGTAGGGAATATTTCTACAAAGCTCTGTAATTACTATATCTCTGGAGTCACTTTTCCTTTTTTATGTCTTAAAAACCATAAATTTCCCTGTATTTTCCCTATAGAACAGGGAATACTGAGATAAAAGTTATAGAACAGTCACTTGCACCACCAAGTCATTGAGGACACAGTTCTACCCGCGCACTGAGGCTAATGTGGCGTTGACGCTGACATAGCCGGAATCAGGCAGGCGGGTGATGGAAACTTTGGTGGCGACGATCCCGTGGGTAGAGAGCTCATTCAGCCAAGTCAGGAACTGGTTATACGGCACTCTGCCGATTGATATATTCATATTGCCGCCCTGCCCGCTTTCCATTGCGTCGAGGGTGATAGCGTTGCTTTGGGCGGTGGATTTTATTATCTGGTCTGTGGTGGAATTATCGCCTGATGGAGTAGTTTTGAATGATTTGAGCAGGGCCAGGTTCTGTTTGGCTTGCTTATAATCCTTGCTGGCGTTGAAGCGGAAGTCTTTTATGGCGCCTCCACTCATATAAATTATGGCGGTGGCGGCAAATATGATCAATATCATCAGGGCGCGTTTGTCGCGGCGCGATTGGGCGGAATACCAGGTTTGGAATTTATTGTTGAATTTTTGGGGTAAGATTTTTGTCATTCGCTAACCATTACTTTTGCCCTTATACCGCCATCTTCCGGGTTTGAGGATTCGATTTTTGCGGTCTTGCCGTTTTGCTGCAAAGATTTGCGGAAATCTTCGGCAATATCGGCGCTCGGAACTTTTATATCAAGGGCCAAACCCCTTTCGCTATCATATTCAATCTGGGTCAGGCTGATGGCTTCCGGTTGCGGCAATTGGCTGATTTTGGCGGAAACTTGGGCGATCTCGCTCAAGAAATCCTGGCCATTGCCCGTGCCATTGAGCAGTTTCATTTTTACCTGCATGTGCTTTTCCGCATCCGGTGATTTGGCTTCTTCCGGTGCGATTGTTTTGTATATTGCCAGGGCTTCACTGCGATTATTGGCGGCGGCAAGTTTGTAATATACGGCGATGCCGATGTTGAATGTTGCGTATATCAGGATACCGGCAGCAGCGGCGGCGGCAAACTCCTTCCATTTGAACGGGGCGGAGAAATCAGCGATGGCTTTTTTAAAATCACCTTGCAGGAGATTTAGCAAATTGCCCGGGTTTGGATTTTCAAGATAAAACGCCGCCAAAGTTTCGGTCACGCTGTGCTTTAGCGGTTTTGCTTCGATATTTGAACTTTGCGGAAAAGTGGTGATTTGGGCGGCGGCTCCGTAAACGGATATTTTTGGCGGTGAGGTTTCCAGGTGAATTGCGGCGTCGACCAAAAGCGGGGCACAATCAGGTTCAGCGGCGAAACCATTGCCATTATTGCCCTTGAATAAGGTTTTGTCTTTATCCAGAATTACAGACCATTCGGGCAAGACCAGGAATTCGGGGATAAATTCATCAGCGGGGAATTTTAGGTCAGCCAAAGCTTTTTTCCACTTTTCCATGTAATTTTTTTTGATGATCGCCACCGGATAAGTAATTTCATCGCCTTTTGCTGATAGCTCCCCGCCATGCGCGAAATGCAGGTTTTCCACTTCATCGGCGACCTGGTCTTCCATGATGAACGGCAGGCTGTCTTTCAAATAATTGGTTTGCTGGCGGCTGAGATTAATGGTGTGGAGGGAAACTGCTTCGCCAGGGACAAAAATTATGGTTTTGAGGTTTTTATCGACTGTGTGATTGATCTTGGAAATAGCTTCGGCTAATGGGATGGGAGCCAGGGAACCGTTGATCAGCTTTTTATCGGCGGAATAGATTTTCCAATCCACCCGCGCTTGTGATGGGAGGTCGAATTTACCGGCGATGCGTAAAAAAGCATATTTCATAAATCAAACCGTTTAACAAATTTGCGCGCGACGACTTCTATTTTGGCCTTGTCTTTATCCTGCCCGGCTTCGCGGTAAAGGATGGATATCAGGTGGATATCGGCGTTACCGTAATGGGCATTGCTATATACTATAAAATATTGGCTGCTAACGCCAAATATTTCATTATTTGGCAGGATATTATTCAACTGAGTTTCATCAATGAAGCTTTTGTTGCCTTTTGCCTCCATTATTCTCTGCCACGATGATTCACTCTCAACTGCAGCCTTTATTATGAAATCCGGGGCGGTATTTATGTTTATCCGCGTATTATGTTCGGGCAGGCTGGTGACGGCGGTCAGGAGTTTTGTGTAATCGTGCTCGTCAACCCCCCTGATCAGGCGCATTTCGCTGGTGTCTACCATCATGGCGTTGGCGGCTTTGTAGAAAGGCGGAGTGCCGAAGGCGATATATTCGCGGTCTTCGGCGCCGTCTTTGCGCGTGTTTTCGTCCTCGTCGAGCCAATCGAGGAATGCGTCGCTGATTTTCTCGCTGATATTTTCGGCTTGCAAAATATTGGTGAAGATTTTCAGTGCTTTTTCGTCGACTGCTTGCTGGCTATTGGCGGTTTTGTCTTTGATCAGGTTATTGAGGTTGAATTTGCCTTGCAAATCATCAATTACAAAATTGACTTTGGCGTTATCGATTTTGAAATCGTGACTGCCGTGCCATTCTTCCTTGGCATAATCCACTTTGTTGGCGGCAAGGTCATTGCGTAATATTTGCTTGGCCATAGTTTCCACGCCCAGGGCATAATGCCGGGCTTGGATTTGTTCGGCGAAGTTGGCGGTCAGGCGGATATCCATGGCTTGGTTTTTCACCAAGAATCCGGCGATCAGGCCCACCACGAGCAAGATGAACAATACCGGCAACATGGCCATTCCAGATTTTTTATTGCTGGTTCGGTTCATCAACTGCCTTTTGTTTATTTTCTTCTTCATGGCTGGGTTTGGTTGGTGTGAGCGGCTTTTTTTCCGGCACTTTGATCGGCGAAGGTTGATATGCGGCGATGTTGGCGACAATCCTGATTTGGCCGAGGATTTTATGTTGCAGGTTTATTCCCATGGCTTTGCTGCCAAGAAGATTTATGGATGCGGAATCCAGGTTTTCCAGCAGCACTTGTTCCTGTGGGATAATATTTTGCACGCGGTCAAGGACGGGCCAATAATATCTTAGCAATTTGCCATCTTTGAACGCATAGGCGACCCTCTGCAGGCTGCTGCGTTTGGCGTTCAAAGGGTTGGCCCAGCCGTTTCTGGTGAAAGCGGCTATATATATGCCTTGGTTTAAAACCATTGCCGGTTCTATTTGGTTTTGTTCATTCCTGATGGTGCGCGTTGTCACCTGGCTGAAATCATCTTTGAATATGCGGGCGGTTTTTTGGATCTCTATTAATGCGCCGCTCCTTCCGGTTATGGCTTCCTTGGTGTCTATTGAATTTTTTAACAATCCATTGGCGGTGAGCATGATGAGCGCGAAAATTATCATCGCCACCATCAACTCTAATAGCGTAAATCCTGATTTGCTGGAGTGGATAGTTTTCATTTATCCCCCTCGGTAAATCCGGTTAGGCTGGCCAATGGTTTATCCGCGTTGTCATTTTCAAATACCTGCACTTCAATTTTCTTCAAGCCGTTTTGGCTGCTTATTTTGGTTGCTACGCGCCATTTCCTACCTGCCATTTCGACTTCATCACTAGCGGAAGATTGACCGGCATAGATTTCACTCAAACGGTTATCAGCCACGATTGTGGCCAGGGTTTTGTCTTCTAAATGTGCTTGCTGGCGGGTATTATTGGCGAAAACATTGAGCATTATTGAGGCGATGATGGCAAGGATGACCATTGCCACCAGCACTTCCATCAGCGTAAATCCGGTGCGGTTATTTTTTTTCTTCAAGGACAACCTCCCCTGATTTATCGGTTTTGATGATAGAGTTTATGGCTTCGTTATCCTTGGATATTACAGAAAATCGGAATGGGGTAGCTTCGCCGCTGGAATAAAATACTATTGCCGGTTTGCCATTGCTGTTTTCTATTTTGCCGCCCTCTATTTCAAGCGAAGCTTCGATATTTTCATCCAATTTATAAATTGATTCATCGGTTGTTGGAGTTTTATATTCCTGCCAGCTATTGTTTTGGTCATTATATTCAAGGAAATATAGCGAGTGCTCGGTAATAGAAACCCCGAGTTCTTTTTTGCCCAAGACTGCTTCTTCGGACATGTTTTTTAGGATTTTGAATATATATCCGGCCTCATTTTCAACTTTGGCTTTGCTGCCGCCACTAAAAGATATAGCAACCAGGCTGGTGAGGATACCTATTATGACAATAACCACCACCAATTCGATTAGTGTGAAGCCCTGTTTGCGGGCGTCGGTTATCATAGTTCCCAGTTTCCTATATCAGTATCGTAGCCCTCGCCGCCTTCTTTGCCGTCGGCGCCGTAGGAATAAAGGTCATAACTGCCGTGACGTCCAGGGGAGATATATTTATATGCGTTGCCCCAGGGATCGGTTGGGACTTTTTTCAAATATCCGTCTTTGCTGGAACCGGTGGAATCTTTGACCAGGGCTTCCAGGCCTTCGTTGCTGGTTGGGTATTTGTGATTATATAATTTGTAGATTTCGATCGTGTTGGAAATCGTTTTGATATCGCTTTGGGCGGCGGTGACGCGGGCTTTGTCGGGGTAATGCAAAAGGTTCGGCACGACCAGCATGGCCATGATGCCGAGGATGACTAAAACTACGATTACTTCCATTAAGGTGAATCCGTTTTGGGAATTGTTTTTATGTTTTATCATTTCACTACCTGGCTGAAGTTGAGGATCGGCAATAATATCGCCATGACGAAAATCAGGACGATGACGCCCATTACCAAAATCATTAACGGCTCAAATAGGCCGATTAAAACGGCAACTTTGTTTTGTAACAAAAGTTCCTGATCGCGGGCGGCGCGGTCCAGCATATCGTCGAGTTTGCCGCTGGATTCGCCGCTGGCGATGATATAAAGCGCGGTGGGCGGGAAGTATTCAATCTCCTCCAGGCCGGAGCTCAAGGATTTGCCCTCCTGGATTTTTTGCGTCATGCGGATGAATTTTTCACGCAAATATAGATTGCCGACTACTTTTGAACTCATCTCCACGGCTTTTATGATTTGTACGCCGTTGCGGTGCAAGGTGCTGAAGGTTCTGAGGAACTTGGCGATGTTTATTGCGCTTTGCCATTTGCCGATTACTGGCAGCTCATATATGCGTTTATGAAATTGATAGCGGGCTTTTTCGTTTTTGAGGGAGAGCAGGAAAAGCACCATTGTAACGGCGCCGAATAAGATTGCGTAGATTAAATAATGGCTGAAAAAATAGCTCAAGTTCATCACCGCGATGGTGACGAATGGCAGTTTTTGATCGCTGTCCTGAAAAACTTTTATGATATTGGGCATTACATAGCCGAGCAGGAAAGATACGGCCATGAACGAGGCAAACATCAGGATTAGCGGGTAGATCAGGGCGAGTTGGATTTTTTCCATGTTACGTTTGCTGGCGTCGAGATAATCTGCGAGTTGCGTCAGTGCCGAGCCGAGGGAGCCTGCGTGTTCACCGGCGGCGATTGTGGCGCGGTAGATTTCGGAGAATGTTTGCGGGAAGGCGGCCATGCTATCGGCAAGGCTGTAGCCTTCTTTTATTTTTGAGGAAACGGCAAGCAGAATGGTTTTAACTTTATCTTTTTCGTGTTGCTTGGCCATTAATTGCAAAGCTTGCTCCAGTGGCACTGCGCCTTCCAGCAATGTAGCAAGCTGGCGGGTGATGAGGGCGAGATTGCGCTGGGATAATTGGCTTTTGTTGGTTTTTATGCCGGACGCGGTTTTGTTTGCGGTGGAAATATCCACTGCCACCGGCATTAATCCTTGTGCACGCAATTGCTGGCGCACTTGTTTGGCGTTATCGGCGTCTATGCTGCCTTTTTGGGTGGCGCCGCTTTTATCGAGGGCTGTGAATTGGAATACCGGCATCAATCCTCCAACACTATGCGTTTGACTTCTTCAACGCTGGTGATGCCCGCGAATACTTTATCGCAGCTTTCCTTGAAAATACTGCTATTACGTTTGCGGGCATATTTCTCCAGGCCCTGCTCGCTGGTGTGGTCGTGGATCAGCTGGCGCATTTCTTCATCGATTTCGATGATCTCGAAAACTCCGGTTCTGCCGCGGTAACCGGTGCTGCGGCAATGTTCGCAGCCGGTGGCTTTGTATATTTCCGGCATAACTTCGGGGCTGACGCCGAGAAATTTGCACTCTTCGGGGTTGGCGTTGTGTAGGGTTTTGCAACTATCGCACAGCACTCGCACCAATCTTTGTGCAATTAATCCGATGATGCCGGAGGAGAGCATATAGCTTTCAATTTCCATATCGCGCAGGCGGGCGATGGCGCTGATGGCAGAGTTGGTGTGGAGGGTGGAGAATACTAAATGGCCGGTGAGGCTGGCTCTCAGAGCCACTCTAGCGGTTTCAGGATCGCGGATTTCGCCGACCATTACCACATCCGGATCCTGGCGCAGGATGGCGCGGAGGCCTTGGGCGAAGGTCATTTCCACCTTCCGGTTGACTTGGGTTTGGCCGATACCGTCGAGCATATATTCGATCGGGTCTTCGACGGTCATGATGTTTAGTTTGCCGTGGTTGAGCTGGAGTAATGCGGCATATAATGTCGTGGTTTTGCCGGAGCCGGTGGGGCCGGTGACTAATATTACGCCATGCGGTTTGCTGATTAGCCTTTGCATGGCTTCCAACTGGCTCGGCGACATGCCGATTTTTTCCATTTCGACTTTGCCGATGTCTTTATCGAGAATCCTTAAAACCACCCTCTCCCCGGCACTAGCTGGGATTGTTGAGACGCGCAAATCTATCCCGCGCCCAGCGATTTTTAAGGAGATGTGGCCGTCTTGCGGGGTTCTTTTTTCGGCGATGTCGAGATGCGACATGATTTTGATGCGTGAGACTAACATGGCGGCGACACCGCGTTTGGGGCGGAGGATTTCCTGCAATACGCCGTCGATGCGGAAACGGATCACCATATGTTTTTCAAAAGTTTCGATATGGATGTCGGAGGCTTTTTCTTCGATGGCTTTGATGAGGAGTGCGTTTATCAATTTCACTATCGGCGCGTTTTCGCGCTGGTCGAGGAGATCATCGGTTTCGGAAATGGATTCGGCAATGCTGGCTAGATTGATACCGCCCATAGTTTCGATTTCCTGCTCGGTGCTTTCGGAGGCTTTTTGATAGAGTGTGGCCAATTGTTTATCGAATTCCGGCGCGGATAATGCGTTGAATTCCAGTTCGGTTTCCATAAAGCGGCGGGTTTCGGCCAATATGCTGGGCTGGATGCCTAATTTGAAAATGGCTTTTGGTTTGGGCGAATTATTATAAACAATGACGCAAATTCCATGCTGCTTGGCGAAGGCGAAGGGGAGAGAAAGTTTGTATGACTCTTTCTGTTCTGATGCAGGTTTATTGTCCATTTCTTGTATATGGCGATTGCGGATTTTGCCCCGCGGATTCATGGAGCGGCGCGGATCTCACAGCCGCAGGGGCAGTTTGCATGCTGGCGGCCGGCTCTAAATTATCAGCGCCAGGCTGGCAGCCTCTCGGCAATATTTCGTTTTTGCCGAATACGTCGTTATAGTCGCGGCACCATTTTTCGCGGTTGACATCATTGCTTTTGTCATTGAGATCCAGTTCATAGATTTTGTTTACATTACGCTGGGTGACTCCCGCCATTTCATCCCTGGTTTGTAAAATGGTTGGGTGCAGGAAAACGAATAAGTTGCGTTTGGTGGAAGTGTTGGCGTGGCTTTTGAACAAGTCGCCGACCAGCGGTATATCCTTCAAAATCGGGATGCCGCTTTCGCCCTGGACGATATCATCCTGGATCAGGCCGCCGATGACTATTATTTCTTTGTTTTCCGCCATTATCGAGGTTTTGATCGAGCGTTTGTTGGTGATCAAATCAGAGGCTTTGGCCTGGGCGCTGCCGACCAGGGAGGAAACTTCCTGCTGCACATCCATGCGCACTGCGTTGCCTTCGTGGATATGCGGGGTGACTTTGAGCGAGATGCCGATATCCTGGCGTTGAATGGTGGTGAACGGGTTGGTGCTGCCGGAATCATTGGAGAATGAGCCGGTGATAAATGGCACGTTTTGACCAACAAGGATTTGCGCTTCCTGGTTATCAAGCGTGGTGATGCTTGGCGTGGAGAGCAAATTGGCATTGACGTTTTTGGAAAGAGCCTGGACGAGGACGCTGAATTTATCGCCGCCGGCTGCAATATTTAAACCGCCGCCGATCGAGGCACCGGCAGAGGTGTCTTTTAATATATCGCCGATCGTAATTCCGGCCTCGTCAAAGGAAGTTGCGGTGAATTTGAGATTGGTGCTGGCTTGTTTGCCGATTCCGAATTGCACGCCGAGCTGCTCTGATAATTCGCCGGATACTTCAACAATTGCAGCTTCGATCAGGACTTGCGGGCGTTTTATGTCTAGCTTGCGCACGATACTGCGGATGTTGTTGATTGTTTCCGGATCGGCTTTGACGACCAGCGCATTCAAGGTTTTATCAGGCTGGATCGAGATCTGGTCATTGGTACCGGCGATAGAGCTGATTGGGGCATCAATATTATCCGAGGCCGCTATTGGAACCGGAGCTTTACCGGCGGTGATTAAAGTTTTCAGGATTTCGGCGATATTAGTGGCGTCGGCGTAATTGAGATAAATTACCTGCAGGTTTCCATCTTCGCCGGATTGGTCGAGCTTGGCGATTACTTCTTTTATCGCAGCGCGTTCTTTTTTGTCGCCTTTTAAGATTATGCTGTTGTCATATTCGTTGGCGATAATGCGCAGGCTTTGGAATTTATTTCCCTGTTTCTGGGTTTGGCCATAGGCGAGTTCTTTTAATACCGCGGTGATATTACCAACCCAGGCTTGTTTCAGCTTCACAACTTCCATTTCGGAATTTTCCGTTTTGTCGAGCTGGGCGATTAGCTCTTCGACTTTTTTCACGTTGTTGGCGTGATCAACCACGACTAGTGAGTTGGAAAAATCCGAAGCGGCAAGATGGCCGTAATTTGCGATCATTGGGCGCAAAACTGTGACAAGTTCCTGGGCGGAAGCGTGTTTCAGCGGAATGACTTTGGTGATTATTTCGTCCCCGGAAGTTGACTGGCCCTTGCCTACCGGCATATAGCCTTCCTTGGCCATTTCCTCTTTGATAATTATTGAGCCTTGCGGCGACGGCTGGATGGTATAGCCTTTGGTTTTCAATGTGGTCAGGAATAAGTTATAGATTTCGCCCTTAGCCATCGGTTTATTGGAAACAACCGTGACATTGCCGATTACGCTTTCGTCGAGGATGAAAGTTTTGCCGGTGATATCGGATACTTGCTGGATGAGAACTTTTATGTCCGCGTCTTTTAAATTTATCACCCAGGTTTGCTCTTCGGAATTTGAGCGCTGGGGAACAAAAACCACGCTAAAAATAATCAATAGGGACAGAAATAGAATTCGCAAATTGAATATGTCAGATTTCGTTTTGGGCATGGGGAACATTTTACGTTTAAAATCCCAAGTGGTTTATTATATCGCGGGGAGGCTTTGGATTAGGGAATATTTTCTAAATAAGCCTCAATTTTTGCGCCTATTATACAACAGTTATCATCGCGTAGTTGTCAGGCTCTGGGCAAAAAAGGACCGACACATCCTATGGAAATATCAGGATAAATTGCTGCTCTTGGCTTTGCCCGTATTTGGCCAGTAATTCATTGATATAGCAGAGCTTAAATGTTTTTTATACTTTAGTCACAAATCCTTAACTTGTTAATTAATGTTTATTATGGCAATATCTCTATATAAGGTAGGGTATCCCCATTAAAAACATTAAAACAATAGCAATATTATCCGCTTTCCAAGCTTATGACAAAATAGCTTATATAACTATAGGCTTGTTTGTTCTGCTTACCGCATATTCACTCAGTGATTTGAGGGTTATGCCGGGCGGTAATATGGAGCTCACACAGTTGGAAACCAGCAGCGCGGCAACAATGCCGCAAAGTAATTTGTTTGGAACAGTTGCACAAGAAACGGCCAGTGTTTCCCAGCTTTCACAGGAAATTGAAAAATTGCAATTGAAAGGCATTATCTATGCATCCGACGCCAATGAAACCAAAGTTATTATCTCACAAGACGGCAGCGAGAGAGCCTATAAACAAGGCGATGTGATATTTGCCGATATTTCATTATCGGAATTATTTCCCGATAAAATCATCGTCAAGCGCAACAACCAAACCGAGACGATGTATTTAAAACAGCCACGCAGTTAGTCTAATTTTCTCAAATAAAAATGGGGCAATGACGGGCTCAACATTGGATAGGACAATGGCTTATTTAGAGCCAATTTAACGAATGTGGCTTTCGCCAGGTACCCCTAAAAGTACCCCAGCACTTTATTATGACTCTATATTTTCCTGCTAGCTTTTGTCCAGCACCTTGGCCACTCCGACACGATGATGGTGAAAGTAACTATTCCATCATACCGCCGCCAAATGATGCAGTGGTGGGCGGATTATCTTGACACATCAAGAAAGCTAAAAAACCCGTCTAAGAAACAGCATTTAAAGTTTTCATCCAGTCAAATTAGCTCTTTTTAAAGGTATTTCTCTGGGCTACACAACACGGCCTATTTAATGGCTTTCTTAAAGTTCCAGCCAGTACGCGCAAGCAGAAAATCGGTTCCCCCTAAAGGTTTCCCCCAATTTTCCGCGTTGCCCGTTTCGCTACGCCCCGGCTCCAGGAACTTTTTTTTGCTCGCCATAAGGCCGCGATTGGCGCAGCCGATAAACTAAAAAGGAGAACTATTATGTCTGATTCTAACAATATAAAGCAGCTTACCATCCCCGAAACTGGCTTTCTCCGCTTGCCTCAAGTTTTAATGGTTATACCACTTGGAAAAACAAGCTGGTGGGAAGGAGTAAAATCGGGGCGCTTTCCAAAGCCGGTAAAATTATCAACACGCTGTGTTGCCTGGAGAGTGGAAGACATTCGCAATCTAATTACGCAGCTATGATAGAGCCTATCCCAGGGCAGAAAACTCTGCCTTGGGATTTTCTTAGTCGGCTCTTGTAAAGAACGAACCTTTGTTCCTTTAGAAATTTGATTATGGATATCACCAAGCCATCACCGCCTATTTGCGCGACCGGCCTATTGCTAAAGGCATCCGTTCATAAAGAAAATTGTTTTTTAAATATTTCCGCAATGATCTTTATTTATTAATGCCCGAATATTCCCCAAATTATTTAAGTGCCTCGGATATTAAGAAAGCGGAGCGGAAAAAAAGGCCAGCAAATCGACCATAAAGGCATTGAAGCTTAAATTACTGCGAATTCCCAGTTTGACCGAACATTTCAATGCGAGGGATACAGTTTATACCGTTTACAGTTGCAGCGCTCGTATTATAGCTGCCTGAGGCGGTTACACAGTTTCCGGCACCAGCCAAAGCTGGGTTAGTCATACCAAGCCAACTGGTGCCACGAGCAACCACGGTTCCGGTATTCCCAACTCCATCATCCATTTTCTTGTCCAGCGTCAAAAGATCCATTGGGGTAACACTCGACGACGGCGTATATGTTCCATTTTGGACGTAAACGGTCATATCATAATAATTTTTGCCGTTCGCAGGGATCCCATATGCCAATGTCCCAATCTTTGTGCCATTAGGCATAATGATCCCTAGAGGGAAATGCAGACCAGCATATATGTTAAAATCCGTGACCTTGATATAACTTCTGTAGGTATAATTACTCCGTAACATCTCTGTCGATACTAATTGCAACCAAACATTGCTAAATTCACAACGTCCGTCCCAGCGACTTGGTATATTAGTACATTCATTCATTATACCATCACCATTACCATTAAAAGTATCTCCCCATAGTGACCCGCCGCCTGCTGCCGCATCAGTACCAAGCGTAAAACTGGGAATATCCCCCGGTAAACTAGAAAACTTAGTTTTGAAATTTGTCATGGCAATATCAAATTGCTGGAACTGCCGAACCTGTCCGGTAATTTTCGCGGTGCTAATCATACTCTGCGCCACCAGAATACCGCCGATGAGCAGCCCGATAATCACCAGCACTATACTTAATTCGACGAGAGTGAATCCGCGCTTGGATTTAGGTTTGGCGTAATATGGGATTTGGTGATGCGTCCCTAGATTTACCGGACACGAGGTTTTAGCTTTTGTATTTTTGCGAAGGAAGGAAGGAAGGAAGGAAGGACATGCGGAAGTGCCTGACTAAATTGATTTAATATTATAACAACATAAGGGTAGATCTACTAGCCTTCTTTTACTTGCTTTAGCCATCGCTTATTTCGACTGCACGCTTGTTATGGATAAACATTCGCCTTAACCAGCATTCCACATACAAGTCCCGATTGGGTTAAATCGTAATGCCCGGCTGCGGAGGCAGAATAACAACATCCGCCGCTCCAACCGCACTTAGCGTCCGTCCCTATGGCTTTAGGAATTAGGTAATCATTCGTAGTGGGCGGGAAAAATCCCGCTCCCATAAAATTCCCGGTATTAACGACTCCATCATCTATTTTGCTATCGATAGCAAGAGCCTGTACCGCAGTCAAAGCTTGGGTACCGTTGTTCCATCCACTATACCAAAAAAGCCCTCTCTGTTTTGTCCAATTAGGCTCAATGAAATTTTCCTTAGAACCTTTGGGAGTTATGGAAAGCTGCGGCAGCGACCATGACTGGCCGCTGCCATTTCCTTGCCACGCCCAATTCTTGCTGGGATTATTTCCAACTGGAGCGCTCGTCACATCGGTAAATTCATTACTAAAAGGCGCCATCTGCATCCGAACCATTTGCTGCCAAAACTCCAGGCATTCCCTTCCACTATAAACCCATTTCTGACACTGCGACGGGTCAGCTCCATAAGTATTATCGCTACCTTCAAGCATTCCGTTGCCCATAACTGCCGTCCCAAGACCGACCATAGTCGCAGAAGACCCACATATAGGACAGTCGCCGGGGAGATATTTATAGTTAGTGACAAAAAGATTTACCGCCGTATCGAGTGCTTGAAACTGCTGGATCTGTTTTTGGATTCTTACCGTTTGAACCATGCTCTGCGCCACCAATATTCCACCGATGAGTAAACCGATGATCACGAGAACTATACTTAATTCCACGAGAGTGAATCCGCGTTTGGATTTAGTCTTGGCGTAATACAGG
>JAYVPI010000021.1:0-57440 GCA_043757405.1 Alphaproteobacteria bacterium
AAGAAAAAAGCCTTGCTCCCCATCGCCTATCTCGGCTTCTCCGAGCATAATGAAAAACTTTTGAAAAAACTCTTGAAGCGCCCAGAAGGTATCATCATCGTCACCGGCCCAACCGGCTCCGGTAAAACCACCACGCTTTATTCGATCCTCGAATTCATCAACAATATCGGCATTAACATTATGACACTCGAAGATCCGGTCGAGTATCAGTTATCCCTCATCCGCCAAAGCCAAGTGCGCGAAAACTCCGGCATGAGCTTCACAGATGGTATCAAATCCATCATGCGTCAAGATCCTGACGTTATCTTCCTCGGCGAGGTGCGCGACCAACAAACCGCACAGATGGCGATACGAGCTGCAATGACCGGCCATAAAGTATTTTCCACCCTCCACACCAATGATGCTCTCGGCGTTATCCCACGCATGCTGGATATCGGCGTCCAAGCTCCGACATTGGCCGGCGCCCTAATCTGCGCCATTGCCCAGCGTCTCTCACGGAAATTATGCGGCAGCTGCAAGGAAATGTATACTGCCAGCGACGAAGATTGCCGTATCTTAGACGTTGATCCCTCCGCCCCTCCAACTATCTATAGAGCCGTCGGATGTGATAAATGCAGCAATACTGGTTATAAAGGCCGTATTTCGGTAAATGAAATTTTGCCTGTTGATAAAGGCATGGATGAGTTGATTTCAACCCATGCAACGCGCAATAAAATGATGGAATATCTAATGGCAAATGGCTTCATCCCAATTATTCAGGATGCCAGCGCCAAAGTCATGCAAGGCGTCCTCGACATTCCGGAAATGATCCGTACGGTGGACGTTACCGAGCGTTTATAACTGGCATTCTATATTCAGCAATTTGCTGTTCCCATAGCGCCGCTCATCCTTAATTTTGAAACCATCCGGCAGCACCAGTTTATCCCTCTCTGAAACCTCCGCCAGGATAATTGCCTTGGGCGCAATCCAGTTTTTCTCCTTCAAACTCTTCAGCGCTTTCGGCACTAATCCAACCAGATATGGCGGGTCGATATAAATCACATCATATTGCTTCCGCGCCGCTGGCAGGTTCTCGACCGCGTGCAACATCGTCTCAAATTTATCTTCGTTCAATTTCATCAAATTATGTTTCGTGACATCCAGTGCTTCGCGGGCAGAATCAATAAATCCGGCAAATTTCGCACCGCGTGATAATGCCTCAATACCAAACGCGCCCGTGCCGCAGCAAACATCCAACACATTCGCATTTTCCCAATCCACCGCGAATTGCAAAATATTAAACACCGCCCCGCGCAGCATATCGGAACTCGGGCGGATTTTATCTCCCGAGGGGCATTCAATTTTACGGCCTTTATATTTCCCGGCGATTACTCTCATATTTCCCTGATTTCCCCTGGCTTTAAATCACCCAGCTTATAATCGCCATATTCAACTCTTATCAATCTATTTACTTCAAGAGAAAAATGCTTCAAGATTTTTCTAATCTCGCGGTTTTTGCCTTCATGCAAAGTTATTTTCAACCATGAATTCGTCGACAGCTTATCAATCTCAACTTCCAATGGCGCATATTTGACACCATCAATCGTGATGCCCTTGCTCAATTTCTTCAACTCATTTATCTGCACCAGTCCAAACACCCGCACTCGATAAACGCGTTTATATCCGCTTGATGGCAATTCAAACTTGCGCGCGGTTTTACCATCAGTGGTCAACAACAATAATCCTTCCGAATTCAAATCCAACCTTCCGACTGAAATCACCCGCGGCATATTTTTTGGTAATTTATCAAAAACAGTATCGCGCCCCTTTTCATCGCGATGGCTGGTGACTAAACCGATTGGCTTGTAATACAGAAATAATCTGGGGGCTGTTGATGCTTTTAATGGTTTATCATCAATAGTGATTTTTTCATCCGTAACCGTTTTTGCGGGTGTGATTAAAACCACGCCATCAATCTTCACCCTACCCTCCGCAATCAGCTTTTCTGCATCACGGCGTGAGCAAAAGCCGCTACCGGCAATTACTTTGGCGATACGTTCGGGCTTTTTTTCGGGGATGTTCATAAAAGGGCTTGACATTACACCAGATTGGTGTATTCTCTACATATGCATAGCCACAATATAAACGAATATGCTGGAAAAGCGATAAGAAATTTACGCCAGTCCAAAAACATGACGCTGAACGAAGTAGCGGCACGGGTAAAAATCAGTTATCAACAACTCCAGAAATATGAAAAAGGCGTCAACCGCCTCAGTATCGACAAATTGCACGACATCGCCAAATTCCTCGGTATGGAAATTTGCAATTTCTTCCCTGGCGGTGTACCATTGGATAAAGACAACCTCCAAAAAATCGCCATCTCCAACGCTTTCGGCTCGATTGAAGATGAAGAATCCCGGCAATTGGTCATGAAATTGATTAGCAAATTAGCTGCAAAACCCATTGCGTAATATTGCTTAACTCCTATACTGGGAAAAATGATTTTCCCCAAAGAATTTATCACCCAGGTCAAAGACCGCGTCCTCGCGTCGCAAATCGTCGGCAAGCGTGTGGCATTAAAACACAAAGGCAAAGAATTTAGCGGCCTATGCCCATTCCACACCGAAAAAACCCCCTCCTTCACCGTCAATGACGACAAAGGCTTCTATCACTGCTTCGGCTGCGGCGCACATGGCAATGTTTTTGATTTCCTGATGCAGATGGAAGGCGCGACTTTCCCGGAAGCTGTCGAGCAACTAGCCAATCTCGCCGGAATGACCCTGCCCAAACGCGATGAGCGGTTGTTGAAAGAATATGACCAACATGCAAAGTTAATGCAATGCGCAGAAGCCGCCGCACGTTATTTCCAGGAAAATTTGAAAAATAGCTTTGGTGCCGAAGCCCGTGATTATCTTCGCAACCGCGCTTTGGGCAGCCAAGTCATAGAAGAATTCCGCCTCGGCTTTGCGCCTGATATGCCGGGCAAAATGCAACAGGCTTTGGAGAAACAAAATTTCAACCTGCAGGAAATGCAGGAAATCGGCCTGGTCAAAAACGGTTATGAAATGTTCCGTGGCCGCGTTATTTTCCCCATCACCGATGGCAAAGGGCGAGTCATCGCTTTTGGCGGGCGGATTTTAAGTTCCGGCGAGCCAAAATATTTAAACTCCCCCGAAACCCCGATTTTCCAGAAGCGCCGCGTATTATTCGGCAAAGCCATCGCCAAAAAACCAGCCTATGAAGCCGGAAATATAATCGTCACCGAAGGCTATATGGATGTCATTGCCCTGAACCAAGCCGGTTTCAAAAACGCCGTCGCCCCTTTGGGCACATCATTAACCGACGAGCATTTGCAGGAATTATGGGTCTTGGCAAAAGAGCCAAGCATGTGTTTTGATGGCGACAATGCCGGTAAACGCGCCATGAGCCGCGCCGCTGAATTAGCCCTGCAATACTTAAAACCCGGCTATTCCTTGAAATTCGTCCCCCTGCCGGAAGGCCAGGACCCCGATGACATGGTCCGGGCTGATAAACAGCGTTTCGCAGCACTATTGCAGCAGGCACGGCCATTATCCGAAATTATTTATGAGGCGGAACTAGGCAGATCCGCAGTTACCACCCCTGAGCAACAAGCCGATTTGCGGCAAAGATTGGATATCATCAGCAATAAAATCCCTAATAAAACAATCGCCCGTAACTATCAGGACTTTTTCGGCCAGCGGCTTTTCCAGGATTTCCGCAAATTCGCCGGTAACAAAGCCAAAATCGACAGATCGGCCAAAGTTATCTCCATGATAGGCATTTCCGCGCCTCATGAGCGCAAATTACAGCTCGAATGTGCCATTTTAGGGGTCATTATCGCCCATCCGAGGTTACTAAATGACGCAAATATCGAAGAAGATTTTGTAAAATTAGAGTTTTCGCATCTTGAAATTGACAAGATGAGGGAAGATATATTAAGTAACAGCGCCACTAAAGTTGATGATAATGAGCCGGACAGTCCGCCGCGTATTATAAATACCGCAGACATAAATGAAAAATTGGCCTCATACGTTAATCAGGGCGTGGATTATGCTAAGAAATCTGCCACCGCAACTGCTGCGTGGGAGAGTGTTATAGCGCAATATCACTTTGAACAGGCGGAAAACGATTTTAAAAACCCTGATGGAACCGAAGACTTTGAAAAATTACAGGAACAGTTTAAACAGCTGCTTGAAAACAGAACCAAAATCAACGCCAGTTTCGGCGATTAAAAGGTATAGCTAAATGTCAGCCAAAAAGAACACGCCAGCTAAAGGCAAATCCTCACCATCAAAATTATCCATGATGGTGAAAAAATTGGTCAAGAACCTTCCCGGGCACAAGCAACCGGCAAAGCCCGCTGCTAAGAAGCCAGTAGCAAAACCAGTCGCAAAAAAACCAGCGGTGAAGCCGGTAAAAGCAAAAAAACCTGCTGTAAAAGCGGCGGCGCAGAAAGAAATTAAACCAACTAAACAACCAGAAAAACAGAAGGCAAAAGAAATTACAGTGAAGAAAAAAGAATTAACCGTGAAGAAAGAGACTCCCAAAGAAAGCAAAGATAAAAAAATTGCCGGTAAAAAAGTTGAAGTCAAAAAAGCAGAAGCAAAAAAAGGCGAAGATAAAAAAGCCCCGAAAGGCATTGCCGTAAAAACCGGCAAGCTCGATGCCAAAGGCAAGGAAGAGCTGAAAACCGCATTGCGTAAAGCAATCGCCAAGGCCAAAGACCAAGGCTTCCTCACCTATGACGAATTGAACAAAATCCTGCCTGCAGACAAATTCGCGCCGGAAGATATCGACGACCTAATCGGCAAACTTTCCGACGCCAATATCAACGTCGTCGAAAGCGCCGCTGAGGTTGAAGGCAAAGACGAGCCTGAAGCGAAAAAAGTTGACGATAACTTGGGCCGCACCGACGATCCTGTACGCTTGTACTTGCGCGAAATGGGCGGTGTCGAACTCCTCTCCCGCGAAGGCGAAATCGAAATCGCCAAGCGTATCGAAGAAAACCGCGAGCGCATGCTTTCCGCATTATTCGAAACTCCACACACTCTCCGCACCCTTATCCGCTGGCGCGATGAATTGAACGAGGGCAAACTTCTCTTGCGCAACTTCCTTGATCTTGACGCCACTTACGGCGCCGGCCCGGGTAACGTTGTTGAAGTTCCGGTCAAAGACGATCTGCAATTCCCTGAGGAAAAACCAAAAGCCAAAAAATCCGGCCGCGATGAAGAAGACGAGCAGGACGAAAAACCTGAAGCCGAAACTTTTGAGGAAGCGGAAGAAGATTACGACGATACCAACGTTTCCCTGGCCGCGATGGAAGAAAAGCTGATGCCGATCGTGCGCGAAGCCTTGGACAAATCCACTTCGATCGCCAAACAATTGCTAAAACTTCAGGAGAAAAAACTTGATGCATCCCTGGAAAACAACAAGCTTGATGACAAAGACCAGAAGAAATATCAAAAGTTAAAAAATGAGCTTGCCGAAAGCATGAAGGAAATCCGCCTCGATAATTTGAGCATCGAAGGCATCCTCGCCGATTTGTATGAACTCAATAAGAAAATGATTTCTTATGAAGGTGAACTCGTTCGCCTTGCCGACAAGCACAAAATCAAGCGCAAATTCTTTTTAGAAGCCTATATCGGCCACGAACTTGATCCTAATTGGTTAAAGAACGCGGCTAAACTCCCACAAAAAGGCTGGAAGGAATTTGCCGAGAAGGAAAAGGACAAAATTGTTAAATTGCGTGATGAAGTCCGCGCCATGGCCCATAAAATCGGCCTCGACGTCAACGAGTTCAAAAAACTTGTACAGATGGTCCAAAAAGGCCAGCGCGATGCCGACCAGGCCAAAAAAGAAATGATCGAGGCCAATTTGCGCCTTGTGATTTCCATCGCTAAAAAATACACCAATCGCGGCCTGCAATTCCTCGATTTGATTCAAGAAGGCAATATCGGCTTGATGAAAGCGGTAGATAAATTTGAATACCGCCGCGGCTATAAGTTCTCGACCTATGCAACATGGTGGATCCGCCAGGCGATCACCCGCTCGATTGCCGACCAGGCACGCACAATCCGTATTCCAGTGCATATGATCGAGACAATCAACAAAATCGTCCGCACCACCCGCCAAATGCTCCACGAATTTGGCCGCGAGCCAACGCCGGAAGAATTGGCAGAAAAATTGGCAATGCCAATCGATAAAGTCCGTAAGGTAATGAAAATCGCCAAAGAACCAATCTCCCTCGAAACCCCAATCGGCGACGAAGAAGATTCGCAACTCGGCGATTTCATCGAAGATAAAAACGCAATTCTCCCACTCGATGCCGCTATCCAAGGCAACCTGCGCGAAATCACCACCCGCGTCCTCGCCACCCTCACCCCACGTGAAGAGCGTGTACTGCGCATGCGCTTCGGTATCGGCATGAACACTGACCACACTTTGGAAGAAGTCGGCCAGCAATTCTCCGTAACCCGCGAACGTATCCGCCAAATCGAAGCAAAAGCGCTTCGCAAACTAAAACACCCAAGCCGCTCACGTAAGCTGCGGAGTTTCCTTGATACTTAAAAATTATTTCTACATAATCCAAAAAACCCATGAGATATAAAATGAAAAAGATATTTTTTACCGCCGCCGCACTATTAACTTTGACTGTTATCAGTGCCTGCAGCAAACAAACTGCCAGCGATCAGCAGATCAAAAACTACATCCTCGCCCATCCGGAAGTTCTGGTGGAATCCCTCACTAAATACCAACAGCAGGAATCGCAAGCTGATAATAAAAAGGCTGAGGCAGAGATCGGCAAACAATCTGATGCCATCTTCAAAAATCCGAATTCCCCTATTATTGGCAACCCAAATGGAAAATCCGTAATTGTCGAATTCTTTGATTATAATTGCCATTATTGCAAAGGCATTCTGCCCGATCTGAAAAAAGTTGTTGCAGAAAACAAAGACGTCAAAGTTATTTTTAAAGAACTGCCAATACTTGGCCCAACTTCCGCAACAACAGCCTTGGCCGCGCTTGCTGTGCATGATTTCGCACCGGATAAATATTTCGCTTTCCATACCGCATTGATGGAACACGCGGGTCCGGCGGATGACAATTCCATCGCTGCTGCTGCACAAAAAGCAGGGATTGATCCAGCAGTATTAGAGAAAAAAATTGGCGATAAGAAATATGAAAAAATACTTTCCGACAACGTCAATTTGGCTCATGCGCTTAGTATCACTGGCACGCCGACATTTATCATAAACGGCAAAGTCGTTCGCGGCGCTATCCGTTATGAGAACATGAAAACCGCACTTGCCGGCAAGGCGCAGTAATGATCCTAAGCGGCCCGATATCCAAACCTGTATCAGGTAAAGCCCCGAAATCTGCCGTGATTTTCTTGCACGGCCTCGGCTCCGATGGCGAAAACCTAATCGGCCTGGCCCCTTTCATGGCGGAAAAATTCCCCGATACAATTTTCATTTCGCCCAATGCCCCGTTCCGCTTCGATATGTTTGAGCAAGGCTATCAATGGTTCTCGCTCACCGATCGTGACCCCGCAAAAATGCTCCACGGCGTCCGCGAAGCCGCTCCGATCCTGGATAAATTTATTGATGAAGTATTGGCCGAATACAAACTTGATGAAAGCAAACTTGCGTTGGTCGGATTCTCCCAAGGCACAATGACCGCGCTTTATACTGCTATCCGCCGCGCCAAAAAAATCGCCGCAATCGTCGGCTTCTCCGGCTCCCTTATCGCTCCGGAATTGTTGGCCGCAGAAGCAAAGGTAAAGCCCGATATCTGCCTAATCCACGGTGACGCCGACGATGTCGTTCCGCACGCCGCCCTTGCCCACGCCGAGCGCGCATTGATGAAAGAAGGTTTCTACGTCGAAGCTCACACACGCCCTTGGCTCACACATTCAATCGACATGCCAGGGATTGAAACCGCGCTTAAGTTCCTGGAAACCAGACTTGCCTAAGCCGCTTTAGACGCCTGCAACTCCGCGCAAGCTCGTCTAATCCGCGCACAAGCTTCCGTCAGGTTATTCACTGAAGTCGCATATGAAATGCGGAAATAAGGATCAAGCCCAAACGCGCTGCCAGGAACAACCGCAACACCAACTGATTCCAGCAAGTATGTCGCAAGCTTCGTGCTGTCTTTTATGACATGACCACTAGGAGTTTTTTTGCCAATTACCCCAGCGCAGCTAGGATAAACATAAAACGCACCCTCGGGTGTAGAGCAAGTCAAGCCTGGAATATCATTCAACAATCCAACCACCAAATCACGACGCTTGGCGAAATCTGCCCGCCATTCAGCCAAAAAGCTTTGGTCACCGTTCAACGCTTCCACCGCCGCCGCTTGTGAAATTGAAGCCGGGTTGGAAGTAGATTGCGATTGCAAATTGGACATGGCTTTGAGCAACTTTTTATCCCCGCCCGCATAACCAATGCGCCAGCCGGTCATTGAATATGCTTTAGAAACCCCATTAATTGTCAGCGTACGAGCTTTCAACTTCGGCTCCACTTGCGCGATTGTGCTGAACTTGAAACCGTCATAAGTCAGATGTTCGTAAATATCATCGCTCATCACCCAAACATTTTCATGCTTCACCAATACTGCCGCCAAAGCTTTCAATTCATTTTCAGTGTAAGCCGCACCAGTCGGATTAGATGGTGAATTCAAAATCAGCCATTTAGTTTTTGGCGTAATCGCTTTCTCCAACTGCGCCGGAGTCATTTTGAAATTGTTTTCCGCCCCGCATTCGATGAAAACCGGAACACCATCACAAAAACCAACGATATCAGGATATGAAACCCAATACGGCGCCGGAATAATCACCTCGTCACCAGGATTAACGCTCGCCAATAACGCATTGAATATAACCTGCTTGCCGCCAGCCCCAACGATGATTTCATCAGCCGCATAATCAAGATTATTTTCGCGTTTAAATTTGGCAATAATCGCCTGTTTCAATTTCGGCGTACCATCCACCGCTGTATATTTCGTCTCACCACGATCCATGGCTAGCTTTGCCGCTTCACAAATATGCTTAGGAGTATTAAAATCAGGCTCACCCGCGCCCAGGCCAATCACGTCCTTTCCCGCGGCTTTCAGCTCATTTGCCTTGGTTGTAACCGCGATAGTCGGGGATGGTTTAATTTTCGATAATCTATCAGCTATAATTGACATAAATTTCTCAGTTTTTTATCTTGCAAATTGGAAAAATCAGGCGTACAAATAATTAAGGCCAAATAATCAAGTCTTTGTATCGCCTTCTCTCACAATTTTTGTTCGCCTCTCAAATATTACCTAGCGTTGAATTTGTAAACATTAAAACGCTGTCCCCAGCTAGTTTTTAGCTGGCGGGTCAATATTTCTCGTTTGTTTTCAATACACTACCCAGTTCTGTTTTTTTAATGGGTTCAAATTTTATTTGAAACGACAGGAGGTTGCCCATATGACAACTATAAATAGAAAATGGAACCACGCGCCTATCCTATTAGGAGCAATCCTAGTTATTGCCTCTTCAAACGCGAAGGCTGAGGATGCTGTAAACTACCAAGAGCCGCAACAAGCTCAAGGTCAGCAACAGCAATTAAAACCACAAAGCCAAGCCTATGACCAGCAATATAAATTGCCACCAACTTACCACGGAAAAGATTTTCCCAATGATGAGCCAACAATAGGATATCACGGAACTTCCACCACTGCCCAAGTCGATAGTGGCCGGAACGGTTCCTATTATTACTATTATTATTGATAACCTCAGCAATAATAGACTACAAAGGGCGCTGTAATGGCGCCCTTTTGTATTATATGACCAATTGGCTAAACAAACTAAAAACCGGCCTCAACAAAAGCTCCAGCAAACTGGGCGAAGGCATCAGCGATATTTTCACCAAACGAAAATTGGATGATGAGTCATTATCCAAACTTGAGGAGCTTCTTATCAGCGCCGATTTGGGAATCGAAACGTCAGCCGAAATAATCAGTAATTTCAGCGAAAGCAAATTTGAAAAAGATATTTCTCCTGAAGAAGTCAAAGCAGCATTAGCCAAAGAAATCGCCAAAATCTTAGGCGAGAATGTAGAATTAAAAATTTCATCTGAAATTAAACCAACAATCGTCATGGTCGTAGGCGTTAATGGCAACGGCAAGACAACAACAATCGGCAAACTCGCGCATATCCTCAAAAACCAAAAACTAAACGTACAAATCGCCGCCGCCGATACTTTCCGCGCTGCAGCCGTCGAACAATTAAAAACTTGGGGGCAGCGCGCCAATGTCAAAGTCTACACCGGAACTGACAAACAAGACCCAGCCAGCGTAATCTATCAATCCATCACCGCCGCCAAAGATGATAATGCCGATGTCCTGCTAATCGACACCGCCGGCCGCCTGCAAAACAAATCTAACCTGATGCAGGAACTAACCAAAATCAAAAACGTCTGCACCAAATTAATCACCGGCGCCCCACATGAAGTTATCCTGGTGCTTGACGCCACCACCGGCCAAAACGCAATTTCCCAAGTGAAAGAATTCAAGGAAAAGGCCGGACTCACCGGCCTAATCATCACCAAACTCGACGGCACGGCGCGTGGTGGAATCGTGGTTGCGTTAGTTAGGGAGTTCGGCCTGCCAATTTACGCAATAGGCGTTGGTGAAGGTATCGAAGATATGAAACCGTTTAAGGCTGATGAATTTGCACGTAATCTAGTTGGAACTAACGTCTGATTGCAATTGCCGGTTCGTCATCACCCATTAATTTTTTAGTTTGGTCTTTAATATTCTCACTTATTTTTGATGTAATTTGTTTCAACTGCTCTTGGCATTTCCTCAATTCTCTTACCAACATTTTATACTCCCGCAAAACTCTGATATCCTCTCCACTAATAATATTATTTGACCTAAGCTGCGCATTAACCCTTCGAGCGTCTTTTATAATGTGTGAAATTAATGGCAATACGGTTTCTCGCGCAATTATTTCCAGTTTCAAACCATATTCACTAATTCTGAAAAAGAATCTGGTAATGTCTTTCAACGGCAATTTTTGCTTATAATTAACTGCTAATTCTTCAAAAAATTCTTCCATGCCAGCTTGCTTTAAAGCGTTAATGCCATCATTTACTCCGGAAGTTTTTTGTAGGTATTTATTATCCTTATATTTTTCAATTAATGTTATCGCGTGTTTAATTGATTCATATCCATCCTGTAAGGCCGGGCTTACAATTCTTATTATCTTGTCGCGGCTGGCAAAATAAATTCCGGACGGAGGCTTTATATTTGAGCGCACAGGGCTTTCCCTGCTTAAAATTTGCTGTAGCGTCCGCGCAAAACCTTTTAAGGCTGGCCCTTGATGCATTGCGTAATAATAATATATTTGCTAATATGTATCAATCATTTTACACAAATCCTTGATATATATAGTAATTATACCGTGATCAATCATAATTCTTGGCATGTTACTTGCATGTTTTGTCATATAAAGTTCATGATACATTTAATTAAAACTTCACCGTTTTATGGTATATTTATAGTATGAAAAAGCTCGTTTTAACCGTCCTAACTCTCGGTTTTGGCTTAGTAAATATCTCGGCAGCCTATAGTGATGAATATTTTTTCCTTGAGCAAAAACGTGAGGAAGCGGCTCGGCAAAGAATGGTGCTTTTGGAACAAATCCAGCATAAACAAGCCAACCCGCAAGCATTTTTAGCCAACCTAGGCAAGAAGGAAGAGCCGCGTAGCATCAGCTTTGATCCGGCTTCAAACGGTCATTATTACATCCCGGCACTAATGAATGGCCGCACCGTCAGCTTCATCGCCGACACCGGCGCCACCAGCATCTTCCTAACCCAGGAAGACGCCCGCAAAATCGGCCTCAACGTGGACAACTTGAATTACAACAAAGTCTACAACACCGCCAACGGCCAGGTAAAAGCCGCCGAAACGATTATCCCAGCCTTCAAAGTTGGCCCGATCGAACTCAGCAATGTCCCTATTTCCGTTAGCTCCGTCGCCAGCGGCCAATCCTTATTAGGTATGGCTTTCTTCCATCAGCTTTCCAGCTATGATGTGAAGAATAATACGCTGACATTGTATAAATAATTAAACTTCTCTTTTAGTTTTTGATGCCGCGGTAATTGCCGTCAAAGGAATATTTAAACCCGCCGCAATATCCGCAATCACTCGAACTTGTTCTGCGAACCCAACTCCACCTAAAGCTTTTACTACCGCTTTCGCCACATTGTTCCCGCCATTACCGGAAGCACCCATCACATCTTTCAGCAAATCCCCGCTGCTCAAACCTTGGGCATTTGCTGTTATAACCAATGCCGTAGCTATGGATTCTTTAGATAAATCATAGGTAAGACCTTCCAAAGACTCAAAATCGCAACCCGTTACAACCCGCACTCGATTTTTATAATCGTCCAATAAATCCGGCACATTCACAGCATTTTGCAATCGGATGGCAATTTCAGCCGCGCATATGCGTGACTTATAGCCCGGCAAATTTTCAATAATATATTCCGCTATCGCAGCGAGATCGCCTGTCTCTACTTTGCTTGTAGCCCTAATGTCCCAGTCCGGACTTTCAATTTCGGCATTAACCAGGCCAAACTTATCCATAATCTCTTTTACAATCTTGATAATCTCTAAAGTTACAGGTGAAGAATCAATCGGGCTTAAATGAAAAATTTCTCCGGCTCTTCCACCCATAATTGCAAAAGAATCATGCCCAAGAATCCTCACTAGATGCTGAATATTTAGACAGAAACCATCCCAAGGCTGAAGCCCGGCTTTATCGGTGGCAAAAATTTTCCGCTCTATATTACCAAACATTCCCGCAGCTTTGGCCGCTGCGTAAAAATCTTTTCCAAGATATAAACCTCTTTCCGTAACAAGCTCGTCAAACCGGCCAATGTCAAAATCACGAATGCTTTGTCGGGAAATTAGTATGCGCCCTTCTTCAACCAATTCTGCCGCCGTACCAGCTTCAACTAATAGTGCATTCAAGCCTTTCATCAATTCAGCAGTACAGGCATTTATCCTATTAACCATAATTTCTGCATTTTCATCATGCATTTTTGCATTAACGAAAACAAATCCCGCCGCCGTGGGAAGGCGGTCAACTAATCTAATTATACTATCATTTAAAGCTTCTATTTGTTGTTCATAATTAGCCATATAATCCCCAGTGTTAAGAAAGTGGAGATTAATTGTAGTTAACTATATAGTCAATTAATTATTTACGCCGCCTTGCGCTTTTTCTGCTCAATCGCCAGCCCGTCCTTACCAGACGAAACCTCCAGCACGCTGCCATCTGCAACCTTCCCGCTCAAAATATCCACCGCCAGTTTATCCTGCAACTCACGCTGGATAACCCGCTTCAGTGGCCGTGCGCCATAGACTTGGTCATAGCCGGTTTCCGCCAAATATTTCCGCGCTTTCTTATCAAGTTCGAGCGTAATATTCCGCTCCGCCAAACGTTTGCGCAATGCTTCCAGTTGGATATCAACAATCGCATCCATATTATCCAAACTCAAACGATGGAACAAAATAATCTCATCCAACCGGTTCAAAAACTCTGGCTTGAACGCACCGCGAACGCGCTCCATTACCTGTTCACGCACATGTTCCGAATCTTTGCCGTCACCTTGTGCGGCAATAATATCCGAGCCGAGATTAGAAGTTAAAATCACAATCGTATTTTTGAAATCCACCGTCCGCCCCTGCCCGTCCGTCAAACGCCCGTCATCCAGAACCTGCAGCAGAATATTGAACACATCCGGATGCGCTTTCTCAACTTCATCAAATAAAATCACTTGATAAGGACGGCGGCGAACAGCTTCCGTCAGCGATCCACCTTCATCATAACCAACATATCCCGGAGGCGCTCCAACCAAACGTGATACCGCGTGTTTCTCCATATATTCCGACATATCAACGCGTAACAATGCCTGGTCATCATCAAAAATAAACTCGGCAAGAGCTTTGCTCAATTCCGTCTTACCAACCCCAGTCGGCCCCAGGAATAAGAACGAACCCACAGGCCGGTTCGGATCCTGAATCCCCGCCCGCGCGCGGCGCACCGCATTCGCCACCGCCAGCAACGCATCCTCCTGCCCAACCACACGGCGGCGCAAGAAGTCTTCCATCTTCACCAATTTATCCCGCTCCGATTCCAGCATTTTCTCCACCGGAACTCCCGTCCAACGCGAAACGATCGCAGCAATATCTGCCTCCGTCACCGCTTCCTGCAACATCGCGCCTTCTTTATGTTTCTCCGCCACATCCAACTTTTTCTGCAACGCCGGAATCACGCCATAAGTCAACTCACCCGCCCGCGCCAAATTCCCCTGACGCTGCACAATTTCCAATTCCGTTTTAGCTTTCTCCAAATCTTCGCGAATATTCTTGATGCCCGCCAGCTTCGTCTTCTCCGCCCGCCACTCTTCCGTAAGCTCCGCAGATTCCGCCTCCAACTCGTTCAATTCCGCCTCTAACTTCTTCAACCGTTCCTTGGAAGCTTTGTCCTCTTCCTTCTTCAACGCCTCCCGCTCAATTTTCAGCTGAATGATTTTCCGATCCAATTCATCAATCTCCTCCGGCTTGGAATCCACTTCCATCCGCAATCTTGACGCCGCCTCATCCATCAAATCAATCGCCTTATCCGGCAAAAAACGATCCGTAATATACCGGTTCGCCAAAGTCGCCGCCGCCACAAGTGCTGAATCCGAAATGCGAATCCCATGATGCAATTCATATTTCTCTTTCAATCCCCGCAAAATCGAAATCGTATCGGCGACATTCGGTTCGGAAACAAAAATTGATTGGAAGCGCCGCGCCAGCGCCGCATCTTTCTCAATATATTTCCGATATTCATTCAAAGTCGTCGCCCCAACGCAATGCAACTCCCCACGCGCCAATGCCGGCTTCAACAAATTGGAAGCATCCATCGAACCTTCCGCCGCGCCCGCGCCAACCAGCGTATGCAACTCATCAATAAACAACACAACTTCCCCAGCCGCATTATTGATCTCAGTCAAAACCGCCTTCAACCGCTCTTCAAACTCCCCACGGAATTTCGCGCCCGCTACTAGCGAACCCAAATCCAATGACAAAAGTTTTTTATTCCGCAAATTCTCCGGCACATCCCCGGAAATAATCCGCTGCGCCAATCCTTCAATAATCGCCGTCTTCCCAACCCCCGGCTCGCCAATCAACACCGGATTATTTTTCGTGCGGCGCGAAAGCACCTGCATAGTACGCCGAATTTCCTCATCCCGCCCAATCACCGGATCAAGTTTCCCCTTCTTCGCCAGCTCCGTAAAATCTTTGGTATATTTCTTCAACGCCTCAAAACCCTGTTCGGCATTCGGGTTATCCGCAACACGCCCACCGCGCATATCCTTAATCGCCTTCTCTAAATTCTGCGCCGTAACGCCCGCGACTTTCAAAATCGGATTAGTCAGCGCCAATGCCTGCAGCATCCGCTCCATCGTCACATATTTATCTCCAGCCTTTTCCGAAAGCGCCTCCGCATCCTCAAAAAACCGCGCCATCTCTTGCGTCAGGTGCAGCCCATGCGTCCCACTAACTTTCGGCAATTTATCCAAAGTTTTGGCAGTTTCCGCCTTAATCAGCGACACATCGCCAAGTAGCCGCTGTGCTAAACCGTCAGAATTTTCCAATATTTCCTTTAATATATGCTCCGGCACAAACTGCTGATGCCCTTGCAAAAGCGCATAATTCTGCGCCCCTTCAATAATTTCACGTGATTTTTCAGTGAATTTCTCTAATTTCATAGATATAAGTTATGGATGATTTGGCAAATTTCAACATATTTAATTAGTTTCGGTTTTGGGTGTTGGGTGTTGGGTTATGGGGAAGTTGTGGCAAGTAGGTACTCTTTCTTCCCCAAAACCCAACACCCAACACCCAAAACCGGAGCCTTATTTGCTAACTGTAATTAAACTGTCATTAAAATGATATACAATGCGAATAATGATGGCCTGTTTATTACTGGCAGGATGTGCCAATTATCCCGCCGATTTGTTAGGGCAGCCGCTGGATGAGGCAATCTCCCTCTACGGCAAGCCCGTTACCGCATTTGACTATCAAGGAGCGCGTGCATTTTTCTTCCAGTCGAATAAAAACAAAACGCAGAAAATTCAGAGGACAAAAGAGTTGTTAAACCCCGATATGCCGATAACAAATATTTATTCTAAACCACAAGGCTGTTTTTATACCTTCAACGCCTTATGGACCAGCTCCACCAAGGATTGGATAATCCATTCCGTCAGCGAATCACCAAATTGCTCAGGGAGTAAATAATGGCAGGCAATTTACAATCCGACCAACTCTTCCTCGGCCTCACCCGCCCCGCCACCGTGCTCGGCGTACATTATATCATTTTCCTTTTCAACTTCATGTTGAACGTCCTCGTCTTCATCAACACCACTCACAACAAATTCGTAATTGCCACCGTCAGCTTCATCACCATCCACGTGCTTGCATATTTAATATGCCTCAAAGAACCACGTGCGATCGAACTGGTAATGATCCGTTACGGCAAATGCAACAAATGCAAAAACCGCCTTCACCATAAACACACAAACTCATACGACATGGCTTAAATAATGAAACTGCAACTCAAAAAACGCGATGCAAATAAAGGGCATGTGGCGGAACGGGAATTTCCGGCCAGCCACTATATCCCTTATCGCTGCCATTATGACCCCAAAACCATATTGACCGATCGCCGCGAATTGATGCAGGTGATCAAGGTGGAAGGTTTTTCATTTGAAACCGCAGATGATGAAGAATTGGATTTGCGCAAAAACATCCGCAACTCGCTTTTTAAATCCATGACCAACGGCAACATCGCCGTGTGGTTCCACACTATCCGCTCCAAACGCGCCGCATATCCTGGTGGCCGCCAGCCCCGCGGCCTGGCGCGTGAAGTTGATGACGCATGGCGCAAAAAACACGCGGGCACAGAAAGCTTCAAAAATGATTTATACATCACCGTGTTGCGCAAGGCAGATACCAAAGGCGCTGCTAAAATCGAACATTTCCTGCGCCGCTTACAAGAGATAAGCGATAAGCAATCATCAGAAGTAGGGCTGCGTGATGCCTACAAAGAATTGCAAGAAGTCACCGATCGCATGATCGCCACCTTGCGCGATTATGGAGCGCGGCGCTTGGGAACTTATGACGGGGAAGATGGATTATATTCCGAAGTGCTGGAGTTTTTATCGCAGATCGTAAATTGCGGCCACCACCAGCCAGTGCGTGTCCCAACCCATAACTTGAATAAATACCTGTCACAAACCCGCCTTTATTTCGGCAGCAACGCCATCGAAGTGCGCGGCACAACCAAAAACCGTTATGCCGGAATCGTCAGTATCAAGGAATACGGCCCGCAAACCGCCGCCGGTATGCTCGATAGTTTCTTAAAACTTCCGTTTGAATTCATCGTCAGCCAAAGCTTCATTTTCACCAATCGCCAAACTTCCATCGAGAAGATGAAAGTCCAGCAAAACCGGATGATCAACGCCCGCGAAGTCGCGATTTCACAAATTGCCGAGATCAATGACGCGCTCGATATCGCCATGTCAGGCCATGCCGGTTTCGGCACCCATCATTTCACCATCATGGCCATTGGTGACGGATTGCGCGAATTGGATAAAGATCTTTCGATGTGCATCGCCGAGTTAGTATCCGTCGGCATCAACGCCGTCCGCGAGCGCATGAATCTTGAGCCATGTTTCTGGGCACAACTCCCCGGCAATGCAGATTTCGTCGCCCGCAAAGCAGAAATAAACACACTCAACGTCGCCAGTTTTGCCTCAATGCATAATTATCCCGTCGGTCAAATCGACGGCAATCACTGGGGACCGGCAGTCAGCGTTTTCGATACCGCTTCCGGCACGCCATATTTCTTCAACTTCCACCTCCGCGATGTCGGCCACACCACCATCATCGGGCCTACAGGAGCCGGTAAAACCGTATTGATGAACTTCCTTTGTGCCCAAGCGATGAAGTTCAACTGCCGCATGTTCCTTTTCGATAAAGACCGCGGCGCCGATATTTTCGTCCGCGCATTAGGCGGAATATATAACACAATCGAAGTCGGTGCTCCAACCGGTTTCAACCCCCTGCAACTCCCCGACACCGGCGAAAACCGTGCCTTCCTAACCGAATGGCTGAAAACTTTGGTGACAACTCATGGCGAAGCATTCACCTCCGAAGATATGGAACGCATCAATGATGCAGTGAACGGTAATTACAAACTAAAGCGCGAAGATCGTCTCTTACACAACGTCGCCCCTTTCTTCGGCCTCGAAATCCCCGGCTCCGTCGCGGCCCGCCTGCGCCAATGGCATTCCGAAGGCCCATATGCCAAACTTTTCGACAATGATATTGATACAATTGATTTCGACATTTCCAACGTCTTCGGTTTCGAGATGGGCGATATCCTCATCACCAAAGACACTCTCGCCCCGACATTATTGTATCTTTTCCACCGTATCCATCTCTCGCTCGACGGCACCCCGACGATGATCGTCCTTGATGAGGCCTGGGCACTGATCGATAATCCAATTTTCTCCAAAAAGATCAAAGATTGGCTCAAAACCATGCGGAAACTGAACGCAATGGTAGTGTTTGCCACCCAATCAGTTGAGGATGCCAGCAAATCCAGCATTAATGATACGCTCCTCCAACAAACCGCAACCCAGATTTTCCTGCCTAACGCCAAGGCAACTGATGAATATCGCAAAGCCTTCCTCCTCTCCAAACGCGAATTCCAGCTGATCAAGGAAACCGACCCCGGCTCGCGGTTTTTCCTGCTTAAACAAGGTACGGATGTAGTGGTAGCGCGAATAGATTTGACTGGCATGGAAGATTTAGTCCCGCTATTATCAGGACGCGCTGAAACTGTGGCAGTCTGCGACGAGATCAGGAAGGAACATGGCGATGACCCGGCAGTATGGATGCCAATATTCAAAAAGCGGGTGAGGAAACAATAGATGAAAGCTTCAACAAAATTCGCCGCGTTATTTTTTATCTGTATCAGTTTTGCAGTTGCCGGACAATCTTATGCGCTTGATATTGGAACCGGACAAGGCACCTCGCCAAGCGGCGGATTAGGAGATACAACTGGACTCGGTATAGGAACTGGCGTCAGCCAAGGCCAACAAAACAACACCGGCCTTATTAACCAAGGCGTCAACGGCAACAATGCCGCCTCAGGCCTTGGCGGCGCGGAATCAAACGGCGAAAGCAGTTCTGCAGTTGCGGCATTAAAGGACATTTGCAACGTCAGTGTTGTAAAACAAGACGGCCAATTGCAGGTATTTTCCGTAGGCGTCAATTGTTTTGAAAATATTGTCAACGGGCTGGCGGAAGATACGATTGTCAATTTCAGCGGCTATTTGAGCGATATCGTTTATACATTATTGGTATTATACCTAATCCTTTACGGCGCACGTGTCTCAATGGGCATGCATGTCGGCGATAGAGCAAAATCCGAATTCGCCATTCACGCTTTAAAAGTTGCCTTTGTCGCCTGGCTGATCTTCAATTTCGGCCTTTTAGAAGTATATAATATGGTTCTCAGCAGTTATAAGAGCCTGATTATCATAGTCATGGACGGCGCAAATCTGGGTACTTGCAGCGGCCAGGCTACATTCAGCACCGGCAATACTGATGAAATATGGAACACCATGGATTGCATGCTCACCAAATTCGTCGGCTGGGAAACCCAAAACGGTTTCAATACAACATATAAAAACGTGCCGCTATTCCTGGGAATTATCTTCAGCAAACTCGCACCAGCCAACGGCTTCATTATCGGCGGCATATTATTCAGCGCCTTATGGGCCCTTCTTTCCGGATTTTTCCGTCTGGCTTTCGTTTATATCCTCTCGCTCATTGCCCTCATCCTTTTATTCTCAATCGCGCCAATGATCATTCCGCTGATGCTATTCAAAAAAACTTATAACTATTTTGAAGGCTGGCTCAAATTAGTAATCTCGATGATCCTTCAGCCGGTAATATTATTCGCCTTCTTCGCCTTCATCGCCAGCCTGATGACGAAAACAATTGAGAAAATGCAGGTGCTCTACAAGCAAATGAAGGGGATGATGCAAACCGCCGGCTCCACCACTACCGGTGATAAAACTCAATTTGATTCAGTTTATGATGCATTTGGCAACCTCGCAAAAAATATGGATGGGGAAATGCTCTTAAATGGGGTCACTACCTTCATTATCGCTTTTCTAATGATCTCGTTCATCAACTATGTATCATCAATGGCATTAGAGCTGGCAGGCCATGGAACTGCACCAAATCTTGGTACAACAAGCTCTGAAATGTTTAGTATGGGAATTTAAGAAATAGATGAGAAACAAACTTAAATCATTTTTGCTGCTTACCCTGCTCAGCCTTTCCCTGGCTGCCTGTGTCGGCCCACCTAAAGATGACCATTGCATACCATATGACGGCACACATAACTCGGCAGCAAATCCCAGCACTTCTCCTGGCCCTGGGGAAAATGGCAGCTTCGCCCAAAAAATGGATGCCGCTCTCAAAGACGGCAAAATAATTTCGTCCATTGTCAGGGATATCAAAGCCGAGTTAATCGGCACTGACGGCAGTTATACCGGCGCCCAGGGCATTTTTGAGGGCTTTGTCCAAAGCCCTCAATACCAAACAGCTATTGGCGCCGCTTTCTCGCTCTTTGTCATAATTTATGGCATGTCGGTTGCGGTCGGTATGGTCCAAGTTAGCTTGGGCGACGCTGCAATCAGGGTGGCGAAAATCGGCTTTATCTCCGTAGTTGCCATGAACTGGGACGTATTTTATCAAGATATCGGCAGCTTCTTCATCAATGGTACTGATGAGATAATTAATTATTTCCTCCAGAACTTTGCCGACTTATATTCAAACGGCGCCACTGGCGGCGCAGGCAGCGGTACTACTACTGGCGATGGCGGAATCGCCGGCCAAATTTTCAGCGGCTATGACGATTTGATCGCCCGTATCTTCTCCTTCCAAACCTTTGCGTTTATTTCGGCCCTCTTCCATGCGGGCCCTTACGCACCGATTTATGGCGCATTCTTGATAATGACGCTTTGGTGGCTCATTCAAGCAGTAATGAAAGTTGTCCAAGTTTATATATTCTCGCTTTTCGCCAAAGCCCTGCTCTTTGCTATTGCCCCAGTATTCCTTGCCTTCATCCTCTTCGAGCGCACCAAACCTATGTTCGATGCCTGGCTCAACCAGCTTGTATCCTTCAGCCTGCAACCAATCTTAATAACCGCCTATATCGGCCTTTTCTCCAAATTGATAACTCCGTTCTTCGATGAGTTCGCGGGATATAAAATGTGCTGGAACCGCATTGGCAATACCGCCGATGGTGACTGGGGCTGGCAATTCGTCAATAAAAACTCCACCAGCAACCAGCCGGTAGATTTCGGCCCAACTTCAACGCCGCCAATCCAGCTACAGGCCGTATTTTTATTCATGTTCTTCGCCTGGCTGTTTAAAACCGCTCTCAGCATGACTGATGCCATGTCGGTCAGTATAGCCAACGCCATGCCTAGCAATACCTTGAGCAGCATCGAGGGCCTACGCTCCTTCAGCAGCGGAATCGGTGTTGGAAATAGAAATCAAGGCGCCTATGGTGATATTGCTACGCGCGGCGTTCAATCAATTCAAAAAGTGACTGGTACAAACTAAAACTTCTTGAATAGCCGCCCTGCTAAAAGCCCTGCCCCGACCGGTATCAATATCGCAATCAGCCCATATAATGCCGGATTGGAATGGGCATAATTATAAATGAAAGCCTCCAATCCCGCCTTCTGTGCCTGAATCGGAATCGACTGCATCCCGAGCAATTGCCCGTCATCAAATGAATAAATTTCCGCCGTATAAATCCCGTCACGAATCTTCGCCGGAAATTCCAGGCGGATGCGGAACAGCGTCCCTTCCAAAAACGGCAGGTTAATGACATCAAAATCAAACATCCCGTCGCGCTGCAATCTGCTCTTCAAAGCTTTGGTGAATTCTGCCGGATCAACTCCGCTACTGCTCTTCTTTGGCCGCAAATCTATGGTATCAAAACCAATCCCAAGTTTTTTAAACAAAATATCCGAATCAATCTTTTCCAGCGGCGCACTGGCGGCAATACGATATATCTGCGGTACATTGCGGAATTCCAGCGATGAAGTATTAACCCATAACCCGCCGATATTCTCTTTCTTCCTCACCACATAATCATTATCCGGCCCGCGCAGCACAATAATCACATTCCCCGCCTCAACCCGCGCTCCATAAAGCAGTATTTGTTTTCCAGAAAACTTCGCGTTAATCTTGATATGCCTGTCACTAACATCGGTGATGATGGGCCGCGCCTCGGCTTGTAACCAGAAGCCAGAAGCCAGAAGCCAGAATACTGCCACCCCCGCGCACATTCCGCACTTGATGCGGAATCTCCTCGAGGGATCCCGCATCAAGTGCGGAATGTGCAGTTTAGAACCCTTGTGTTTCATCTCTTCAACCATATATGATAACTAACAAATGGGAAAATTATTTAAACTGAAATCGGACTATCAACCCGCCGGGGATCAACCCACAGCGCGGGATGAGCTGGTGGCCGGTTTGCGTGACGGCCTTACGAACCAAGTCCTCATGGGCGTCACCGGCTCCGGCAAAACCTTCACTATGGCGCTGGTAATTGAGGAAATGGAGCGCCCCGCGCTGATCCTTTGCCATAACAAGACCCTCGCCGCACAGATCTATTCTGAGATGAAACAATTTTTTCCCGAAAACGCCGTCGAATATTTCGTCTCCCATTTCGATTATTACCAGCCCGAAGCCTATATCCCCAAAACCGATCTCTACATCGAAAAAGATTCCGCCATCAACGAACAAATCGACCGCATGCGCCACTCCGCCACGCGCATGTTGTTAGAGCGCCGCGACGTCATCATCGTCGCCTCCGTTTCCTGCATTTACGGTATCGGCTCACCGGAAGTTTATGGCCGTATGATCATCAACCTCGCCAAAAACCAGGAGATGGGCCGCACCGACCTGGTTCGCGCCCTCACCGAAATCCAATATAAACGCAACGACATCTCCTTCGAGCGCGGCTCATTCCGCGTCAAAGGCGATATCGTCGATATTTATCCCAGCCACGCCGAAGACGCCGCCTGGCGCCTCTCATTCTTCGGCGATGAAATCGAAGATATCTACGAATTTGATCCCCTAACCGGCGTCAAAATCGCCGACCTCGCCTCTATCACCATTTATCCCAACAGCCACTACGTCACCCCGCGCCCAACCATGCAGCAGGCGATCAAAGGCATCAAAGAAGAATTTAAAATCCACCTTAAACGCCTGGAGGAACAAAACAAATTAGTCGAAGCCCAGCGCCTCGCCCAGCGCACGCAATTCGATATCGAGATGATGGAAACCGCCGGTATCTGCAAAGGCATCGAAAACTATTCCCGCTGGCTGACAGGCCGCCCGCCAGGCTCCTGCCCGCCAACATTATTCGAATACCTCCCCAAAGACGCCATCTTCTTCATTGATGAATCCCACGTTTCCGTCTCCCAGGTCGGCGGTATGTATAACGGCGACCGCGCCCGCAAAACCGTTTTGGTCGAACACGGCTTCCGCCTCCCCTCCGCCCTCGATAACCGACCCTTAAAATTCGAGGAATTCGACATCATGCGCCCGCAGACAATTTATGTCTCCGCCACCCCGCGCGAATATGAATTGAACCTCACCGGCGGCAAATTCTCCGAACAAATCATCCGCCCCACCGGCCTGGTTGACCCAACCTGCATCATCCGCCCGGCGGAATTCCAGGTCGATGATTTGATCGGTGAATGCAAAGAAGCCGCCAAAAAAGGCCAGCGCGTTTTAGTGACGACACTAACCAAAAAAATGGCCGAGCAGTTGACCGAATATATGCAGGATCACGGCATCAAAGTCGAATATCTCCACAGCGAAGTCGAAACCCTAGACCGTATCGAAATCATCCGCAATTTACGGCGCGGAGATTTTGATGTCTTAGTCGGAATCAACCTCCTCCGCGAAGGCCTCGACATCCCCGAATGCGGCCTGGTCGCAATTTTGGATGCCGATAAGGAAGGTTTCCTCCGCTCCACAACGTCATTAATCCAAACCATCGGCCGCGCCGCCCGCAATGTTGATGGCCGCGTAATTCTCTATGCCGACAAAATGACCAAATCGATGACGGCAGCATTGGACGAAACCGAACGCCGCCGCAACAAACAAATCGCCCATAATGAAAAACATGGGATCACGCCCATGAGCATCCGCAAAAAAATCGGCGAAATCATCAACCAGCACAAAGACGAATTGGAACCAACCGCCCCATTACCAACCGGCGATAACTTAAAGAAACACTTGGAAGGCTTACGCAAAGACATGCTAAAAGCCGCCGGCAACCTCGACTTCGAAGAAGCCGCAAGAGTGCGCGATGAGATTCATAAGCTGGAGAGCAGGGAATTGGGAGTGGCGGTTTAGCAAAGCCAATAATCTTTTAACTTAGAAGAAATTTTACGCGCCTCTTCCACCACCGGCTCCAACGCCTTCACGGCGGCGAGAAAGTCCCAAGAGCGCCAAGCTACCTACCAGAAGTGTTGGCAAAGCACCAAGCTCCGGAGTTTCAGCTGTAACAACTTTTATCTGAGCTGCGTTTGCGGGCGCGTCTTCGTGGGAAAAGAATCCAGTGTCTATCGCGTTAGTAGTAACAAAAATTCCTTGATTTGTTCCGCCGCGTAACCAATCTATAACTAAAGCTTTTGTTGCACTTCCTCCATATTCCAGCCACCCATCAGACGTAAGATTTGTAGTAGCCGCAGGCATGCCGGTAGTATTTAAAGGGCCGGTTACCGGACCATTATCGCTAAAATCAAAATTAGCCCTAGCTATAGCAAACTGAGAATTAGGCTGGTTGGCGAATTTTATTCTAATCATTACATCTGTTATTTTATCAATTTCTGCTTGTGTCCAAACAGGCACAGCGAATCTAATTACAGGAAAAATATCTTCCGTTGCCGGCAATATAGTTGCAGTGCCAAATGATTGGCTCCTATCAGCAATATTTACCGCGTTATCTGCTGCAGGATTAAATACTACAGTAGCTGCTTGGATATCGCCAGGCTTAAATCCGCCAGTTAAAACCAGCATGCCTGCCACTGCACCTCCCACTGAACTAGCTAATCTATCTGTAAAGGTCATTTTCAATCTCTCCCCTATTATTTATATTATTGTATTAGAGAAAAATAAATAAAATGCAAGACATTATTAACCTTTTTAGGAAAAATCATAAAAAACAAGAGGATTAATTCAAGTTCCCAGTCTGCGCCCCTATCCTTATAGCTAAATCGCAGACTTCAGTAGTTGTCGAGACAAGATAGGTTGCACCAGGCCCGCAACCTGCGTCCATAACATTTGTAGGTCCTGAAACGGTAGTACCCCCACCCATGACATTGCCAGCATTACCAATGCCATCATCTATTTTGGCGTCAATCGCTAATGCATCTGCTGGCTTTAATGCCGAACTAGTTGGTGCTGAAATGAAGGCGCCTGGAGCGCTTGCAGTATATTGAGACGTTGTAATAATTTCATACCAATTAACGCCTGCAGCAGTTCCAAAAGCCACAAATCCTGAATTTTTTGCTCCGGCGGGTGAGGCAGGAATATTCGCGCTATTACCCGTTATCGATAAACTTCCTGCAGGAACTCCTCTGGCTTGAACATAAGTAGTCCCGCTCAAACCCACACCTTTGGTCGACAAACCCGTTAAACTTAACGCGTTCCAGAATGTTCCCATTTCACCGGAAAATGTCGAAACAGCTCCCAAGCCTCCCGCTCTTTCAATTATCCCATCTTGATCACCGTTGCCATCTCCACCCGTTACCGCCCCCGAACCCACCATCGGTGAATCCCCCGGCAAAAACCCAAACGTCGTCTGGAAATTCCCCACCGCCGCGTCAAACTGCCCAAGCTGCCGCACCGTCGCCTGAATCTTGGTCGTATTTATCATGCTCTGCGCCACCAAAATCCCGCCGATAAGCAGGCCGATGATAACCAGCACGATTGATAGCTCAACGAGTGTAAAACCTTTTTTCATTCGATACGTTATATGTAATCTTATATCGGTTGAATAATATCTTGAATCTATTAAGAATTTATTATTATTTCACTACTTATAAACTGCTACAATCTACGGCTGCAGCCACTTTGCGCTTAAATCAGGCCGGCTGGGAATTTTATAGCTAATCCAGGCACTTGGCCGTTCCATAAAAGAAACCCAAACGAATAAGCGATCGCCAGCCCATATGGCAGCGGTTCCTTCCAGCGCAGCACCTTCGGCACCGAGTTTTTGTCCTTATGGCGGAACAATACCCGTAATATTATCAAAACCAAAGCCAGCACCCCGCCTGAAAGCGCCGTCCACAAGCCGAAACCCATCAAAGCATTCGGCTCCCAACCGATCCATAATGACAACGCGATCAATAATTTAATATCGCCGCCACCCATGACATTTCCCAAAAACATCAAGAATCCAACTCCAAAAAAACACAACATCACCACCAGCGACCACCACCATTCAATATGCATCGGTGTAAAAATTAAAAAAGCCGGATAAATCAGGATGAAGCCAAGATTCAACTCATTGGGAATAATAAACCGCGTCAGGTCAAAATAACAAACGGCCAGCAGCATGATTGTGAGAAGAATAGCGAAGATAATCATCAGATAACGATGAACGATAAACGATTAACGATCAACGAGAAACTTCCTCACCACCCCAATCTGCTCCTCATTCATCAGCGGCGGCACATGGCCGTAACCCGCAAACTCCACTAATTGCGTATTTGGCCGTGCCGCCATCTGCGCCGCCACTTCACGGCTCAAAATATCGGAAACCTCCCCGCGCAACACCAGCACCGGGCATTTAATCGCCTCCCAAATCCGCCACAAATCAAATTCCTGCATCACGATCGGGTTGTTATTTTCATCCTTGAACGGCTTCCCCAAATTCGGATCATGGTTAAAACTCCATGCTCCATGCTCCGTGCTCCTTAATCCAAACTCATACATATGCGCAAACTGCTCATCCGTCATTTTGAACGGTTCATAAACTTCACGATAACGCTTCTGCGCCATACTCAAATCCGAAAATTTAATCTCATCCTTGATATATGTCGCAATCCGCCGCATCCCATCCGCCGAAATAAACGGCCCGATATCATTCAAAACCATTTTGCCAATCAGCGCCGGCGTGGTACTCGCCGCAATCATCCCCATCAGCCCCCCCATCGAAGTCCCGACCCAATCCACTTGTTTGAAACCCAGTGATGCAATCAGCGCTTTTACTACCTCGACATAATACCCATTATTATAAAGCTGATAATTTCCCAGCCAACCCGACCTTCCCCGTCCCGGCATATCCGGGCAAATAATATGATAATCATTGGCCAGCGCCGCTGCCAACCAATCAAAGCTGCGCCCATTCATCGTTAGCCCATGAATACAAACCAACAACTTACCATTCCCCGCCCCCCACTGGGCATAACTAACTTTATGCGGCTCCATATCGGGAAAGTTAACCGCAAATTCCTTAATATCCGGGCTCATGATGATTGATTTAGCAGCAGAAATGGCTTATATCAAGGCGTATGAAAAAAATCCCATTCAATGCACATCAATTTCTTGAGCAATCATTGCCTGGCCACAGCGCCTTCAAATTCGATATGTCGGAAGATGCAAAGGACGCAACTGAATGTTTTTCAGAAGGTTTCTTTGCACATGATAACAGCCCTTTCTTCCTGGTTCCCACCGATCATAAAATAAAAGTGAAACATTACTTGGCCCGTCTTGAACGTTTCATAAATGGTAATGCCGAAAATTTCATGTTCCATCTTTTGCAATTCAATGATGATGTCGCCCGCGAGTTTTTACCGCATGTAGTTACTGAAGATGCTAAAAAGGAATTCGACGAAGTTGTTGGATTAGCCAGCGAAAGACTTGATCCAAGGATCTTGCTGAAACATTACAATGTAACGCCTGAAAAAATGCATCAAATTCTGAAACAGCATTTCGGTTTTGATTTCGCGAAAGCTGCAGAAGATATCAAAACTCTCGCCAATGCCTTAAATACAAATCTTAAAGGAGGCCAAATTCCCGCTGAAAAACGTGAAATAATAAAAAGAGGCCCAAAAACTTTAAGCGCGATATTTGGTTTTCATAAAGCAATGGAACAACACTTGAATGAAGCCGATATAGAAAGCAAAAGCGCTTACCCCCGCATTGCCGAAAAGATTAATGAAGTTTTGAATTATATAATTGAAGATTTGCAGGAAAGAATCCGCAAACATAACGGTCGAGAAGCAGAATCTACAGTAGCCATGTCTGTATGAAAAAACTTACCATCGGCATCACCGGCGCGAGTGGCGCAATCCTGGGAATCCGCCTTCTCGAAATTTTGCGCGATATCAAAAATATCGAAACCCATCTCATCATCAGCAAAGCCGCACAAATCACTATCGCGCATGAGACAGGTTACAAACTCGCCGCCGTGCAAAAACTCGCCGACCACAACCACAAATTCGAGGACATCTCCGCCATTTGCGCCAGCGGTTCTTTCCGCGCCGACGGGATGATCATCGCCCCCTGCTCCATCCGCACCATGTCCGAAATCGCCACCGGCGTTACCGCCAGCCTCCTGACGCGCACCGCCGATGTGATGCTAAAAGAAAAAAAGAAACTAGTGCTAATGGTCCGCGAAACCCCCCTCCACGGTTTGCATTTGGAAAACATGGCCAAACTCTCCAATATCGGCGCCTATATAATGCCCCCAGTAATCACCATGTACCAAAAACCCAAATCCATAGACGACATGATAAACCACATACTAGGCCGCGTTCTGGACGTTTTCGACATAGACGCAGGATTAGTGAAGCGCTGGCAGGGCTTGAAATAGAATTGTGTTTACTTGATTGATTTACCGTTCAAATATAGGCTAGGAAAATGAGAAAGGCTGTATGCTAGAGAGAGAGAGAGAGAGAGAGAGAGAGGATTCGCGCCGGTTGAGCTTGCCGTTGTGCTCGTCATCGTCGGCTTGCTGATTGGCGGAATTTTGGTCGGGCAGAGCATGATGGAGACGGCAAATATCGTTTCCCAAGTCAGGCAATTTCAGCAGTTCGATATTGCCACCAGTAATTTTAAGCAAAAATTCGGCGGGCTCCCCGGTGATAACTCAGTGTTTACCCTCGGTTCTGGTGCAGGTCGGGGAAACAATAACGGTATCATTGAAGACGGCCCCTGCTGCGGCAATCTGGTGCATAACGGGAATGAGTTTACCAATTTCTGGTATCAACTGACTAATACAGGAATGCTGCAAAACCCTGTAATTTACGGAATTCCAGATAATCCCACGCCCAAATTTACAGTTGAGGTGAACATGCCGTCGACAAAGATTGATAAAACAGTCGGAATTTTGGCCAACGGAAATATTACTTTAGGCAAAAATTACTATACGCTTATTACAAACATGCCACCGGGCGGCGGCGTCTTGAACACGTTCGCATTATCTCCTTGGACGTCACTGAAACTTGATACCAAAATGGATGATGGGGCGTCAAGCACGGGAAAAGTATTTGCTCGGCCGGGAGGAAACTTCACTACAACTGGAGTTGTAGGAGCATGGTGCGCCAGCGGCGGACAATATTACATTGCCAGTGCGTCCGCATACAGCCGTGTTTGCGAAATCAATGTAGAGATGTTTTCACAAGCTGGCGATCCGCAATAGTCCTGCGCCTAGTTAGTGCACACTAGAAGATGTTAAAATTAAACCAATAGGCAGCAACACTGCGCCTTTTAAGGCGCTATTTTTAATTAAGCAGCTTTGCTACTTAACCCGCACGGGGACAAATCAATAATTTCCTTGAATCTAAACGATTTCTTAACAATATAGCTCTACAAACACCGGCACCGCATCTCCCGAGCTTACTTATGATTCTTACGGGGCTCGTAAAATAGGCTCAGGGAAGTGCGGACCAGAATTCACATATAGGAGCTAAACAATGTCACACCACACACGCAAAAAAATCGCACTCGTCGGCGCCGGTAATATCGGCGGAACCCTCGCCCATCTCGCAGGCTTGAAGGAACTCGGCGATATCATTTTGGTTGATGTGGCTGACGGTGTTCCACAAGGTAAAGCCCTCGACTTGGCTGAATCCTCACCAATCGAAGATTTCGATTCCCGCCTCACCGGCACAACTAATTATGCCGATATCAAAGGCGCCGATGTCGTAATCGTCACTGCTGGCCTCGCCCGCAAACCCGGCATGAGCCGCGATGATTTGATCGGCATCAACACCGGCATTATCAAAACCGTCGGCGAAGGCATCAAGCAACACGCGCCCGACGCATTCGTAATAGTCATCACCAACCCGCTTGATGTCATGGTCGGCATCATGCAAAAAGTCACCGGTTTCAAACCGAACATGGTCGTCGGCATGGCCGGCGTTCTTGACTCCGCCCGCTTCCGTTATTTCCTCGCCGAAGAATTCAATGTCTCGGTTGAAGACGTCACCGCTTTCGTTCTCGGCGGCCACGGTGATACTATGGTTCCATTGGTACGTTATTCCACAGTCGCCGGAATTCCATTGCCCGACCTGGTGAAAATGGGTTGGACCACTCAAGAGAAACTAGACAAAATGGTCCAACGCGCCCGCGACGGCGGCGCCGAAATCGTAGCCTTGCTCAAAACCGGCAGCGCATTTTATGCCCCAGCCAGCGCCGCCATCCAAATGGCCGAAAGCTATTTGAAAGACAAAAAACGCGTGTTGCCTTGTGCCGCATATTTAACCGGCCAATACGGCGTAAAAGATTTATACGTCGGCGTGCCGGTAGTAATCGGCAAAGACGGCGTAGAAAAAATCATCGAGATTGAGCTGGACGCAACTGAGAAAGCCGGGTTTGATAAATCGGTAGCTGCGGTAAGGGAATTGATGAGCGTCGCTAAAATCTAAATTGGGAAAGTGTAATGACTGTTGATTACACAAAACTTACTACCCAAAAAACCTCACAATCGTTAAAAGCGTCGGAGATTCAAACCGCCGCGATAATATCAAATCCAACCAAGCCCCACGGCCTGGATGAGCGCATCTGCACGCGTTGTTACCATATCGGCAAACCGCGCATCATCGAGCAAGGCTCATGGCTGGGCTATGTCCTCCCCATATTTTTTGATACGCCAATCACCCTCCATGGCTGCCGCGAATGCAACTATCCCAGCTCAATGGTCCCGTTCGACTCCCACGAAGGCAAACAAGCAATGTATTGGCATTTGAAACAAAACGAACCAAAAACCGGTAGTGGCGATACACAATTTTAACCTTTGCTTGCCATACCAGATTCTTGTGCTAAATTGCCGAGCAAATATATATAAATCGGAGCTTTTCAAATGAACATCCACGAATATCAAGCTAAACAAGTCCTCAAAAAATTCGGCGTGCCAGTGAGCCGCGGCATCGTTGCCTTCACTCCGCAGGAAGCAGAAAATGCGGCCAAGGAACTCAACTGCAAATTGTTTGTAGTTAAAGCCCAAATCCACGCTGGTGGCCGCGGTAAAGCGGGCGGCGTCAAGCTCACCAAAGATAAAAACGAAGTCAAAGCCCTGGCCAAAGAAATGCTCGGCAAAATCCTCGTCACCCACCAAACCGGCCCTGAAGGCAAAGAAGTCCAAAAAGTTTACATCGAAGAAGGCACCGATATCGATAAAGAATTTTATCTCTCAGTCGTAGTTGACCGCAGCTCTTCCCAAATCACCTTCGTCGCCTCATCTGAAGGTGGCGTTGATATTGAAGAAGTCGCCGCAAAACACCCTGAAAAACTAATCAAAGTTTCCGTCGATCCGGCCGCAGGCATCTCTGGCTTCCACGCCCGCGACCTCGCTTTCGGCATTGGTTTAAAAGGCGAAGAAATCAAAAAATTCAGCAAATTCGTATTTGCTTTGTACGAATGTTTCGTCGCGACTGATGCTTCTCAAGTTGAAATCAACCCACTCGTCCGCACACCAGATGGTGATTTCAAAGCTCTCGACGCCAAAATGGGCTTTGACGAAAACGCGCTTTACCGCCACCCGGATATTATGGAACTCCGCGATCTCACCGAGGAAAACGAGTTTGAAATCCAGGCCAGTAAATTCGGCCTGTCATATGTGAAAATGGACGGCAATATCGGCTGCCTCGTCAACGGCGCCGGTCTTGCCATGTCAACAATGGACATCATCAAATTATACGGTGCTGAACCCGCCAACTTCCTCGATGTCGGCGGCGGCGCCAACAAAGAAAAAGTAACCGCAGCCTTCAAAATCATCCTCGGCGACCCGGCCGTGAAAGGCATTTTGGTCAATATCTTCGGCGGCATCATGAAATGCGACATCATCGCCGAAGGCGTGATAGCAGCGGCGAAGGAAGTGAAACTCAGCGTGCCATTAGTAGTGCGCTTGGAGGGCACCAACGTCGATTTAGGCAAACAAATCCTCGCCAAATCCGGCTTGAATATTATTGCCGCCGACGACCTGGACGACGCCGCGCAGAAAATCACCAATGCGATTAAAGCCAAAGCTGCTTAAAAATGCGCACCAGGATTTTCCTTACTCTGGCTCTATTTCTTTGTGCCTGTGGCCCTGATCTGTATCAGCGCCAGATATTAGTACAAAACCAGGCCAGCCGCGACCTCCACTGCCCTAAGGACAAAATAAAACTCAATATCCTAAAAAGCGATAGCGACGCCGTTATCTGGGGCAAGAAACTTGTAATATTCAACGCCGAAGGCTGCGGAAAAAAGCAGGTTTATGATAATTTAGATCTGCAAGTATATAAAAGTTTCGGCAAATAATAATTGGAAGTCTACACACTATAGGAATCTCTGCAAAAGCTAACTAGCCCCGTCATCCTGAGCCAAAGGCGAAAGATCTACCCATGGCAGATTCTCCAGGATGACGAATATTCTTTACATTAGCTTTGCATTTTGCAGAATACCCCACATGAATAAATATATTCTCGCCGCGCTGCTCGCGCTCACCGCCGTTCCGGCATATGCCGACGGAATTTCCTGCCCCGAAATGGCGCAGATGATAAATGAATACGAAGCCAAGAAAAAATCCGGCCATGTTACACGCGCGGAAAAGCAAACCATCCCCAGCATTCTCGCCGCTTCCTATCAATCATACAAAAGCGCCGGCTGCAGTCCCGAATTGCTAAAATCGGCCAAAACCAGGTTGCATTAGACAGATAAACCTGCTAATATTACCTTATGGAATATATACCTTTCACCGAAGCCGGAAAATATTTTGACTCAGCCGCTATTCAAAAAGTCCGGGCGATATTGCCTGAGGAAATTAGAAATCTCTACTACGCGCCGGACCAATCCAGCAAAAAAAATCCATTACTGGAATTGGCCGATATGGGCTTTACGATGGACAGGGATGATATATCAACCAATCATGATAAATACGCCTGCGGTGAAAAAGATTCCGGCAAATGATTTTTATTGATACCGGCATATTTATAGGCTTGGCGATTACCAATGACCAACATCATAACGCTTCTAAGAAAATCTTTTCTGAATTGTTATCGCAAAATATAATCCTTAATACCACGAACTTTATAGTTGTGGAAACTTATAACTCGCTTTGTAAAAATCACCAAGCTGCACAACAAACTCTGAAGCGGATCAAAAACAATCCGTAAGTTATTATCCATAATATTACTGAAAATGATTGTTTAAAAGCAGAGAGCATTTTGGAAAAATACTCTGACAAAAGTTTTTCTTACACAGACGCTACAAGTTTTGCCGTCATGGACCGGCTCGGCATAGATAAAGCCTTTACATTTGACCAGCATTTTGCACAATACGGATTCAAAATTATCCCGGAGTGAGTAATGAACATTACTGATAGTGTTTTAGGTGCTTTGGTTATTGCATTATCTGTTATAGTCAACTCACTTGCGTAAAGAAAATAAAGCTATGCAAAGAAGATTAGAAATTTTGGAAAAACAAGGAAAACAAAAATGAGCGTATTAGTCAACAAAAACACCAAAGTCATTTGCCAGGGTTTCACCGGCAAGGAAGGCACATTCCACTCTGAACAGGCAATTGCTTACGGTACAAAAATGGTCGGCGGCGTCACTCCCGGCAAAGGCGGCGAAACACATCTCGGCTTACCGGTTTATGATACTGTCCTCCAAGCGCGCGAAAAAACCAATGCTGATGCCAGCGTAATTTATGTTCCGCCCCCATTCGCAGCGGATGCAATTTTGGAAGCAATTACAGCTGAAATCCCGCTCATCGTCTGCATCACCGAAGGCATTCCCGTCCTCGATATGGTGAGGGTGAAAAAAGCGTTGGCGGGTTCCAAATCCCGCCTCATCGGCCCAAACTGCCCAGGCATTATCACTCCAGGCGAATGTAAAATCGGCATTATGCCCGGCCATATCCACAAAAAAGGCTCCGTCGGCATCGTCTCCAAATCTGGCACTCTGACTTATGAAGCTGTATTGCAAACCACAGTCGAAGGCTACGGCCAAACCACCTGCATCGGCATCGGCGGCGATCCCGTAAACGGCACCAGCTTCATCGATTGCCTGGAAATGTTCCTCGCCGACCCGGAAACCAAATCAATCATCATGATTGGCGAAATCGGCGGCGCGGCGGAAGAAGAAGCGGCTGAATTCCTGCGCCGTGAAAAAGTTAAAAAACCAATGGTTGGCTTCATCGCTGGCCGCACCGCACCTCCAGGCCGCCGCATGGGCCACGCCGGCGCGATAATTTCCGGCGGCAAAGGCGGCGCCGAAGACAAAATCGAAGCCATGAAAAGCGCCGGAATCCGCGTCTCCGACTCCCCCGCACGCTTGGGCAAAACGATGAAGGAATTGTTGGCGGCTTAAAACTTGTCCTGCGCTAAGTTTAAACATTTAGGGTAAACGCTGAACATTGATTAATATTTGTTGACAATATTATGGAATAGTCTAACTATAGCTAGATCTCACCTGGAGAATTTATGTCAACGGAATTACAATCTAAACTAGAGGCAGCTAAAGAAGCTGCGCTTCAAGCCGCTAAAGCAAAAGACGCAGAAATTGGCCCCCCTACCAAAGAAATATTTGACGATACTTACGAACAATGCATGCGAGAATTGGCATTTAATACTGCAAAACTATATCTAACACGGAATAGATTGGACGAGCGAACCCTTGGCGTAGTAAGCACATTTTTTACAAAGGCTCTCACAGAAATTGTGCAAAGCCGCCGAATGGGATGGAGTTATTTAGGGCCTAAATTAGACTTAATACTAAAAGGTATTGATAATCCAAAAAGAGAAGTATCAGGACGTGAAATTGAAAAGTTAGCATTAGGGCAAAGCCTCGGGATTCAAGCGTTAATTGCTGGCTCTGGTATGGGTGGAATTCAAAGATAGCTGGCCATATTAGCTTTCGCCTGCACCAATTGGCAGTAGCGGAATTACACTTGCTGCCGCCTAGTATCCGCTAGCTGTTTAAATTTCCATATTTCTCTGGAAATCCCCTTTTCACGGGTGTATAGCAGGCGGCATAAGAGGTTAATTATCATGGCTAATGATTATCTGTTCGGCTCCAACGCAATCTTCATTGAGGAGCTTTATGACCAATATAAAAACAATCCATCTTCGGTGGATGAATCTTGGCGTGAATTATTCCAGCAGGCATCTGGCGGCACAGAAAATCCTAGCTGGGTAAAATCCAAAAACAAAATCATCGGCGGCGCTGACCCTGATGCATTGCCGGTCAAAAAACCTGCCAACCAAAATATCGAGCCAAACACCGCACAATCCGCCGGTGTTGATTCCATCCGTGCCCTCATGCTCATCCGCGCCTATCGCGAACGCGGCCACACCAACGCCAATCTCGATCCATTAGGCTTAGCTGTAAAAACCCCCGGCCCTGAACTCGACCCGGCAACTTATGGCTTCACCGGCGCCGATTATTCCCACGAAATATATTTGAATGGCCAACTCGGCCTGGAAAAAGCCAGTTTAGCCGATATCCATCGCATCCTCCTCAAAACCTATTGCGGCAGCATCGGCTTTGAATATGAGCACATTACCCAACCAGAACAACGCGCCTTCCTGCGCGAGCGCATCGAATCCTCACAATCCACAATCGAACTCTCCCCAGAGAAAAAAGACTGGCTCCTTGAAACCTTGACCGAAGTTGAAGGTTTCGAACAATTCATCCATGTCAAATTCACCGGTACAAAACGCTTCTCCGTCGAGGGCGGCGATGTCGCTATTCCATCAATGAAATACATTATCGAAACCTCCGCCAATCTCGGCGTCGAAGAAGCCGTAATCGGCATGCCCCATCGGGGCCGCCTCAACGTCCTCACCGCCGTCATGCGCAAACCCTACGCCGCCATGCTCTCCGAATTCTACGGCAACCTCTCCATGCCCGAAGGCATCGGCTCATCCGGCGACGTAAAATACCATATGGGCTATTCGCAAGACGTCGAAGTCCAGGGGAAAAAAGTCCACTTATCCCTCACCGCCAATCCATCCCATTTGGAAGCCGTAAACTCTGTCGTCACCGGCAAAGTCCGTGCTAAACAAGATCAGAAAAACGATACTACACGCTCCAAAGTCATGAGCATCGTCCTCCACGGTGACGCCGCATTCGCTGGCCAAGGCTCAGTCGCCGAAAACTTCGTCCTCTCCGACCTCGACGGCTACCGCACCGGCGGCACAGTACATGTCATCGTCAACAACCAAATCGGCTTCACTACAGACCCGAAAAAAGGCCGCTCCTCGCCATATCCAAGCGACGTCGCCAAAATGGTCGGCGCGCCAATTTTCCACGTCAACGGTGATGACCCGGAAGCTGTAATGTTCGTCAGCCGCCTCGCCGCCGAATTCCGCCAGGAGTTCAAAAAAGACGTTGTCCTCGACATCGTCTGCTACCGCCGCTACGGCCACAACGAAGGCGATGAACCAATGTTCACCCAGCCTTTAATGTATGACAAAATTCACGGCCTCCCCCGCCCGCGCGAAATTTATGCCAATCGTTTAATCGCTGAAAAACTCTTCACTGAAGAAACGGCGAATGCAAAAGTTCAGGCCTTCAAAGATTATCTCGAAGACCAATATAAAACCGCCAAAGATTATAAACCCAACAAAGCCGATATGCTAGAAGGCCAATGGGAAGGTTTCCAAAAAGCCGCCCGCGGCACCGACCCGACGCCTGATACCGGCGTCGATATCAAAACCTTGAAAAAAATCGGCGCTGCTATTTCCAGTGTCCCGGCAGATTTCAACGCCAATTCCAAAATCACCACCCAACTTGCCACAAAAAAGAAAATGTTCGAAACCGGCGAAGGCATCGATTGGGCCACTGCGGAAGCTCTCGCATTCGGTTCAATCTGCTTTGAGGGCAAACGCGTCCGCCTCTCCGGCCAGGATTGCGGCCGCGGCACATTCTCCCAACGCCATTCGGTATTAGTCGACCAAAAAACCGAGGCTACATATATTCCATTAAACAATATCAGCGATAAACAAGCCAAATACGAAGTCATCGATTCCGCACTCTCAGAATATGCCGTCCTCGGCTTCGATTATGGATATTCCCTCGCCGAACCCCATGCCCTCACCTGTTGGGAAGCCCAATTCGGCGATTTCTCCAACGGAGCCCAAGTTATCATCGACCAATTCATCTCCAGCGGTGAAGCCAAATGGCTCCGCATGAGCGGCCTGGTAATGCTGCTCCCACACGGCTATGAAGGCCAGGGCCCGGAACACTCAAGCGCCCGCCTGGAGCGCTTCCTGCAGCTTTGCAGTGAGGAAAATATGCAAGTCGCCAACGTCACCACCGCCGCCAATTATTTCCACATCCTCCGCCGCCAACTCCAGCGCAACTTCCGCAAACCGCTGATCATGATGACGCCAAAATCATTGCTGCGCAGAAAAGAAGTCTTCAGCACTTTGGAAGAATTCGGCCCCGGCACAACTTTCAAACGCATTATCCCCGAAGTCAACAAACTAGCCGCCGATAGCAAAATCCGCAAAGTAGTTATCTGCAGCGGCAAAGTTTATTACGACATCGCCGAAAAACGCGCCGCCGAAAAAATCAATGACGTCGCCATCATCCGCCTCGAACAATTCTATCCATTCCCTGCCATCGAATTAAAAGCCGAATTCTCGCGCTATAAAAACGCCGAATTCACCTGGCTCCAGGAAGAACCAAAAAACATGGGCGGCTGGCTCTTCGCCCGCGCCTTCTTCGACGAAACCCTGGAAGCCATCGGCATCAAAAAACACGTAACCTACGCCGGCCGCATCAGCGCTGCTTCACCTGCGACTGGGTTCTATAAGGTGCATAATAAAGAACAGGAAGATATTGTGGCTAAGGCGCTGAGCTAATGAAAGAGCTCTATCTTATCTATCTTGACGAATCTTATAATGATGAATGTTTTGTCTATGCTGGGATAATTATCCCAGCAAGCAGATGGAATAAATTATTCGCTAAAATATTTGAGTGGCGTTTACAGCTGCTTAAAAAGCATAAAATTCCTCTTGATTATGAGCTTCACGCAACCAAATTCGCAGGTGGCAGGGGCAATTTCGATGGCTTTAAGGATAAAGATAAGCGCGCAAAAATGTTTACAACAGTTTTAAAAGAATTAGCGCAACTGAAAAATATAAGAATAATTGGCGGATATACGAAGGACAAGACGCAAAAAGACAAATTATTTGATGCCTTTATTTATGAGCTAGATAAATTTCTTGAATCAAAAAAAGCATATGGAATATTGGTTTGTGATGAGGGCAATGAGCAACAGCTTATATCTCAGGTAAGACGTGCAAGAAAAAATGAGATGGAAGGAGATTTGTTGGTCAAATTTGCCTTAGATCGAATAATTGAAGATCCTCTATTTAAAAATTCAAAATCTTCATACTTCATTCAGTTTGCTGATTTTGTGGCTTTTACCATGCTAAAGAATTTTAGTAACGCCAAAAAAACGCATCCGGAACTAATAAAAGCATATAAATTTATTGAAAATTTAAGACTGGAAACCAACAATTTAGATGATAATTTCACTCGCCCATAAAAAAGCAGATGTCGGACTACCCAGTATTGAATAGCGAACCATCTGCATTATCAATATAGCAAATCAAACATTGAATGTCAATTAAATTGCTGCGCCGCAAAACTTCCAAACATTATACCACCCACATATTACAACTTCATGAATTATTGCCACGCAGCATCGATATGGCGCAATGCAGCATGCAATACCCCACATCCCGCCCCCGTTTTTTGGTATAATGAACTTACATCCAAGGAGGATGTTTTATATGGACAAAACATTAACCAAACTGACAACTCTTTTAATCATCATCGGCGCATTACATTTGGGACTGGTGGGCGTATTGGGCATTGACTTGCTCGGCACAATCTTCGGCACCGGCGTCATCATGAAAACTGTATATGTCCTGGTCGGCATGTCAGCTATCCTTCATGTTTATACGACCTTCTTTAAGAAAGTTGGTAAATAAGGGCTGATTAGCCTCACATCTTGGAAGGGCTGGTAGTGCCAGCCCTTCTTTATTTTTAGTAATTGCGCTCAAGCGCCGCGCATGCACCTTTTGTGCAGCTTCCCGGCCTTCAATGGCCTTGCCTTCCCCCGGATCAAGTCCGGGGTCGGATTCCATAGCATCATTTACCAATTTATAGAACGCCTACGAGTGGAGGGCTTGACCCGACCGAGCGAGCCCATTGAGGGCGACAGCTCGAGCAAAGCGAGAATGCGCGGCGCTTGAGCGCAATTATTATTTGATTTTTCCCCCGATGGGTATATTACTTTCGAGCTAATAAACCTTACGGAAAGAATCATGGCTGATATCAAAGTCCCAACTCTCGGCGAATCAATTACCACTGCTACTATCGCTAAATGGCTGAAAAAAGAAGGCGACGCAGTAAAAGCCGATGAGCCGTTGGTTGAACTGGAAACCGATAAAGTCACCGTCGAAGTCAACGCCCCTGCATCCGGCGCATTGGAAAAAATCACCGCCAAAGAAGGCGCAGAAGTTGAAGTCGGCGCCATCCTCGGTTCCATCAAAGAAGGCGCCGCCGGCAAAGCACCAGAAACCAAAAATCAGAAACCAGAAGAAAAACCATCAACCATCAACCATCAACCATCAACTTCTTCAAAAGCCATGCCCTCCGCCGCCAAAATCATGGCCGAGAAAAACATCGACGCATCAAGCGTCCAAGGCAGCGGCAAAGATGGCCGCATCCTGAAAGAAGACGTCCAAAACCAATCTTCAAATCAACAATCGGCAATCGGCAATCGGCAATCAACCAGCGGCGTCGTCGAACGCATGAAAATGACCAAGCTGCGCCAAAAAATCGCCCAGCGCCTCAAAGAATCTCAAAACACCGCCGCCATCCTCACCACTTTCAACGAAGTGGATATGACCGGCATTATGGAACTGCGAAAAAAATACCAGGATTCCTTCGTCGAAAAACACGGCACAAAACTCGGCTTCATGTCCTTCTTCGTCAAAGCCGCCGTCGCCGCTTTGAAAGAAATCCCAGCAGTCAACGCCTCGATCGAAGGTGATGAAATCGTCTATCACAAATACTACAATATCGGCGTCGCCGTCGGCACCAAAACCGGCCTCGTCGTTCCATCTCTGCGTGACGCCGACCAAAAAGGTTTCGCTGATATCGAAAAAGAAATCGCCGCACTCGGCAAAAAAGCCCGCGACGGTAAAATCAGCGTCGAAGACCTCTCCGGCGGCACTTTCTCCATCACCAATGGCGGCACCTATGGCTCACTAATGTCCACACCAATCATCAACCCCCCACAAACCGCCATCCTCGGCATGCACGCCATCAAAGACCGCGCAGTTGTGGTCAACGGCCAGGTAGTCGCCCGCCCAATGATGTATCTCGCGCTTTCATATGACCATCGTTTGATCGACGGCGGCGAAGCCGTAACCTTCCTGGTCCGCATCAAAGAAGCCATCGAAGACCCGTCGCGTTTGTTGTTGGAAGCCTAATATTGTTGACCACACCTTTTTGGTGTGATATACATATTTCATGGGACTTATATATACAAAGATTAAGCTAAAAAATCCGCGCAAAAGCAACATGCAGGCTATTGAAGTTGAAGCCCTCGCAGATAGCGGCGCAATAACTTTGTGTATTCCTGAGCACTTGGCCAAGGAATTGGATCTAGCAGTTTTAGAAACCCGCGAAGTCACCACTGCTGATGGAAAAAAACAAACAGTGCCTTACGTCGGCCCATTACAGATAGGTTTTGGCAATCGCGGTTGTTTTGGCGGCGCTATGGTCATGGGTAAAAAAGTCCTGCTTGGCGCAATTCAAATGGAAGATATGGATTTAATATTACACCCTCGTGATCAAATTATAATTCCTAACCCTGAAAATCCTAACTCACCGGGCGCAATTGTAATGTCCCATCAAGTTAGCCACATCACATAAAATGCCAATCGTTCAAATCCACATCCTCGAAGGCCGCAGCATAGAACAAAAGCGCCAAATGGTCGACGGCGTCACCAAAGCCATTTGTGAATCCCTAACCATCCCGCCGGAAAAAGTTCGCATCATCATTTCCAACATGGAAAACGAAGATTTCGCTGTGGCTGGCAAGCTTGTGGTTGATGGTTAATCGTTTATCGTTTATCGTTTGTCCACGATTAACGATAAACGATAAACGATGAACGACAAACTAATAATCGCCCTCGACGTCCCTGATAAAAAACAGGCGCTGGAGATAATCGACAAACTCGACGGCGTCGCCGACTTCTTTAAAATCGGCATGGAGCTTGGCCTATGCGTCGATGATGGCTTGATCAAATCCCTCATCAAGCGCGGCAAAAAAATTTTCCTCGATTACAAATACCACGATATCGGCAACACCGTAGAAAGCGCCGTCCGCGCCGCTGCACAGCTCGGAGTTTACATGCTCACCGTCCACGGCGAACGCCAGGTCATCGAAGCGGCGGTAAAAGGAAAATCGGCAATCGGCAATCAGCAATCGGCAATAAAAATCTTCGCAGTCACCGTTCTCACAAGCTTGGGTGAAGATTACGCCGCGCAATATAACTGCTCAGTAAAAGATTTAGTCCTAAAACGCGCCAGTTTCGCATCAGAACTCGGCGCCGACGGCGTGATCTCCTCCCCATTGGAAGCATCCGAAATCAAAACCAAATTCCCCAAATTATTAATCTGCACCCCGGGCATCCGCCCAGCCGGCGCTGATAAAGGCGACCAAAACCGCGCCGCAACGCCAAAAGACGCAATCAAAAACGGCGCCGATTACCTGGTCGTCGGCCGCCCGATTACGCAGGCCAAAGACCCTAGACAGGCCACACTTTCTATATTAGAAGAGTTGCATACCTAAACCACGCAACTACGCAACCAGCAACCACGCAACAAGGCTTCTATGGCAGAAAAATTTGATGTTATCGTAATCGGCTCCGGCCCCGGCGGTTATGTCGCCGCAATCCGCGCCGCGCAACTGGGCTTGAAAACCGCATGCGTAGAAAAACGCGGCACGCTCGGCGGCACTTGCCTTAATGTCGGCTGCATCCCATCAAAAGCCCTGCTCCAATCCAGCCATTTGCTCGAAGAAGCAGCGCATGATTTTGAAAAACACGGCATTAAAACCGGCAAAATCGAGCTTGATCTTTCCACCATGCTCAAACGCAAAGACGCTGTGGTAAAACAATTCACCGGCGGCATCGAAATGCTGTTCAAGAAAAACAAGGTCACCTATTTGAAAGGCACCGGCAAAATATTAACTGCGCCCGCGGGCGGCGGCGTTGTGGCAGTCACACCGGAAGAAGGCGCCGAAACTAAATATGAAGCCACCAACATCATTATCGCCACCGGTTCTGACGTCATCAGCCTGCCGAATGTCAAAATCGACGAAGAAAAAATCGTCTCTTCAACTGGTGCATTAGCACTAAAATCCGTACCAAAAAAACTCCTCGTAATCGGCGCCGGCGTAATCGGCCTCGAACTTGGCTCCGTCTGGCGCCGCCTCGGTTCTGAAGTCACCGTGGTCGAGTTCCTTGACCGCATCACACCCGGCATGGATGACGGCCTCTCCAAAGATTTCCAAAAAACACTCGAAAAACAGGGAATCAAATTCAAGCTCGGAACAAAAGTCACCGGCGTTGAAAAAGGCAAAATATCAATTGTGCCCGCAGCGGGTGGCGCAGCGTCTACACTTGAGGCAGACATAGTTTTGGTAGCCATCGGCCGCAAACCATATACTGAAAGCCTCGGCCTCAAAGAAGCCGGAGTCGAACTTGACGAACGCGGCCGCGTCAAAACCGATAAACATTTCCAAACCAACGTCAAAGGCATCTACGCAATTGGCGATGTCATCATCGGCCCGATGCTGGCGCACAAAGCCGAAGATGAAGGCGTTGCCGTCGCCGAAATCATCGCCGGTCAAAAACCGCATGTAAATTACGACGTCATCCCCGGAATTATTTATACATTCCCAGAAGTAGCCTCCGTCGGCAAAACCGAGGAAGAACTCAAAAAAGCCGGAATCGAATATAATATCGGCAAATTCCCAATGGCCGCCAACAGCCGCGCTGTCGCCAACGGCACCGCAGAAGGCTATGTCAAAATCCTCGCCGATAAAAAAACCGATCGCGTCCTCGGCTGCCACATCATCGCCGCCGATGCCGGAACTTTAATCGCCGAAGTCGCCCTTGCCATGGAATTCATGGCCTCCTCTGAAGACATCGCCCGCACCTGCCACGCCCACCCAACCACCAGCGAAGCAGTCAAGGAAGCCGCATTAGCCGTCGATAAACGCGCGATACATATGTAGGAATTAAGCCTTAGGCTTAGTCTCAGCCTTTTCCGGCTCGGCTTTTTTCTCAGTTGATTCAGCAGTTTTTTCCGCTACCGGTTTTTCCGCTGGTACAGCAGCCTTAGCCGGTTCCGCCGCTGCCTGTGCCTGAGCCTGAGCTGGGGGAATAACGCTAGCCGCTGGCTGCGCTTCCGCCGGAGCTGCATGAGTCGTCGGAGTTTTCATAGAAGATGCCGCATCCACAGTTTGCTTCTGCTTCAAAGTTTTTTCATCCGCCAGCTTCTGTGTAATTTCCTTAGCCTTGGCCGGATTCATCGCCGCCAATACTAATGAGGCTTTTTTCTCCGCCATCTTATCAACAATTTCCAGCAACGTATCCATATCAACCTGCTCCAGAATACCCGCCGCTGCCGCCGGTTTCATGCTCTCATAAATTTTCACCAGGCTCTTAATTTTCACATTTTCATGATCATTATATGTCTTCAAAAGCGCTTCCGTATCACCTTTCAGCTTCTTCAATTCTTCCAGTTTTGTATCCAATTTCTTCGACGAAGCATCCAACAAACTCGCTTTCAAATCCAGATCCCGCGCATAATTATCAAGCTCCGCACGGCGATCAGCCAGTTTTTGCAAAACCTGTTTCTCAGTATCGGTGAATTGCGGAATATTCTCCTGCGGGCGCTCATAACTAGTATTGGCAGGCATCTTCTCTTTCTCATCTTTTTTGCCTTCCTTGCCACCCTCTGACTTCTCTTCCTTTTTATCCTTACCCTCAGATTTCTCATCTTTCTTATCTGCTTCATCAGCTTTCTTTTCACCCGCAGGCTCTTCCTTAGCTGTCGATGAAGTTTTCTGATCATCAACGATTTTTACTTTATCTTCTTTACTATCTTTAGAATCTTCGGCTGCCGCTGCGTGCTCATCTTTTTTCTCATCAGATGCTTTGGCTCCTTCCTTTTTATCTTCCGCTTTCTCCACCGGCTTTTCTTCCGTCGCGGCTTGAGCATGGCTGATATCAACCAAATCTAACGTCTTACCGCCAAGAACCAGGCAGCACGTAAAAATTGTCAGCGGCAGGATTTTGAATTTCATATACTACCCGTTAAGCGCTTCTTTATATTCTCTTTCACGCAAAGCCTTCACCAATTGCGCATCAGCCAATGAGTTGATCGACAGATTAGCCGCATAACGATTGGTACTCGCCGCCGGTTTAATCTCCGAAGCTTTCAAGCCCATCAATGTTTTGCGCGCGCGGTCAGTAATAAATTCGATATCGTCATTCACCAGCGAGGCTTTTTTAAGTTTTTCATCAATCAATTTACAAACATTCTCGCCCTTGATATGCAGCTCTTCCACCGCGATAATCGCACTTTCCGTAGCTTCCTGAAACGCGCGGATATTATTGGCGAAATCCTGCTTCTGGTTTTTAAGCAGGTTCAATTTGCCCGATAAACGAATCGCATAAGCAATCGTCACCATCAGCATCACAATAATCACGCCGTCAATAATTTGCTGTACCATTACATAATCTCCTTCATGCGTTTATTCACAATTTCAGTCACCCTGACTGCTTTGTTTTCACCCAATTTCCCTAGCTTCCCGGTCATCATCGGGATACCGCCGCACATTAGCGTAATATCATCATCCGGCGCCTGGTCGAGAACGATGGTTGAGCCGACTTTCAAATTCACAACATCCGACATAATCACGCGTTTCTGCCCAAGCATCGCATCAAGCTTCAAATCGGTTGAGCGAACTTCTTTACCCAGATGGCTTTCCCAAATTGAATCACGGCCAAATTTTTCACCCATGAACATTTGCAGGAGCAATTCTTTGATCGGTTCCAGAGTTGCATAAGGAATCAAAATCTCCAGCATCCCACCGCGCTCTTCCATATCAACGCGCAAAGTCACCAAAATAGCCGCGTTGGCCGGACGCGCAATCGTCGCAAAGCGCGGATTTGTCTCCTGACGCTCATATTTAAATGTAACCGGCGATAACGGATCAAACGCCGCCGACATATCCGAAAGCATAACTTCCAGGAATTTTTTCACTACGTCCTGTTCTATAGTAGTATAAGGACGGCCAACAACTTTCACCTGTTTCGCACTACGGCGGCCACCAAGCAATACATCAAGCATCGAAAAGATAAGCTGGCTATTGGCAGTAATAATACCGTAATTTTCCCACTCAACCGCTTTAAAAATCGTCAGCAATGCCGGCAGTGGAACAGAATTGATATAATCACCAAAACGAAGTGATGTAATCGATTCCAACGAAACGTCAACGTTATCCGAAGTCAAATTACGAAGCGAAGTTGACATCATACGCACCAAACGGTCAAACACCACTTCCAGCATTGGCAAACGCTCATAAGACGATAACGCCTTATCCAACATCGCCTGGATACCGGTGCCGCCTTCCTCACGCGCTTTGGAATCAAACCCCAACAGGCTATCGATTTCTTCCTGGTTTAATACCTTCCCGCCCTCACCAATCGCGCTGGCCAAAGTTTCGGCAGCAGTTGCTTCTTCTTTTATTGCAGTTGCGTTTTCTTCACTCATTGGACGATTATCTCCCTGATTAGAACATCGTTCACCACTTCATCACCAAGAATCTTATTAAGTCGAAGCGTCAGTTCTTTCTTCAAACGATAAGTACCGGCAGATCCTTGTAAATCCTCACGGCGCACTTCTCTTAAATATGTGTTGAAGCTGTCAGTAATCCGCGGCAATTGGTTTTTTACATCTTCCAGTTTCGGCTCGGATGCAATTTCCAATGTAAGTTTCAAATTCACGAAATGCGGACGCGGGCTGGGACTGTTCAGGTTCACAATAATATCCGGTACTTCATAAAAAATCGGTTTCGGCTTAATCGGGTTGCCTTCCTTATCCAACTTCACTTCCTCTTCGCCTTTTTTACCATGCTCACCTTTTTCACCTTTCTTATCTTCTTTGCCATGTTCACCTTTGGCATCTTTCTTTTCATCACCGCCACCGCTAAGCGCCAAAAACGCTCCTGCGCCGCCACCAAGAACCAATACCGCCGCCGCTATAATTATAATAAGCTTCTTCTTGCTCTTCTTCGGAACCTCACCTTCCGCGCCTTCAGCTGGAGCTTCGCCTTCTTTTGCTGGCTTCGCATCTTTTGCGTCTTTTGCATCAGCTGGCTTTTTAGCGTCTTTCTCTTCCGCTTTAGCGTCCTTGGCTTTTTCTTCCTTCGGCGCTTTCTCTTTCTTGGACATTTTTATCCTTTCGAATGTTTTTAACTCCCACAAGAATAACCCGCCCCTTCTTAAAAATTAGTTAATGCTAGGAAATTTTTTCCTACATCGCAGACAAAGCCCCAAGCTGATATTTAAGCTCTAAAGCTACAACCCACTGACTTATTTGATTTAACCTTATCTTGGCACACCCCTTGCTCTTTTAATCACGGGTATAAATTTTATTTCTTGGGGAAGAAAAATGGACAATTCGATCTATGTAGCTTTATCAAAGCAATCCGCCGCGGAAACGCAGATGGATGCGATTGCAAACAATATCGCCAACGCCAATACTTCAGGTTATAAATCAGAAGATCTGGCTTTTACTACTTACCTGCACAAATCCGGCAAAGGCGAAATATCCTTCGCCAAACAAGCCGGCATGGTGCGCAACAATTCACAAGGCACGCTGGAAACCACCGGCAACCCGCTTGACCTTGCTATCCAGGGCGAAGGTTATTTCGGCGTAAAAACACCTCAAGGCGAACGCTATACACGCGCCGGTAACTTCACACTCAATGACCAGGGCGAACTCGTCAATAGCGATGGATACAAAGTCGTCGACCAAGCCGGACAAAGCCTCCAATTCCAGCCTGAAGACCGTCAGATCAAAGTTTATTCTAATGGCCGGGTTGAAGTTGATGGCGAAGAACGCAGCACAATCGGCATTTATAAACTCAATCCAAACAGCCTGACAAAAGAAGGCAGCAACTTATATTCCTCCAGCGAAACTGCGACAACAACAGATGAATCCAGAATCGCACAAGGAATGCTCGAAAACTCCAACGTCAATCCGATCGTTGAAATGACAAAGATGCTTTCGGTACAAAGGGATTATGAGCGCACATCCAAATTTATCAATTCTATCTATGACTTACAGGAAAATGCAATAAGAACTCTTGGCAGAAGCGGCTAATCCGTCTTGGCATGAAGATTGCGTATAAATACATAATAATAACGATAAAACGAAAAAATTAAGGGGATTACAATGAGAGCATTAAATATAGCAGCAAGCGGTATGTTAGCCCAGCAGTTGAATGTCGAGGTTATCTCGAACAACTTGGCCAATCTGTCCACCACCGGTTACAAACGCCAACGCGCGGAATTCAAGGATCTATTGTACCAGACACAACAAGCCGCCGGCGCTCAAGGCGCAGAAAGCGGCACAGTAATTCCGGCAGGCATCCAGCTCGGCTTGGGTGTTAAAGCCGGCGCAGTTTATCGCGTCAACGAACAAGGTACAGTACAGCCAACCAGCAACGAACTCGACGTAGCCGTACAAGGTAAAGGTTATTTCCAAGTTACATTGCCAAACGGCGATGTCGGCTACACCCGCTCCGGTGCATTCGGCTTAAGCCCACAAGGCGATATCGTGACCCAGGAAGGTTATCCTTTAGCTACCAGCATCACAATTCCTTCTACCGCCAAATCAATCACCATCAGCGCCACAGGTAAAGTCCAGGCGACAATCGACGGCCAAATCGGTACTTCCGACCTCGGCACTATCGAATTGGCAAACTTCGTCAATCCAAACGGCCTCGAAGCGTTAGGCGACAACCTTTATAAAGAAACCGCAGCTTCCGGCGGCCCATTGACTGGCAACCCAGGCGATGTCGGCTTCGGTTCATTGTTGCAAAACTACCTGGAGACCTCAAACGTGGATTCGGTAAAAGAGATCACATCATTAATCGTCGCGCAACGTTCTTACGAAATGAACTCAAAAGTCATCAGCGCCGCCGATCAAATGATGCAAACTGCCAACCAAATCAAAAACTAGGTAATTTAAAATGAGATTTTTATTTACTGCAATCCTGTTCTTCACCTTTACTTCCGCCCAAAGCATGGAAGTAAAGACTGCGGCTGATTTATTGGCAAAAACCATAAAAGATGCCGGTGCCGTTTCCGATGTTAATAATAACTTAAAGATTGATCTGGTAAAAGGTCAGTCAATGATCGAAGAGGCGCAAGGTAATTTGACAGTGACTAAAATAGATTTTGATACCAAGAACGGCAATTTTAATGCCTATCTTTCCAATAATGGCAACCTGCCGTTTGAAGTAGCGGGCCGTTTTGCCGAAACCTCAAAAGTCCCGGCGCTTTCCCGCAAGTTCGAGAAAAACGAAATCATCGCCAAAAACGATATCGTCTATCTTGAAATCGAAACCGCCAAATTGCGCAATGCCTATATCACCAGCGAAGACAAACTAATCGGCAAAAGCCCAACCCGCTCAATTTTGAAAGAACGCCCAATAACAGAAAGCCAAATCGCCGATGCGAGAGTGGTAACGAAAAACAAACAAATCTCTGTGGTTTATAGAGATAACTCCCTGACCATCAAAACTTCCGGCATCGCCTTGGAAGACGGCGCAATCGGCCAGTCAGTAAAAGTTAAAAACATCAATAGCAACAAAATTGTCCGCGCAAAAATTCTTAGCGAAGCACTAGCTGAAGTGCAATCAACAAACGAAGTCGCAAGTAATTAGGGTCGAAGCGGGGAAACATGAAAAACTTAAAAAAATTCGCCACAAAATCATTATTATTAACTACCTGCATAATGGTTTCCGCCTGCAACACGCTCGACCGTTTGGAAGATGTCGGCAAAGGCCCCCAATTAAACCAGCAGATGAGCCCGATCCAACAATCAAATTACAAGCCAGTCAATAATTGGCCGACTGAAGTCCAGCCAACATTCCAGCCTAAAGCTCCCAATTCATTATGGCAGCCCGGCGCCCGCTCATTCTTCAAAGATCAACGCGCCACCAGAGTAGGCGATATTTTGACAGTTTTAGTAAGCATTTCCGATTCAGCCAAACTCGATAACTCAACCACACGCGCCCGCACCACTGCAGAAGGCCTCAATGCGCCGGCTTTATTCGGTTTGGAAAAAAGAATTTATAACGCAATTCCCGGCAAACAAGATCCCGCTGATTTATTAAGCGTTGGCGGCAATAGTTCGTCCAAAGGCAACGGCAATATTGGCCGTAAAGAAGATATCTCCACAAAAATCGCCGCCAGCATCACGCAAATTCTGCAAAACGGCAATTTAGTCATTAAAGGCACGCAGCAAGTCAAAGTAAATTACGAGATGCGTGAAATCACAGTTGAAGGTGTAATCCGCCCGGAAGATATCAGCTCTGATAACACAATTAGCTCCAACCAAATCGCCGAAGCCAGAATCTCCTACGGCGGCAAAGGCATCGTCAGCGATGTCCAACAGCCAAGATACGGCAATCAGCTGATTGATATCCTTAGCCCGTTCTAATTTTAATTTGCGCTCAAGCGCCGCGCATTTTCGCTTTGCTCAAAGCTGCGGCCCTCAATGGGCCTAGTCGCTTCGCTCCATCCATAGCATCACTTGTCTTACTGAGGGAGGGCTTGACACGACCGAGCGAGCCCAAAATTCTAATCTTGAGGGCGACAGATCGCGAAGCGATGCGCGGCGCTTGAGCGCAAATTAAAATTCTACGAAGTAGGATAATTCAGCGCATAAGTACACAAATCCACGAACGAAACATTGTTCTCCATCGCGATCTCATGCAGTTTTTTGAGTGAATCCATCACATCCGCCGGCACATTCACACCCCTTTCCCGTGAAATCCACCCCGCCTGATGCTGAATCGGGTGGCTTTTCGGGTGCGGCTCGCCGATATAAAACTGAACCGGCACTTTTTGGCCATTTACGTCGCAGGGGATAACGAACATTTTCATATTTTCAAAATAACATAGTTCAAAAGTTTTGAGAAGTTTTTTGAAAACCTCTTCCGGCTAGAAAGCTAGATTTCTAGCTTTCTAGTTTTCTAGCTTTCTTTATGCAGAACAATCAACTGGTTAACTCCATTGACTTTATAGACTTTAATCTCTATAAAACCACTGTGTTATCCATGAAAGCCAAATACGCCATTCGGGCGCTCATCGTTTTGGGCAAAAACGATAAGAAAATGCTGCAAATCAAGACGATTGCGGCACAGGCTGACGTCCCGCAAAAATTCCTCGAAACCATCCTCCTAGATCTCAAAAATAAAGGTTTCGTCGCCTCCAAACGCGGAATTTTCGGCGGTTATTTCCTGGCGCAAAATATCGAAGATATAAATGTCGGCAACGTCATCCGCGTAATCGACGGCCCGCTCGCGCCCATTCGTTGCGCTTCCGTCACAGCATATCAAAAATGTGATGACTGTATTGACGAAACCACCTGCGTCATCCGCAAAACAATGATAGAAGTCCGCAACGCCATCGCCAATGTGCTGGATCATAAATCACTAAAAGAACTCCTGACTTCCGGTACTATTGAATGAAAACCCTGCCCCCAAAATCATTTACCAAACGCAAGCCTTTCATGCACCGCCTCAAAAGCCCGAGCGTCCTCCCCGGCTTTGGCATCAGCATCGGCTTCACTGTTTTTTATCTCACAATCATCGTCCTTATCCCGCTTTCCTGCCTATTCTTCAAAACCTCAACCATAAGCTTCTCCGAATTCATCACCGAAGTCACCTCACCACGCGTTATGCATTCCTACAAAGTCACTTTTGGCGCTGCCCTGGTTGCAGCTCTTGTCAATTGCCTCTTTGGCCTGATCGTCGCCTGGATACTAGTGCGCTATAAATTCCCCGGTAAAAAACTCATTGACGCAATTATCGACCTTCCCTTCGCCCTTCCCACCGCCATCGCTGGCATCGCCCTCACCGCGCTTTATTCACAAAACGGCGCTATCGGCAGACATTTGGAGCCTTTAGGAATTCACATCGCCTTTACATTTTACGGCATAGTCATCGCCATGATTTTCGTCGGCCTGCCCTTTGTCGTGCGCACCGTCCAACCTGTATTGCAGGATATGGAACGCGAAACTGAGGAGGGTGCGGCCTCACTTGGCGCCTCCCGCTGGCAAGTATTCTATCTGGTAATTCTCCCCCACATCAAACCCGCCCTCCTCACCGGTTTCGCCCTCTCCTTCGCCCGCGCGCTCGGCGAATATGGCTCCATCATTTTCATCGCCGGCAACATGCCAGGCATGACCGAAATCACCCCGCTCCTCATCCTCATCAAGCTCGAACAATATGACTACACCGGCGCCACCTCCATCGCCATCGTCATGCTCTTAGTCTCATTCATCATGCTCTTCATCATCAATATTCTCCAACGCTGGAACAAAGGCAGGTTGGCGCAATGAGGACACCTTCCGCAACTACCGAACCATGGCCAATCCGTTTCCTGCTCATCGCATTAGCCCTTGGATTCCTATTCCTGTTGGTAATCATGCCCGTCGCCACAGTTTTCATCGAAGCTTTAGCCAAAGGTTTGGGCGCCTATAAAGATGCCATCCTGGAAGAGAACGCCATCGCCGCGATCAAACTCACCTGCCTGATCGCCGCCATTGCCGTACCTCTAAACCTAGTCTTCGGCATAGCCGCTTCATGGGCCATCGCCAAATTTGAATTCCTCGGCAAAGGCCTGTTAATAACCTTCATTGATTTACCATTCTCGGTCTCCCCAGTAATTTCCGGCTTAATTTACGTCCTCCTCTACGGCGCAAACTCTGTCGTTGGCGCATGGCTAATCGAGCACGATGTCCAGCTAATCTTCGCCGTCCCGGGCCTGGTCATGACCACAATCTTCGTCACTTTCCCATTTGTCGCCCGCGAGTTGATCCCACTAATGCAAGAGCAAGGAACTGAGGAAGAACAAGCCGCAGTATTACTTGGCGCCAACGGTTGGCAAACTTTCTTCCGCGTCACTTTGCCGAACATTAAATGGGGCTTGCTCTATGGCGTCCTCCTCTGCAACGCCCGCGCCATGGGCGAGTTCGGAGCGGTTTCAGTAGTTTCCGGTCATATCCGCGGCAAGACAAACACTATCCCGCTACACGTAGAAATCCTTTACAACGAATACAATTTCGTCGCCGCATTTGCGGTTGCATCAATATTGACTATCCTTGCATTACTGACACTAATGACGAAAACTTTCATCGAACTAAAATTCTCTCGGAAGGGCAAACATGGACATTAGTCTGTAGCTTGTAGTCTGTAGTCCATAGCAATTGCTAACTACAGACCACAGACTACCGACTACAGACTAAAAAGGACAACATGGGCATTGAAGTAAAAAACATAAGTAAAAATTTCGGCGATTTCAGCGCGCTGAAAAACGTCAACCTGGAAGTAAAATCCGGTGAGCTGGTCGCCTTGCTCGGCCCCTCCGGCTCCGGCAAAACCACTCTCCTGCGCATCATCGCCGGCCTCGAACATGCCGATCACGGCAAAGTTTTCCTAAACGGCAAAGCCGCGCACAACAAGCATGTCAAGGAACGCCATGTCGGTTTCGTGTTCCAGCATTACGCACTTTTCAAACACATGACAGTGTTCGACAACGTCGCTTTCGGCCTCCGCGTGCGCCCAAAAAAATTACGCCCATCAAAAGAAAAGATCCACGCCAAAGTCATGGAACTTTTGAAACTTGTGCATTTAGATGCATTCTACGACCGCTACCCCAACCAGCTCTCCGGCGGCCAACGCCAACGTGTCGCACTCGCCCGCGCCCTTGCCGTTGAGCCAAATGTTTTGCTCCTCGACGAACCATTCGGCGCCCTCGACGCAAAAGTCCGCAAAGAACTCCGCGCCTGGATGCGCCGCCTCCACGACGAAATCCACATCACTAGCGTCTTCGTAACCCACGACCAGGAAGAAGCCATGGAAGTCGCCGACCGCGTCGTTGTAATGAGCAACGGCAAAATCGAACAAGTCGGCACGCCGGAAGAAGTTTACCACCAACCCGCCAACAGTTTCGTCTATGACTTCCTTGGCAATTATAACGAATTTGACGGCTGGAAAGATGATAAAGGCAACATCCATTTGGACGAAGGCGAAACTAAAAAATCCGGCATCTCCATCCATAACCCAAGCGAACCTGGCGGCTTTTTCCAACGCCATACCGGCATCGCCAATATTTTCAACATGTTCATCCCCGGCCTGATCGGTGAAAAAGTCACCACTACTACTTTGCAGAAAAAGAACGGCACTCAAAGGCCCAAAGGAGTTCGCGCCGTAAAAATCTATGCCCGCCCGCATGAAATGTGGGTTGCCAAAACCCGTGACGAACACGAATATATCAGCGCCAAAGTAATCCACATGAACCCGGCAGGCTCGCTGGTAAAGCTGGAATGCGAACGCAAAAACGGCAAACTGATCCAGGTGGAAATCCCTAAAAGCGTAATTGACAGCTTACAGATAAAGAAGAATGATAATATTTTAGTGCGCCCGAAATCAGTAAAAGTTTTTGAATGAAACACAAAGAAACTAAAAGAACCTCGGAAATCCTTGAAGATTTAAGGAAAGGCTGCACCAAGCATAAAAAAGTCTCCGTCGGCGATTTCACCGAAAAACTTTCCCACCGCGCCTTCGGCCTTATCATTTTCATCTTCGGCATCATCAACGGCATCGTTCCCGGCGTCTCGGTAATCTTTTCAATCCCGATTTTAATCATCGGCGTTCAGATGATTCTCGGCCAAAACAAAATCTGGCTGCCAAAATGGATCGCCAAGCGCAAATTCTCCGAAAATCATTTGAGTTCCGCACTCGGCAAAACCATACCCGTCTTAAAATTCATCGAGAAATTCATCCGCCCGCGCCTAAATTTCCTCACCACCGATATCGCCGAAAAATTCATCGCCCTGATCCTAATCGCCCTCGCCCTGGTAGTTTTCCTCCCTCTCCCCGGCTTCAACCTCCTCCCCGCCGCCGCCATGTGCCTCATTGCACTAGGAATTTTAGAAAAAGATGGATTACTAATCCTAATCGGCTCCCTAGTCTCAATAGCCGGAATCTGGCTAATGGGCTTTGTAATTATCAAAGCTTTGATGGTTGTGTTCAATTATGTGGTGAACTTGTTTTAAATTACGCAGGCAATCTCATCAGCGCCTGAGTCCTTTCTTGGTTTAAGCCCCAAAGTTGCTGGGCGGCTGATTTGACATGCGGCATAATAGCTTTTACCCTTGCCAAATCTTCCTCAGCTCCCCACTCCCTTTGATGAGCACCAAGCAGAATCAAAGTCGGTGAATACGGTAAGGCTTCTTCTAATCTGGATGCATAATCAGGAAGTGAATAATTGTCATCGCCATTAGTTCCGGTGATCTTCATAATGGAAGGTATTTGAATTCCGCCGCTATTGTCAACTCCTGCCGCTTTTCCAACAGGAATCTGGGCAACTGTAACTTGGTTTTTTACGAATTCAAAAATTTCAGGACAATCTCTAATTGTGAATGGATTGACGGCGGTATTTAAATATTTCCAGTTTTCGCCAACTAATCCTTTAAAATATTTCCAGTCAGATAGATTGGTTCTTGAATCAAATTGCAGCAATGGCCACCAGACCGGCATAGTTTGGCTTTTTCTGCAACCTTCTACTTTCTGGTTCATAAATTGCGCTATTGCTGTAAGCGATTCACGGCCTGAAATCATAACTCTGAAAAGAGCAGTTTCATTTGAAGCGAATGGTACTTTAGATCTATCCAGCTCGTCAATTCGTGACAAATCTTTTGCAGGGTCCAATCCGGTTATAACAATCGGCACCCTGCCCTTTCCTGCCAAAGGACGCATCGCACCATTTAAAAATTCTTCAATCGGCATTGCACCTGCATGATCTAAAAATAACTCATGTGATGAACTCCAAGGCGCATCAATCGCCTTTAGATTGCGGGCAACCTTTATCGTATGCTCTGCTGGAGTTCCATCCCGACTAAACATCGCCTGGCAATAACCAATCACAGCCCCGGGCTCGGTTAAAACAGTTTCGGACGCGCCGGCTTTAGCCGTACTAATTCCTCGTATGCAATCCGGCCTGGTAGAATGGCATGTATCCTTTATTCCAAGCGCAATTCTTAAATTAACAAGTGGCTGATTTTCCGCTACTTTACATCCCATAAAATTCTCTCAATTGATTGGTTTTCGAGAATATGCTAGTAGCAACGTTCAGAATAGTTTAAAATAAACAAACAATGTTTCAATAAAACTGAAAGCTCATGACCGAATTGCCGAAAAACTTTTATTATAAAAACAACCGCCTGCAGCAATTACGAGGATTTTATTACACGGTTCTACTCGGCAGCATTACTAAAGCCGCCGAGCATATGAACCTCAACATATCCGCGGTTTCCATGCAGATTGATTCCTTAAAAAGGGATTTAAAAACCAACTTGTTTCGGCGAAAAGGCAGAAATATTGAGCCCACCCCGGAAGGCAGGGAACTTTACAAACTGGTCCAACCGCTTGTGGAAGGGCTGGACAGCGTGTTTGACAATTTTTTTATCCGCAGCAGCCAGGCTCAAAGTAATCAGGTGAAAATTTCAACCATAAATAACAGCATTCATTATTTTCTGCCGGAAATAGTCGGCGCATATCGCAAAACCCACCCCCAGGCGGAAATCAAGATCCATAACGTCTCCCGCGAGGAAGCTTATATTATGCTCAAGCAAAACGAAGTGGATTTATACGCTGGCGCTATTGCTGATATCCCGCCTGATTTTGAATATACTGAAATCATGATTTCCCCAGTCGTACTGGTGGTAAGAAAAAATCACCCGCTATGCAAGTTCAAAAAAGTCAAATTGGAGCAGCTAAAAAAATATGAGCTGATCAGGCTTGATCCGAAATATGCGATTATTCCGGCCTTTGAGGAGAACGTGAAATTTTATAACTATGCCAGGAAAATCCGCCTTATAAATTCAGACTGGCAAATCCTGAAAAATTTCGTGCGCGAGACTGACGGTTTTACTATGACCGCCGCAATCGCCGTAAAACCCCATGATAAAGGGCTGGCAACAATATCGCTCGGCAATTATTTTCCACCGATTAAGTATGGAATCCTCACCAAAAAGGGACGCAGCCTTCCGGCGAATGTGCGGGAATTTATAACCACAGCCAAACTCGAATTCGTCCGCGATCAGTAAAGTTCCAATATACTTAAGCTTTAAAGCAAGCAACTAGAAAGCTAGAAAGATATATTTATATCTTTCTAGCTTATTTGTATAAGCTATTGATACAACGCACATAAATCTGCATACGCTAATTTGACTTATACCCATTCGCGGGCACATAATTAACAGGTAACCAATCACTCGCGGTGGTTGGTTATGTGGACCGCGAGACCACGTATATGTTTGTGATTTGCAGGAACGTCATCCCTATAAGCGACGCTTGCAACTACCGGCTACGGTTAAAAGCCCCGTTATTGCTAT
>JAYVPI010000022.1:0-17838 GCA_043757405.1 Alphaproteobacteria bacterium
AACTCCTCCTCCCTCAGGGAGGAGGCTGGGAGGAGGGTTCGCGGTAACCGAGGCCTGTAGCCGGTTCCGCAGGACCCTCACCCAGCTGCGGCTAAGTTCTCTACGTTCACTAAGCCTGCGCATCCCTCTCCCTGAGGGAGAGGAAAAACAAATGCTTACCGAGCCATGCAACAATGCCCGCGGAGTTTATCCCAGCGAAGGCCGGGACTCGCAATGAGCATATCCACATCTTGCATTAAACAACTATAGCGATTTAAATAGATATGCGAATCTAACTAGCCTCGTCATTGCGAGCCTTAGGCGAAGCAATCCAGGGTCACAGGCTGCGACCCTGGATTGCCGCGCTTTGCTCGCAATGACGATGTGTGCATCTTACCTTAAACTAATATCTAATACGGATTAGCGATACCCAATCGCTTCAGGATTCTTATTTCTAACGCTTCCATTTCCGCTTGCTCCTTATCCCCAATTTCGTGATCGTGCCCCATCAAATGCAAAACGCCATGCACAAATAAATGCGTGAAATGCTCATGCAAAGTTTTATCCTGCTCGGCCGCTTCCCGTTCCAAAGTTTCCAGCGATAGCGCTACATCACCAAGCATCCCAACTTCATCCTGCGGAAACGAAAGCACATTGGTGGGCTTATCTTTCTGGCGAAAATTCCGGTTCAGATTTTGGATTTCAAAATCATTAGTAAGCAAGATCGAAACCTCGCCCTCGCCAGGAATTTCGGCAATAGATTTATCAATTATCTTCTTATACTCCGGCAGCGCCTTTTTCCACCGCGCCTCACCAACTGATATCTGATATTTGATATCCGGCATCGACCTCAAACCCAGCTATCGCTGCCTTTTTCATCGCCGGAATCAGCATCGCCATATTGCTCATATGCACTGACGATTTTGGCGGCAAGTGGATGGCGGACAACGTCTTTTTTGGAGAATTGGATGATCTTGATATCCTCGATATTATTTAGTTTTTCTAGTGCATCGGCCAAACCGGAAATGGCCTTTTTGGGTAAATCGATCTGCGATAAATCACCGGTAATTGCCATGAAAGAACCAATGCCGAGACGAGTCAAAAACATTTTCATTTGTGTCGGCGTTGTGTTTTGCGCTTCATCGAGAATTACAAATGAATTGCTCAAAGTCCGTCCGCGCATGAAGCCAAGCGGGGCGATTTCGATCTCGCCGGTTTCCATCAATTTAGTAATTTGCTCCTGCGGCATCATGTCGAATAATGCATCATATAATGGGCGCAAATATGGATCGAGTTTGGCAGTCATATCGCCCGGCAGGAAACCGATTTTCTCACCAGCTTCAACCGCCGGGCGGGAAAGGATGATCCGCTCAACTTCATGGTTCAAATATTTTTGCACTGCGGCAGCAACTGCCAAATATGTCTTGCCAGTACCAGCCGGGCCAGTGGCGAGCGTCAAATCCTTGGTCATCAGCTCTTTCAAATATTCCTGCTGCAAAGGCGAGCGCGGGGCGATAACTTTTTTGCGCGTCCGAATAATAATTTCGCCTGCATGCATATTAGATAAATCCGGCTGAGCTTCTTTGCCGCCGCCTTTTTTGCCAACAGATTTTTGTGCGCCGGCAAATCTCAACTCATCTTCAACTTCTTCCGCACCGATCGCATAACCTTTTAGGGCTTTTTGATAAAGCGTATTGAGGATTGATTTTGCCCGATGAACTTGTTCCGAATCACCACTAATCGAAACCGTATTGCCCCGCGACGCAATCGTAACGCCCAACTGCTTTTCCAAAATGGACAAATTAGCATTATGCTCACCAAAAACTATCGGGAGGATTTTGTTATCTTCAAACGTGATGTTGGTTGATTGGCTCAAGGTGCTATTTATCTGGCTGCTTCCGGGATTTGGTATATGAATGGACGGTATAATGGAGGCGGCACTTTAGATTTTTTTGCTTTTGCTGCTGCGAGCCATAATTTTCTAGCTTTCTTCAATTCTTTCAAGGCTTTTTCGGCGCTATCGCCAAAAGACGAGCAGCCTGCCAAATCCGGTATATCGGCTATATATCCCCCGTCTTCATTGCTGTAAAAAATATTTATGTGATAATCTTTCATTTTTTGGCTTTCATAACTCTAAATTATATTTTTCAATTATCTTCAAAACTTGTTTTATTTGGTATGGTTTAGCCTCTCCTTTAATATTCTGAATATTGATTATATCAGGAATGCCGGGATATGTATATATGTGATGGCTGCCGGAAACCCTGTCAAGTTTAAAGCCGTATTTCTCGATAAGATATTGAAATTCTTTAAAAGAAATATTTTTATAATTGCCCTGGACTAATTTTATAAGAAGTTTGTCGAATTTCATGCGGCTATCGACTTTTCATTATTTATAATTTCCCCGCTCAACCCGTTTTGCTGGGCGCGGGTGATGAGGACGGGGGCGATTTGGTTGAAGTAATTTTCAGGCGCTTCCAAATGCACAGATTGCATGAACTCGGTTTTGCCTAGTAACTGGCCGGGATGCTTGCCTTTGCGGTCGAATAATACCGGCATAACTTGGCCAACGACCCTTTGATTAAATTCGAGTTGTTGTGCAAATAACAATTCCTGAAGGCGCAATAAGCGCTCGGATTTAACTTCCTCAGGCACTGAATCATCCATCAATGCGCCAGGGGTGCCCGGGCGCGGGGAGTATTTGAAGCTGTAGCATTGGGAGTAGTTTACCTGCCGCACCAGTTCCAAAGTTTCCTCAAAATCTTTGTCAGTTTCACCAGGGAAGCCAACGATGAAATCGGAAGAATAGGCGAGGGCGGGATTGGCTTTGCGCAAGCGGGAAATTATTTCGAGATAAAAATCCGCGTCATGCTTGCGGTTCATCGCTTTTAACACCGCATTCGCGCCGCTTTGGATCGGCAGGTGGAGGAACGGCATTAGTTTTTTGCAGTCACCATGCGCGTCAATCAGATCTTGCTGCATATCACGCGGGTGGGAAGTCATATAGCGGATGCGCTGGATCTGCGGCAGCTCGGCTATTGCATATATAACATCAGCCAGAGTTTTATTTCCGCCGTGATAGGCGTTGACATTTTGGCCGAGCAAGGTGATTTCAACCGCGCCGTTATCGGCAAGATGCTTTGCTTCGCCGATGACTTTATCAAACGGGCGCGAATATTCGGCGCCGCGAGTATATGGAACAACGCAGAAAGTGCAGAATTTATCGCAGCCTTCCTGAACTGTGAGGAACGCCGAAGTGCCGTGGTTTTTGCCAACCGGCAGGGAATCAAATTTTTCCTCAGGCTTAAAGTCTAGTTTGATGCCTTTTCTATCCGTTCGCGCCAGCAGTTCAGGCAGTTGATGATAGGACTGCGGGCCGACAACAATATCAACATATGGTGCGCGGGTAATGATTTCTTCGCCTTCCGCCTGCGCGACGCAGCCAGCAACGGCGATGGTCATTTTGCGGTTTTCATTTGCCTTCAACCGGTCTTTTTCCTCACGGATGCGCCCAAGCTCAGAATAAACTTTCTCACTGGCTTTTTCACGGATGTGGCAGGTGTTCAAAATCACCATATCAGCCCCCGCATAATTATCAGTAAGGTCATAACCAACCGTCGCCATGACATCCGCCATTTTATGGCTGTCATAAACATTCATCTGGCAACCATAAGTTTTGATGTAGAGTTTTTTGGGCATGGGCCGCTTTTTTAGCTTATAAATTGAGCATATACAATAAAAAACCCCTCGCTAAAGGAGGGGTTTGATATTTTGTAGCTGCTACAAATTAATTACGGCCGAATTCGGCGTAATCATAGCGGATTTCATATGGTTTTGAGCTTCTGATCGGCTCATCATAGAAAGGCACAATTGTATTGCCTTTTTGTGAACCGGCAGTGCCGATTTCGTGATAAACAATGCGCGGATCACCAATTCTCATTTCAGAATATGCAGCCGTGTCGGATGCAACCATGCCGGAATTTCTCATCTCTGCGTGGTGGTGGTGGCGGTGCTTGTGCCTGGCTTTTTTACCAGCTGCAGTTTGAAGCGCTGCGAATTCTGCCGGTGTTTTTGCTTGGGTTTGTTGCCGGGCTTGTGCTTTTTGCGCTGCTGATGGGGTTGTTGTAGCTGCAATTGCGCCTGTAAAAGCGAAAGTCAGTACTAATGTTGTAATAGCTAATTTGTTCATTTTTTCTCCTGTTTTACTGTTTTTATTTAAGCGCCCAACCGTTTAGCTGTCTTGGCTACCATACCAGCGCTTTCTTAATGCGTCCTATTTCTAATAGGGTTGTGTGCTTAAGAATACGTTGGCCTTTGGTGCCGGTGCAGCTTCACCGAATTGGTTGCTTTTATAGCCTCTGGGATTAGTTAAATAAGGATCCTGGTAGTTTGCAAGATTTTTGTCAGAATAATTGATTTGCCCGTCATTTGATGAATAGCCCGTGGCATCTTGGCCGCTAACCTCCTGCGCGAGCATGGCATTATCCTGAGTTTCAACCATTTTGGTCCTATATTGCCTGGCTTCGGCGCTGCTGGCGATGATTGTTATTATAGCTGCAAGTAGAAGAGATTTTTTGACTATCATATAGGCTCCTTCATTTGAGGGTTTATTTTGTTGAAGTAGGCGTGATTTTGATATCCGCATTAGTTTCACTTCTAGCGCCGCGCCTAATTTTGACGCCTTTTGCGCGGCTGATAGCGGTATCAGTATTTACAGTTGCCGCTGCGGAGCTATTAGCAGTTGGATTCACATTGGCTGCAGGCGTAACATTATGATCCGTAGTGTTATGTTGCTCAGCAGCATTGCCGTTTCCATCAAGGCCAGTGGCAGAGCCGCTAGTGTTGGTTTGTGCAGTCACGCCGGCGGCTGTGTTCAATGTATTGAGGCCAGTGGCCGATCCTGCGCCGGTGTTAGTATCAACGCCTAGGCCCAATGTGTTAGTTGAACTGCCGATACCGGCATTGGCCGAAGCCCCGCCGCCAGTGCGTCCACCAATTGAAACGGCCTGGGCGGAAGTGGCGATAGTGACGAAAATTGCTGCGGTTGCTAAAAGCTTGTTCATAAAATTTCCTGTAAATTGTTTTTGTTGTGCTAATTAATATTTTATTATGTATAAGGATTCTATAAACATTTAAAGATTAATTTATCAACTATAAAATTTATAAAACATGAGCGACAAATTGACCATAGCTATTCCCAAGGGGAGGATTTCGGACGAATTATCGCCGGTTTTCAAACATATAGGCTTGGAAATCGAGGAAGATTTTTATGACGAATCCAGCCGCAAGTTGGAATTTGCGACCAATGACAAATTGGTGAACGTCATTCGCGTGCGCTCCTTCGATGTGGCGACTTTCGTGGCTTTTGGCGCGGCGCAAATTGGCGTGGCGGGAAATGATGTGTTGGAAGAATTTGATTATGCGGAGATTTATTCGCCGGTAGATTTGGGAATCGGCAAATGCCGCTTGTCAGTGGCGGAACTAAAAGACCTGGCGCAAAACGACGATCCGGCGACATGGAGCAATGTGCGCGTGGCGACAAAATATCCGAACCTTACTAAAAAGTATTTCGCCAAACGGGGCGTGCAGGCGGAATGTATCAAATTGAACGGAGCGATGGAACTTGCGCCGCGCCTGGGTTTGTGCCGGAGGATTGTTGATTTGGTCAGTTCGGGCCGTACGCTGACCGAGAACGGGCTAGTGGAAGTGGAAAAGATTTTGGATGTGACTTCACGGCTGATTGTGAACCGGACAGCGTTTAAGACGCGAAATGTGGAAATTTCGGGGTGGGTGGAGAAATTTAGCTAGTTCTTGACATAGTTAATTATAATTAGGTATAATTACTCTTTAATTAAAAATAATATTGATATGGCATCTGTTGGAAGCGTCCTCACTATTGACGGATCAAGGCGTTCTCCTAAATTGCAGCTTGTTGCTGAAGAATACTGTTATGGAATGCGTGAATTGGGTAATTTACCCGATGGCCAGTCGGTGGAAGAATTTGTAAAACATAATTCCGAAGCAGTCCTTGCGGCAGTATATTTTTTCCAAAGCAATTTGCGTGATTATACAATGGATGAAGCGTGTAAACGCATTCCGGCAAGTGGCTTTTCTTTTCAGTGGTGCGAAAATGCAAGTCTGGAAGAAAGGAGGGTATCAAAACATCCGGAGGCTACAAAAATACTTCGTACCGCTAAATTGGCAGGGATTGATTTTCCAAAAGTTGATGAATTTACCTCTATGTGCGATGGGGCCAATGGAATAGGAAAATTTAGAGAATATGATGCTGCAAGTCAGCAAGAACCAGAAAAATACGGCAATGAGGCGGGGGCGCATGTGAGCGCTTATACAGGTTCTAAGAAAATGCATGGTGATGGAAGGAAGAGGTTTGTTTAGATCTTTTCTTTCACTTTCCTGGTGGAATCTGATGCGCTAGTGTAATTAAATTTAAGAGTATCGGCTTTGATTTCCAGCTCGACCGTGCCGCCTTTAGCAAGTTTACCGTACAGAATCTCTTCGGCCAGCGGCTTCTTGATTTTCTCGGCAATCAAACGCGCCAGCGGGCGGGCGCCATTGGCTTTGTCATAACCTTTTTCAGCCAGCCATTTGCGTGCATCGGCATCAAGGCTGATACGGACGCGTTTATCGGCGAGTTGGTCTTCGAGCTGTTTGATGAATTTATCGACAACTGAATACACGATTTCCGGCGTCAAATGCGTGAATGGAATTACCGCATCAAGACGGTTGCGGAATTCTGGGGTGAACAGGCGTTTTAATGCGTCTTTATCTTCATCAACACGGGCTTCGCGTTGGAAGCCGATTGTGGATTTTGCCATTTCAGCGGCACCGGCATTTGAAGTCATGATCAAAACCACGTTGCGGAAATCAACGGCTTTGCCGTTAGAATCAGTCAGGCGGCCATAATCCATGACTTGCAGCAAGATATTATAAATATCCGGATGCGCTTTTTCGATTTCATCAAGCAACAATACGCAATATGGGTTTTGCGAAATTTTATCAGTGAGGATTCCGCCTTGGTCAAAGCCGATATATCCCGGAGGTGCGCCAAGGAGTCGGGAGACGGAATGCTGCTCCATATATTCCGACATATCGAAGCGGATATATTCCATGTTCATTACATGGGCGAGTTGTTTGGCAAGCTCGGTTTTGCCAACGCCGGTTGGGCCGGTGAAGAGATATGAACCAATCGGCTTTTCCGGTTCGCGCAGGCCGGCGCGTGACATGCGGATGCAGTTTGCGACTTGATCAACGGCGTCATCCTGGCCAAATACTTTTTCCCTTAAGTCGGAACCTAAAGTTTTCAATTTTGCGGCATCATCGCTGGTAACGGATTTGGCAGGAATACGCGCCATTTTGGCGATTATGATTTCGATATCTTTCAGGCCAACAGTTTTGGTGGCCTTTTTATCCAGCATTTTTTGTGCGCCAGCTTCATCAATTACGTCGATGGCTTTGTCAGGCAATTGGCGGTCGCTAATATAACGTACTGATAATTCCACAGCCGCACGAATCGCATCATTTGTATATTTTACTTTGTGGTGTTCTTCATAATATGGTTTCAAACCGCGCAGGATTTTGACGGTGTCTTCAATTCCCGGCTCGGCGATATCGATTTTTTGGAAGCGGCGCACAAGCCCGCGTTCTTTTTCAAAATATGTGCGGAATTCTTTATATGTTGTTGAGCCAATGCAACGGAATGTGCCACGGGCAAGCGCCGGCTTCAACAAATTGCTGGCATCGAGTGAGCCGCCGGAAGTCGCACCGGCGCCGATGATGGTGTGGATTTCGTCTATATATAATATTGCATGCGGAAGTTTTTCAATTTCTTTGATGACGTTTTTCAAACGTTCCTCAAAATCACCGCGATAACGCGTTCCAGCGAGCAATGAGCCCATATCTAATGAGAAGATCACAGCTTTGCGCAAAATTTGCGGGACATCGCCACGCACGATGCGGATTGCGAGGCCTTCTGCGAGTGCGGTTTTACCCACGCCAGCCTCACCGACGAATATCGGGTTGTTTTTTGAGCGGCGGGACAAAACCTGGATTGTGCGGTCAATTTCTTCTTCGCGGCCAATCAGGATATCCATTTTGCCTTCAAGGGCGCGTTTGTTCAAGTTGATGCAATATGCGGCGAGGGCTTCTGATTTTTCGTCATCTTCCTTGCGCTCGGCAATATTCAATTGGCGCTGTTTGATCTGGTTGGCGGAAATTGTTTGGATCACTTGTTCAGAAGAATTTTTGACGTTGTTTTTGACAATCCCATGCGCTGCATAATTTACAAGGTCGAGGCGGTTCAAGCCTTGTTGCTGCAGAAAATAAACCGCATGCGAATCACGCTCGGCGAAAAGTTCGATCAAAATATTCAATCCCGTAACTTCACGTTTGCCGCTGGCTTGGGCATGAACGGCGGCGCGGTGGACTACACGTTGGAAGCCGGCAGTTGGTTTTGCTTCCTGCAAATTTTCCATCACCAAATCATCCATATCGTTTTCAAGGAACTCGGTGAGGTCATTATTCAATCGTTCTGAATCGATACTGCAAGCGTTCATCGCGCCTGATGCATCGCGGTCATTTATCAATGATAAAAGCAAATGTTCCAAACCGGCATATTCATGCATAAACTCCCTGGCAATTTGCAGGGCACGGTGCAAAGAATTTTCGAGGTTTGGAGAAAGCATTTAGGAATTCTCCTCCAAAGTGCATTTCAACGGATGTTGGGATTTGCGGGCATAGTCATTCACAATGCCGACTTTGGTTTCTGCGACGTCTTTTGTATACAAACCACAAATTGCGGAGCCGCTATTATGAATTAGCATAGTGATGCTCAAAGATTCGGCATCTGATTTGTTGAAAAATTTGTGGACGACGAAAGATACAAATTCCATAGGCGTATAATCGTCATTTAACAACCTGACTTTATACAGAGACGGCTTAATAGTTTTCTTGCCTGGCTCCACGGTCGGGCCACTGGAAAATTTTATACCGTTATTGGTTTTATCCTCGCTCATACTCCTACCTAGAGTTTGATTGTTACCTGTCCCAGGAAGCAGCTTTTTTAAGGCTGCTCCCTAGTATTGATTAAAACAGGAAAGTTATAACAAAGGGTTAAAAGTCTCCGAGATATTTAATAAATAAATCAAGGAAATGCAGGCTTTAAGTTATGCATCGGATAAAGCGGTTTTAATTCAACGCTATCCATGTTAAAAACCGCCCATGAAATTCACGGTTTTGACGATTTTCCCTGAAATGTTCCCCGGAATGCTTGATTTTTCTCTGGCCGGAAAAGCGCTGAAAAATGGGCTATGGCAGCTGGAGACAATCGATATAAAACAATTCGGGCACGGAAATTATAACCATGTGGATGATACGCCATATGGCGGTGGCGCCGGAATGGTTTTACGTGCGGATGTGCTGGAAAAGGCGATTGAGAAAACAAATAAAACAAAAATTTTATACATGTCGCCACGCGGTGCGGTTCTTGATCAAAAAAAGGCCGTTGAACTATCGAAGTTAGGAGAAATCATAATTCTTTGTGGCCGCTACGAAGGAATTGACGAGCGCGTTATCGAGCATTACGGAATCGAAGAAGTCAGCATCGGCGATTATATATTATCCGGCGGTGAGCCAGCGGCGTTAATATTGATGGACGCAGTAATAAGATTATTGCCGGAAGTGGTTGGAAATGCGGAAACACACAGCGAAGAAAGCTTCTCAAGCGGGTTGTTGGAATATCCCCATTATACCAAACCCGCCGAATGGAAAGGGATGAAAGTGCCGGAAGTTTTGACCAGCGGCGACCACAAAAAAGTTGCCGATTGGCGCAAGGCGAAAGCGCTGGAAATTACGAAAAAGCGAAGGCCGGATTTGTTGAAGTAGAATTAGCCTTTACCGACTTTAGTTGATTTTGAATGTTTACTGTTTTTATCAGCGGTACTTTCCAGATATGGCTTGTTAAAATCTAAATGCAAATGGTGTGCTTTGCCTTCATAGCCACAAGATACATTGTTTTCTTTTAGAACCGCCTTTATTTCCTTGAGGTGCAACCCACCTAACGCAACATCGCTGCAAGTGCCGTTCATGTGGTTGGAAATGAATTGCTGCTTTTCTGCCTGTTCTGCAATAGTAACAGTCATTGCCTCAATTGTAGCACCCTGGCCTTTGCTAAAAAAGTTGTTAAAAGTTTCATGGATTTTTGCCAGCAGGCCTTTGGCTTGATATGACGGCTCTCTCTTTTTAACTATATTAGTATACATCGCATCGGCCTGGCGGTCTGGCCCGCGATAACCTGAATTTATTTGGACAGGGTCGTGAGTGCTATCAAAATATTTATTAGCGACAGCCGCGAGTTTTCTTTGCGCCTCTGGCTTCATTCCGCCAATATCAGGGGTTGTGCCGCTACCATCCTTATTCAATACAACAGCGCCTCTGGTTAAAGCGTCTTTTAATTCTGGCACCAATGATTTATTATGGCTTTCGGCGATCAGGTTTTTACCGCCATTCAGGTTTATGGCGCTATCAGTGACGCTTGGCTTTAATAAATCTGCCGCGAGTTTTTGAGCTTTGTGTTCTTTTTCAAATTTTTGTGCCGAGGCTATAAGTTCTTTTTCTTCACCGAAGCCCTCGTTTTGATTTACCAATTTCATAGCATTGGCGGTTACTGGCCCTATATCGCCGTCATCCGCTATTCCCATTTTTCTTTGGAAATCTTTTACAGAGTTTATGGTGATTTCCGCTTTTTTATCATTTTTGATTTGCAAAATCCCAAGGCTGTTGAGCGCGGTTATTGCGCTATCTTCACTTATATGGGCATTTGAATAGGCCATAAATGGTGAGAATCCTGATTAGATATTTAAATAGTAGCAAAGTATTATGACAATTTTGTGTCAGATTTACTAATCATAACGATTCATAGCAGGAATGTGCATCTAACTAGCCCCGTCATTGCGAGCCTTTAGGCGCGGCAATCCAGGGTCACGGACTGCGACCCTGGATTGCCGCGCGGAGTTTATCCCAGCGTAGGCTGGGACTCGCAATGACGATGTAAGAATGTCCGCATCCTATCTTAAATCGCTATAGATGATTTATCGGCGAGTCTAACGATATAAAAAACCATATTTTCTCATTGCCTTTTGTTAGAGGATTTGGTAGAGATGCGCCCTCAAAAGGATTATTATCATGAACATCATTCAAAAATTCGAGCAAAAACAATTGGCTCGCTTGTCAGAAAACAAAAAAATTCCCGATTTTCGCCCTGGGGATACAGTAAAAGTATCAGTGCGCATCGTTGAAGGAACTTCCGAGCGTAATCAGGCGTTTGAAGGCGTTTGCATCGCCCGCCGCAACCGTGGCATGAATTCAAGCTTCACAGTGCGCAAAGTCAGCAATGGTGAGGGTGTTGAGCGCGTATTCCCGACATATTCCCCCGTTGTTGCCGGTATCGAATTGATCCGTAAAGGTGACGTTCGCCGCGCTAAATTATATTATATGCGTGAATTGACGGGTAAAGCTGCGCGTATTAAAGAGCGTATCGATTTGAACGAAGCCGCCGCCGAAGAAGGCGCAGCTGATGAAGCAGCTTCTAAAATTAAGCGCTCGGAAGCGGCAGTGGCTAAAAAAGCATCTAATGCCGAGAAAAAAGCGGCAAAAGCCAATGCCCCTAAACAGCCGAAGCTGACCAAAGAAGCAAAAGCAGCGAAAAAAGCTGTTAAAGAAGAAAAACTGGCAGCAAGGGAAGCAGCTAAGAAAGCTAAGAAGTAATTGGTTGCATGGTTGCATAGTTGCGTGGTTGCATGGTAGGAATAGGCTATGGAACAGCGTAATAATACTGGCGTGCGGGCAGTTTTTAAGTCTAAAGGGTTTGAGGATTTGCAGGTTTGGCGCTTATCTAAAGACCTTGCAGTATATATTTATAAAATTACCAATGACTTTCCAGCTAAAGAGCAGTTTGGGTTAACGTCTCAAATCAGGAGATCGGTGGTTTCAATATCTTCCAATATCGCTGAAGGATCCAGCCGGAACAGTAATTTGGAATTTGCGCGCTTTGTTTCTATTGCTTCAGGCTCAGCGGCTGAATTAAAGACACAATTAATTATTGCAAAAGAGATTGGTTTTTTAAAAGAAAATGATTATCTAAATTCAGAAGAACAGATTAATAGCATCTCCCGTATGCTAAAAGCATTAAGAACCTCAATGAAAAACTAACCATGCAACCACGCAACCACGCAACCACGCAACCAAAGACATTATACGATAAAATCTGGGACGCGCATGTCGTCGATACTGATGCCAACGGAATCTCCGTCTTATATATCGATCGCCACCTGGTGCATGAAGTCACCAGCCCCCAAGCTTTCGAGGGTTTGCGCGTTGCCGGACGCAAAGTCCGCCGTCCTGATGCGACATTGGCAGTTGCCGATCACAACGTGCCGACAAAAGGCCGCGCCGCCGGAATTGCGGATGAAACTGCGCGTATCCAGGTGCAAACGCTCGAAGATAACTGCCGCGAAAACGGCATCACATATTTCCCATTAAACGACATCCGCCAGGGAATTGTCCACATCGTCGGCCCGGAACAAGGCATGACGCAACCGGGGATGACGATTGTCTGCGGCGATTCCCACACATCCACCCACGGCGCATTCGGCGCTTTGGCATTTGGCATCGGCACATCCGAAGTTGAGCACGTGCTTGCCACACAAACTTTGATCCAGAAAAAATCCAAGAATATGCTGGTGGAAGTTAGTGGAGAGTTGCCCGTTGGCGTGACTTCAAAAGATGTAGCTTTGGCGATTATCGGTAAAATCGGAACCGCGGGCGGAACCGGTTATGTTATCGAATATGGCGGTGATACAATTCGCTCATTCAGCATGGAAGGCCGGATGACCTTGTGCAACATGTCAATCGAAGCGGGTGCAAAAGCAGGGTTGATTGCCGCGGATGAAAAGACTTGGAAATATATCGAGGGCCGACCGCTTGCGCCTAAAGCTGCGGATTTTGATGCGGCGGTGGAATATTGGAAAACTCTGGCCAGCGATAAAGATGCAAAATTTGATACGGTGGTGAAATTAAATGCCGCCGATATTTCCCCGCAAGTGACATGGGGAACCAGCCCGCAAGACGTCGCGCCGGTTTCCGGATATGTACCGAAACTCAGCGATTTCTCTGACGAAAACCGCCGTATCGCCGTCAAACGCAGCCTGGAATATATGGGCTTGGAAGAAGGGCAAAAACTTTCCGACGTCAAAATTGACCGCGTTTTTATCGGCTCATGCACCAATGGCCGCATCGAAGATTTGCGTGAGGTCGCCAAAATCGTTGAAGGCAAAAAAGTTGCCTCTACCGTCGAAGCCTGGGTGGTTCCTGGCTCTGGATTAGTTGCCGAACAAGCCCAAAAAGAAGGCCTCGACAAAATCTTCATCGCCGCCGGTTTTGATTGGCGCGAGCCTGGCTGCAGCATGTGCCTCGCCATGAACGCCGACAAATTAAAAAACGGCGAGCGCTGCGCCAGTACTAGCAACCGCAACTTCGAGGGAAGACAGGGCAGGGGCGGCCGCACACATTTGATGAGTCCGGCAATGGCGGCTGCGGCGGCGATTAAGGGCACATTGGCGGATGTGCGGGAATTTATATGATGAATTCGTTAGGAGTTAATATAATTATTGATATTACAGCAGCATTACTAACAACACTTGTTGCAATAATTTTCGTTCGTAAAAAAAATTACAAGAGTGAGAAGAAGACTTTTACAGCAATGCTTATAATTTTATTTGCCACGCCAATACTATCAATTATCTTTAAAAGCATTATTGGTTCTTATTAACATGCAGAAATTCACCAAACTAAAAGGCATCGCCGCCCCATTGCCGTTACAAAACGTTGATACGGATATGATTATCCCGAAGCAATTTTTGACCACCATCAAACGCACAGGCCTGGGCGCGGGGTTGTTTTATGAGATGCGTTATGACATCAACGGCAAGAAAAACGAGGATTTTATGCTGCATAATGCGCCGTATGATCATGCGGAGATTCTGGTTTCGGAGGATAATTTCGGTTGCGGCTCGTCACGCGAACATGCGCCGTGGGCGTTGCTGGATTTTGGGATTAAGTGCATTATCGCACCGTCATTCGCGGATATTTTTTATAATAACTGTTTCAAAAATGGCATGCTCCCAATCCGCATTCCGCAGGCTGATGTCGACCAGATCATGAACGTCGCCAAACGCGGCGAGCCGGTTGAAATCGACCTTCCGGCGCAGAAAATCCGCTTTGGAAATTCAGAAGTCAGCTTTGAACTCGATGACTTCCGCAAAAATAATCTGCTCAACGGATTGGACGATATTGGGCTTACGCTTGAAAAAAATGAAAAAATCGATAGTTTTGAGGATAAGCAAAAGCAGCTAACCAACTGGCAATATAAGTATGGAACCAACTACGCAAATTGACAAAGACGTTTTCTACACCCAGGCCAAACAAATAGGCTGCGACGGCGGCCCGCTGGGACATCCGCTGGTGTTTTTGGAACTGGAAGACAACGGCAACATTATCTGCCCCTATTGCAGCCGGAAATATGTGCATAAGGAAGGTTAAGTATATCAATAGGTTACCCCGCGCAGCCTCTTCTCAGTAAGCCAATTGCATTATTCTATTGTTTTGTCATGATTTTGTAACATGGACGTGGTAGGTTTAGGGTATGGCTGAGATATTACTCGCATCTGCATATACTTCTGGCGGTGATAACCGTTGGGTAGGTAAAAATGGGGTCATGCATGCTAATGGCAAAGATGAAACCAGCAGCTCGATCCCAATAAACGCTCACCAATATACTTTTGCCTCAAAAGATAATTTACCATTAGGCACGATAATCAAGGTTACTAATAATGATATAACCTTGTCCGATGGATCTCACCCATCTACGATAAATTTGAAGACCGACACTGCTGGACGCCGAAAAATAGACTTGGTTGATGGTGTTGCAACACATTCTCTTGGTATTGTTAGTACTAGAGATGCTAAAGGTGATATAAGCTCCGTTGATAATATTAATGGTTCAAATGTTGAGCCAAAATTGACTGTTGAAGTTATTGGTCAAATTAAGCTGGATGAAAAAGAATCGGCAGGCAAAGAAACTAGTGTTTCACAATTTCAAAACTTGAGCCATTCTATCAATACCGGACAAAAAAGTATATCCGAACTGGCAACAATTGCTAGTTTTAAGCCGAGTGATGAGTTTGAAAAAAATAAGGATACTAAATTATCATCATTAGCGGATAGTAGCAAAGTAGCTCTTCACGTAGATTCAGCTAATAAACCTAAATATAGAAATCCAGGCGAACTTACTCATCAGCAGCGCCAAAAGGAAAATGAAAATTACATCGCTAGTCTTGGTGATGTCAGCAAAAATGGTGAATTTGATCCTGCGCAATCATTTGTGATGGCCATGATTTTTATGTTTTTGAATTTGATAAGTCCAGAGTTTGCCCAGCAATTTATGGGAATGATGGGTGGTCAGCAAGGTGGTACGCCTGACTATACGCCACAATCATTTGGTGGCCCGTCAAGAAGCGCACTTGGCGGCGGTGCTGGTGTTAATGGCAATCTCGTAACTCGAACTTCTGGTGCATACAAGGGTGGGCAAAATGCTGATACTTCAAAAAATAATGATGTAATAAATACCCTGCACCCTGAGATACGCGCTTCCGTTCGGGAATTTGTTGCGGATCTGGAATCGCAAGGCATGAAGACACTTGTTCGTCAAGGTGACCGCAGTAATGAAGAGCAAGCTGTGCTATTGGCTAGAGGTGTTACAAAAGCGCCCCCAGGATATTCATTTCATAATCATGGTTTAGCTTGTGACATTTTACCTATTGAAGGTAAATATTACAGCAACCTAGCTAATGAAGAATATACGGAAGCTACACGCAAAATTTATCGTGATACTGCAAAAAGACATGGTTTTGAATGGGGTGGCGATTGGAAATTTACTGATGAGGCGCATATTCAAATGCCTTCAAACTCAGTATCTATTGGTGAATTGATAAGAGCGCCTAAAGATGCTCATGGTTATGCCCAAATCCCTGAAAGCAAACTTCCTACGCAGTTTGTGGCGGCGAATAAAAAAGCTTCTGAAACAGTAGTCGCTGCACAGCAGGTGCCGGCAGATAAAGTAGGTGATAAAGCTATTCAAGAAGCAAAGCTTGAGCCAAAGCAACCAGCCGCTAAAGCAAAGTCATCAACAGGCCTACCTGTGGGTGCAAAGTCCGGAGATATACCAACATCAATTGAAGATTTTGAGAAAGGTTTAGGCAGATCTCCAAAAACTGGCGACATTGGAACTAAATATAAAGGTTCTGAAAATGAAGCTGCGTTTGACAGCGCACAAAGTTTCCACGCTCAGTATATGGCAATGATACAAGAACATGAAAAAAAGCGCCAAAATGAAGGCACTGATAAGAGTGCTGGTTATTCGCCAACTAAATTAGCCAAACAAGATGGAAAGTCTGCGGCGGCTAATCTTGACCCATCTAAGTCGCATAATCCTGTAAATGATTTGCCGAAGGTCAATTCGGCTACACCCGCTATCTCGCTTCCAGCATAGTTAAGTTTCAACTTCCTGGCTAATTTGACACAACTAAAATTCCACTTGCCCCATCCTTCAAAAACCTGATAATGGTTAATATAAATCATTATTAAATAGGTATTTTATGGACAGGAAGAAAGCGCTCGAAGCGGCATTGTCGCAGATTGAAAAGAATTTCGGCAAAGGCTCCATTATGAAATTGGGTCAGTGGGAACAGTTGAATATCGAGGCGATTTCTACCGGTTCCATTTCACTGGATATGGCGCTTGGAATTGGCGGGTTGCCGCAGGGGCGCATTATCGAGATTTTTGGGCCTGAATCTTCGGGCAAAACTACGCTCACTCTTTCCACAATCGCGCAGGCGCAAAAAATGGGCAAAACTTGCGCGTTTATTGATGCGGAACACGCGCTTGATCCGGTTTATGCGGGGAAACTCGGCGTAAATATTAATGAGCTTTTGATTTCGCAGCCGGATTCCGGGGAGCAGGCATTGGAGATTGCGGATACTCTGACGCGCTCTGGCGCGGTTGATTTAATCGTTATCGATTCCGTCGCGGCTTTGGTGCCGAAGGCGGAATTGGAAGGCGAAATGGGTGATTCGCATATGGGTTTGCAGGCGCGTTTGATGTCGCAGGCTTTGCGTAAATTGACCGGCTCGATCTCCAAAACCAATTGCATGGTGATTTTCATCAACCAGATCCGCATGAAAATCGGCGTTATGTTCGGCAATCCGGAAACTACTACGGGCGGCAATGCGCTCAAATTTTATGCCTCTGTCCGCCTTGATATCCGCCGCATTGGCGCGATTGGGGAGAAGGATAATGTCCTCGGCTCGGCGACCCGCGTTAAAGTTGTGAAAAACAAAGTTGCGCCGCCGTTCAAGATGGTTGAGTTCGAAATCATGTATGGCGAAGGCATTTCCAAACTTGGTGAAATTGTTGATTTGGGTGTTAAAGCCAATATCATCGAAAAAGCCGGAAGCTGGTTCAGCTATAATTCACAGCGTATCGGCCAGGGTAAGGAGAATGCGAAAGAATATCTCCGCACTAATCCGAAAATCGCCGAAGAGCTGGAAGCAAAAATCCGTAAAACTCTTGGCGAAAACAACAACGCCCTAAACGTCACACCGGCACCACAGGAGCTGGAAGAGGCGAGTTAGAAAAAAAATCGTAAGTTGATAGTCGTAAGTCATAAGGGGTTTTGTCATTGCGAGCGCAGCGCGGCAATCCACACCGGCGTCATGGATTGCCGCGCTG
>JAYVPI010000023.1:0-4517 GCA_043757405.1 Alphaproteobacteria bacterium
CCGAGACGATGATGATGTTGCGCTTGTGGAAAAGCAGCTGATAAACATTACTCAGGCCGTTTGCAACGGCAGACGCGTATTCTCTAATTTGCATTCAAGTGTACTCCCGATTTGTGTCGTTCGTAGGTCGTTGTTGGTGATAGTTAGGCTATGCGTTCAAGCACGGCAGCGAAGAAACCATCTACCCCATCTTGGTGTGGGGCAACCGATAGGTACGAAACAGCGGAATGTTCATCAGCATTTATTTCGTTTCCGGTGACGATGTTATCCCATATTTTTTTGGCACATACAACCCTAAAATTGCCATTGTTTTTTAAGAATTTTTCGACTTGCAACTCATTCTCACAGGTGAGGATAGAACAGGTGGCATAAACGAGCCATCCGCCCACCGCCACTGTGCGCGATGCGCTCTGCAAAATTGTCTCCTGTAATGCCATCACTTCTTGCAAATCTTTTTCGGTGAAGCGCCATTTTAAATCGGGATTGCGTCGCCACGTTCCCGTTCCGCTGCAAGGTGCATCGACTAGCACGCGATTGGCGGAAGATTTATGGCGTTTGACGAAGCCGTCGGTTTCCGATTCCAGCACATGGATCTGCACATTATCGACACCGGCGCGTTTCAGGCGTTCTTTGATTTGTTTCAGGCGTTTTTCCGAAACGTCCCACGCCAGCAGGCGGCCTTTGTTATTCATCTGTGCGGCGATCGCCAAAGTTTTTCCGCCCGCACCTGCGCAAAAATCAATCACCTTCATGCCCGCTTTGGCGCAAACGAGTGCGGCGACCATTTGCGAGCCTTCATCCTGCACTTCGAAATGCCCGAGTTTAAAGAGCGGTGAGGTGAATATCGGCGCGCGTTTTTTCAGGCGGATGCCGACGGGAGAAGTGTGCGTTGCTTCGCATTCAAAGCCTTCGGCGTTCAACGCAGCAAGCAGCGCATCACGTTGGGTTTTCAGCGTGTTGGCGCGCAGGTCGGTGGCGGCTTGTTCGTTCAGCGCGAGGAGTGCTGCTTCAAATTCGTCCTTCAGGCTTTTGCGCAAAACATCTTCCATCCACTCGGGATAATTAAGCCGCGCAGGGGCGGGAATATCTTTCGCGGGCGCAGGCTCCACAGCTTTTGCGGAATAAGGTGTAGACATCGAGGTGAGAATTTTTAGCTCTTCGCGGGTGATGGTACGCGGTGAATATTTTTCACCATCACAGAGCACCCGCAGCTCAGAAAGTGTATATTCCTTGCGCAAAAGCAGCGCGCCGAGGATGAGAATTTCCGCATTTTCTTGCAGCAATTCGCTTTGTGTATGCCAGCGCAAAAGCGCCAGTTGGCGCAGCACCCAATAGACCAGCTCGCCGATAAAAGCGCGGTCTTTGCTGCCGATATAGCGGCGCGCGCGGAAGAAGCGGTCGATGATCTTATCCGCCGGAATACGCTTTTCAGAGCGCCAGCCTTGCAGGATTTCGTCGAGTAGCTCGATGGAGCATTGGATACGGGCATTAGGTGTCATGCGCCCTTAGTAAGGCGATAGTGGCGCGGTTGCAATGGATTAGTTTGGAATTAAGCTCAGAACAGCTTGCTTTGCGGGTATAGTATGTAGCGATATTATGACAAAAAAATCCAATATATTTATTGCGTTTTCGGTGGTTACGAGGGAAGCTAGAAAAGAAATGGGTTGCTCACTGCCAGAATTTTTTCAACGGGTAGGAAAATGTCTCTAGATATTCAAAAAATAAATTCCCTGCTTGCGCCACACAAAATCAAGACGTTTTCTATTCACATCAATACCAAAGCATCGGAAGAATATATTGATGTAGAAATTAAGGATACAGACAGTAAATTTGTCTGGAAAGGATATATCCCTTTTAAATATCGTAGAACTGGGGTTGATTTTGCAACAGAGGAGAGCGTTGCAAAACATCTCATCGAGATACAAAAATATTTTAAACCGCATTTGATTAGCGAGTGGGTTGAGCGCGAGAAAAAATATTGGGAGGCGCGCGAAAAAGCAAATGTCACTAAGCCGTTTTTTGATGCGCTTTCCGGCTTGGGTTGGGTTGATCCTGATGATTTTCCGGATAATCGTAATCCCCAGCGCAGGCTGCAAGATATTAAAGAAATGGGCTATACCATTGGGAGCAAAAAAGTGGGGCGGGGATATGCTCGTCAATTGGTGCCTATCCCCAGAGCTGCGGCCACTGGCTATGAAACATTCAGTGCAAAATTCAAAGAAAAAGTGATTAAAGTGCTCGGTGGAGTGAATGCGTATGAACGCAGTAGTGCGAGTGCAAAAACCTTGATTCCTGATCACAAGTTTCCTGAAATTCGGTGGGATGAAAAGACCCGTGCGGATAATCCTGAGACGATGAGTGATGCGGAAATAAAAAATAAATTTCAGCTTGTTGATAATCAGCGAAATCAGCAAAAAAGAGAAGTGTGTCGCGCGTATTTCCAGACAGGTAAGCGGGGGACTATTTTTGGCATCAATTATTATTACGAGGGCAATAACAATTGGCCTGTTAACGTGCCAAAAATTGGGAAAGCTGCTGAAAAGGGCTGTGTTGGTTGCGGTTGGTATGATATTGCAAAATGGAGAGAGAGCCTCAATCAAAAAGCTTCTAGCTAGTGCGGTCAGTAGTAATCGCGCTTTTGATTGCAAGGGCGATATGTTTTGCAAATAAGCAGGGCACTGCGTTGCCGATTTGCCAGTAAGCTCTTTTAAAAGTGCCGGAGAATATAAAATCATCTGGGAAAGTTTGTAGCCTCGCCATTTCGCGTGCGGAAAGCACTCTGTTCAACTCATAATGCACATGACATCCGCCGTGGTTTTCTTTCACCGTCATGCTGGGCACGCCTTTATATTGCCTTTTGTAGGCATCGCGGAAGGTGTCGTAAAGCGACCCTCCAGCAGGGATTTTGGCAATGCGCTCTTCTAGTTTTTTTGAGTGAGCTGTCCATTCATGATTATGCACGGCGTGGCGCGGTAATTCTTTTAAATCATCGATTGCCGTTTCAATGGCTTTATAGTTGCCGCGTTTATAGATAGCTTTGGGGTATGGATTTTTTAAGCCAAGCCTGTTGGCTATAAAAATAGCGCGTGCCCTTAGTTGTGGCACGCCATAATCTGCGGCCTCCAATATTCTTACGCTCATGTTTGGGTAGCCAGCAGCAGCAAATTGAGCGAGTATTTCGCGATACACTGCGCCTTGTTCCATCGTCAAAATTCCGGGAACATTTTCCATTACAACAAACTCGGGCTGCAGATGTTTGGCGATTCTAATATATTCTTTAAAAAGTTTGTTACGCTTGTCATCCGGCCTTCTCAGCCCTGCCACCGAGAAGCCTTGGCAAGGTGGGCCACCAAACATAACATCAATTTTTTTGCCTTTTAATGCTTCGTCGAGCATTTTTTCTGTAAGCTGTTCAATAGGCATTTCAAAATGGATGCTATCCGGAAAATTCTTGCGAATCGTTTCCGATGCGTCCTTATCAATTTCAACGCTTGCCACTTTTTTAAGGCCGGCTTGTGTGCTCCCTGTTGAGATGCCGCCTGCACATGAAAATAAATCGACAAAATTAATGCTGCTGCGCTTGCTTGGCACGCGCAAGGTATCCACCTCATACCAATTGCCGTTTAATGTTTTATCTGAATCTAGGTTTTGTTTTAATTGTGTGTAGCGGCCAATTGCACCTTCTGCTCCGCGCAGTGTTTTTTTTACAATCTTCTTCTTAGGTGATGGCTGAGGCATTGCTTCCAACTGAAAAAGATGTGCTGGTCTGCTCACGCGGTGCTCTTTCTTTTTACTGGCTATGGTATCTACTTACATAATCATACGTGTCTTTTGATACAAGCATTATTGGTGTTTGGCTACTCACTCCGTTAAGGCAAACGGAATGTCATGCCGGATAAACGCTTAGTTGCCTTCGCGTGGCTTCGGTCACGTAGCGCCGCTACGCTTCCTTGCCATGCTCGAAACCGTCGCTTGTTGCCTGTGGCCTAATGGATTTTTTGGGGGGGGGTAAATATTCGCTTTGATTAATATTGGTGCGGTGTAATTTGAGGTTATCAAATCTTTTTTATGTAGGATGTTATGGATATTGTAATTAAAGGGAAAGAATTAACAAATTTAGCAGCACTGAATGTAATTTTAGGAAAAAATGGTTGTGGGAAGAGCAGTATTCTTCGTCATTTTGATGAGCATTGTAAAAGTTTATCGCAATTTTCCTTAGTAAAATATCTTAGTCCAGAACGTGGTGGAAATTTAAAATCAGAGTCAGGAATATTTGATGCGATTCAAAATGATGATAATTGGAGCTCTAATAGTATGCGGAAAAACCGCTCGGAAAATTTTCGCGAAATAAGCGTAGCAGAATTCCGCCTACTAGAATTATTAGTATTACGCTCAATTGAAGACAATCCTGAAATTAGAAATTCGGAGTTAAAGTTTAATGAAACAATAGATCTAGTAAATGGTCTTTTAGACAACATAAAACTAGTGCGTAGTGATAGGGTAGGATTTGAAATTGA
>JAYVPI010000024.1:0-115606 GCA_043757405.1 Alphaproteobacteria bacterium
AAAATAACGCTAACCACGAAACTCGAAACTCCGAAACTAGGAAAAATAATATGATACAAATGTTAACAAAATTAGATGTCGCCGACAATTCCGGAGCCCGGGTTGTCATGTGCATCAAAGTACTTGGTGGTTCCCACCGCCGCACGGCATCAGTTGGTGATGTCATCGTCGTTTCCGTCAAGGAAGCCATCCCGCGCGGTAAAGTCAAAAAAGGTACTGTGCAACGCGCTGTTATCGTTCGCACAAAATCAGCTATCAAACGCCCGGACGGTTCAACGATCCGTTTTGACCGCAATGCTGCAGTACTCATCAACAAAGAAGAAGAGCCAATCGGCACTCGTATCTTTGGCCCGGTCGTTCGCGAACTTCGCGGCAAAAAATTCATGAAAATCATTTCACTCGCACCGGAGGTGCTATAATCTATGCCAAGCGGTAACACCAAACCGGCTTTGAAAAAAGAGCCGAAAAGCAAATTCAAAATCAAGAAAGGCGACCTCGTCATTGTCACTACCGGCAAAGACAAAGGCAAACAAGGCACAGTGACGCGCATCATTACTGAAACCGGCCGCGCCCTTGTCTCCGGCATCAATATCGTCAAAAAACACACCAAGCCCTCTGCGGCCGGTAATGGCGGAATTATTGCCCAGGAATCGCCAATCCACATCTCCAACCTCGCAGCTATCGACCCAAAAAGCGGTAAAGCCACCAGAGTTGGTTACAAAGTCGAGAACGAAACCAAAACCCGCATCGCCAAGAAGTCTGGCGAGGCATTAAATTAGGAGAATTGCTGATTGCTGATCGCTGATTGCTGATTAAAAAAAATCAAAAATCAAAAATCAAAAATCAAAAATTAAAAGATTATGGCCTCACGTTTACAAAAACAATACCAGGAAAAAGTAGTCCCCGCACTTCAAGCGAAGTTCAACTACGCTAATCCTATGCAAATCCCGCGCCTGGATAAAATTGTCATCAACATGGGCGTTGGCCATTTGGCTGTGGCTGATTCCAAAGCTTGCGATGCTGCTGCTGCTGATTTGAGCATGCTCGCCGGTCAAAAAGCTGTCATCACGAAATCTAAAAAATCCATCGCTACATTCAAACTCCGCGAAAACCAGCCAATCGGCACCCGCGTTACTTTGCGCAAAGAAAAAATGTACGAATTCTTAGATCGTTTGGTCAATATCGCCCTCCCCCGCGTGCGCGATTTCCGGGGCCTCTCCGACAAAAAATTCGACAGCCACGGCAACTACAATTTTGGCCTCAAAGAACACATCGTATTCCCAGAAATCAACTATGACAAAGTTGATAAAATCAAAGGCATGGACATCACCATCTGCACCACGGCGAAGAACAACGCCGAGGCCAAGGAGTTGTTGGCGGCATTCAATTTTCCGTTTAACAACTAATTTAAAACCCCGCTCCGGCGGGGTTTTTTATAAATATATGAAAGTACTTTTCAGCTTTATCTTTTTATTGCTATTAACCAACAACGCGCGCGGGAGATAAGTGGCCAAATTTTGAGTATTCGGAAGGCAAAGGGTAAATTAAATTCTAAGATTGATGAGAAGAGAGGCAAAACTTTAAATTCTGAACAAATTCAGTATTTCATCAACGCTATAAAAACTAAAAATCCAAATCAATTTCGTGCTTTATGTTTTATTCCCAGAAACGCTGTGGTTTTTTATGATAAAACAGGAAAAATTACTGGCTTTGTGAATATTTGTTTTGAGTGTGGGGAAACTCAGCTTCGCCCGGAATATAAATCCGATTCGCCTGATCTGCCAGTGGTGGAAGATTTATTTAAAGAACTAGGACTTAAAACACGAAAATCGTTATTGGAAAGTATTTTCTAAGCCACCAAAGTCACCTTATTCCCATATTGCCGATTTACCTGCCCAGCTATTTCCAGCTCCAGTAATATTCCACTCACCACTGCTGCCGACGCTCCAACTTGTTGTATTATTTCATCCACACTAACCGGCGAGTAACTAAGCGCCGCGATAATTTTTTCCCTCAAGTTCTGCGCCTCCTCACCTACGCTATCATAATCCGATATCTCCTCATATAACCGCGGCACCACCACATCCAGATTACCCAAAATATCCTCACAACTCTCCGTCAGCACCGCCCCGTTCTTGATCAAATAATTCGTCCCCGAACTGCGTGAATCCAGCGGCGAACCCGGCACCGCGAATAACACCCGCCCCTCCCGCCGCGCATAATTGGCAGTAATCATGCTCCCCGATTTCTTCGCCGCCTCAACCACCAGCACGCCTTGCGACAATCCGGCAATAATCCGGTTCCGCTGCGGAAAATGCCGCGCCAGCGCCCGCACACCCGGCGGAGTTTCACTAATAATCAACCCCTTCTCCGCAATCTCTGCAAATAACTTCTTATTTTCCGGCGGATAAATTTCATCCAACCCTCCGGCCACCACCGCAACCGTGCCTGTGGCAAGCGACGCCTTATGCGCCTCCGTATCAATCCCCTTCGCCAGTCCCGAAACTACCACAACCCCCGCCTCGCCCAACCCAGCCGCAATTTTGCGCGTAATCGCCCCGCCATTAGCCGAAAGATTGCGCGTTCCGACAATGCCAACGCATTTCCGCTTCAGCAATTCCAAATCCCCGAAATAAAACAACACCGGCGGCGCATCATATGTATCCAGCAACGCGTCAGGATAATCCGCATCACTATGCAAAAGAATCTTCGCCCCCAGCTTTTCCACCGCCGCAATTTCCGCTTCCGCCACCTCAACCGAACATATCGGCCGGTCCCCCAACCCCTCAATCGCCTTAATCACGGAGCCAAATTTCTTCAAAGCCGCAAAATAACTCCGCGGCCCGATATTCTCGGAACGGATTAGGCGGATGGCTGAAGTGATATCATTCATCTTTTTCTTTTTACCGGCGGCGGTTCATTAAGGATTTTCTCTACCGCGCTATATATTGTTTTCAAATCCTGACCATCAACTAATATACTTACTTTATCTAACGTTTTTTCAAAAGCATACCGCTTAATCTTTGCATTGCCGACTCTCCCTGCCAGAGAAAAAACAAGCTCCCAAAATGCAAAAGGATTGGCAACCACCTCTTTTTTTCTTTCCTCCAGATCAGTCGCCTTGACCTTGCAAAGCTCTTTAACTTTTTCAAACACATTATCTAAAGCAGCAGTATCCGTGTTTTCCAAAGCTGTATCGAGCTTCCTTTTCAGCTCTCCGGTAATTATTAAATTCTTGCTGCCGGGGTTATTATTTACAACCTCATAGCTTGAAGCCTCAGCTAATCTTTTTAATACACTTTGCTGCATTTTTAACCTGTAATTTTTTAATTATCTCCTCCGCATTCAACCCACTCTGCGCATACATATTATACGGTGTATCCTGGTCAATAAATTCATCTGTCAAATGCAGCGGAATAAATTCTATCCCCTGCAATAGCTTCTCACCCGCTAAAAACTCCATCACATGCGCGGCGAAACCCCCGATACTCCCTTCTTCAATCGTCACTAATGACTTATGACTTATGACTAATGACTTAATCAACTCCTTGTCCAGCGGCTTGCAGAACCTTGCATCGGCCACTGTCGCATCAAGAACTTCTGCCGCTTTCAAAACTTCCTGCAACCTCGCGCCAAATGACAAAATCGCTAGTCCCGATTTTCCCTGGCGCACAATCCTGCCCTTGCCAATCTCTAATGGCTCCACATTTTCTGGAATTGCAACACCCGTACCTTCCCCGCGCGGATAACGGAAAGCGCTCGGCTGGTATTCAATCACCGCCGCCGTCGCCACCATTCGCGCCAGTTCCAGCTCATCACTCGCCGCCATAACAATAAAATTCGGCAATGTCGCCAGATAAGTAATATCAAACGATCCCGCATGCGTCGGCCCGTCCGCACCAACCAGCCCGGCGCGGTCAATCGCAAACCTAACGGGAAGCGATTGAATCGCCACATCATGAACAATTTGATCATAAGCACGCTGGAGGAAAGTTGAATATATCGCGCAAAACGGCTTATATCCCTGCGAAGCCAACCCGGCTGCAAATGTCACCGCATGTTGTTCGGCAATTCCGACATCGAATGTCCGCTCTGGAAATTCCCTGCCGAAAACATCCAGCCCCGTCCCGTCCGGCATCGCCGCCGTAATTGCCACAATCTTCTTATCCTTCCGCGCCTGGGCAATCAGCGCATCCGCAAACACCCGCGTATAACTTGGCGCTTTTACGGGCGCCTTTTTCTGCACCCCGCTCTCAACATCAAACTTCACCACGCCATGATATTTATCCGCCGATTTCTCCGCCGGCGCATAGCCTTTGCCCTTCTTGGTCAGCACATGCAGCAAATAAGGCCGCTTTTCTTCCGAGTCCCGCAACGATTCCAATATCGGCACAAGCTGATCCAAATCATGCCCGTCAATCGGCCCCACATAATAAAACCCCATCGCCTCAAAAATCGTCCCGCCGAGAAAAGCCTCCCTTGCCATGTGCTCCAGCCGTTTCGCGGCTTCCGCAACCGGCGCTGGCAAAACATTTTTGGCAAATTGCCGCGCCGATAAAAACGGTTTGGAAGTTATCAGCTTCGATAAATATTTACTCATCGCCCCCACCGGCGGCGCAATCGACATTTCATTATCATTCAAAATCACAATAATCTTGGTCTTCAAAGCCGCCGCATTATTCATCGCCTCATAAGCCATCCCCGCCGACATCGCCCCGTCGCCAATCACCGCAATCACTTCCGTTTGCCGCCCGCTCATATCCCGCGCCACCGCCATCCCCAGCCCAGCCGAAATCGAAGTCGAACTATGCGCCGCCCCGAACGGGTCATATTCACTTTCCCCGCGTTTAGTGAATCCAGACAACCCGCCGCCAGAGCGAATCGTATTCATGCGATCTTTGCGCCCCGTCAAAATCTTATGCGGATATGACTGATGCCCGACATCCCAAATCAATTTATCTTCCGGCGTATTAAACACATGATGCAGCGCCACCGTCAGCTCGACCACACCCAGCCCCGCGCCAAGATGCCCGCCAGTCTGCGAAACCTGCTCAATCATTTCCGAACGCAGCTCACCGGCCAGGGTTTTCAGTTCCGGCAATTTAAAATTCCTGATATCCTTTGGATATTCAACTTTATCAAGCAGCTTCATGAAGCGCATATTATCAGTTATTTTGCTTACGCTTTCAATATCTAATCCAGCCTCCGCCGGGCTTTTCGTGCATCCAGGAACCGAACCATCCACAACCAAAACCCAGCCCGATCCCAAAAAGCTGGAAGAAGCCGCCGTCACCATAATCGCCTTGAAACACTGCCTTTCCTTGGACGGCGGCCTCAACCAATACGCCCGCTTAATCGACGCATATAACATCCAACCCGACCTTGATAACCTCCCCGAAGACATCACCGGGGCCGAAAAGGAAAAAGCCCTCCTCTACACAATGGGCCGCCCCGACATCCCCGATTTCGGCTTCCTGATCCCCGCCACCTGGCGCCTAACCAACCGCGACGCCCGTATAAAATTCGACGCTATCCTCACCTTACATCTAGCCGAAACCCTGGGCTTCAAAAACGCCGCTCAAAGTTATAACAACAACTGCAAACCAATCATACGCGGCGATATCACCAAAGATACAAAAGGTTTCAGCCACGCCAGCATTATCATGCCCCTATCTTTCGAAGGCAAAGAAACCCAAATCAATTACCTGATGCTAAAACAAGAAACCTATAACTGGCAAATCCAAGACCTACTAATCAACGATGTCGGCATCACCAATTACATCAAAAAAGACCTGGGCAAAGCCGTCACCACCAAAGGCATTGATGCAGTCACTAACGAGTTATGCAAAACCGCCAACACTCCCGGCCTACAATGCCAAAAGTAACTACCAAGTATATTTCACTCTGTATTTTATGACTTTCTCTTTCTCCGCCCCAACATTTACATCAAAGTGGATAGTGTGAGCGTCATCTTTGGTGTAATCGTCGCTCTTGGAAGCAATCTCCCAATTAGTCGCGCGGTAAAGCGGCTCAATCACGCGGATTTTGGCGGAAACTTTCTTCTGGTTGCGGATTTTGATCTCAAATTCCTCCTCGATAACTTTAGCTTTGGTATCTACAAAGAAATTCGTCTGTTTCCGCTCACCGACAACATCAAACGCATTGCCGAGCTTAATCAAAATATCCTCATTCCGCGCCGTATGGTCGATGACATTCTCGCCGATAAATTCCAAACTTCCGTCCTCATCCCGCTGGTTTACGCGCACCCTTCCCGCCGGTAAAGGCTTGCCAAGACCATTCGCCTCCTTATTGGAAAGCTTCAGCACAACTTCAATTTTCTTATTAGCCTCCCCGCCATAATATTGGTCCATGATGACACCCCCACCCCAGCTATAATCTGCAGCTTTATAAACCAGCATCTTTTCCACCGGCACATTAGTCGCCGCCGGAATCAGCTCCAATTGCTTGGTGGAATTTTCTGGAATCGTAGCCGGTTTGCTCAGCGTATATAAATGATATTCAAAAAACGCCTTCTCCGCAAAAGCCGGTGGTGCGGGTACTGATTCTGCCATTGCCATATCTCGTTTTGCCATCATGCCGCCATATGCCTGCGGTGGTTGAATGCGGTTTATATCACCTGCCATTAATTTCAGTTTGGCGTCTCTATATGTCGCCCCAGATTGGTTCAGAATACTAACCCATGATCCTAAATCCACCGTGCCGGAATTGGCATCTTTGCCTTCCGTAAATGTCAGATTATAATCTGCCCACCAGGTAATCCCGTCCGTTTGGTAACTAACCTCCGCCTTATGCTCCCCCGTCTTCCCTGTCATAATTTCCCATACAAGCGTCGGCTTGGTAATCAACCCGCCCGGCAATTCCGGGAAATTGATCTGCGGATATCCCGCAATCGTCACCACGCCCTTGTCAGTTTTGAGCGTAATCCCATCCTGCACACTCATCAGCGTCCCCTTAATCGTCGAAATCTTATCCCCTTGAACCTGTTCAACCTCGATTTCCTTGTTGATATATTTCTCCATCAACTTGCGCTGGCTGATCAAATCAAACTGGTAATTCTGCTCCACCACTTTCGTCCCCTTCGGATCAGTCAGAGATTTAAACTGCACCGTGGTCGGATCAAGCAACGCAGCCACATCCCCAAACTTCAACAAATTATCCTTGAACGGCAAATCAACCTTGCGTACCACCCGCACCACCGCATAACCCGGCACTGGTTGCCCATAATTTTGCTGACCAACAACAGGACGATACATATTCGGATCAACCGCGCCCGGTTGCGCTTTGCTGTAAATCGTGATTGCAGTTTCATCAGCCATCGCAGTTGTTGACAATGAACCTATCAGTATTGTCATCCCAGCGAAGGCTGGGATCCAGCCATGATTATGAACTGAGAAAAACCGCTGGATTCCAGCCTTCGCTGGAATGACAGTTTTTGAACTAAACTTCCTCATACCCTAACCCCATATTCTTTTAGTTTTTCCTGCATCTTCAGCATATCTTCCCACACCAGTTTCTTATTCATCGGCGCCCTGAGCAGGAATGATGGGTGATAAGTCACCATCACCGGCACATCATGCTGCATATAACGATTTTTATAATGCCAAATATTCCCCCGCAATTTCGCCATCGCTAAAGTTTCTTTCAAAACCCCCTGCACTGCCGTCGCACCGGCTAGCAACATTATTTTCGGGTTCACCAATGCAATATGCTTTTCCAAAAACGGTTCACAAATCGCCAGTTCTTCCGGCGTCGGCTTTCGGTTGCCCGGCGGCCGCCAGAACAATGTGTTCGTAATATAAAATGAACTTCCCGGCGCACCTTGGCGAGTTAAACCGATCGAGAACAAAACCTTATCCAACAACTTCCCGCTTTGTCCACAAAACGGAATCCCTTGAATATCCTCATCCGCACCCGGCGCTTCGCCAACTACCAAAACTCCAGAATCCGGATTGCCATCAGCAAATACGGTTTTATTCGCAGTCTTCTTCAATCCACAACCATTAAACCCTTCAACGGCCGCACGCAGCTCCTGCAAATTCTTCGCCTCATCCGCCAACTGCCGCGCCTCCTCAATCGCCCCGCTCAAAGATTGCATCGAAGCCAAACTAGGCTTGGCGGCAAAGCTGCGTGCCGGCTCATTCAATATATTGGCTTTTCTAACAGGCATATCCGCATCATAACGTGGTTCCGCCTTGGCTGCAGCAGGAATTTGCACGGCGGCGGCAGCAAAATAATCAACCGGCGCATCGCCAGTAATATCCCTCACGCCAGCTTCCGCAAACCATTCTAAAGTATTCAGAGTTTTCATATAGTGAACTGTAATCTGTGAACTGTAATCTGTAAAACAGTTTTCAGTTCACAGTTCACCGTTTACTCTTAAGCCTCAGCAGCCTGATCCGGGATGATATCCGCAAACGGAGTCGGCACGCCGGAAGATTCGATCATCTTACCATCTTCAAACTGGCCAGCCATATAATTGCCGTGACCTGCATATTTACCAACATAAAAAACCGGCTTCACAACTTTGCCGCCGAGTTTCTTGATACCGCCTGCCGTGCCGCGTGCGGCCGGGTTATTTTTACTGCCCATTGTATTAATCCTTCAAGTTGTATATATTGGACGCTGCTTTTATAAGAAACGTGCCAATTTTTCAAGAGTTTTATGAGTTTGAGTAAGAAATTAATCATCATGCTGGCCACTATGGCCCTAGTCTTTTCCGCCGCTCTCCTTATTAGCCGCGGTTTACATAGGGAAATCACCGGAATAGAGCAGAAATTGGCCCAAAAAATCGGCCTGGCCCCAAAACCGTCATGGGTTGGCCAATATCTCTCCGGCTACCACGCCACCCAAAGCAAAAACTATGAAAAAGCCTCGGATTTCTTCTCCGATTCCTTAAAACTTCAATCCAATAGCGAAGTTCTGCAAACCCAGGCCATGAGCCTATTATTAGTCTCCGGCCGCTTCCCGGAAGCCATCGCCATTGCCAAAACCTTGAACGTCAAATCCGAAAACGGCCTCGCCCGCCTCACCTTAATCGTTGACGCTATCGAGAAAAACCAGCTCAGCGAAGCTGAACGTTTGACCTTGGAAAAGCGCAAAGATGATACCAGCACCATCATCAACCAAGTCATTTACGCTTGGATAAAATATGGCGAGGGCAAAAAACAAGAAGCGATGGACATTATGAAAGGCCTGCGCGGCGATGATGTCTTCCTCCCTTTCATCGATTATAACTACGCCCTGATTGCCAATCTCTCCGGTGATAAAAAAACCGCCAGCAATCTTTTCGACTCACTGCTCAAAAACGGCCAATTATCAAACGGCATAACCGCCGCCGCTTTTGATTTCTATAAAGAACAAAACAACCAGGAAAAACTGGTGTTAATAAAAACCAAGTTCAGCTATGACGGCTCCGTAACCAAACACCCCAAAGTCACCAATGTCAAACAAGGCGCCGCTGAATCCCTGCTCGGCGTCGGCGGTATCATCCTCACCCAATATAGCCCCGATAAATCCGCCGCCCTCTTCCGCCTCGCGCTATATCTCAACCCGGAACTCGATGACGCCAAACTCCTCCTCGGCTCAATCCTAATGTCGGAAGGTGATTATAAAGGCGCCAACCAAATTTTGAGCCAGATCAAACAAGATTCATATCTCGGTGATTATGCCAAACTTGCCATCGCCAAAAATTTTGAATCGATGGATGATAACGACAAAGCCAGCGATTATTTCGAGAACCTGACCAAAAGCAACGAAACCGCCGTTGACGCCTATGTCAGCCTCGGCGATCTTGCACGCAAAAAAGAAAGTTTCAGCGACGCCGCCAATTATTATAGTAAAGCCCTGGAAGCCGCCAAAACCAAAGCTAAGGATGGCCAAATCAACAGCCGCTACTGGGCAATCTACTTCGCCCGCGGCGTCTGCTACGAACGCATGAAGGAACTCGGCAAATCCGAGGCTGACTTGCTCACTGCCTTGAAACTCCAGCCAAACCAGCCCGACGTAATGAACTATCTCGCCTATAGCTGGATCGATTCCAACAAAAACCTCAAGCAAGCCAAGGATATGGTGCTAAAAGCCCATGCCGAAAAACCGGAAGACCCGCAAATCATCGATTCAGTAGGCTGGGCATATTTTAAACTCGGCAACTTCGGCAACTCTGTTGAATATCTCGAAGCCGCCGCCAGTCTTTTGCCATATGATCCAACCGTCAACGATCACTTGGGCGATGCTTACTGGCAAATCGGCCGCAAGAACGAAGCAAAGTTCCAGTGGCAGCGCGCTTTGAAAAATGATCCCGAACCAAAACTGGCGGAAGAGCTGAAGAAAAAAATCGAAAACGGCATTCCGGCTGATAATGTTGCAACACAAACTTCAAATGCGGGCTAAAATATAATCCGTCATCCTGTGGCTCTTGACCACAGGATCTCCTCGAACAGATCCTGCGATCAAGTTCGCCGTTGTTGAATGCTTCGGTAAGTTATTGATATTTGATTGCCAACAACAGATGCGGTCATCCTCGCCCGCTTGGGCGGGGATCCAGGGCTAAACACTCCGCCAGTGGCTATAGCCCTGGATCCCCGAACCTTCGGTTTGAGGATGACAGTCTTTATTTCTGTTATGGAATCTTTAACCGTGCAATAACGCTGATCAAGTCGCAGGATGACGTATTAAAAAAAGTGATGTAATGTTTTATCAGCACATCACAAATATTATGAAGTTAACCCGCAAAGCTCACGCAAAATTAAATTTATTTCTTGAAGTCACCGCCAAACGGGCCGACGGTTACCATGAATTATACAGCCTCGCCGTTTTCCTCGACCTCGCCGACCAAATCACCGTTGAACCCGCCGCCGCCATCACCGTTCGTGAAAACGGCAATGATTCCGGCATCAAAAACAATATAATCTACAAAACCGCCGCCCATCTCGCTGAAAAATACAAAGCCAAATCGGGCGCCAGAATCACTTTCACCAAAAACATCCCCATCGGCGCCGGCCTCGGCGGCGGCTCCGCCGATGCCGCCGCGACAATGATTCTCCTCAACAACTTATGGAGCCTCGGCCTCACCCATAGCGAGTTCTACGAAACCGGCCTGGAGCTAGGCGCCGACATCCCCGTCTGCCTCTACTCAATTCTTGAAAACAAAAACGCCGCCATCTTCAAAGGCATCGGCGAAACCATCGAAGAAGCCCCCAAACTGCCCCCCATGTTCTTCACCCTCGCCAATCCAGGAATCGAACTTGCCACCAAAGACGTTTTCGCCAATTTCAAATATGAAGGCCTGGGCTTTGAAGAATTCCCCGAAAAAGGCGACGTCCTAAAAAACATAATCCAACGCTCCAACGATCTCGAACCTTCCGCGATCGAACTAGTCCCACATATCCAAACAGCAATCAAAGATCTCAGCCGCACCAAAAACTGCCAGCTCGCCCGCATGACCGGCTCCGGCGCCACAAGTTTCGGAATTTATAAATCTCGCCGCGACTCCCGCACCGCCGCCGTAACCCTGATCAAAAAACACCCCACCTGGCAAATCGGGCCTGTAGCTTTAAAACCCACCACCAGTTTCAGCCCGCTGCAAAAACTCCGCCGCCGCTTTCTCCACAAACAGGTTTCCACCTTGCGTTCGCTCCGCGATTCCAAATTCTCCCGCGAACTCGCCGCAATTTTTGCCATCCTCCATGTAAAAACCCGCTGGGGCCGCGCCTTCTGCCTTTCCTTCGTCGCACATATCATTGCATTATTTTTCTACGACACTTCCTTCCTCACCCGTCATCTCCCGGCACAAACCGAATTCATTACTGTAGCCTTCGCTATCGAAAATCCGCCGCCGGAAGAAACCAACAACGTCGCCAATTACGAAACCGCTGCCGGCGAAATCCCGCAACTAATGCCCTCCCCAATAATTGCCGAAGCCCCAAAACCGGTTGTTAAAAAGAAAGCGGTAGCGCACAAAAAAACCACCAACAGCAGCAAAAAACTGGGGGCCAAACCCAAACTCCTCAACGGCTCCGCCAATGGCAACTCCACCGCCGCAACCGCCAAACCCGCCGTCAAAGATTACCTGGAACTCCTCCAATACACCGTTCAGGAACGCAGCGAAGTCCACAGCACCGATCCCAACTTACGCGGCAAAGCCATTATACGTCTGGTCTTCAACCGCCACGGTTATGTCCTCACCTATAAACTAAGACAAAAAACCGGCATCCAAACATTAGATAGCGCCGCCGAAAAACTTGCCAAAAACCTTATGGAAAACCCACTCCCCACCGTCCCCGAAGATTTCGAACGCGGCGCCGAAATCCTCCAATACGATTTCGTAGTCAGCTATCCGCCAAAAGCTAAGGATAAGGGATGAAGTATAATTGGGCGCTTTCGCAATTCATCCTTCATATTTCATCCTTCATCTGTTAAAACCAAGCCCATGGACCATTTCACCTACAAAAACAATAAGCTCCACGCCGAGGACGTGCCGGTGGCCGCAATCGCCAAAAAATTCGGCACGCCGTTTTATTGCTACTCGCACAGCACTCTCACTCACCACTACAAAGTCTTTGCCGAAGGCTTCAAAACCCGTGACGCGCTGATTTGCTTCGCCGTAAAATCCAATTCCAACCTCGCCGTCATCAAAACCTTGAGCGATTGCGGCGCCGGAGCTGACGTCGTCTCCGAAGGTGAAATTCGCCGCGCTTTAAAAGCCGGAGTTTCACCCGATAAAATCATTTTCTCCGGCGTCGGCAAAACCGCGTCTGAGATGAAATTCGCACTTGCGCAAAACATCTTCCAATTCAATGTCGAATCCGAAGCTGAACTGGAACTGCTGTCACAAACTGCCGCTGCCACAAACAAAACCGCCAACATCGCCATCCGCGTCAACCCGGATATCGACGCCGGTACCAACAGCAAAATCACCACCGGCCTAAAAACCAGTAAATTCGGCGTCGACATCGCGCAGGCCCCGGCGCTTTACCAAAAAGCCGCCAAACTCCCCGGCATCAAAATCCAAGCGATCTCCGTGCATATCGGCTCCCAAATCACCGACTTTGCGCCGTTTAAAAAAGCTTTCCTCCGCGTCCGTGAATTCCTCGCAGAGCTAGAAAAATCCGGAATCAAAATTTCCCGCCTGGATCTCGGCGGCGGCATCGGCGTGCCTTATGAACAAGGCAAAAACCCGCCCCATCCAAAAGAATATGCCGAAATCGTCAACGAGATTTTCAAAGACTTCTCCGGTAAATTAATCTTCGAGCCTGGCCGCGTCCTCGCCGGCAATGCCGGCATATTAGTCAGCCAAGTCCTCTACACCAAAGCCAACGACGAGCGCGAATTCCTGATCATCGACGCCGCCATGAACGACCTCATCCGCCCCTCCTTTTACAACGCCCACCACGACATAATCCCCATCACCCAAAACCCAAAACCCAAAACCCAAACCTACGACATCGTCGGCCCCGTCTGCGAAACCGGCGATACTTTCGCCACCGCCCGCCAAATGCCGGAGCTAAAATCCGGTGACCTAATCGCCTTCCGCACCGCCGGAGCCTATGGCGCCGTCATGGCCTCTACATATAATAGCCGCCCCATTATCCCCGAAATAATGGTCAAAGCCTCTGATTTTGCTGAAATTTCCCGCAGGATGACTTATGATGAAATGCTCGCACGCGAAATTATGCCAGAATTTCTATAGGAGAACTGTCATCCTCGGCATAAGCCAGGGATCCAGGGCCAAACGCTCCACCGCTGGCTGTAGCCCTAGATCCCCGAACCCTCAGTTTGAAGATGACAATCAAATCTCGTAAATATAGGCTTGAAAACAGGTTCTTTAAGTATTAAATACAAATCCCATGAGCAAATCTGAGAAAAAGCAAGAAGAGGCCGAACAGGTTGAAAAACCGGCGGTGGAAGCTGCGCCGAATGCTGAGCTGCAAGCCAAGCACGACGAAATGAAAGATAATATGATGCGCGCCTTGGCCGACGCCGATAACACCCGCAAACGCGCCGCTAAGGAAGTCGAAGAAGCCAATCGCTACGGAGTTTCCTCACTCGCCAAAGATTTAATCACCGTATTAGAAAACCTCCAACGCGCCACCGATACTGCTCCACAGGCCGAAACCCAGAGTGTAAAAGACTTTATCCAGGGCGTCGACCTCACCCGCAAAGAGCTCCTCAACATCTTTGAGCGCCGCGGCATCAAACGCATCGAGCCTAAACCCGGTGAGAAATTCGACCACAACCTCCACCAGGCCGTCGCCCAGGTCGAAGACCACAAATATGAACCCGGCGCCGTCCTCCAGGTCATCCAATCCGGCTATATAATCCACGACCGCCTCCTCCGCCCCGCCATGGTCACCGTTAGCAAGGGTGCCCCAGCTCAATCCAGCGTCGATACAACTGCCTAGATAGTTCCGCCCCTCGATTTTCCCCTATTAAGAGAAAATTTTCTGCTATAATATCCTCAAATGAAAAATAATATTGGCTTCTTGCGCAAGAAAAACGGGCTTTCCATGCAGGAACTGGCCAATCTAGTCGGCACTTCGCAGCAGCAAATCGATCGACTGGAAAAATCCCAGCGCCGCCTCACCGCCGAATGGATGGAAAAACTCAGCAATGCGCTAAATTGCAAACCCGTCGAGTTAATCGATTTTACCACCAGCGAAAAACCCGCCACCAAAGTCGAAATCGCCATTGCCAAAGTAATCGGCGCCATAGAAACCGGCTTCTCCAACATGGTCCGCGAGTTTAAAACCGACGAACAATATGAAATCAGCTTCAAACCCGCCAAAAAAGACTTCGGCAAAAAATTCTTCGCGCTGGTAGTCGAAGGTGGTTCCTACAAAACCTACCCCGCCAATTCCGAATTAATCTTCTCGATGAGCAAATCCTCCGCCTTGAACTCATCCCTGCAGGAAAGCAAAAAAGACTTTATCGCCGCCACCGATACCAACAAAAACTACAAATTCGAAATTGGCAAACAACTGGTGGAAGGCTATCTTGTAAAAAGCATCCGCAGTGAATAGTTATAGCCGATGCCTTTAAAAACCGCCATCATCACCGATAAACTTGGCACTTACGAAGCCAAATGCACCACCAAAATCGCTCAAGAAGCCATCGCCCGCGGCCATATTGTCTATGAAACACTCCCCCAGGAAATCAGCCAGGTCGAAGGCCAGTTAATTGCCAATACCCGCCTCTACACAAACACAGAAGCCCCACAAAACGAGGAACGCATTGACCTTGCCAAAATGGACGTCATCCATTTCCGCCCCAACCCGCCGGTTGATATGGCCTATCTCTCAACTCTTTATCTTCTCAACAACATCAAAGATAAAGTCCTGATAATTAACAATCCTGAAAGCATAATCAAATTCCCGGAAAAAATCTTCCCCCTTCAGTTTCCTGAATTTATTCCCCCTACTTTAATCACCAAAGACATTGAGGAAATCCGCCAATTCGCCAAAAAGCATAAAGAAATAATCGTCAAGCCACTTTATGAATATGGCGGCAGCGGCATCCAGAAATTTAATATGGGCGAAATTAACCTCCCCAAACCCGAACTCCCCCTAATCGCCCAACCATTCCTCAACGTCATCGGCAAAGGCGATAAACGCATTTTCTTCATCGGCGGCGAAGTCGCCGGCGCTTTCCTGCGCTCACCCGCTAAAGGCAGCTATATTGCCAATATCGCCCAAGGCGGCTCCATCAGCAAAACCACCCTTACTCCACGCGAAAAGGAATTCGCTGGAATATTGGGACCAATCCTAAAGAAAAACGGTATTTACATCTGCGGAATTGATGTCATTGATGATTATGTGACGGAAATCAACATAACATCTTCTGTGGGTTTCTCGCAGATGGAAGAATTATATAATGAAAAACCACAAATAAAACTCTGGGACATAATTGAAAATGAACTTGCTTGAGAAACTGGATAGAAAAAAACTAGCAAACTGGTTCCAGGAACGCCAAAACGGCGCCCAGGCGTTTTTTTATAACTCCGTAGATATCCGCGATTCCGGCCACAAAATCGCGCCCGTAGATACCAACCTCTTCCCCGCCGGTTTCAATAATTTAAGCCCTGATGCCATAAAAAACGCCACCGAAGCTGCTAAAACCTATCTTGGTAAATATTACGCCGGAGCCAAAAACATTGCCATCCTCGCCGAAAACTTCAGCCGCAATACATATTACTGGCAAAACATCGCTGCCTTAAAAACCATAATCGAAGGCGCCGGCTATAAAACCACCATCACCGTCGATGGCGCCGATATGCCGGACTCGGTGGAAAATATCGAACTGATAAAAATCAACAAAGTAAATGCCGATCTAATCATCGCCAACAAAGACTTCACCAGCGGCCAGCCGCCAGTAACCACCATCCCCATTATCCCGTCACCAGATATGGGCTGGCATACCCGCCGTAAATCCCAACATTTCGAGAGTTACGATTCTGTCGCCACCGAATTCGCCGAATATTTCGGCATCGACCCGTGGTTGATTTCCACCCTCCACCAAAAATGCGGTAAAATTGATTTCAAAAAAGGCGAAGGCTTTGAATGCCTGGCCGACAATGCCAACAACCTCCTTTCCGAAATCCGCAGCAAATACAACAAATACGGCATCGAAACTGATCCCTATCTCTTCATCAAGGCCGATTCCGGCACTTTCGGCATGGGCATCATGACTATCAAATCGATCATGGAAATCACCGAGATGAACAAAAAACTCCGCAACAAAATGGACCGCATCAAGGAAGGCGTGCAGAACTCCCAAGTCATTATCCAGGAAGGCGTCCCCACCATCAATAAACTCGATGGCAAATCCGCAGAGCCATTCATCTATTGCATCGGCGGCAAACCCATCGGCGCCATCTTGCGCGTCAACGAAACCCGCGACGAATTCGCCAACCTAAACTCCGCCGGCATGACTTTCGAGCCAATGCAATGCGCCCAAATCGCCGAACCCTGCGACTTTTCCCCCATCGGCATAATCGCCCGCCTGGCCAGCCTAGCCGCCATAGACGAAGCGGCAAAGATGCAGGCTGCGGCTTAATAATTATGTTCGAGTTACGGGCCTTACTTTGTTACGGCGACCTGCTTCCTTTATAGTCTCTTTGCACAATTCCTCTAATTCTTGAAGAAATTCATCCGGCGTTGCTCTTTTAACAGCTGACCATAACTTATAAGTGTCTCTAGAATTTCTTTCTATAGCCAGGAAGAACTTTGTGCTATTTGCAACCGCTATTGAAAGAAGCCCCCTCTCTATGAGATTAGCGATCAACTCATCCTGAGGATAAAGATAAGCGGTATTTCTAAACTTCGTCTTTTCAATAACTTTAACAAGAAATTCCTGTTCTTTAATTATTGTTGCCAATACTTGAGGAGTCGCTTTGGTCATAACTTCAAATAATTTTACTTCTACCTTCCCCCTTGGCTCGCGAGTATCAGCAGCTAATATATGGGTCAAGACATTTGAATGATGACAAATCACTCCTGCATTTTCACAATTTGCGAGTAATCGTAACTTCTCTATTTTATGTCCATTAGTTGGAGTATTGGCATCAATTAATAAGACAGCTTGTTCTGCATTCTTCAATATCTCACCTGTATAATTACCATTGGCAAGTACTGGCAAGGCTGACATACAAGAATCATAATAAGGAAATGCTCTCAAAATAGCAGAAACAGCCGCCGGATTATCAAGCATTTGTTGTAGACAAACTCCATTAACGACAGATTCAAAAACACTTTCTTCTGCACTAAAGAATGTTCTACCCCGGCTAACAAGTTCCTGAATTTGCCGCAAGGCTACGAAATCATCGATTCTTCTTATTACCAGTTCAGCATTGGGACTGTTTGCCAAAGATAGAAAATCTTCACCCCTAGGTTGATTTTCAAACATAGCCGCCCTTTCAGCAGCCTGCATATTCCGTAATAATAAATCCCTATGGACAGCTCCAACTAGTTGATAAATATCTTCGCCTAGTCTCTCTATTGTCCTTAGCTCATAATGATCATCCCCCTCACCCGGCTTTGACGGGGGTATATATATTTTTTCACTGAACATGCGTCTCAGAAACTCTACCTGGGAGATTTCCAATTTTGCGATATAATTAACTATTGCACCGCTGTGCTCAGCGGGCATTCTATTTAATATAAAAATAGCTAATAATTTTGCTAAGCTCTCATTATCCATGCATACGAATTAATAGAAATTAACTGTTAAGTCAACCCTTAAAACACCAGCCCAACCAGCGCCATCAGCCCCATTCCGGCATTCTCGACAATACTAACCGTTGACAGCGGCACCTTCAATGCCGTGCCCAGACACGCACATTGCACATCCATCCCCGAGCCCAACGCCTTCATGACACCGGCGGCACTCAAACACATCAGCGCCAGCGTCATCACATCTGTCACCATCAGCGCCGTTCCCGATAAATATAAAACCCCAAGTATCATCTCAATAAACGGATAAGCTACCCCATATTGCCAAAATTTCCTGGTAACAATGTCATACATTGCAAAGCCTTTCACAAATCCCGGCAGGTCGAACAGTTTGAACATGGCAAACACCATGAAGAACACGCCCATGAAATTATGCATAAACCCGATCGGCGAACGATAATTGATCGCCAAAGCCATCACCAGGATAACCGCCAAAATCACACCCAGCGGCTTGAAATCTTCATACGAAAACTGCTTCTTCTTTTTCTTCACTTTCATTGCCTAATTCCTGGTAAGCGCACTTGCCTTAAAACTATAAGTCCCACTATCATCCAGCAAATACCCCTGCTGCGGATAGTGTTTCGGCGGCCGCGAAGTCCCGATTAAACTATCCTGGCTATATTTACCACCCCCTTCGGCACAAGCCGCAAGCAGCGTCAACCCAATCATTAATACTATGCGCATAATCCTTTTCTCCAGCCGTTTCCTATTATATAACTGCTGTAGACATGAAAATCTACATCGATTACGTATTAAAAAACCTAGCCGCCCCAACAGCGTTCATCACCTGTTCGCTGGTCTCTGTCGTGTGGCTGACACAATCCTTGCGCTTCATCGACCTAATCATCAATCAAGGCCTCCCCGTCTATGATTTCATGCGCCTGATCATCCTCCTTCTCCCCTCCCTTTTCGGCCAGGTGCTGCCCATCGCCATGCTTTGCTCGACAATTTACACCTACAACAAACTCAACCACGAAAGTGAGATCCTTGTCCTCAAAGCCGCCGGCGTCAGCCGTTTTGGCATCGCCATCCCTTGTATAATCCTCGCCATTTTCGTCACCATAGCCGGTTACGCCATCTCCGCCTATTTCCTCCCCGCCTCCTACCGTGAATTCAAAGACACCCAAAATTATTTCCGCGATAACTACGCCTCGTTGATGTTGGAAGAAGGCATTTTCAATACCCCCTTGAAAGGCGTAATGGTCTATGTCAGAAAACGCGAAACGCCGGATATACTGCAAGGCATCCTGATCCAGGACTCCCGCATCCCCAACAAACCAATAACCATGATGGCCGAAAACGCGATGGTCGAACGCGGCGCCAACGGCCTGCAATTCATGCTCCACAACGCCACCCGCCAACAAATCGACCGCCGCACCGGCGAAGTCAATTTGCTTTATTTTGATTCCTATCCTTTCGACATGGGCTTTTATACCATTGCCGAAAAAACCCGCGGCCGCAAATCCGACGAGATGTTCATCAACGAACTCCTCCACCCCGATCCGGCACTCCCCAAAAAGACCCAGCGCAAACAATTAGCCGACGGCCACAACCGCATCCTCTGGCCCCTAAACAACCTCTCCCTGCCCTTGATGGTAATGGCAATAATGCTTTCCGGTGATTATAACCGCCGCGGCCAATCCCGACGCATTATCACCTGCATCGCCATCTCAATTGTCCTGATCGCTTCCAGCCTGGCCTTGAAAAACCTGGCCGCCAGCGGCAAAAATTCCGCAATTATCTTGATGTACCTCCCCATGATCTTCACCATCCTCATCTCCCTATATACGCTGATAATCGGCAGAAATCCCTTCGAGAAAAAGATCGGTGCGCAACCTTCAATGGAGTTTGCCTAATGCGCTTCCCCGCAAAAATCAGCCTTTACATGGCAGTGCAATTCCTACTCTGGCTCGGTATCGGGCTTTTGGTTTTTATCGGCCTCATCTTCCTCATCGATACAGTGGAAGTCCTGCGCAAAAGTGCCAGCCGCAGCGTTCCTTCTGCCGTAGTCCTCCAAATCTCACTCCTCCATCTCCCTAACCTCCTCCAGCAGATCGCGCCCTTCTCCTTCCTATTCGGCGCCATTCTCTGTTTCACCAAACTAACCCGCACCCGCGAACTGGTAGTCACCCGCGCCTCCGGCATTTCCGTCTGGCAATTCCTCCTCCCCTCAATCGGCCTTAGCCTTTTAATCGGCGGCTTTATCATCTGCATCTTCAATCCGCTAAGCGCCCTGATGAACGCTAAAGCGGCGCAATTGGAAAACAAATATTTTGATAACGACTCCAGCATCATCACCTTCTCAAAAGGCGGCTTGTGGCTGAAACAACGCGGCGAAGCCGGTGATGGCGAAACCCTGATCACCGCCAGCAGCATCTCCCCCGATAACCAGCATTTCCGCGACCTGATCATTTTTGAATTCGACAAAGAAAAACGCTTCACCCGCCGCATCGACGCCCAACAAGGAACACTCGCCGATCAGCAATGGACCTTCAACAACGTCATCATCAACAAACCAGGCATTCCCACTGAAAAAATCCCCGAATATAAAATGGCCACCACGCTTTCCCTGGCGCAAATCCAGGACAGCTTCAGCTCCCCCGATACAATCTCGTTCTGGGCGCTCCCAGAATTCATCCAGACCCTGGAAGAATCCGGCTTCTCCGCGCTGCGCCATAAATTATACTACAACAGCATCCTCACCACCCCAATCATGCTTGCAACAATGGTACTGATCGCTGCCGTATTCTCGCTTCGCTTCTCCCGCCGCGGCAAAAACAGCCTCCTCATCAGCGGCGGCGTCTTCACCGGTTTCATCTTCTATTTTATCACCAAACTAACCGCCAGCTTCGGCATGGCCGGCGACATGCCCATTATTTTAGCCGCCTGGACACCGACGCTGATCTTCATATTAATTGGAATTTGGCTGCTATTGCACCTGGAAGATGGCTAAAATCAAGAGCCGTCAGCCCGCCGCATCCGGCGGCGCGTAGCAAAAGCGTGCTTTTGCGAAGCAATTAATAATTCACCCCATCTTCTTGGTCAGCCCCGACAAAGTCACCGGCACCACGCGGCCATCAGAGATCTTGCACTCCCCAACCGCACCGGAAGTAATCCCAAGCCGCGGCTCAGAAACATTAAAATCACATTTCATACTATGCCCTTGGTTGCCCACCAGCACCGCATACGCTTTTGAATAATATCGTGATTTAGAATCATAGAAATCGTCATTCTGACTTTTGATCCCCACCGCCTCGCCATTAAAAATCTCGCCATCATCCGTCACCGCCGTAACTTTGCCATTATTACCAAAATTAGTGGTGAACGTAATATGCATCTTCCCGCGCTGCTTCCCCGCCCCGTCCTGAATCGGGCTATCCGTAGAATTCACAATCGGCGAACACGCTGAAATTGCCAAAAGCGCAACAATAATTTTTTTCATAACCGGCCCTTATTTTTCAGCATTATTTCTATCCCGCCAAAAAATCTGAGTCAACTTATATGGGTTTTAATACAGTTTTAACTACATCCGGCCTTCTTGAGGCAATCGCCAAAAGCGCCAGCGCCGCGCCGGAAGGGTTCCTTTTCCCTTGTTCCCAAGCCTGCAATGTGCGGACGCTGACCCCCAGCAATTGGGCCAGACCCATTTGGCTGACGTCAAGATTTAACCTTATAAGCCTGATATCATCCGGCCCATTAATTATATATCTTTTGCCCCCGCCATTTTTTATCTCGCCAACCGCTGCCAGCAATTCTTGCCCGATATTGCGTTTTTTCATATTATTCCTCAAATTTCTCTTTAAGTTTTTTCAAAATATTTGCGGGTATATTTGTTTCTTCATTTTTGCTATATATGGTTAGCAACCAAATTTCCCCTGCCGCATTTTTCCAATAATAAATCACTCTTACACCGCCTCTTTTTCCTTTACTTTTTGCCGCCCAACGCAACTTCCTTAAACCTCCGCTCCCTGGGATCAAATCACCTTCTTCCGGGTTTGCCGAGATATTATTTTGCAATAACCTAAGCTCTTCCTCATCCAGATATTTATTTACGATTTTGCTAAAAATGCTGGATTCGATAAAGGTTATCATATAATATACTACAATGTAGGAGTAAAAGCAAGTAAAAACTATTCGATAGTTTCTTCAATCTCCGCCTTTTCCGGAAATTTCATCCCCAAATGCTCAAACGCCGAGCGCGTTAAACACCTCCCGCTAGGCGTGCGCTGGATAAATCCCTGCTGCAACAAATACGGCTCAATTGTTTCCTCAATCGAATCAACCTGCTCCGACAACCCCGCTGAAATCGTCCCGATCCCCACCGGCCCGCCATCATAATTCTCAGCAATAAACCGCAAATATTTCCGATCCGATAAATCCAGCCCCAGCCCGTCCACATCCAGCTTCTTCAAGCCCGAATTCGCCAGTTTGGCATTAATCTCCGACCCCTCCATCTCCGCAAAATCCCGAATCCTTCTTAACAACCGCAAAGCAATCCGCGGCGTCCCACGCGATCGCCGCGCAATTTCATTCGCCCCATCATCGGTAATTTTCGCCCGCAAAATCTCCGCGCCGCGCATCACCAAATTCTTCAACTCGCCCTGATTATAAAACTCCAGCTTCAACGGAATTCCAAACCTGTCCCGCAACGGGTTGGCAATCAACCCCAGCCGCGTCGTCGCCCCGATCAGCGTAAATTTCGGCAAATCAATCCGCACCGTCCGCGCCGCCGGCCCTTCGCCGATGATCAGATCCAATTTAAAATCCTCCATCGACGGATAAAGAATCTCCTCCACAGATGGGCTCAACCGGTGAATTTCATCAATAAACAAAACATCATTCGGCTGAAGATTAGTAAGCACCGCCGCCAGATCCGCCGCCTTGGTCAATATCGGCCCCGATGTCGCCCGGAACCCCACTCCCAACTCATTAGCAATAATCTGCGCCAGCGTAGTTTTACCAAGACCCGGCGGCCCATAAAGCAGCACATGATCCAAATGCTCCCCACGTTTCCGCGCCGCATTAATAAACACCTGCAAATTCTCACAAAGCTTCTCCTGCCCCGTAAAATCCGCCAGGCTCAACGGGCGTAGCGAAATTTCGCTACCCTCTTCTTCCACCGCCAGATTTTTAAGTATGCTCATAATTCCATAATAATTTATGATTGCCGATTGCCGATTGCCGATTGCCGATTGAAAATATAAAATCGGCAATCGTAAATCGTAAATTGGCAATTAACCGTCACCGTCCCACCTCTTTCAACGCATCAGTAATCACCTGCTCCAATTTCTTATCGTCATTAGCCACCTTATTCACCGCCAAAAACGCATCCATCCGCGCAATCCCCAAATTGGTCAACGCCGAAATCGCATCATTCCTCATATTATCCATTGCCGGTTGCCTGCCTTTTAAATCGGGAATCGGCAATCGTGAATCGGCAATTATGGAGCCCACCTTATCCTTCAACTCCGTCACCAGCCGCAGCGCCAATTTCGGCCCCACGCCTGTCGCCTTGGACAAAAACGCCTTATCCTGCGCCGCAATCGCCTGCATCATTTCATTGGGTGTAAACGCCGAGAGCAAAGCCAGCGCCACTTTCGCGCCCACGCCTTGAACATTAGTCAAAATCCGGAACCACTTCTGCTCAGCTTCCGTCGCAAACCCATATAAATGAATATGATCCTCGCGCACATGCGTTTCAATAAACAACGCCGCGCCACTTCCCGAACCGCCGACTGAATGCAAAGTTTTGCCCGAACAAAAAACCAGATATCCAACCCCGCCGACATCAATAATCAGCCTGTCTTCATCAACCGCGTCGATAATTCCTTTGAGCCTGCCGATCATTGGTCAACTCTGGCACAAATAGCGCCCCGCGTCTAGCGGCAAGTAAGTAGAAACTCTCTAAATCTATTAGAGAAACAGTTCTACAACATTCCTTTTTCTTTGAAGTAACGCGCCGCACCTTTGTGAAGCGGAGCCGTATTACCTTCATGAACCAGTTTGCTAGGATCCAGCAAACCAAATACCGGATGCAAAGTTTTGAAATTATCGAAATTATCAAACACCGCTTTCACCACCTGATAAATTGTCTCATCATCAGTTTCCGCCGTAGTCACGAAAGTTGCCTTAACACCGATAGTTTTGATATCGCCAGGGGTGCCGCTATACATGCCGCCCGGAATTACCGTATAAGCATAATATGGATTAGTAGAAATCATCTTATCAATATCCGGCCCATCAACAGGAATGATTTTAGTTTCGCAAGTCGTCGTAACTTCCTGCACCGCACCGTTTGGATGGCCGGCAGTATAAATCATCACATCGATATCTTTGTTACACAAAGCCGCAGTCTGTTCAGACGGCTTCAACTCAGTAACCTTGGCAAAATCAGCATTTTTCCAGCCTTTTTGCTTAATCACGAAATCCATAGTCGCGCGGATACCGGAACCAACAGAACCGAAATTTACTTTTTTGCCTTTAATCTGGTCAAATTTATCAATCCCAGAATCCTTACGCACAATCACCGTGAACGGCTCGCTATGTAATGAGAACAAAGAGCGCATATTTTTCATCGGCTTTTCTTTCGCGAAGAAATCAGTGCCGTTATAAGCATGGAACTGCCAGTCAGATTGCACTACCGCGATATCAACTTCGCCTTTGCGCAACATTTCGATGTTATCGATCGAACCACCGGTTGATTCCACCGAGCAACGAATTCCGTGAGTTTTACGCCCGCGATTGACCAGACGGCAAATTGCACCACCTGCAGGATAATAAACCCCAGTAACTCCGCCCGTACCAATCGTGATTAGTTTTTTATCTCCGGCCGCATTAGCGTTTCCACCTAATAAAGGTGCTGCCAACACTGTGATCGACACAACTAAAAAGGCATAGATACTTGTTTTCATATAAGATTTTCCCTGCTTAAAAAATAAATACAGTTAACTAACGCGCGCATTATATCAACTAAACCTCTTCTGGCAATACACCATTTCATTAATTATAAATGAGATTGGATCTCCGCCTTAATAAAGCTTTGCAAATCACGCCCATTTGCCGTTTCCGCGCGTTTCGGCACCCATTTCGCGCCATCAAACTCAAAATATCCCGCCCCGCTGTAAGGCGAAGAAACCCAAATTTGGCGGCTCGGCATGTGCTTGTTAATAACATATTCCCGCCCATCCGGCATCATTACTGAAAGAATCCCTTCTCCCAACTCTGCCTCAATTTCAAACTTGCTCTCCAACTCCTCAGCAAATTCCAACAACTCCTGCAAAGGCGGCGAAGCGGCAATATGATATTCTGTTTCGTCCATAATTGGTTACATAGTTACATGGTTGCGTGGTTATAGAGTTTGCCATATAACCATGCAACCATGCAACCACGCAACTACATAACCAGCCTTTTGGGCGGAATCACTCCAGGAAAACCGCCACGCCGCAAAAAACCTTCCAGCGGCGGCAAAAAACCGCGCAAGAAAAAATCCGGCCCGAAAAAATTCGCCAAAACCCGTATCCTATTGAAGCTAGCTTCCGCCTTCGCTGCCGCATGTTTCATCGTTCTCTTCCTACTCATCATCATCTACGGCCATGACCTCCCAGATATCGACAAACTCTACGATGACAACCTCCAGCAAAGCGTCACCATCCTCGATTACAAAGGCAATACCATCGCTACTTATGGCGATTACTTTACTGAATTCGTGCAATATCGCGACATCCCCGAAGACCTAATAAACGCCGTTGTCGCCACCGAAGACCGCCGCTTCTTCAACCATTGGGGCCTCGACCCGCGTGGCATGATACGCGCTATGGCCAGCAATATCCTCCACGGCCATGTCGGCCAGGGCGGCAGCACTGTCACCCAACAGCTCGCCAAAATAGTTTTCCTAAAACCCGAGCGCAAACTGAAGCGCAAAATCCAGGAAGCCATGCTCGCCATTTGGCTGGAGAAAAAATTCACCAAGGAACAAATCATCACCATGTATTTGAACCGCGTTTATCTCGGCAGTGGCGTATATGGCGTCGATGCCGCGGCACATAAATACTTCAACAAGAACGCCCGCCAATTGAACTTATACGAATCCGCCATGCTCGCCGGGATGCTTAAAGCCCCATCAACATATTCCCCCGCCAACAACCCAAATCTCGCCGCCGAGCGCACTAAACAAGTTTTGCTCAACATGGTCGATGACGAAAAAATCACCGAAAAACAAATGAACCGCGCTTTGAAAACCGGCGCCCAAGTAAAAATCCAAACCATCAATCCCAGCACCAAATATTATGCAGATTTCGTAATCGACCAAATCGAAGAAATCATCGGAAAAACTTCGGATAACATTGTCGTAAAAACCACCTTCCGCCCCGATCTCCAGGCAATGGCTGAACAAAGCATTTCCAAAACCATGCTCGAATTCGCTGATAAGAAAAAAGCCGGACAGGCCGCGCTTGTCGCCATGAAGCCAAACGGCGCAGTCCTCGCCCTAATCGGCGGCGTTGATTATGCCGAAAGCCAATTTAACCGCGCCACGCAAGCCCAACGCCAGCCCGGCTCCTCCTTCAAACTCTTTGTCTATACCGCCGCCATGATGTATGGCAAAAACCCTGATGACTTAATCAATGACGAACCAACCCGCATCGGCCAGGGGAAAAATTCTTGGACGCCATCAAACTATGACGGCAAATATCACGGCATGGTGACCTTGCGCGAAGCCTTTGCGCATTCATACAATGCCGCCGCCGCCAACCTCGCCCAAGAAATTGGCATCAGCAACGTAGTCTTCGTCGCCAAAAAAATGGGCATCAAATCCCAACTCGCCCAAGTTCCCAGTATCGCTCTCGGCTCCAGCGAAGTTAACCTGCTCGAACTAACCACCGCCTATGCCCATATCGCCAATAATGGCAACGCAGTCTATCCATATGCGGTAGAAGAAATCAAAACCCAGGGCGGCCAAATTCTCTATCAACGCGCCGATATCGGCATCCCGCAAATCATCGATCCCGAAACCGTACATAAAATGAATGATCTCATGAAAGCCGTTGTCACCCAAGGCACCGCCCGCGGCGCACAAATCGGCCGCGATGTCGCCGGCAAAACCGGCACCAGCCAAGATTTCCACGACGCCTGGTTCATCGGCTTCACCCCGCAGCTCATCACCGGAGTTTGGGTCGGTAATGACGACAATGCCGAGATGAACAAAGTCACCGGCGGCTCCCTCCCTGCCCGTATCTGGGCCCAATTCATGCGTCCGGCATTGGCTGGCGCACCTGCGCTTGCTATCAATTCCAGTTATGGCGGCTTCGGCGGTTTCACCAATAGCATTTCCGGCGGCGTTCAAAGCTTCTGGGATAGTTTAACCGGCGATAGCGATGATACCCCGCCACGCCGCCAACCAGAAAATAATCCACGGAGTCTTTATCATGGCCATTGATAATATTACCTTCGCTGAGAAACTAATCGCCAAATGCAAAACCTTCGGCGCCACCGATGCCGAAGTCATGACCGGCGCCGGTGCCGATATTTCCGTCACTATCCGCAACGGCAAATTAGAAGACCTAATCCGCGCCGAAAGCTCCGGCTTTTCACTTCGCGTTTTCGTCGACAACCGCTCCGGCACAATCTCTTCCTCCAAATTCGCCGATGCCGATAAGCTAGCCGAAACCGCCGTCAATATGGCCAAAGCCGCGCCAGTTGATGAATTTTCCCAACTCGCGCCAAAGAAACTTTTATACAAGGCCAGCCTGGATTTAGATATCTACGACCCGCAAGAACCACCCGAAAACAAATTAATCGACCTCGCCATGAGCGTCGAAGCCACCGCGCTCGCCGTCAAAGGCATCACCAATTCCGAAGGCGGCGATGCCAGCTTCGCCAGTTATGAAAACACCCTGGTCACCTCTCACGGTTTCGCCAAAAGCCACAAATCATCCCGCACCGGCCTCTCTGTCCGCGTCCTCGCCGGCAGCGGAACCGGCATGCAACGTGATTATGATTATTCCGCCGCCCGTTATTTCAGCGACCTCGAATCTCCTGAAAAAATTGGCCTTGAAGCCGCCCGCCGCGTCCTGGAAAAACTAAACCCGCGCAAAGTCCCCTCTGGCCGCTATCCCGTAATTTTTGACCCGCGCATTTCCCGCAACTTAGTCTCTGATTTCGCCACCGGCGTCAGCGGCTCATCAGTGGCCCGCGGCACTAGCTATCTCAAAAGCAAAATGGAAGAAAAACTATTCCCCATCAACATCAACATCATCGACGACCCCCATATCAAACGCGGCCAGGCCAGCAAACCTTTCGACGGCGAAGGCGTCGCCAACGCCAAATTAAAACTGGTAGAAAACGGAGTATTGAAATCCTGGCTCCTCGACACCCGCTCCGCCAACCAATTAAAGCTAATCACCAATGGCCGCGCCAGCCGCGGCGGCGGCGGCCCATCATCGCCATCCAATACAAACCTATATTTGGAAAACGGCACTCTTCCGGTTGAAAAAATGCTCGCCGAAATCAAATCCGGCTTCTATGTCACCGAAGTTTTCGGCATGGGCATCAACTACACCAATGGTGATTATTCCCAAGGCGCCGCCGGTTTCTGGATCGAAAACGGCGAGCTGGCCTATCCAGTCAGCGAAGTAACTCTCGCCGGAAATCTCCTCGAAATGTTCCAAAACCTCACCCCGGCAAATGACCTGAAAATGAAATACTCCACCAACGCCCCCACGTTAAGAATCGACGGTATGACCCTGGCGGGAATATAAAGATGAAATTAACGCCCGCTATTGACCAATGCGGCATTAGTTTGCGCCGACAGTAGCTGCAGTAATTGGTTGGAAGCACTAATCGCCGATTCAAGCGCCGCGAACTTAGTCAAAAGCTGATCGCGGAAAGTAGTCACCCGATCGTTGATTGTATCAATCGATTTCTGCAATGTCTTATCAGTTTCCTGCAGATTCTTGATCGCATCGTCGATCAAACCGATTGAACCGCTAAGACCATCACCGTTTAACATTCCGTCAAGCGAGTTAAACATTTTATCGGCAACACCTTGCACCATTGAAATGTTAATCACATCTGTGCCATCACCGGTATAAATCATTTCCAGGCCTTTAAAATCTGTCCCGGTTTTCCCCGATATTTTGGTTGAGCCGCCACTGGTTACATAATCCATATAAATCGGCGTTGTCAGCGTCGCCCCGAATATTTTGGTCACGCTGGCACGCTGGGCTGCAATCTGGCCGGTATCGATATTTAAGGTAATATCCTTATTACTGATATTGGCAGTTCTGGTAATTGAATCATTACCATTACCCGCATATGTCGTATTAAAACCTTCCAGACCAGTGCCTGCCCGCCCGCTTATTACAGGCGTTGTGCTGGTAGTGGTAAATATCGCAGTAGTCGGCAAAACTTGTGAAGGATCGGTGAAATTGATACCGCTGGTTCCATTTGCCGTACCTTTTAGCACAAGGCGATAATCACCAGTGCCGTTTTTAACGATGCTGGCACTAACGCCGCTATTTGCTGACGCCAAATTGATGGCATTCATAACCCCAGTCAGCGTCATACCTTGGGCCAGCGTTACGTTTTGGCCGTTAATCTGGAATGTCCCTGCCGCAAACGCACCCGGAGTATCTGTACCGCCGGCATTAACAAAACTGCTGACATCCTTATCCAAGAACGCCGAACTCGTAAATACTGATGCCGTTTTATAATCAAGGGCAATGCCTGCAGTCAATGCCGAACCGCTAATAGTCATGACTTTTGCCTGGCTGCCAATAGGCTGGCTAGTATCCACAGTAATGCCAAATGTTGAGGCAGTAATACCGTTACTGCGTTTATAAATTCCCAGGCTCGGGCTTGAAGATGAGAAACTGAATTGGAATATATTGCTACTTTTATCAAAATAGCTCTCAAGCGCTGCATTGAGCTTTGGCGCATCCAAATCCAAAGTATTGGTAATCGCCGGAGTAGGTTTACCATCCGCATCGACACCGGCATTCACGTTGCTAAGCGTAATCCCCAAATCACCAAGACGAAGCGGTGCTGTAACTACGCCTGAACCATAAAGGCTAGGAATTGCAATCGACGCTTGCCCAGAGATCAATGACGATAGCTGGTTGATTATCGTATTCATCGTCGAGTTATTATTAAGCACAGCCGTTTCTACCAAAGCCCCGTTTGCATCTCGCTGCTGTTGCTGCGCCTGGAATGTACGCACTGAATTATATGACGTAACAAAATCCCCAATAGTTTTTGAAATCCCGACATTATCCTTATCGATATCAAGAGTAACAGTTTCGCTATTGGTTCTGCCATAAAGCGAGAAAGTCACATTATCAATCAAATCACTTATTTTGTTCGAAGCGCGGGTAACTGTTTGTCCATTAAATTCGATTTCAGCATCAGCAGCATTCTGCGTTCTGCTGATAATTGGCGTCATCACACCCGGCGCATATGGCATTACACGATCAGTATCGGTAATAGTAATCGCGTTGGCAGCTCCGGTATTTTTGCCTGTCAGCACCAGTTTATAATCCGTATCCGAGTATTTGACGATATTTGCAGTAACATTGCTTCTATCCGCAACTGAATTAATCGCCGCAGCAATATTATTCAGCGAATCACCTTGATTGAAAGTAACGTTAATACCGTTGATCTGGAAAGTACCTGCCGCAAAATGTCCGGCTGTATTGGTAGCCGCAGCGTTAACAAGGCTGGATGTGCGGTCAGTGAATGAAATACTTTGGCGGATTTCCGCTGTCGCTAATCGGTTCACTTCAAGCGTATATTTCCCGATCGGCGCACCATTGGCAGTCGCAACTCCGATATAATCCGAAACCGTCTGCCCGTTAGTAACACTTAAAAACGGCGTCCGCGCCGCAAATGCATTGGTCGAACTAGAGCCGAAACTTGGATTGCGCAATGAATCAACACTTTTTTGTAATGTCTGTAAAGCAGTCTTCAAACTGGTCAACGTGCTTATTTTTGTTTGATTGGCGGTTATCTTATTCGTCATCTGCGTTGCCGGCAGCGCTTTGGCTTTGGTCAATGCTTCAACCAATGCATTAGTGTCTATCCCCGACTGCGAGCCGGAAAGAACGGTTTTACCGTTTATAGTATTTACACTGCCAAAACTTATATTCGATACCATACCTGGTCCTTTGCAATATTCGTGCCTACGTGGCGTAAGAAAAACTCTATTTACTATTATTAAACAAATAGATTAAGATAGGGTTAAAGAAGTGAAATATGCATATTTATATGCATTTTAAGATTAATCCAACTCGCTATATAACTCAGTAGTTTGTCACAATTCTGAAATATAAATTAACAAGTGGTTAAAAAACCCTTGACTTCGCCAACGGATGTTAATATATTCCGACCCTGGGAAATGAACGAAGTATTGGGATAATGCAAGAAGCAGCCTCTAATTTCGATGACCAAGTGCACAAGCTCCATGAGCTCAAAGCCTCTGTGGCAGATGATCTTTCTGTTGTGGTGAAGGAAATTGCTCAAACCGGCTATAATCCACAAAACATCCTCACCGACATTATCAAACTCGCCCGCCTCCTCGATATTTCCGCCCCCGCCCCGCGCACTACTGCCAGCACCATTGCCGACCCGCGCTATAATTTACTGGAATATATAAAACGCCACGCCAATTCCTCGGTCCTGCGTGAAATCCACGGCGATGAAATCTTATTTGATAGAAAAAAACCTTTTACCTGTATCAGCCAAATCCAAGAAATTTTTGAAGACGTCTCCGAAAAACTAACGCATAATTTTACAAAGCAGGCCGAATATGCATAGAGATACACCCCCGCATGTTGTTACCGCTGCCAACCATATCGCCGCAAATCTTGCTCCATTTGCAAAAGATACCGCCGCCGCAGCTCAAATGGCCGCTAAAGTCGAACACCGCCAAGCTCAATTATTACAAATAGTACGCAGCTAATAATTTAAATCAGCCCATTACTCTTGAAACTGTAATGCTCGGTTTCAGAAATAATCAAATGATCATGCACTTTCAGCTCCAGTGGTTTCGCCGCTGCGATAATTGCTTGAGTCAAATCGATATCCGCCCGCGATGGTGACGGATCGCCACTCGGATGGTTATGCACCAGAATAATCGATGACGCCGCCAGCTCCAAAGCCCGTTTCACAATTTCACGCGGATAAGCCAGCGTATGGTTGATCGTCCCCTCTTGCTGCACCTCATCACCAATCAGCATATTTTTGGAGTTCAAAAACACAATCCTGAATTGTTCATTCTTCAAATGCCCCATTTCCGCGCGGCAATAATCCAATAATTTCAGCCACGAATTCAACACCGGCTTTTCCTTAGCTTCCGTCAGCAACAGCCGCGACGATGCTTCCTGCACCGTCTTAATCGCCGCAATCGCCGCTTCATTAACCCCATCAATCTTCGATAATGCCGCCTTATCCGCCGTCAGCACTTTTGCCAGTGAACCAAACTTCGCTATCAATTCTTTCGCCAATGGTTTCACGTCAAAGCGCGGCGAGGATGCAAATAATATAACCTCCAGCAATTCATAATCCGCCAACGCTTTCGGCTGTTTCAAAAATCTTTCGCGTAATCTTTTTCGGTGGCCGGTATAATGCGGCACTTCTTTTATTTTCTCCGCCGCGCCGAATAAATCAGCCATTTTGCAAATGCTCCAGAATCGCCTGCCGCACCGGCACGCCAATCTCCACCTGCTCCAAAATCAAACTCCGCGAGCGGTCATCAGCCACATCGGAATCAATCTCCACTCCACGATTAATCGGCCCCGGCGCCATTACTTTCGCATCTGGACGCGCAATTTTCAGCTTCCTCGCCGTCAGGCCATAATCGGCATGGAACTGTTTCTCCGATGGGATTTCCGAACTGAGCATCCGCTCTTTTTGCACACGCAGCATCATCACAATATCCACATTCTCCAAGCCTTCGCGCATATCGGTAAAGACCTCAACATTCTTTTCCTTCAAACTATCATCATGCGGTAAAAACGATTTTGGCGCGATCACCCGCAAATTGGCGCCCAGCTTGGAAAACATCAATATATTGGAATGCGCCACCCTTGAGTGCAAAATATCGCCGCAAATCGCGATATTCAAACCCGCGATCCTGCCGATCGAATTCCTGATCGCCGCCGCATCAACCAAGGCTTGCGAAGGATGCTCATTAGTCCCGTCCCCGGCATTAATCACTGAACAATCCATAAATTCCGCCAACTGACGCACCTCACCGCTGACATTGTGGCGGATCACGATAAAATCCGGGTGCATCGCGTTCAAAGTCATCGCCGTATCGCCCAGCGACTCCCCCTTAACCGTAATCGATGATTTCTCCACATTCATGTTAATCACATCCGCATCCAGCCGCTTCGCCGCCAATTCAAAGCTAATCAGCGTCCGTGTGGAGGTTTCGACAAAAAGGTTGATCAGCGTCCGCCCAGTCAGCAAGTGCTGCTTTTTATTGGCTTTCCGGTTAATTTCCGCATGGAAATTGGCGCGGTCCAGTATATTGGTGATTTCTTTGACCGAAAGGTCATTTATGCTGAGCAAATGTCTCATATCCGGAGGGCAAAGGTAAACAAAAACCTAGCCAAAGACAAGGATTATATGTTAAAAGTGCAGCCTATGAAAAAGCTCATATTGCCAGCCTGTCTTATCGTTCTCGCCTCCTGCAGCCTCCTTCCGGCAAAGCATAGTAGCGAGGATAACAAGAAAGAATTAGACGCAGCGCTCAAAAGCGTCGACGTCCCAACCATGGAAAACACGCTTTATGATTCCGGCGTCGCCGCGCTTAATGCCGGTGATTCACTCAAAGCTGAATATTATTTCAACCAGCTTATCAAGAAAGCCCCGGACAACCCAACCTACAAATATAAATATGCCGAAGCTTTGCGCCGCCGTGGCGCCTGCAACGATGCGCTGCCGCTTTATGACGATGTCCTAAAGGCAAAACCCGGTGATACTGATGCCCGCGAAGGACAGGCGCTGTGCCTTGTCTCCATCGGCGAATTCCAAAAAGCCGGCCCAATCCTCACTGACATTATACGTACTGATTCCACCCGCTGGAAATCCATCAATGCCGCCGGCCAGATTTTCGCCGCCAACAACAAGCTGGACGAAGCCAACCAATATTTCACCCTGGCCGCCGATGTTTCCAACCACAACCCTACTGTGTTGAACAACCAGGCCCTGGTAAAAGCCCTCACCGGCAATAACGAAGACGCGATCAGAATTTTGAGGGAAGCCTCCTTACGCGCCGGAGAAGGCACAGCGCAAAAACGCAATATCGATCTGAACCTGGCCATAGTTTATGGCATTTCCAAAAACATTGACATGGCCGAAGCCACCGCCAAACCTTGGCTGACCACACCACAGCTTTACAACAATATGGGCATCTATGCCGAACTTGGCAAAAACCCTGAGCTGGCCCGCACTTTCCTGGATAAAGCCCTGATGGGCACATCAGTCTATTACGACCGCGCCTGGGAAAACCTGGAGCGTTTGGACGCCAGCCGCGGCCACAAAACCCCAACTCCCGAGGCCGCAGATACTGACCCAGCCCCGCAGCCACAAGCCAAGTCAGTAAAACGTAAAAAATAATATCCGCTTAATGAGGGAGGGCTTGCCCCGACCGAGCGAGCCCATTGAGGGCGATAGCTCGCGAAGCGATGCGCGGCGCTTGAGCGCAAATTAAAATCACTCGACCCCAAAGTCTTTTTCAAACACGTGCTGCTCTTCCACTACTTTCTGTAGTTTCGGATAATCAACCTTACCAGAACCAAGCAGCGGGATTTCCGCCACAACGAGTTTGCGCGGGCTGGCAATATCCGCCAAACCGTTCTTCTTTGCATAATCCTTAAACTCAGCCAGAGTATATTTCTTATCCGGCACCACCAGCACCAATTGCTCGCCTTTCTTATCATCCTTCACCGCCACCACGGCTGTCGCCACACCCGCCCATAGTTTGTGCGCATATTCCTCAACCAGCGGCAAGCTCACCATCTCACCAGCCACTTTCGCAAAGCGTTTGGCGCGGCCTATAATGGTTATATATTTATCCGCATCCACGGAAACAATATCACCCGTCCCATACCATCCATCTTTCGGCGGCTGCAAAACTCCCGGTTTATCGAGCTTGATATAGCCCAACATAATATTTGGCCCCTTGACCCACAATTCTCCACCCTCAGTAATTCCTGCTACTTTGCGCAGTTCAATTTCAACACCAGGAACAATTTTGCCAACACTGCCAGCCTTGGAAAACATCGGCGTATTGACCGCCAGAAACGGCGAAGTTTCCGTCACCCCATAACCTTCCAAAATCCGTATCCCGAATTTCTGCGCCCACAACTGCTGTGTCGAAACCTTCAATTTTTCCGCCCCCGCAATCACATAACGCATGCTGAAAAAATCATAAGGATGCGCCATTTCACCATAACGGCTGAGGAATGTATCCGTGCCAAACAGCATCGTCGCCCGGATCGCATATGAGATTTCCGGAATGATATTATAATGCAGCGGCGTTGGATAAAGGAAAGTTTTGACGCCCGAAACTAGCGGCAGCAATGTGCCCACCGTCAGCCCAAAACAATGGAACATCGGTAGCACATTGAGCGCGATATCTTTCGATGAGAAATCGATCATGCTCGCCGCTTGCGCCACATTGGCAATGATATTTTTATGCGACAACGCCACACCTTTCGGCGCACCCTCCGAGCCGGAAGTGAACAACAATGCCGCCGCCGATTGCGGGTTATGTTTCAGCGCCTGAGCAAAAGCTTTCTTCGGAAAATATGAGAGCAACAACGCCTTGGCCTTATCGCCGCCGGTGATATTTTTGGCGATATCTTCCAAATATATCATCTCCACATTCTTAATCTGCTTCACCAGCTCCTCCAACCCCGCCTTTTTGATAAAGAGCTTGGAAGTCAGCACAATTTTTATATCTGCCGTTTTACACGCATTGTTTATATTCGCCGCGCCGCTGGTGAAATTTATCATCGCTGGAACCTTGCCCAAATTATGCAAAGAAAAAAACGTCACCAGATTCCCCACTGAATTCGGCAATAACACGCCAACATATTCGCCCTTAATCTGATTCGCCAACGCCCCTGACAACGCATATACACGCGTAAATAACTGCCCATAATTCATCGCCTGGCGCCCGATATCTTCCGCCACCACATGTTTGCGTCCGTGCGTAGTCGCCGCCTCAATCACCGCCGCCAATATTGGCCGCTCAGTATCAGTAGACGCAAATTGCGCCTCCGATAACATCCGCTGTAATTGGTTGGTAATATCCGTACGCCGCAACTTCCCAATCTGTTTCGATTCCAATTTGAACGGCGGCAAAATTGTAATCACAATTTTCGGGAACCACCGCTGCCGCACCCTGCCCTTCAACCGTGAAACTTTAGAATATTGCGCCCCTTCAATATGCACGGGGAGAATCATCGCCTCCGCCTTTTCCGCAATCATCCCCGGCCCGTCAAATACTTTCATTAGTGAGCCAGTAACCGTGATCCGCCCCTCCGGAAAAATCACCACCTTGTTATCCTTCTGCAAAAACTCAATCAGCGATTTCGCCGACATCGGATTGGTCGGATCCATTTTGAAAACCTTGAACATCCCCAGCACAATCCGCACATACCATTGCTGCGCGATGATGGTGTTGATGGCAAAATTCGGCTGGTCGGGAAGGAAAGCCGTCAATAATGGTGGATCCAGGAACGATACGTGGTTGGGCATTATTACAACGCGCTTGCCGGCGGCCGCGTAATTCTCCATCCCCCGCACTTCAACGCGGAAGGCCAGTTTCAAAATCGCCCTTAATATCATGAATGTTATTTTCATATTTCTCCCAAATCTGTCATTGCAAGCCCGAACGAAGCGCGGCAATCCAGGGTTCCGCCCAACCCGGGATTGCTTCGCTCAGGCTCGCAATGACGAGTTCAATTTTAGCCTATCTTCCTCAACAATGTTTTAATAAACAGCGCATATCCAAGGTTCAAAACCGCCATAATCAGGAAAATCCCCGGCACGCTGATATGCAGCGTCAGCAGCCCGGAAACCGCCCCCCCGGCCAATACCATGAATATCGCGTTATAGATATTATCCCCGCCAATCACCCGTGAGCGCGATTTTTCATCCGCGCGCGTCTGAATAATCGCTTTGAGCGGCACCGTATAAATCCCCCCGAAAAACGAGATACCGAAAATGCCGAGCAGGATACAAATATTGGGCAGATGCGAGAAGAACTGCATTGGCGAAAGCAGATGGGTCGAAACATAAATCCGCGCCGCCACTTCCTCCCCTTTTGACATCAATCCCTGATGCAGCCGGTGGTCGATATCAATCACGTGCTGCGGCGGCAAATACGCAAAATGCGTCGCTACCAATAATACAAAAATACATATGGTCATTCCGATCAAAGCATTAGGCGCAAATTTGGCCGTGATTTCCCCTTTCAAAATCTTTGCGCAGACTACAGAACCAACCGCCACACCAATCGAAAACACCGCCAGGAAAACCGTATAAACATCCGGCGTCGCAAATAAAACTTCGCGCCCATAAGCCGGAAACTGCGACATAAACACCGATCCAATCGCCCAAAACCATGACGTCCCCATCACCGCATAAAATACCGGCGGGTTGCCGTGTACTATCCCCAAAACTTCCCAAGTACTCGCCAAAATATTTTTCTTCACCTTCAATTTCGGCGAAGCAGGTTTTGCGCGCGGAATGAACAGCGAAGAAACTATCCCCAATGCTGAAATCACCACCAAAGAAACCGCGATATAAAGCGAAGTCTTAGGCTTATCCAAATCAATCAAATTCCCAAACTGCGTCCCCAAAATCGACCCCATCAATATCGCCAGAAACGTCCCGCCCTCGATGAACCCATTGCCGGTAATCAACTCATCCTTATGCAAATGGTCCGGCAAAACCGAATATTTCATCGGCGAAAAAAACGTCGCCTGCAATCCGGCGGCAAATAACAACCCCAGTAACAGATGCACATTATTAGTATAAAACCCATACCCCGCAGCCAACATCACGAATATTTCAAAAATCTTGGTATAACGCATCAAGCTGCTACGCTCATACTTATCCGCCAACTCCCCCGCCAACCCAGAGAAAAATATATAAGGCGCAATCAACAACACCGCCGCAATCGTCGCCAAAATCTTCGGATCCGCCCCCAATGCTTCGGCAGAAACAATCTTGAAAGTGATGAGCGTCACCAACCCATTCCGCATCAGGTTGTCATTAAAAGCCCCAAAAAACTGGGTGACAAAAAGCGGAAAGAAACGACGTTTGGTGAGAATATCGTATTTAGGCTTCATTCTTAAATTCTACCTAGTCCCAAGGGAAAGTCCAAGATTCATTTGCAAACGTCATCCTGAGCATAGCGAAGGATCCTTCGCTATGCTCAGGATGACGTTTTGGCAATTAATGCTTATTCGTATCAGGCGCCAATACCGGCAATCCCGTATGCTCAAACGTATGGAATTCCGGCGGGCTTGGCACAGTCCATTCCAGCGTATCCGCAGACGGCCCCCAATAATTGGCGCCGACTTTTTTGCCTTTGGTCACCGTGTAAATTGCCACTAACACAAACCAAATTGTTGCAATCGCCGTGATCAGCGAGCCAATCGAGGACACATGGTTCCACCCCGCCCATGCTTCGTTATAATCAACATAACGCCGCGGCATCCCTTGCAGGCCCAGGAAATGTTGCGGGAAGAAAGTGATATTGACGCCGATCATCATCAGCCAGAAATGCAGCTTGCCCGCCCATTCCGGATATTGGCGGCCAGACATTTTACCAATCCAATAATAGAACCCGGCAAACATCCCAAACAGCGAGCCCATCGACATAACATAATGGAAATGCGCGATGACATAATATGTATCATGCAGCACCAGATCCAGCCCCGCATTCGCCAAAACTACACCAGTAACGCCACCAACTGTGAACAGAAACAAAAAGCCAAACACGAACAACATCGGCGTCTTGAATTCTAGCGAGCCGCCCCACATTGTCGCCAACCATGAGAAGATTTTAATACCAGTTGGCACTGCAATAATTAATGTAGCAATTGTAAAATATTTACGCGTATCAACGTCCAAACCCGTGGTAAACATATGATGCGCCCATACCGCAAAGCCGATAACACCAATACCGACCATTGCCGCAACCATTGGAGCATAGCCAAATACCGGTTTTTTCGAGAAAGTTGAAACTACTTGGCTAATAATTCCAAATGATGGCAGGATCAGAATATAAACTTCCGGATGGCCAAAGAACCAGAACAAATGCTGATATAAAATAGGGTCGCCACCTCGCGCCGGATCAAAGAACGCAGTGCCGAAATTGCGGTCAGTGAGGAGCATGGTGATCGCCCCGCCCAATACCGGTAAAGCCAACAACAGCAAAAACGCAGTAACTAAAATTGACCATACAAAGAGTGGCATACGCATCAAATTCATACCTTTACAGCGCATATTGAAAATCGTAACGATAAAGTTAATCGCGCCGAGAATCGAGGAAATCCCCGCCAAATGCAGCGAGAAAATCGCCATATCCACCGCCGCGCTCGGATGCGACATCGTCTTTGACAGCGGCGGATAAACCGTCCACCCCGTCCCCGCGCCCTCACCAACAAAAGCCGAGCCGAGCAACAACAAGAAAGCCGGAACCAGCAGCCAGAAACTGATATTGTTCAAGCGCGGAAACGCCATATCCGGCGCCCCGATCATCAGCGGCACGAACCAGTTGCCGAAACCGCCGACCAGCGCCGGCATCATCATGAAAAACACCATCACAAACGCATGCGCCGTGACCATTACGTTATACCACTGGTGCTTCTGCTGCGCGGTATCTCCCAGCATATATTGGATGCCAGGCGCATTCAGTTCAAGCCGAATCCAGAACGAGAAAAACCCGCCGACAATCCCCGCCACGATAGAGAAAATAATATACATCGTGCCGATATCTTTATGGTTGGTGGAAAACAACCAGCGTCTAAATCCTGTTGGTGCGTGGCCTGACATAGTTATTTTTTCTCCAAAACAGTTTGCGGTTTACCGTTTACAGTTGGCAGTTTACCGCCTTTTGAAGCCACCCATTGATCAAATTCTTCCTGGCTGACACCAATAATTTTAATCGGCATAAACGCATGGTCAACGCCGCAGAGCTGATAACATTCGCCATAATAAATCCCCGGCTTCTCAATTTTCAGCCAGCCTTCATTAATCCTGCCCGGCACCGCATCGCGTTTGAAAGCCAGTCCCGCAATCCCCCAGGCATGAATAACGCCCAGCGGATCCGCCGTCACCAATACGCGCACAGTCTTACCCACCGGCAGCAATAACGGCTCATCAACTTCCATCAATCGCAACTGGCCTTTGGTCAGCTTATCTTCCGGAATCAACCGGCTCTCAAATTCCTTCACACCCTGATCCGGCAACTCATAGCTCCAATACCATTGGTAACCGACAACTTTCAAAGTCATATCTGCATGTTCCGTCCGGTCGACATAATAAAGCAGGCGAATCGACGGAACCACAATCGCAATAACCACGATAATCGGAATCACCGTCCAGATAATTTCCAACAAAGTATTATGCGTAGTTTTGCTCGGCACCGGATTTTTCGACGCGCGGAACCGTACTACGATATAGAAAATCAGCGCCAGCACCACCAGTACGATTCCGCTGATGATATAATTGAGATAAGTGTTAAACTCATACATCTTTTGCGCCAGTTCCGTCACCCGCGGCTGGTAATTCCAGCCCCATTCATGCGGTGCACCGATAATATTGGTAACACTTGATGAAAATGACGGATCGTCAATTGCCTTCGGAGCTGCAGCCGGCGCAGAACTTTCCTTATTTTCCAAAGCGTTAGCGCTGAACCCACAGCAAATAACGATAATAAAAACGGCCAGGAATTTTTTCATGATTAGGTCTGTATAGCCGGATTTGCCGTGAAATCTAGAGTTAAGTTAGCGAGTTTGCAATCCCCCAATTGTTTTGCCCCGGCATGTGACAATCAAGCCTTCACTTATTTACCTATAGAAATGGGCATTTGTCATATTTCTGTCATATCCGTTTGTTATTGTTAACGAACAATTCATTTGGGATATGTTATGGGAAAATTTAGTCACGACGATGGCGACAAAAAAGCAAAACCAATATATCGCCACATCATGCCAGAATCAGTTGACATTGATGCCTATATGAAAGGGCTGGAACAAATTTATCGTGCCGCGGATAAGGGCGACGGGTTTTTCAATCTTCACGGCAAACATGACGGCAAGTTATCACGAACTGAATTAAGAGATGCATTTGAAGCAAGATATAACATGCCCATAAGCGCCAAACAGGAGGAAGCTCTTGAACGTATCATACCCAAAGAAGGCATTAATATCGATGCCGCCCTACAAAAAGCCCGCAAACAACTAGAAAAAGCCGATCTTAACCATGACGGCATTTATGACGCAAAAGACCTGCCCAACCCCCCAGCAACGCATCATACGCAGAAATAATTATACACTATAATACATCACAAACTCAATCGGATGCGGCGCTGTCTCGTATGTCAACAACCCCTCCCTCTTCAAATCCGCGCAGTTTGACTTGCGCTTCAGACTTTGGTATTATTAACTCATGACATTACAGCAAATTGAAAATCAGGTATCCAACCTCGCCCCCACTGATCTGGCCGCTTTCGCCAAATGGTTCGGCACGTTTGTCGCTGCGCGGCTTGATTATGATAATTGGGACATGCAGATGATTGCCGATTCCCAAAACGGGAAATTTGATAAGATAATTGCCAAAGTCGATGCCAATTTCGAAGCGGGTAAATGCAAACCAGTTTAAATCACTTCACGGATCCTGATTACTGGCTTTATTATAAAAATATACCCGAAAACATACTCAAACCGCGCCGATAAAAACTTTCTGCTCTTGAAAGATAATCCAAGCCATCCGTCGTTACATTTCAAAAAGCTTGATGATAATTTATGGTCGGCGCGAATCGGTTCCTACCGCGCCGTTGCCAGAAAAAGAAAGGAAGGCTTCATCTGGTTCTGGATCGGCCCGCATGCGGAATATGATAAATTAATTGGGAAATAATTATTGAGACTGATTTTTCAATTTCTCATATTGGCGCATTAACGAATACCATAATAATTGGCCAAAGCACAATATTCCCCATATAAATGAAATAATAATACTTATAATATGATCACTCGATCCATGATGTGAGTTTACGGATAAAGTAAACTCAAATATTGACATGCCTAATGCCCATATACTTCCATATACAAGCGAAAACCGCCATTTACCTAATTTTTTAGTTTTTTCCAGTTTAGCTAATCTCTTTTGCTCTTTTTCTGTAAGCATTATTATACCGAATAATACATCACAAACTCAATCGGATGCGGCGCTGTCTCGTATGTCAACAACTCCTCCCTCTTCAAGTCCATATATGCGTCAATCTGGTCATCGCTGAACACGTCGCCTTTTTTCAAGAACGCGCGGTCTTTATCCAGTGCTTCCAAAGCCTCGCGCAGTGAACCGCAAACAGTCGGCACATCTTTCAATTCCTCCGGCGGCAAGTCGTACAAATTCTTATCCATCGCCTCACCCGGGTGAATCTTGTTCTCAATCCCGTCCAGCCCCGCCATCATCATCGCCGCGAAAGCATAATATGGATTGGAAGTCGCATCCGGGAAACGCACTTCAATCCGTTTCGCCTTCGGTGATGCCACATATGGAATCCGGATCGAAGCCGAGCGGTTACGCGCAGAATATGCCAGCAGCACCGGCGCTTCGTAACCTGGAACCAAACGTTTGTAGCTGTTGGTAGAAGGGTTGGTAAAAGCGTTAAGCGCCTTAGCGTGTTTGATAATTCCGCCGATGTAATAAAGCGCCATCTCCGACAAATCCGCATAACCATTGCCAGCGAAAAGCGGTTTGCCGCCTTTCCATAATGATTGGTGGCAGTGCATGCCTGAACCATTATCGCCAAAAATCGGCTTTGGCATAAACGTCGCCGTTTTGCCATATGAATGCGCCACGTTATGCACGCAATATTTATAAATCTGCAAATTATCCGCCGTGCGGATTAGCGTCGAAAACTCAATCCCCAATTCGCATTGCGAAGGCGCAACTTCGTGATGGTGAAGCACCGCTTTCAAGCCCATTTTCTCCATCATCAAAATCATCTCGGCGCGGATATCGTTCAAAGAATCCACCGGCTGCACCGGAAAATATCCGCCCTTGGTGCGCGGACGGTGGCCATGATTGCCGCCTTCAAATTCATGATCCGACATTTCCGGATCTTCAACCGAAGTCACTTGGTAAAATGATTTGGTCTGGTTGGTTTTATATTTCACATCATCGAAAATAAAAAACTCCGCTTCCGGCCCAAAATATGCCGTATCGCCGATGCCTGTATATTTCAAATATTCCTCAGCCCGTTTCGCCGTAGAACGCGGATCACGAATATAACCCTGTCCGGTGGAAGGCTCAATTACATCACAAAAAATTATCAAAGTAGTCTGCACCGTAAACGGATCCAGAACCGCAGTCGATGCATCCGGCATCAAAATCATGTCCGATTCATTAATCCCCTTCCAACCCGCAATCGAAGAACCGTCGAACATAATCCCATCAGAAAACGAATCCTCATTGACGAATGAGGCGCGGTATGAAGTATGGTGAGTTTTGCCGCGCGGATCAGTAAAGCGGAAATCGACAAACTCGACCTCCTCTTTCTTGATCAAATCAAGCACAGATTTAGCATCGGATTTTGAATCAGATTTTGCCAAAGATTTTTGATTGGCCATATATTTTCCCAGAATTATAAATTATCCAAGGCGGAAGGTAATTTGTAGCTACAAAGATGTCAATTGAGAAGTTGTTATAAGCGCCTAAGCGCTGAAATCAGCGTTGATTTTTTCAGGATTTTCACTTGTCGCTTCGGTTTTCGGCATGCCGATAGGTAATGACAGCTCGTGATCGATCTTTTCCCAGGCTTCGCGCATCATTTTGATTTCTTCAATAATCCCGTCACAATCAGCCGGACTATTGCTGCGGTTCAGATCCATCATCCGCAAATCAATGGCGAAATAGAAATTATTAAGCATATGCGAAATTTCGCCGCCTTTTTCAAAATCCAGCGCCCCATGCAGGCCGCTTATGATATTTCCGGCTTTACTCAAGAAATTGAAGCGGTCTTCAAACCGCTTTTCTTCCATCGCCAGGCGCGATTGCTTCAAAAGCCGCAAAACCGCATCATAAAGCATAACCAACTGGCGCGTTTTCTGCACCGTAACGTTAGCCATCTGATATGACGCTAATTGCTGAGAATAGACCATTTTCTGGCTCATTTAATTTCCTATTGCCACGAAACCAAGCCTAGCAAACCAAACTTAAAATATAATTAAAATTATTAGAATTCGCGCTAGAAGCGCCGCGTTAAGTGAGCTGCGGCCCTCAATGGGCCTGGTCGCCCCGCTCCGCCCATAGCATATATAGTTACAAAGCCACCAATGAGGGAGGGCTTGACCCGACCGAGCGAGCCTAAAATTTTAATCTTGAGGGCGATAGCTGCGCTCTCCGGACGCATGCGCGGCGCTTAAGCGCAATTGATATTGCCAAAAAAGCCGGAGAAGTGGAAACCTCCCTGAGGGAGGGCACTAGACCCGACTGAGCGAGCCCATTGAGGGCGACAGCTGCCCATAGGGCATGCGCGGCGCTTGAGCGCAATTAAAATAGCCTTATTAGCGCATCCAACCCGTCCCGGAACTTGGCCAATTCCTGGGTATTTTGCTTGATTTGCGCCTTGGAATATACTGCCAGCCGCTTCAAAAACTTTGGCGCATAGTTAAATACGGCCACATTCATCACCATTTTTAAGGCTCCGGCACTACGCAATTTTTCCACCGCCATCGCATATTCCTTTTCCCGTTCCGCCTGCCAAATTTCATCATTATTACGAATTTCGCGGCCAAAACAGCTGTTCAGATCAACCGCCGAAACTCCCGGCGCACCAAATCTTAGCGTATAAAGCCAGCGGAAATGCAGCGCTGCGGAATATTGTTCATCGCTTATAATGCTTTTCTGCTTACATATATCAATCGGCTCCGAGGTCAAACCCTTGGCCCGCCGCGCCTGCAATTCCAATGTGCCAAGATCCTTTTGCTGGCGTAGTTTAATCTCAGTATTTACTGCGTTTTTTGGCCTTCCGCGGCGAGATGTAAAACCCATAAAAATCCTATTGTTTAATTTTATTCTGATGTTTCCTGCCTTTTCGTACTGAACTATCCTTCCTCAGTGTACGAAAGTTAAATCCATTCATTACTTCCTCGCCCCTTTCCCGCACTTCTTTGGCAATGGCCAGAATGCGCGTTGGGACTAAATCCGCCAGCAGGCAAATATACTCAAAATCGCTCTCATCCACATCATCTCCTCTCACCGCGAACCACGCCAAGCCTTCCGCACGAGTCAGGCGGCGCTCTAAGTTACCGCCATGTCCGGATATATCATAAAGCGCCTGCACCACTACTGAACGCCATAAAACAGCACATAAATCAGTCTCACTTTCGTCAATCGGGATCACTTTGCGCGGCAATGAAATTGCATTTTCACGCACCCGGTGCTTGAACTTCCTTTTACGCGGGAAATCAGGCCCTGCAGCTTTCCTTTCAAGAAACTTTTTTTCTTTTGGCAGCTTATCGCCACAGAAATCCGCTTCATTATTCCACACCCTTTCAAGCAGCATTTTTTCCTCAAATTGATTAGTTGTTGGCTTAATATTCGGTCAATTTATACAACCTAGGCTAGTTTTATTGTTTAGAGTTAAGATGCATCATAAAACACCATAATTAGGTTAATAAATCGTTAATCCCCCAGATTTATTGGCTTACAGGCCGTTTTTTGTACATGCGCCTCCTTCTTATTTTCGCTCTATGGTTGTATATATCAAAAATAATAGCCCGACCTATCCCATTAGGCAAATTAACTAAATGAAATAATTTTGTTGACTTCCAAAGCAGCTTCCACGGTGCTTTTCGCATAAACAATCCCTATCGGATTTAAAATTTTTAGCTTATGAACGAATAGTCGCCCCCAGCTAAAAAATAGATTCTTGACACTGGGCCAGAAGTCTTATAAAAGGCGCGGCTCACCTCAAATAAATTACAAAAAAGACTTTATGGCTGTAAAAATCAGACTTTCCCGCGGCGGCTCAAAAAATCGCCCTTATTACACGATAGTGGCTGCCGATGGGCGCTCACCGCGCGATGGTGCTTTTATCGAAAAGCTGGGCAGCTATAATCCAACTTTGCCCAAAGATTCTGCCGATCGTTTCAAATTTAAAAAAGAGCGCGTCCAACATTGGCTCGATCACGGCGCACAAGCTTCCGATCTCGTAACGCGCTTTTTAGTAAAAGCCGGCCTGCTTAAAGAATCTAAAAAAACTATCGCCCTTCGTGATAAAGCTAAACTTCGCCAACAAACCCTAAAAGCTGAAGCAGCAAAAAAAGCCGCTGATGAAGCCAAGGCCGCCGAAGCCGCCGCCGCTCCTGCACCAACTCCACAAGCTGCCGCCGCAGAAGCCCCAGCCGCATAATACTTGCCACCAATTCCCATCTACTTTATATCTCGCCCTCGCGCGTCATAAATTGCGCTAAGATACGGCGAAAATAATTATTTTGAGAGCACCGAAGCGGAGCGTACTTTAGTACGTGAGCATCGAAGCGCAGAAAATTATTATTTGCAGCCCATCATAGTAGCAATTGATGACGTGCAAGGCACTCGTAGCTCAACTGGATAGAGCGTTGCCCTCCGAAGGCAAAGGTTTCGGGTTCGACTCCCGACGAGTGCACCATACTTCCTTTTGGTTATCATTATGCTCTAAAAGCGGCGTTGTTGCATGGTTAAAGATTCTATAGCAGGAATAAAGACCGTCATCCTCAAACCGAAGGTTCGGGGATCCAGGGCTACAGCCACCGGCGGAGTGTTTGACCATGGATCCCCGCCCAAACGGGCAAGGATGACCAAGTTTATTTCTGATAATCAAATATCAATAACTTACCGAACTATGTAACAACGCCTCTAAAAGCTTGATGAGAGCGTCTTTGGAGCGGTTCCAATCTCGTATCACGGTGATAAGGGATTTTGTCAGCGAAAATCACCCGCAACCTGCTGCGCTTTTACTTGAAGTTGCCACTATCCAAAGCTGGCGTCGGGCACATTAATTACCCCTAGTTAGTTTAATTTTACGTTGTTAATAAAGTCCAACGTATATTAAACAACTAGCGTGCCGGGAATAACCATCCCACAGTAATTTGATCTTACTACAGAATCAGTCTGTCAACCCTATTTGGGCAGAGCGGCCTTGGGTAAAATGCAGAGTTATATTCGCCCTGTCAGCAGCAAGACCAGCAAGACAACCACAATTAGTGACAACCCGCCACTGGGACCATATCCCCATCCCTTACTATGCGGCCAAGCTGGCAGTGCGCCAAGCAACATCAATACTAATACAACTAATAAAATAGTTCCTAACATAAACCCTCCTATATGATTCACAGGAATTATATAAGCAGCATTCGGGGATGCGATTATGTTTTGGGGCAAAAGTTATAAGTAAGTGATAAGGATCAATCCAAAAGCTTTGCCAGATCCCGTTTGGCATGGACTGCGGCAATTGCGGCCAATGCGAATTCCTGGCTGAAACTATTATTTGCCAGCGTATCCACAAGTTGCTTATCAGCACAGCCTAGCCGGATATTTTCCTCCAGCCATTTCCCCCATTCCGCGTTTACAGTATCATCCCTCCCCTGTGGCGCGAGGCCGAATAAACGGTTGAGCAATGCATCATCAATAATTTTATTCACCCGCATATATTCCACCACCGCATGTGGCGAGTTATGTAGCGGAAATAATTTTACTCCCGGAAGGTCACAAAACGCCAATGCATGCGCGGCGTCATAATTCACGGCTTCATTGCGCTCTGCACCCCCACCTGGATTTGTGCCATAAAATATCTCAAATTCAGTTTTTGATTTCGTCCCTCTCAGCAGTTTCGGTAGATCATCATAAAAAATCTCCGGCGGCTCGGCAGCAACTTTCTTCACTAACTCCATCCACCGATAATCACGCAAAATCTCCAGTTTGGCGGTATCAAAACACGATAACGGCCCAAATGAGATCGCTTTATCCACTTCAAGCAGCGCACCATACATAATCGCCGCATATCCGCCCATCGACTGCCCGATCGTAATAATTTTCGACGGTTTTATTTGTTTGATTATATTGTTAATACCCGCAACAGTTTGCTCCACATTCCCGCCAAGTCCGGCAATTCCATAATGATACCAGGAACTGCTTTTATCGCGCAGCAACAATTTATTGATTTTTTTGCCCGATAAAACCTCAAGCTTCTTTAGGCGCTTATAAAAATCAAATTGCGGATTTCCCGCCGCATCATAAAAACCAAAACAAATCGCCAATAACTCACCCTCACCTTGAAAATCCAGCAAATACGATTCGCTGCTGGCATCGACTATTTCATTGGTGATTGGTGCTAATTCCATGTTCTTTCTTTAACTTATAACTTCCGATTTGTCTCCGATAAAGGAGCCGTCAGCCCGCCGCATCCGGCGGCGTGAAGTAAAAGCGTGCTTTTATGGAACAATTAAAAATCAATAGGCCGTATCGGCCGGATAGCCGATAAACTCATTCGGCGCGTTGAAATTGGTGAAGCTCATGCTGATGCTGGTTTCCAAACCAATGACATGATGCCACCAACCGATTGGAACAAACAAGGCGTCTCCCGCCTCGACATCGACTTCGATAATATTAACCTTGCTATAATCGGGATGCGTTTCCTTGTTATGTTTGAGTAAATTCACTTCACTGTAAACATGCTTGTTATTATACATATAAGGCACCTGCAGCGACGGAATCAGCCGCCATTTTTTCTTGCCATAAAACTGGATGAAAAAATTATTCGTCAAATCATGATGCAGCGGCGTAATAATTCCCTTCGGCCCAATCCACAGGAAAATCCTATCCATCTCCTGTGCCGGATCAAGATAGCCGTCGCCAATATCACTCGTACCAGCCAATAAATTCCGCAAATTGGAATTCCGAAACGCCTTATTGCCTGCCGTCAGGTAAAAATTATTGGTCTCGCCAGCATTCTCAACCATATCAATAAACTCGCCAAACTTGATATCGCGGCGGTAATTATTGCTGTTCGGCTCATAATTCTCATCCTTGTCGCGGTCATATTGGATCTGCACGATCGAATCTGCGCCGACAATCGGCACCAGGTCACGCGGCGTCCACTTCCGCGCCGGCCAATGATCAGCCGCGCCGGAGAAAAAACCCAACCGGTTCTTATAATAATAATCCCGCAAAAAATCCTTGAACGGCGGCAGCGGCACTTTCTCGATCTTCAAATAATCCGGCTGCCCCTTCGCCAAATCATCCAGTGTTTTCAACAACGCCTCGCGTTTTCTGGCCCTATCAAGATATCTCCGCCCCGTATTCATCGCCGCCACGACATATGGATGCCCAGCCGCCGCAGCCAATTCCCGCTCCGCCTCATCCGGCGAAACCCCCGCCGCCAGCAATGCCGGTTTCAACTGTTCCGGAACACATCCACTGATGATATTCTCCGCAATCCAAGTCTGTAATTCTTTCGCTATCGCCATAGCTAACTAATTTAATGTTTTTGTATTAATAAAAAACTAAAATCTACGCCCGACCTGTCACCCCGTCGCATGACGGGGTCCAGCCGTCCTTGTAAACGCTAGACCCCGTCATGCGACGGGGTGACAATTATACTGCCAGTGGCCATCTAGCACGAGGCTTGAAATCCAGGCCATCCGCCAATCCCAGCCTCAATCTCTCAATTCCCGCCCAGGCAATCATCGCCGCGTTATCAGTACACAATCCAGGAGGCGGGCAGATAATTTGGATGTCCATTGAAGCCGCCAATTCCTTAAAACCTTCGCGCAAATGCAAATTTGCCGCCACTCCTCCGGCAATCACCACCCTCTCCACCGGACAAATCTTCAAAGCCTGGCACAATCTATCAACCAAAATCTCCCGGACCTTCTGTTGGAAAGTTGCACATATATCCTCACGCCTATGCTTTTTCTCATCAACAACCTTCTTCACCGCCGTCTTCAACCCAGAAAACGAAAAATCGCAACCTTTCCTCCCCAAAAGCGGATTCGGCAATTCAAACGCACAGCTATTGCCCCCACGCGCCATTGCCTCAACCTTCGGCCCGCCCGGCATCCCTAAATCCAGCATCTTCGCCAATTTATCAAATGACTCTCCCACCGCATCATCAAGCGTCTCGCCCAATAACTTATATTTCCCGACACCCTCAACAAACAATATCTGGCAATGCCCCCCTGAAACCAGCAGCAATAAATACGGAAAACTCACATCATCCGTCAGCCGCGCCGTCAACGCATGCCCCTCCAGGTGATTCACAGCAATAAATGGCTTCCCCAACGCACTGGCAAGCGCCTTTGCCTCCATCAATCCGACAATCAAACCCCCAATCAGCCCCGGCCCAGCAGTAACCGCAATCCCATCAATCTCCCCAATCGCCAAACCCGCCTCAGCCAGCGCCTGCTCGATTATCCCATCCAGAAACTCAATATGCGCCCGGCTGGCAATTTCCGGCACCACACCACCATAAACCGCATGCTCTTGCACCTGGCTACGCACAATATTAGCCAATATCTCCCGATCAGCCGTCACCACCGCCGCCGCCGTCTCATCACAACTGGTTTCAATGCCCAAAATTCTCATAACCTATCAATAACCCTTCCAAACACCTTAGGCAACACCCTGAGGGAGGGCACTAGACCCGACCGAGCGAGCCCATTGAGGGCGACAGCTGCCCGCAGGGCATGCGCGGCGCTTGAGCGCAAATTATAATTACTTCGTGTTTTGTCTATATTGCTGCATATCCATTTTACTGGCATTCCACTTCCCGGCGATTTTCTGGCAGCGATTGTTCAAATCCTCGTCCGTGCCGATCCCGTTTAACTCGCGGTTTTCGTTGGTTTCATAAAATCTCAATTGCGTAATAATTTCTCCCCTGGAAGAAATTTGTATACTCCTCAACTCAGGATCAGTCATACGGAACAGCATTTTTATCCGGATTGCCGTATCATCAATTTCCGCACTATTAGCGGTAATCACATTATTAAACGCCACCATATTGATGCCCTTGGGTTGTGTGGAAATATAAAAGTTCAAATATTCACTGGCGCAGCTGAGAAATGAATATTGCTGGACTAGCTTGATGAAATTATCTTGGCTTTTCAAGGACTCGACTTTGTCTTTTTCATTCTCCAAACCCGCATTTAATATTTTTACGATCTGCAAATTCCCCCGCGTCTCAGCAATCGTCAGCAAATCATTTCCTTCGTGGTCACGCACCGCTCCCAATACTGCCCGGTTATCAATTAATATCTGCAATACATCCGGCCTTCCGCCCCTCACCGCCTCCAAAACCGCCATATTGCCGTCTATGGCTATCTTGTTGACGTTGGATCCGCCTTTAATCAGAGCCTCAACAATTTTTGGCCCCTCATCATCCTTCCTAATCGTGGCAATTAGCAAAACCGGCAGGCCAGCCGCATTCTTTGCTTCCGGATCGGCGCCTTTATCCAATAATAACTTAACATCATCTGCACGCCCGAAAGCGGCGCGATAAACCAAATCCTGCGTTAGCGATGCATCGATAGGCTTTTTTATAACTGCATCTTTTTTGCCCTTATCCCGGCTTGCCGCGAAATATGACTTTTGCTCCGCCGCATAACTCGAAACACACGAAATTAATGCCAAAACCAGCACAAATACGGCAAAAATGGTGTTTTTATTTGTTATCATTGTTATACAAGCTATTATAACAGAAATTATTATGTATTTAAATGATATACAAGCAGATTACCGATTATTGTACCGGCGATAATGTTGTTACCAAGGACGAGATCAAAGCCTTGCAGCTTGAGGCGGCAGAAATCCTCAAAACCCTCAAAAACGATGAAAGCTCCGGCAAATTGCCCATCATCTCCCTTGCCCGCCGCACGGATGACCTTCCCGAAATCGAAGAATTCGCCGCTAATATCCGCAAAAATTTCGATAATTTAGTCGTGCTTGGTACCGGCGGCTCCTCCCTTTGCGGCCATGCCGTTGCCGGTTTCATGCAAAACGAATTCACCAAAAACTCCCCCAAACTCATATTCATGCAGAATATCGATCCAAAAACCTTCGCCGATTTCTTCGCCACCATCAATTTAAAACGCACCGCCTTCCTCGCCATTTCCAAATCCGGCGTAAGCGTCGAAACCCTGATGCAATTATTACTTTGCCTTGAACAAGCCAAAAACCTGGATATCAAACACCACTTCTTCGCCATTACGGAACCCGGTAATAATATCCTCCGCAACATCGCCGCCAAACACGGTATCAAAGTTTATGACCATGACGCAGGAGTCGGTGGCCGCTTCTCCATCCTTTCGCTCGTAGGCCTAATGCCCGGAGTCATCGCCGGAATCGACGCCAAACAATTCCGCACCGGCGCCTGGGAATTTTTTGATAAACACGCCGGACTAGCCGCCGAAGCCGCCGCCATCCATGTCGCATTAATGCGCAAAGGCATCTGGCAAAATGTATTGATGACATATCCCGACCGCCTGGAACATTTCAACATCTGGCACCGCCAAATCTGGGCAGAGTCCCTGGGCAAAAACGGCGCCGGCTCCACCCCAATAAAAGCCACCGGCACACTCGACCAGCACAGCCAGATGCAATTATATTTGGATGGCCGCAAAGACAAATTCTTCAGCTTTATCATCCTCGACCATCAAGACAAACTCTCCATCGGCAACGACATCAACCCCGAACTCGCCTATTTAAACGGCAAAACTTTGGGCGACTTAATCAACGCCGAACAACGCGCCACGATAGAAACCCTCTGCAACCGCAAACGCCCAGTCCGCGTAATCTGCCTGCAAACCCTGACCGCGGAAACCTTCGGCATGCTAACCATGCACCTAATGCTCGAAACCATAATCACCGCCCATTTACTGGGCGTGAACCCCTATGACCAACCGGCGGTAGAGGCAGGTAAGGTTCTGACTCGCAAGATTATGAGCGGGATTTTATAACCCCAGTGCCGCTTCTCTAGACATATTTCTTTTGGCAATTTGCCCAATTTCATCCACACGTCTTTTTGCATTCCATATCGGACGCAAATCAGGATGGAGTAACTCAATCATTTCAGCTTCTTGCGCATCTACAGCTTTTCTAAGAGTGTCATAAAGTTGTAGCGCCCCTTCTCCCCCCGCTTCCCAAGTTCTGCGGTCGGCGTCAATTTCTAATTCATCGGATTTATAGGCCTGTATCAGCATCATTGCGCTAACTACATCATAACCGCAAAACTCATTAGCGAATGCTGTAAAGACAGTATTCATATCAAATTTAAGCCTTCTCGATAGGCTCTGCACCTTCTCCCAAGGTGTTTCTCTACCGGCCCTAACTCTAAGCATCGCTCCGATTAAGATAAGTTTTCCGGGAAAATCATGATGAAATTTTTGATGAAAATTCATCTTAGGTCTTTCGGTGTTTGCAGGAATTTTTATTATCACTTCAGTACAAAACTCTGCAGCTTCGCTGCAAAGTCTTTTTGTTCTATCAATATCACTTTCATCAGGCATAGATTTAAATATAAAGAAATTTTAATTATTGTCAATATCAAGCCATCAGCTTCGCCGCCGCCGCACGCGCTTCGTCGGTAATCTCCGCACCCGCCAGCATCCGCGCTAGTTCTTCCTTGCGCTCGGTGGCTTTCAACTCCACCACGCTGGTGACGTTTTGTTTGGCTTTCACCGCTTTGGAAACCTTCAAATGATGCTCCGCCAGCGCCGCTACCTGCGGCAGATGCGTCACCACGAAAACCTGTAATTCCTTGCCCAGTTTCGCCAGCCTCTCGCCAATCGATGCCGCAATCGAGCCGCCTGTGCCTGTATCAATCTCATCAAATATAATCGTCGGCGCTGATGACGCCCCCAATAACACAACCTTAAACGCCAGCATAAACCGCGAAATTTCTCCGCCGGAAGCAATATCCGCCAGCACCGATAACGGCGTCCCCGGATTAGTGGACGCCAAAAACTCCACCCTATCAACACCCCTGGCATTCGCCACCTGCGCTTCAAACTTCACCTGGAATTTCGTCCCGCCCATCGCCAGCGGTTTCAACTCCGCCAATAATTTCTGCTCAATCTTTTTCGCCGCGACTTTCCTTTTCTCAGAAATCGCGCCAGCTTGTTTTGTATATTCAGCAGCTAATTCCCCCACACGTTTTTCCAACGCCTTCAAATCAACTTCTTCGTCACCAAGCAGCTTCAACTTCTCCTGAATTTCGATGAGCAACTCCGCCAACTGGTCCGGATGCCGCTCATATTTGCGCGATAATTCCCGAATCTTGAACAAGCGCTCCTCTAACATCCCCAACTTATCCGGATTAACATTAATATCATTCTCCAGCCGCTCAATCTCGGCAAAAGCCTCACCCATCTCAACTGATGCTTTCTCCAAAGAATCAATCGCTTTCACAAACTTGGAATTATTCGCGCGCACCAAAATCTTCTGCGCTTTAACGATTGCTGAATCAATATTCTTATCCCGCGTCAACTCCTCAACTACATCACGCAAAACCTTGGTGATCTTCTCATAATCCATCATCTCCCGCCGCTCATCCGCCAGTTTTTCTTCCTCACCCGGCAGCGCCTTCAATTCCGCCAATTCATCCGCAACATGGCGCAAATAATCTTCCTCTTTCTTCGCCTCCGCAATTTTATTTCGCCTGTCGCCGAGTTCTTTTTCCGTATCTTTCCACTCACCAAACGCCTTTCCCAACTCCACCAAATCTTTATCAAGTTTCGCATATTTATCGATGATATCGCGTTGAGCTATCGCATCCAAAAGCCGGGATTGATCATGCTGCCCATGAATCTCCACAATATTCTGCCCAATCTCCTCCAATAATTTCACCCCAACCGGCGTATCATTCACAAACGCTTTCGATTTCCCATCCGCGCCAATTTTCCGCCGAATCACCAACGCGTCATTATCAATTTCATTCTCCGCCAGAATCGCCCTCACCTGTTTATTCGGCACAAACTCCCCCGTCACTTCCCCAGTTTCCACCCCAAAGCGCAAAATAGAAGCATCCGCCTTTTTACCCAGCAATAAACCCAGCGACGTCAAAACAATAGATTTCCCCGCCCCGGTCTCACCCGTCAGCGCCGTGAAACCGGACTTAAATTCCAGTTCCAAATTCTCAATCAGGACAATATTCTTGATATGTATCGATTGCAGCATGGAGATTAATATAAAGCATCTAATCAGAATACTCAAACCTATCCCGATAAACCGTAACCAGTTTATTATCAGAGGAAAGTTTTGCAATCTCCGGCCAATATTTCTCTATAAAAGATAAAAATTCCCTGCGCTTCATATTTCCGGTTTTCAAATGGATGACTTTTGGCGGCGGGCCGGAGATTTTAATTTTACCGACAAAATCAGAATCTTTGGTAACAATAGTCATTTCATGCTTCGTCGCATATTCCCAAATAACTTCATCTGAGGGGCGTTCTGATATATTTATGGCTAGGCCACCGGTAAATCAGTTATACAGTCTATTCCGCAATGGATATTTTCATCAATGAGATAGGATTTCATTATAAAGTGATGATATTATACGGATGGTTCATGGATTTCGCCGCATAATCTATGCAGGCATATATATCAGCCTCAGTAACTCTGGGATAAGACTTCAAAACTTCCGCCATCGGGTCACCCGCCGCCAATTGCTCAAGCACGGCACTCACGGTAACTCTGGTTCCCGCTACTACCGGTTTGCCGCTGCAAACTCCGCTCTCAATCTCATTCTGCCGAATCTCATATGTTTATGTTAGCAGAACCAACGCAAACGTCTACCAGAACTTCCACCACGCGTCCTTAGTTCCAGCCTTATCTGTATTTGGGATTTTCCCATTCGTCAGCAAACCATACGAATCCTCATACCACGGACTACCCGGATAATTATGCCCCAGCACCGCCGCATATTTTTGCGCCTCCGGAACGATACCAAGCGCAAGATAACATTCAACCAAGCGATGCAGAGCTTCTTCAATCTGCGCCGTTTTTGGATATTGCTCCAATACAACTTTGAAACGGTTAATCGATGCCACATATTGCTTGCGCTTGAGATAATACCGCCCGACTTCCATCTCTTTCCCCGCCAGCTGATCCTCCGTCAACTCCAGCTTAAACTGCGCATCCCGCGCATAATCCGAATCCGGATAACGGGCAATCACATCTTTCAAAGACTGCCGCGCCTGCACCGTCATATCCTGGTCGCGGCCAACATCGGAAATCCGGTTGTAATATGAGAGTGCGATCAAATAATAAGCATATGGCACATCCGGCGAACCAGGGCTCATTTTGATAAAACGCTGCAGAGTATTAACCGCGTCATCATATTGTTCTGCCTTATAATATGAATAAGCCGCCTGGATCTGCGCCCCGCCCGCCCATTTGGAATATGGATGCTGGCGCTCAACTTCCAGGAAATCTTTCGCCGCGATCTTATAATTGTTTTCATCCAGCTTTTTCGCCGCTTCATTATATAAAACTTCCGGCGGCCGCGTATCGTCCTTGTCCAAATCCTTCTTCTCCCCACCGCAAGCAGCAAGTGTAAGAAGCACTAAAACGCTTAAAATCATTGTTTTTACATGCATCGTAGCTGTATAAATCAATAACTATGACCAATCAAATCAAAAATCAAAAATCAAAAATCAAAAATAAGCTGGGCGAACCCCTCCCCGCCTCTAAACACGCGGTTTCCGTCTCTTTGCCAAAATGGGCGGATGTGGTTGGCTATGAAACTTCCGAGCCAAGAGTCATCAATGCAATGAAAACCGGCTATCCAAGATTTGTTTATAACCCAATCGTAAAAAAACTATTCGCCGCCGCCGAAAAGAAATTCGCGCATGAGAATGAATTCTGCCTGGCCTTCCCCTCTGCCCGCATCGCCGAATTAGGCAAAAAATTCTGTAAAACAGGACGGGTGGAAAAATTCAGCGAAGGAATCTACGCGCTCATATTACCCAAAGGCACCGAAAAAGAAGCCAAATCCTTCTGGCAACATCCCGGTTATATAATCAGCTCCCGCCAGGCCGAAGCCGCCCTAACCCAATCATCAATCATCAATCATCGATCATCAATTGAAGCAAAGAGTAAAATCCGCGCCCATCTCGCCAGCCTCACCGGAGAAAGAACTGATAACATTACCCTCTATCCTTCCGGCATGGCCGCAATTTTCACTGCGTTTGAAATCATCACCCAATCTTCGTCATTGCGAGGAGGCAACGCCGACGCGGCAATCCATACTGGCGGCGCAAGTGAACCTGGATTGCTTCGCTCCGCTCGCAATGACGTAAAATATCCAACCATCCAGCTCGGCTTCCCCTATGTTGACACCTTAAAAATCCAGGAAAAATTCGGCCATGAAACAATTTTCATTTCTGACGTAAATGATTTCGCCACGCTTGAAAAAACCATAAAAGAAAAAAAACCAAGCGCCGTCTTCACCGAATTCCCCACCAATCCGCTAATCACATGTGTTGACCTCGAAGCTCTGAGCAACCTCTGCCGCTCTCATGGTGTCGCATTGGTAATCGACGACACATTAAGCACCTGGGCAAATGCCAGCACGATAGCCTATGCCGATATCGTAGTTTCCTCCCTAACCAAATTCTTCAGCGGCATCGGCGACGTCCTGGCCGGCTCGCTCATCCTCAACTCCAACTCCCCCTTATATAATCAATTAAAAACTAAACTGGATTACATCTACGAAGATTTATTATATGGCGAAGACGCAATCGTGCTGGAGAAAAACAGCCGCAACTTTGAAGAACGAATCGCCAAAATAAACAACAACGCCGAACAATTATACGAATTCCTAAAATCGGCAATCGGCAATCGGCAATCGGCAATCCACTACCCCAAAGCCAACCAAACCTACGAAAAATACAAAACCCTCGGCTATGGTGGCATCATCTCCCTAGTCCTGCCAACGGAGACGCAAGCCATAAAATTCTACGACGCCCTAGAAGTCAACAAAGGCCCATCACTCGGAACCAACTACACACTCGCCTGCCCCTACACCCTACTCGCCCATTACCACGAACGCGACTTCGCCGAAAGCGCCGGCGTGCCATTCCATTTGATAAGGGTGAGCGTGGGTTTAGAGGATTTCAGCGAGTTAAAAAATAAATTTGAAGCTGCGTTAAGAATACTGTAAACCACCCCCATGTCCAAACCCGCCACCAAACAACCGCTCCCTCTCTACGCCCAATTCGGCCTGTCCGATGAGGAATATGCGAAAATCCTCACCATCATGGGCCGCGAACCGAATATGACCGAGCTGGGAATTTTCAGCGTCATGTGGAGCGAACATTGCAGTTATAAATCCACCCGCTTCCACTTGAAAAAACTCCCCACAAAAGCCCCGTGGGTGATCTGCGGCCCCGGCGAAAACGCTGGCGTAATCGATATCGGTGATGGCCAGGCCGCGATTTTCAAAATGGAATCGCACAATCACCCTTCATATATCGAACCGTTCCAAGGCGCCGCCACCGGCGTCGGCGGAATCCTTCGCGATGTCTTCACCATGGGCGCCCGCCCCATCGCCAATATGAACGCGATCCGCTTCGGCGCACCATCCCACCCAAAAACCAAACACCTGGTCAACGGCGTCGTCCGCGGCATCGGCCATTACGGCAACTGCGTCGGCGTCCCGACAATCGGCGGCGAGTGCAATTTCCATGAATCATATAACGGCAACTGCCTCGTCAACGCCATGACCGTCGGCATCGCCGAAACCGATAAAATCTTTTATTCCGCCGCCGCCGGTCTCGGCAACCCGGTCGTCTATGTCGGCAGCAAAACCGGCCGCGACGGCATCCACGGCGCCACTATGGCCAGCGCCGAATTCGGCGAAGACGCAGATGAAAAACGCCCAACCGTCCAAGTCGGCGACCCGTTCACCGAAAAACTCCTCATCGAAGCCTGCCTTGAACTGATGCAAACCGACGCCATCGTCGCCATCCAGGACATGGGCGCCGCCGGCCTCACCAGCTCCTCCATCGAAATGGCCAGCAAGGGCGGAATGGGAATTGAGATGTGGATGGACAAAGTCCCCTGCCGCGAAGAGGGGATGACCGCCTATGAAATGATGCTCTCAGAATCCCAGGAACGCATGTTGATGATTTTGAAACCCGGCAAAGAAGAAATGGCCAAAAAAATCTTCACCAAATGGGATCTCGATTTCGCCGTCATCGGCAAACTCACCGACTCGGGGCGCATGATATTAAAAATGAATGGCGAAACCGAAGCCGACCTCCCCCTCCAGCCATTAAGCGACGAAGCCCCAATCTATGAACGCCCCTACACAATCAACCGCATCACCGAAAAATCCGGCGAACTCCCCGCCCCAACTGACTACAACAAAACATTATTGCAGATGCTCTCCCTCCCCGACCTTTCCAGCAAACGCTGGATCTGGCAGCAATATGATCATCAAGTTGGCGGCGATACCATAATTTTCCCCGGCGGCGATGCCAGCCTAGTCCGCATCCACAACACCGAAAAAGCATTGGCCATCACCACCGATTGCACGCCGCGCTATTGCTTCGCCGACCCAATCGAAGGCGGCAAACAAGCCGTCGCCGAAACCTACCGCAACATCATCGCCACCGGCGCCCAACCGCTAGCCATCACCAACTGCCTCAATTTCGGCAACCCGCAAAAACCGGAAATCATGGGCCAGATCGTCGGCTGCCTGCAAGGAATGTCCGAAGCCTGCCTCGCGCTCGACTATCCAATCGTTTCCGGCAATGTGTCATTATATAATGAAACTCTTGGAGCCGCCATCAACCCCACTCCCGCAATCGGCGCCGTCGGCCTGATGGATAATTTAGAAAAACGCAAAACCATCGCCCCCAAAGCCGATGGCGAAATCTTGATATTAATCGGCGAAACTCTGGGGCAACTCGGCTCCTCGATCTACGCAGGCGACATCTGCGGCGCCAAACCCGCCGCGCCACCAAAAACCGATTTCGCCAAAGAACGCAAAAACGGCGAATTCGTTTTGAGCATCAACAAATACATCACCGCCTGCCACGATATTTCCGATGGCGGATTGTTAATCGCGCTGGCAGAAATGGCAATGGCCTCCAATCGCGGTATCAGCACTGAAAAACTGGAAACTAAAATCCCACTACACGAGTTCCTGCTTGGCGAAGATCAGGGGCGCTATATTATTTCAACTAATCTCCCCGACACAATTATGAACAAAGCCGAAACCGCAGGCGTCAAAGCCGTGAAACTAGCCAAAGTCGAAGGCAAAAACCTCCACATTGATGGCCATGTAAATGTTCCGGTAACAGAATTAAAATCCACCCACGAAAAATTCCTCCCGGAATTTATGGCGTCTTAATGTGTGTGCCCATGCGGCTGCAATTGCCCGATTGCTTCTGCTATTGTTCTTATCATTAAATCTGTTCGCGGAGTTGGGTTGCTTCTTCTCACTTCTTTCACGACTCCTCTATGCTCCTGGTAATATTCTCTCAGAGTTCCTAAAAACTCCACCTCGCCATTTAGAGGCTGGCCATTTTGCGCCATGCGCTTAACACCTTGATAAATCACTTTGTCAGGTTTATCAGATTTTTCAGCGCCAGAAAAATAAGCTGGATATTTATTCTCAAACTCCCCATATAAATGTCTGCTTAATATTCTTGCGCCCACTATTGTATCATCATCTGCTTCTGACATGGGTAAAACCATTGTTTATAATTCTTTATACAAGTTAATTTATGCCCATTTCAAGAGAAGATTTAGAAAAAGCTATAAAATCCGCCTTCCCCGCCTCCCGGATCAAAATAACCGATCTTGCCGGTGACAACGACCATTGGTCATTGGAAATAGTCGATGAAGCTTTCAGAAATCTCCCCCGTATCGCGCAACATAAACTGGTTCAAGCCGCGATATCATCACACGATATACATGCATTACAAATCAAAACTTCCGTTGATCATTAATTGTTAATCGTTTATCGTAAGATAAGAACCTCAATAATGAACGATTAACGATGAACGATCTCACAGAACATTTTAAAAAAGAAACCGCCGAAAACGATGTCGTCATATATATGAAAGGCACGCAGGCCATGCCCATGTGCGGATTTTCCGCAGCAGTCACGGCAATTTTCCAAAAGCTCGGCGTCAAATTTCATGATGTCAACGTCCTCGCCGATGAAGCCGTGCGCGATGGCATCAAAAAATTCTCCGATTGGCCAACCATCCCGCAAATTTACATCAAAGGCGAATTCATCGGCGGCTGCGACATAACCAAAGAAATGTACGCTTCTGGCGAATTACAGGAATTGCTAAAAGAAAAAGGCATTCAAATCGCTGCTTAGGCAGGCAAACCACGTTGCGTTGGAACCCCAGGATTGAAGGCTTCTTTCTGCTTTACCGGCGCCAATTTATCTAGCAACGAATTATTGCTTGCAGATAAACCGCCAGTTCCAAGCTGTCTTTCACTAACTTCACTGTGAGCACTAGCACCAGTATCCTGCCATTGCTGGGCTAATTGAGCAAAATATGCGGTATTACCGCTAATAATAGCTTGAATCGCTTGTTGCACTTGCGGTGGTATTTGCGGAGTATTTAAAGCTTGTGATGGCATACTCATATATATTAGCCATAAACCCCCTATTTTTCAATAGAAAACATGCGTTCTTCGCTAACATAATAATTGTCAGCTTGTTAACCGTTAATTAATCTTTACCTGGTAATCTGGGATTTATTAAGAACCATATAGTCGGCATAGTGTCAGCGATATGGGGGCAGGAAGCCCAAGAACTAATAATCCAAGTAGGAGAACTCTATGTCTTCAATCAACACCAACATCGCAGCATATTATGCGCAGAACAACTTACGTACTGCCGCTAACGCTGCTCAAGCATCTATCGCTCGTTTGTCTAGCGGTAATGCAATCGTATCAGCTTCAGATAACGTAGCTGCACTTTCAATCGGTACAATTCTTCGTACTACAGTTTCAACTTTAAGAACAGCTGCTACCAACGCTGGCCAAGGTACAACATTGCTTCAAGTTGCTGATGGCGCCCTTTCTTCACTCGGCGAAATTTTGCAACGTCAGAAAGCTCTCGCAGTACAAGCTAACTCTGGTACGCTTTCTAACAACGAACGTAGCTACCTGAACCAAGAGTTCCAAGCTCTTAAATCAGAATATGATCGTATCGTTACTAAAACAAACTTCAACGGCGTAAACTTGCTTGATGGTACTTTAGCAGCTTCTAAAACCGCTATCGCTACAGAAATACCATCTGCAGTCGGTAAATTTACCAATGCTCTGACTTCTACCACAAACACAATCAACACTGCCGTTCTTACCGGTGGTTTGACTGCTTTGACGGTTGCCACAGTCGGTACCAGCGACACTGCTTTGTTAGCTTATCAAGGTGATATGTCTAATGTTAAAGTTAGCGCTGTAGTATCTGCTACTGCAGGTCTTGGTCAGTTGAGTGTTAATATCAATGGCGTGAACTTCGCTTCTTCTTTCAACGGCTTTGATAACACTAACACTAACACCAACATCGTGTTGACTCAAATCTTAAACGCCGCTGATACTGCTGCTGGTAAAACAGCAATGGTGTTAAACCTTGACGTAGCCGATTTGAACGCTGCCAACTCTCAAGCTGGTATGAACTCTTCTGCTGCTTCTATCCAAGCTGAACTTGCTAAAATCTCTATTTATCAAGATCGCGGCTTAGAAAACACAGCTGCTACTAGCAACACTGCAATCACAACTACCAAATTTGCTGGTACTGTATTGCAAGGTATGTCTGGTAACGACTTCGTGTTCAGAGGCAAAGGGTTTGATACTACTACTGGCTTCGCACCAACACTGTCTGATTTCTCAATCACATCAAACAGCCCTACCAATGCTTCGTTCTCAGTAAAAGTAAATGGCGTTATTTATAACTCTGCTAGCACTCCGGGCAACACTACCGGTGTTACAGTAAGCGCTACTTCCGACGCTGTTGACTTGGATGGTTCTACTGGCGGTGCTACAGGTGTGCTTCGCTTAACTTCAGTTGATGATGCTAACGCTTATATCGATATCGATCTGGCTACTAACACTCCAGGTAATATCAGCATCACTACTCAATCTGAAGCTGATGGCCTTGCTGCTGCTCTTAACGGTGGTTTCGGTTCAGGCTCAACTGGTGGCTTAAGCTTCCAAGTTGGTACTGATTCAAGAGATACTATCGGTATCGCTGTATCAAGCATCAAATCAACCGCAGTGTATAAAGACTCTACTGGTGCAACGCAAGCTCTTGATATTTCTACTCAAGACGGCGCGATCACTGCTTCAGACGTACTCGATATCGCGATTAAAACCATCACGTCTACTCGTGCAGACATCGGTGCGTTGCAATCACGATTCAGCTATGCTTCAGCAACTCTCAGCACTTCAATCCAAAACTTGGACGCGGCTCGCGGACAATTCTTGGATACAGATGTGTCAGCAGAGTCTACACGCTTCGCAACTCAGCAAGTTCTGCAACAAGCTGCGATCTCCGTGTTAGCTCAAGCTAACCAAATTCCACAAAACCTCCTGAAACTTATCGGGTAGTTTTGAATAATTGGGGACGGGAGAGGCCTAAAAAACCTCTCCCTCCCCAAGGGAATACAAGGTTTAAATTCTTCAGAACATATCAAGGAATATTTTGAGGAATTTAAGCTAGGGGAATAAGACAGGGGGTTTTAATTCCATTGGTTAGATTGATATGCAGCGCCTCCTAAATAAAGGATGTGATGCATGGGGGAATTATGGATATACTGAATATAACTTTGCCAACTAGCGGCGCTACATTCCAAGGGGGAAGCCCGCCGGTAGTTGCCAAACCTGTTGTTCAAGCTCCGGTTGCTGAAATCAAACAGGAGCAACAAGCTCCTCAAACTGCTGACAAAGCCCGTTTCGCGGAAATTGAAAAAGCCGCCCAAACTATTCAAAGCAATTATTACATAGTTTCCGACGTCCGCTTCACCATTTTCAAAGACATTACCGGCGATTACGTCACCCGCTTCACTTCCTTAAAAGACGGCCACGTAACTTATTACCCGCAAAAATCGCTCTTCGAGATGATGCAGATCCGCCGCACCCAAGACGCCGCCATCTTCCATACCCAAGCCTAACCGGCCTAAAAAAATTTGCGCTTTTATACAACCTAAGATTGCCGACGTCATCCTGAACGAAGTGAAGGATCTGCCATAGCGGGATCCTTCACTTCGTTCAGGGTGACGTATTTCTTCCTTGCGTTCGCTAGGCTTTTGGCGCTATAAAGTCCGTCCAAATTAAATCAGGACATAAAATGGCTAATGTAATTGCAACAAACCTCGGTTTCCCGCGCGTCGGCGCTTTTCGTGAATTGAAGAAAGCTGTTGAATCTTATTGGAAAGGTGACTCCCAATTGGACGCTTTGCAAGCAGAAGCCAAAAAAATCCGTGCTGAAAACTGGAAATTCCAAGCTGATAACGGCATCCAGCACATTCCTTCCAACGATTTCTCCCTCTATGACCATGTCCTCGACACAATCGCCCTCCTCGGCGCTGTTCCACCACGTTACAAATTTGAAGGCTCCCAGGTCGATGCCGATACATATTTCGCCATGGCCCGCGGCGGCCGCACTGGCAAACTAGCCAATGTCCCAGCCATGGAAATGACAAAATGGCTCGATACAAATTATCACTACATTGTGCCTGAGCTTTCTAAATCCACAAAATTCGCCCTTTCATCCACCAAAATCTTTGATGAATACAACGAAGCCAAAGCACTCGGCGTCAACACTCGGCCCGTATTGCTCGGACCAGTTTCCTTCCTCCTCCTCGGTAAGGAAAAAGACGGCGGCAATGTATTGGAACTCCTCCCAGCAATTCTCCCAGTTTACAAAGAAATCCTTTCTAAACTAGCAACCGCTGGCGCGGAATGGATCCAATTGGATGAACCGGCATTGGTTCTCGACCTCAATAACGACCAACGCGCTGCTTTCAAAACTGCTTATGCAGAGTTGAGCAAAGCAACCGCTCCAAAAATCCTGGTCGGCACATATTTCACTGACCTCGGCGCAAACCTTGAAACAGCTTTGAACCTCCCAATCCAAGCATTGCACCTGGATATCGTTCGTGGTGAAAAACAGCTTGATGAAGCGTTGAAAACCGCTCCGGCAAACTTGATCCTCTCCCTCGGCGTAGTCGAAGGCCGCAATATCTGGAAAACAGATTTCGAAAAAGCCCTCGGCAAACTCGAAAAAGCAGTAGCAAACCGCGGTGCCGATAAAATCTTCGTTGCCCCTTCTTGCTCACTCCTCCACTCTCCGGTTGATCTGGATTCTGAAACCAAGCTCGATGCCGAACTCAAAAACTGGCTCGCTTTCGCCCGTCAAAAAATCAAAGAAATCAGCACTCTCACCAAAGCTCTCAGCAATGGCCGTGATTCAGTAAAAGCTGAACTCGAAGCCAACAAAGCTGCAATGCAATCCCGCGCCACTTCAAAACGCATCCATAATGATGCAGTGAAAAAACGCGTTGCCGAAATCACCCCTGCACTTGCTAACCGCAAATCCGCATATCCTGCCCGCGCGGCAATTCAAGGTGCAAAACTGAACCTCCCATTGTTCCCAACAACAACAATCGGCTCATTCCCGCAAACTGAAGACGTCCGTGCTGCCCGCGCTGCCAACAAAGCCGGTAAAATGTCTGACGCGGATTACACAAAGTTCCTGCAAAAAGCGACTGCGGAATGTATCCAATGGCAAGATGAAATCGGCCTGGATGTCCCCGTCCACGGTGAATTTGAGCGTAACGACATGGTCGAATATTTCGGCGAACAGCTCTCCGGTTTCGCGTTCAGCCAATTCGGTTGGGTTCAAAGCTACGGCTCACGCTGTGTGAAACCGCCAATCATTTTCGGCGATGTCTCCCGCCCAAAACCAATGACCGTCGAATGGGCAACTTTCGCGCAAAAACAAACTAAAAACCCAATGAAAGGCATGCTCACCGGCCCCATCACCATCCTTCAATGGAGCTTCGTGCGCGACGACCAGCCGCGTGAAGCCACAACCAAACAAATCGCCCTCGCGATTCGTGATGAAGTTGTGGATCTGGAAAAAGCCGGAATCAAAGTAATCCAAATCGACGAAGCCGCCCTCCGCGAAGGCCTGCCTTTGCACCGTTCTGAGTGGAATGATTACCTCCGCTGGGCCGTCGAAGCTTTCCGCATCACCGCATCAGGCGTGCAGGACAAAACCCAAATCCACACCCATATGTGCTACAGCGAGTTCAACGACATCATCCAAGCCGTCGGCGCAATGGATGCAGACGTGATTTCAATCGAAACCAGCCGCTCACAAATGGAACTCCTCGACGCTTTCGTCGGCTATAAATATCCAAACGAAATCGGACCCGGCGTTTATGATATCCATAGCCCAATCGTTCCAACCCAAGAACAAATGACTGGTTTGTTACAAAAAGCCCTAAAAGTCCTCGACGCCAAACAAATCTGGGTAAACCCCGATTGTGGCCTTAAAACCCGCGGCTGGAAAGAAACCAAACCGGCGCTTGAAGCCATGGTTGCTTCTGCCAAAGCACTCCGCGCCCAAGTCAGCGGCGCCAATGGTAAGAAAGCGGCGAATGGTTAGTCAAACAAGACGCTGACCTCAGCGGCCCACAAAAGCTTTATAAAAGGAGCGCAGGGAATTTTTTGCGCTATTGATAACTGGCGGCAGTGCCGGTCGCAGTGCCGAAATGTATATGCACGGTACAGGCATAACCGGTAGTGGAAAGGTTATATGCATATGCGCCGCCGCCCGCAGCTGTTGAACAGGCGCCGCCGCCAAAACCAAAAGCTACAAAATTCCCACCTGTATTTCCTCCCGCCCAGGTCGTATCCATCGCCATGCCGTCATCGATTTTCAAATCAATCGCTTTGGCATCAACCGGCTTTAGCGGGTCTCCTGTCGCGGTTTCAAAACCTGTCCCCGCACGCTGATTATAATAATCAAGGGTAGGGATTGTAGCTGTGCCACCCGCTGCACTATCATAAACTATTAAACATGGTTGATTGGCAGTATTCTGGTCGATATTAAACTTCGGGCAACCGCTCTCATTGGCACCGGCAGTATCGGGATTAAAAGCCGCCGTGTAAGCAGAGCCTTTATAGTTCATCAATCCGACGCCCAATGATAAATGATACCAAAAGTTATATTGCTCGGCTACAGCATCATAATAACCATTATTATTCCCGGCATTTGTAAGCAAACTGGAGTCACCCGGCAATTGGTTGTATTTGGTTTTAAAATTGCTTATTGCAACATCATATTGGGTTAATTGCCTTACGACACCCTGAACTTTAGTAGTTCCAACCATACTCTGCGCCGCCAGAATCCCGCCGATCAGCAGACCTATAATCACCAGCACAATCGAAAGCTCAACGAGCGTAAACCCTTTTTTCATAAACCAAATCTACTAAATTATTATATGTAATCAAGCCGCCAGCCCTAACACTAGCTATATAACCCCTATTTTTATCGCTTGAGTTACTTCTCCGTTGTCAAAGCCGCGTTTCAAATTATTAGGATTATTATCGGGATTTATGAACTTCCTCGCTAGCCTGAACCTCTTCCAACCATGAGCTTACATAACCTCTCTCTTCCATCGCCGCACCCATTTGATATGGAAAATTAAATTTAGCCGGAACCCCGGCTTCATATAAAACTTTGCCCGGCCCCGCTTGTAAACCTTCTGTTACATTTTTGAGCACCGCCACCCGGTTCACCCAGCCACAATAGGCCATCCCTATCCAAGCAGCTGCACCAACCCATTTTAAATTTTTACTCATACAAACATGATAGTTTACATTACTTAACTAATCAAGCCCCTACTTCCGTTCCACCAACCGTCATCGACGAAATCAACAGCGAAGGCTGCCCAACCCCCACCGGCACGCCTTGCCCATCCTTGCCGCAAGTACTGATGCCGGGGCCAGCCGTCTCACTACAATTATCAGCGTGAACAAAAATTAGTAGACTTTCACCGCTTATTACTATATATGTTGCCTTCTTCCCATAAGAATCATATTTTCACTACAAAAGCTTATATAAAACAAAATAGATTGTGTTTAACTGCAATTGAAATAGTAATTTATCATGAAACTGGCGCTTGCAACACAAAATAGCTTTACTGGAAATAATTTGTCTAAAAAAGACCGTTTGAAAGAAATTATCATAAAAAAATCCCTTAAAAAGGGGGATTTCACTTTAGCGTCCGGAGCTAAAAGCGATTATTTGTTTGATTTGAAAGCCACCCTGATGGATTCCGAAGGCGCCAATCTGGCCGGGCACTTGATCCTGGAAAAAATAGCCGAGGATATCGACGCTATCGGCGGCCTGGAACTAGGCGCCTGCCCTGCCATAGATGCCGCCAATATCATAAGCTTCCAACTCAACCGCAAACTAAAAGCCTTTTACGTCCGCAAAGAGAAAAAAGGCCGCGGCACAGACCAGCTTATTGAAGGTTGCCAGCTTAACCATGGCGATAAGATTGTAATTCTTGACGATGTAACCACCAAAGGCGGTTCGGTTAAGGAAGCGATAAAAGCCGTTCAAGATCTTGGGTGCAAAGTTGTTAAAGTCCTCTCTGTCGTTGATAGAAATGAAGGCGCTGAAGCGAACCTGGCCAAAGATGGGATCGGGCTTGATTATATCTTTTCCAAAGATGAATTGCTGAACTCATGACCAAATGAGCGTTCATAATTTCTTACCAAAAAAAGCAGAAGTTATATTATCCACAGCTGCAAAAAACGGCTCCATAAGCTTGGACGAAATCTCCGATTTCTGCAAATATATCGGTGAATATTATAAAACCGCGAATTCGGGACGGCGGGTGATTTCCTATATCTTGTGGCGAGTTTTCTTAAAATATCAGGATAAATATGAAGCAGATTATATGACCCTGGAAGATTCGGAGAATTTAATAGCCAAACTTCAGCCAATCGACAGATTTTTAAAATATCTTCAAGGAAATATTGAATTAGAACCCGACGAGATAATTAAAATTTGTGACAATATAACCCGCTTATAATAATCAAGCCTTAAACCTCCGTCCCCCCTACCGTCATGGAGCTAATCAGCAACGAAGGCTGCCCCACTCCCACCGGCACCCCCTGCCCATCCTTGCCACAAGTCCCAATCCCCGGATCAAGCTGCATATCATTCCCCACCATCGAAATCTTCTGCATCGCGTCCAACCCGTTGCCAATCAGCGTCGCCCCCTTCAAAGGCCGCGTCACTTTCCCGTTTTCAATCCGGTAAGCCTCCGTCGCGCTGAACACGAACTTGCCTGAAACAATATCCACCTGCCCGCCGCCGAAATATGGCGCGTAAATCCCGTTCTTCACCGATGCAATCATCTCATCTTGCGTATGCGTCCCCGCTTCCATAAACGTATTCGTCATCCTTGGCAGCGGCTTATGCGCATAGCTTTCCCGCCGTCCGTTCCCAGTCGGGGGCAAACCCATCAGCCGTGCATTTAACCTATCCTGCATCATGCCCACCATAATCCCGTCCTCAATCAAAACATTCCTTTGCGTCGGCGTTCCCTCATCATCAATATTCAAAGACCCGCGCCGGTTCGGAATCGTCCCATCATCAACAACATTAACACCTTTCGATGCCACACGCTTCCCCATCATCTCCGAATAAACGGATGTTTTCTTGCGATTAAAATCCCCCTCAAACCCATGCCCGATCGCCTCATGCAACAACACCGCCGGCCATCCCGGCCCCAGCACCACCGGAAACTCCCCCGCCGGCGCCGGAATCGATTCCAGATTCACCAATGCCTGGCGCAACGCATCATCAGCCTGCGCCCGCCACTTATCGGCTGAAATAAATTCCAGATATCCCGCACGTCCGCCAACCCCATTCCCGCCACGCTCCATGCGCTTGTTATCCTCAACCGTAACCGAAATATTCAACCGCACCAATGGCCGAAAATCCGTAGCAATCCGCCCATCCCCGCGCAACACCATCACCGACTGATGCTCCCCCGATATCGAAACCGAAACCTGCCGCACCCGCGGATCCCGCCCACGCAGATAAGCGTCGATGTCTTGCAGCAGTTTCACCTTTTCAGCAAAGCCAAGCCCATGAATCGGGTTAGTTTCAACATATAATTGCCGATTCTCGATTGACGATTGCCGATTTTTTCCCTTCAATCGAGAATCGGCAATCGGCAATCGGCAATCCCTTCCCTTCACCGCCCCCATCGTCCCCGCCGCCCGCAAAATCGCCTCCTCACTCAAAACTGAGGAGTGCGCATAAGCCACCGCCTCATCCACCACCCCACGCAAACCAAACCCTTGTGACTGATCAAACGAAGCGTTCTTCAACTTCCCATCATCAAATACTAAAGACTCACTCTCCGAAATCTCGATGAACAACTCGCCATCATCAAGCTTGCCGATAGAACCAGCAACAATGCGAGAGAGCTTGGCTTCGGATGTGTCGGCGGCCTGTAAAAATATATCTTTATTCATAAATTGATCCTATCATGTTTGCTCACAAATTAATAATCAAATGAAAATTCTACTGATACTAAGTTTTTTATTGCTGGCACTAATAGCCATTTTTTATTTCAAATAATTTTTTAGCACCTAGCCTCGAAGAGCGTAAAGCGCAAGGCGATAGAATCATTTTAGCTATTGAAGAGTACAAAAAAGAAACGGGTAAATATCCTATTAGTTTAAATGAACTTCACCTTGAAAAGGATTTAGACAAATATAAGTCTGACTTCAGCTACCAGCTCAATAAGAATGATAGTTATTTAATTGAATTCGGCTATGGATTTATGAAAGACTGCTTGCGTGATAAAAATTCTCGTTGGTTAGGGCATTGCAACTCACAGAATTGAGCTGTAAAATATTTTATTCCACAGAAATAATTTGCACTTTCCCTTCAAACTATGCTACTATATAAGCGCATCATGACTGAAAACCCGCCGCCAAAACCAGAGAAAAAACCCGTTGCTCAAGAAGCGATGAAGCGGGAATCTAACTATCTGCGCGGCCAAATCAAGCAGGAGCTCGAAGACACATCCAACCTCGAAGTCACCGACGCCACCTACGAACTCCTCAAATTCCACGGCTCCTATTTCGGCTATGACCGCGACACGCAGACCGAGCGCAAAAAGGCCGGGTTGGAAAAAGAATGGGAGTTCATGCTGCGCATGAAATGCCCGGGCGGAAAACTCAAAGCCGATCAATATCTTGCGCTCGACCGCATCTGCGAACATTTCGCCAACGGCACTTTGCGCATCACCACCCGACAGACTTTCCAGTTCCACAATATCTTGAAACCCGCGATGCGCCCGATGGTCCGCGCCATAATCGAGGCCGAACTCTCCACCCTCGGCGGCTGCGGCGATGTCAACCGCAATGTCCTCGCCTGCCCCGCCCCCATCAAGGATGAGCAGCACAAAATAATGCAGGACACCACCGACCAGCTCGCCGAACATTTCGCGCCAAAATCCAGCGCCTATCTTGAAGTATGGATGGACGAGGAAAAACTCGATTTCGGAACGCCGGAAGAAGTCGAGCCAATTTATAAAGACGTCTATATGCCGCGCAAATTCAAAATGGCCATCAACGAGCCGCATGATATGTGCGTCGAGCCAATGGTCAACGACCTCGCGCTGTTACCGATGTTTGAAAACGGCAAACTACAAGCCTGGAACCTCGCCATCGGCGGCGGCCTTGGCATGAACCACAACCAGCCGGAAACCTACCCCCGCACCGCCACCATGCTCGGCGCAGTCGCCCCCGGCGACATCGTCGCAGCGGCACAAAGCATTGTTGAATTACAAAGAGATTTCGGCGACCGCACCAACCGCAAACACGCCCGCCTCAAATATGTAGTCGAAGAAAAAGGTATGGATTGGTCCCGCGAAATCGCCGAAAAATACTTCGGCAAAAAATTCTCCCCCGCCATGCCGGTCAAAAAATGGGGCATCGAAGACCATATGGGCTGGTTCGAACAAGGCGACGGAAAATGGTTCCTCGGCCTGCCGATATCATCCGGCCGCATCAAAGATAGCTACCGCGAAGGCATCCGCGAGCTTGTGAAAAAATACACAATGGACATCCGCCTGACCGCCGACCAGAATATTATTTTCTGCGATATCGAAACCGGAGCCAAAGCCGAAATCGAAGCCCTGCTCAAAAAATATGAAATCAAACTGACAAATGAAATCACCCAAATCGACCGCTGGGCGCTCGCCTGCGTTGCCCTCCCAACCTGCGGCAAAGCCCTGACCGAAGCCGAGCGCATCCGCGACCCGCTAATCCGCGAACTGGAAAAAACCCTCGACAAACACGGGCTGCTGGACGAAAAAATGACCTTCCGCATAGCAGGCTGCCCCAACGGCTGCTCCCGCCCCTATGTCGGCGATTTCAGCATAGTCGGCCGCATGCCCGGCCACTACAAACTCTACATCGGCGGCGATTTCGAAGCCACTAAACTAGGCGCCGAAATCTTCGACAAAGTCCCCTTAGAGGATGTGCCACTAGCATTAGACCCAATGTTCGCATTATTCGCCGCCAACAAAAAACCCGACGAAGGCTTCGGCGATTTCATCTCACGGTTTGGGCTGGATAATGTAAAAGAAAACGCGAAAGCTGCACTAGCCGGCAAGAAGTGGGCAGCTTAATATGAGTGAAAGCTCATACGCGATACTTAGCACGCACCAAACCACTAACTACACAGGCTCTCCATCAACATTAGCCAGCGACGTATTCGATAAAATTTTTAACCTGTTGATGGGCACACTAGGTTGGCAAGAACCAATTAATAAACAAGTTTTTAAAGCTTCATTTTCAGGAAGTGGCGAATATAAAATCAAAGCTAAACAATTAGCAGACGAATTAAATAGAGTAAGAATACTTCCACGGGAGCATGCGCGTGAAGTTTTCACCAAGATATTTGGAATATTAAGCAGAACCAATCCAGAAGCCATGCACCATATTCGCCGATTGGAACAAGCCATGAAAATTTTAGGAATTGGGAAAGTGCGCGAAGGAAAATTATAATGCTCCCCGTCACCCTAAACACCTCCGCCCACAAAACCCTCCTCATCGGCACCGGTGAAAAGCTCCGCGCCCGTGAGAAGAAGCTGCGCGAACTCGGCATCGAAAAACTCACCATCATCGAACCGCCATTCGACAAAATCAATTTCCGCAATTTCGCCTTCGTCCTGATTGTCGGGCTGGATGAGGACACAAGCGCCAAACTATACAAAAAAGCCAAAACCATGGGCGCCCTCGTCAATGTCGAGGACAACAAAAAATACTGCGACTTCTTCTTCCAAAGCTTCGTCAAACGCGGCAATTTATTGCTTAGCGTCTCCACCAACGGCAAAACCCCCGGCACCGCAAAAATCATCCGGGACAAACTAGAAGACCTATTCCCCGAAATCTGGGGGGAGCGCATTGACGAAATCTCTAATAAAAGACAAGAATGGAAAGCCTCGGGCAAATCATATGATGAAGTAAATAACCTAACAAAACAGTATATTAAAGACAAAAACTGGCTCTAACCCAACCCCCGTCATTGCGAGCGAAGCGCGGCAATCCAGGGTCACGGGCGCCAACCCTGGATTGCTTCGCTAATGCTCGCAATGACGATATCTACAGATGAACCATGTGGAAATAAATATTTCACATAAATTCCTTGCATTTCTATGCTATAATCCTATATAAACCTAACCCAATCAGTCGGTAGTCCGTAGCTTATAGTCTGTAGCTACAGACCACAGACTACAGCCAACAGACTAACCCATGCTAGATTCCCTCCAAGGCCTCAACGCCGCCACCGAAAAACAAAAAGACCGCCTGACGCGGCTAGAGGCGTTCTATGCCGATATGGACACGCGCCAGCTCATCAAAACCATGCTGCATAAGGAATTCAAAAACGAAATCGCCCTCTTCTCCAGCTTCGGCGCTGATTCGGCATTGCTGATTTCCTTAATCGCCGAAATCGACCCAAGCGCCCCAATCCTTTTCCTCGACACCGAAAAACATTTCAAGGAAACACTGGAATATGTCGAAACCTTAGCAACGCAATTCGGCCTCAAAGACATCCGCATCCTGAAACCCGACCCCAACATCGTCAAAAACATCGATCCAAATGGCGATCTTTGGAGTAAGCAACCCAACCGCTGCTGCTGGATGCGCAAAGTCGAGCCGCTGCAGCGTGCTGTCCGCGAAATGGGCATCCACGCCCTCATAACAGGGCGCAAACGCTACCAGACCGACGAGCGCCAGGACATGGGTTATTTCCAAATCGACGAAGACGGCGTCTTCCGCATCAATCCGCTCGCCTTCTGGACACGTGAGCAAATCAAAGAGGAATTCGCCAAACGCAACCTGCCGAAACACCCGCTAGTCGCTTCAGGCTACAAATCCATCGGCTGCCAACCCTGCACCTTGCCGGTGGCGGAAGGCCAAAACGAACGCGACGGAAGATGGGCGCATACGATGAACCTGTACGGAGAGAAAAAGAACGAGTGCGGGTTGCATTTGGATAAGCATACGACTAGTGAGTGGAGCGTTTAATGTCAAATCATGCAGAACTTGGTAGCTACAACAATGAGAGCGCCGTCCGCATTTTGAGAAAGCCTTTTCAATATGGCGAAATGCTCATGGATATCGCCATGATTTTTAATCAGCCAGTTTATTTGAGCCAATTCCCAGCAATTGAAGACTTAGCAAACCAACTTAGAGACTTCGGTGAGAACAAAGTTGGGCCAATGCGTGGAAGTTTTGACAATATAAAAACTGCCGATGCGGCCATTGTAATTGCATTTCATAGGGCCAAACAATTCCTAACTTCATTCGTAGAAAATGACCAATATGGTCGCATATTTTTTACAGTTGAAAGTATGGAGTTAGAACCATCACAATTCCCAAAAAGCACCGGCCCCGCCCGTATCGAATTCCTCGACCATATAATTTCCCACACCCCAAAGGTGACTTATACTTTATCATCCGAAGATGAAGCCTTATTGCAAACAATCGCCGAAGGTTTAAGAAAACAACCCCCAACCCGTAATAAAACTGAAGAAGTAAGAGCATTATGACAAATCAAAAATCAGCAATCGGCAATCAGCAATCGGCAATGGACCACCTCGACAAACTCGAGGCCGAATCCATCTACATCTTCCGCGAAGCCTTCCACAAAATCAAAAAGCTCGGTATGTTGTGGAGTTTCGGCAAAGACTCCAACGTCATGTGCTGGCTGGCGATGAAAGCTTTCTACGGCAAAATCCCATTCCCATTGATCCAGCTCGACACCGAATTGGAAATGGACGAAGTTTACGCCTTCCGTGACCATTATAAAAAAGAATGGAACGTCAACCTCATCCAGGAAATCTGCCCGCCATATGAATCCACCGATCCATCTCTCCCACACAGCGCCCGCATCGCCGCCCGCAAAACCGGCGGCTTGAAACAAGTCCTCGACCGCGAACGCTTCGACGGAATCATCGCCGGCATCCGCCGCGACGAGGAAGGCACCCGCGCCAAAGAACGCTATTTCTCCCCCCGCGGCGTCGATAATGATTGGAACGTAAAAGACCAACCCCCAGAATTCTGGGGCCAATACATGACCGATTTCCCTCCGGGAACGCATGTCCGCATCCACCCGCTTTTGCACTGGACCGAGCTAGACGTCTGGCTCTACATCAAACGCGAGGGCCTGCCAATCGTGCCATTATATTTTGCCAAACCCTACAACGAATTCTACGGCGAAGATTACAAGGGCGCGATGATGCGCTTTAGGTCATTGGGCGAAAAAGGCATCACCTATCCGCTACCATCCACCGCCACCAACATTGACGAAATCATTGAAGAATTGAAGACCACCAAAGTCTCCGAACGCGCCGGAAGACCAATGGGTGGGAATGAAGATGAGTCGAGTTTTGAGAGATTGAGAGCTGCCGGATACATGTAACACCAACCTTGTCATCCTCGGGCTCAACCCGAGGATCCAGGGCTAACGGACTGAGAACTAAATATGAAAAAATTGTTACTAGCTTATACGAAAACAAAAATCGCTTTCTCGCTTTTATTCACAGTGATAATAGGCTCCATCATTCTTGACCACAATCCACAAAACGAATTTTGTATTACAACTCCTAATGCATGTGAAAGCATCTTTAATCTTACAAAAGCCTTCTTTATTTTTGAAGCCGTATTTTTTATCGAATGTTTTGCAGTCTCAACTATTTTAATTTCAATCTATCTTTTCATCACTAAAAAATTAAAGAAAAAATAATGCCCAACCTCTACATCATAGCCGGACCGAACGGCGCGGGGAAAACGACGATAGCTCTAAGTGCGGTGAGAGCGTTCGGCTGCAAGGAATTCGTCAATGCAGATTTGATTGCCTCCGGCCTTTCACCCTTAGCTCCTGAAAAATCTGCAATCCATGCGGGCAGGATAATGCTAGAAAGACTTGATACTTTAATTAAGGCCAATGCGACCTTCGCTTTTGAAACGACTTTGGCTTCGCGTCATTTAGTGAATCTTATCAAGTTAGCGCGAAAACAAGGTTATGAAATCAATCTTATTTTTGTGCGTCTTGAAAATGCAGAACTTGCCTTGAAACGAGTTAAGCTGCGGGTTTCCAAGGGCGGCCATAATATCGAGCCCAAAGTTATAAAGCGGAGATTCAAACGCGGGTTGGAGAATTTTTTCTCTCTCTATTCCGATATTGCCAATAATTGGGTATTATTGGATAACTCTGAAACACCGATCATCGTTGCCGAATCAAACAATAAAATATTAAAAATCCACAAGGAGGAAATATGGCGAAAGCTAAAAAGCAAAAAGTAAAGCCAAAAAGTTTTGGCAGCGAAGTGTTAAAAATTGCCCGCAGGGCGGTTAAAAAGACTCTTGCCGAAAACGACCTTCTTCTAAAACTACAAAAAATCCGAACCAGTAAATAACATGCCAAACACCGCACTAGCACATAAGCAAATCGACGTAACCGAGCACCAGAAAGAGCAGCTCAAAATCGTAATCGTCGGCCATGTCGACCACGGCAAATCGACGCTCGTCGGGCGTTTGTTTTATGAAACTGATTCATTGCCGGAAGGCCAATATGAGAAGGTGAAAAAATCCTCCGAGCGGCGCGGCATGCCGTTTGAGTGGAGCTTCCTCACCGATGCGTTGCAGTCCGAGCGCGACCAGGGCATCACCGTTGATACAACGCAAATCTGGTTCAAAACCCCAAAGCGCGATTATGTAATCATCGACGCGCCGGGCCATAAAGAATTCCTGAAAAACATGATCTCCGGCGCGGCCAGCTCAGAAGCTGCATTGCTCATCATCGACGCAAAAGAAGGCGTGAAGGAACAATCCAAGCGCCACGGTTATCTCTTGCACTTGCTCGGCGTTCAACAAATCGCTGTTGCCGTGAACAAAATGGACCTCGTCAATTATGACGAAAAAGTCTTTAAAACTATCGAGAAAGAATATACCGCATATTTGAAATCCATTGGCGTCATCCCGAAATTCATCATCCCGATCGCCGCGCGCGAAGGCGACCTCATCACCAAAAAATCCGAAAACATGAAATGGTACAAAGGCCCAGCCATCACCGAAGCGCTTGACCAATTCCAACAACTTCCTTCCTTAAACCAACTCCCGCTGCGATTTCCGGTACAGGATGTTTACAAATTCGACGAACGCCGCATTATCGTTGGCCGTATCGAATCCGGGCGTTTGAAAGTTGGTGATAAAATCATCTTCAACCCATCCAACCGCGTCGAAACCGTCAAATCCATCGAGGTCTGGAACTCACCGGCAACTTCAGAAGTTACCGCCGGAATGTCCGTTGGCGTCACACTCGAATCACAAATCTTCGTCGAACGCGGCCAGGTTGCCAGCCATTTGAAAGACGCGCCGAAACTCACAAATATTTTCCGCGCCAAAATTTTCTGGCTCCATGACAAGCCGCTTGAAGAGGGCCGCAAATTCAAACTCAAACTAGCCACTGCCGAATATCAAGTCGAAGTCAAAACTGTCGAAAAAATCGTCGATACGACAGATCTCGCCCATTCCACCTCCAAAAAACTCGAACGCCTCGGCGTCGGCGAAGTAATCCTGCGCAGCCGTTCATTAATCAGCGTTGATGACTTCACCAACAACCAAAAAACCGGCCGCTTCATGCTTCTCGACGGCTATGACGTCGCCGGCGGCGGCATTATCGACACAACCGGTTTCGCCGACCAGCGCAAAAACTCACATGTCAAATCCGAAAACATCAAATCGGTAGATTTCAAAATCAGCCGCAAAGAACGCGAACTCGTCAACGGCCATCGCGGCGGCGTATTATGGTTCTCCGGCCTTTCCGGCTCCGGCAAATCCACACTCGCCAACGAGCTGATGACCCGCCTCTACCGCAAAGGTTTGAATGTTTACGTCCTCGACGGCGACAACGTCCGCCAGGGCTTAAACTCCGATCTCGGCTTCTCCCACGAAGACCGTGCCGAAAACTTGCGCCGCGTCGCCGAAGTCGCCAACTTGTTCGCCGACAACGGCACCATCACCATCACCAGCTTCATCAGCCCCTATAAAAAAGAACGCGACTACGCCCGCTCAATTTCACCGGATAATTTCCACTCAGTATACATCAAAGCCGACTTGAAAACCGTCGAATCCCGCGACCCCAAAGGCCTCTACAAAAAAGCCCGCGCAGGCGAAATCAAAAACTTCACCGGCGTCAATGACACGTTTGAAGAACCGGAAAACGCAGATTTGGTAATCGACACCTGCAAGTCAGATATCGAACAAAGCTTGGAAACATTGATCAACTATGTCGAAGAAAACTTCATAAAACCACTACGCGACGCACGTGATTATGAGGGTAGCGATATATGATGAGTTATATAAAAGTAAAATGGCTTCATTCCAACGAAGATTATCCTGTTTGGCTTTACAGTGAGCTGGATGCTGAACGTTGGGAAAAACGTAAAGTCGAAATTTATAAAGATGGCCAATCCAATTATGCAGATAAAACTATTTCAACAGGCTCAACGTGTTTAGGTGAAGCTTCAATACCGCTTTTAGCAAAAATAGCTACCGATACCCAATTTGAGCCAATTGAAATCACTAAGGAAGAATTCGAAGAAGTGTGGAAAAAATGCCAGAACTAAACCTCTCCCACAACCTGACCTTCCAAGACCTCTACGCCCGCGACGGGCTGGTGAAGATTGATGAGCTATTCGTAAAATTTCTCGAAACCGCAAATGTCGAGCTGCATAATAAACTAGTCGCCGCCCGTGCCTCCGTACTTCGTCATCCTGAGCAACGCGAAGGATCTTTCACCCACTCAGGCACCGCTGGATCCTTCGCTACGCTCAGGATGACGGGGTTGGAGGCAAAAGACGAATCCAATCTCTTAATCGCCATTGCGCCGATATTGGAAGATTTCATCGCTGAGCTTTTCAACATCCGCGCCGAGGTTTCCAAACTCCAATTCGCACATAACGAACTAGGCGATCTCTACACCGCCAAGCGCCTCTTCGTCCAACGCGCTGCTGCCAAGTTTTCTAAAGCGGCGGAATTAACAGAACTAAACGGCGAAGAACTCCGCGCCCAGCTCAACACACTCATGTCATCCTCGGCGCAGGCGGGGGATCCAGGGTCGCATACTCCGCCAGCGCAAGCAGCCCTGGATCCTCGGGTCAAGCCCGAGGATGACAGTATTGGGGGAACGGATGACAGTGAGTGGGAAAAGTTATATGCGAAAAACATTGTCCGTTGGATGGACGCCAACGACATCGAGAAACAAACCGTCGCTGCGAAATATGCCAACTGGGCCAGCGCCAACGAACATATCACCAAGCATAGCATCCTTTTCAAAAAACCGAAAAAACTAGACCACGCCAATCTCGTGCCGATGGAAACTATCCAGCATAACGGCATCACCATGCAGCGCCTCCCCTCACACGAATGGCGCGAGCGCGACGGATTCGACCTCACCGATAACGGCGCGAATCTCGAATACGCGCTCGACCAGGCCAATTATTGCATCTATTGCCACAACCAGGGCAAAGACCAATGTTCCAAAGGCATGTGGGATAAACCTGCCGAAAGCGGTGCAAAAACCGTCAAAAAATCCCCCACCAATGTCAACCTCGCCGGTTGCCCGCTGGAGGAAAAAATCTCCGAGATGAACATGGTCAAAGCCCAGGGCTTCACCATCGGCGCACTCGGTATCGTCACCATCGACAACCCAATGTGCGCCGGCACCGGCCACCGGATTTGCAACGACTGTATGAAAAGTTGCATCTACCAAAAACAATCCCCGGTCGATATCCCGCAAGTCGAAACCCGCTCACTTAAAGATGTGCTCGACCTCCCCTGGGGCTTCGAAATCTATTCCCTCCTGACGCGCTGGAACCCCTTGAACCTGCACAGACCGCTACCTAAACTAAGTACTGGGTACAAGGTACTAATCGCTGGTTTAGGCCCCGCCGGTTTTACATTGGCGCATCACTTAATGAATGACGGCCACACCGTCGTCGGCATCGACGGATTAAAAATCGAACCCGTCACTCCCGAAATCTCCGGCGTCGCTAAAGATGGCAGCCGCACCGAATTCAAACCAATCCGCGACATCAGCGAAATCAAAGAACGCCTATCCGAACGCAGCCTCGCCGGTTTCGGCGGCGTCGCCGAATATGGCATCACCGTCCGCTGGGACAAAAACTTCCTCAAAATCATCCGCCTATTATTAGAGCGCCGCGAACAATTCACCATGATCGGTGGCGTAAGATTCGGCAGCAACATCACTTATAACCAAACTTTCGACCTCGGCTTCGATCACATCGCGCTGGCCATGGGTGCTGGAAAACCAACCGTCGTCGATATGAAAAACGGCATGGTCCGCGGCGTCCGCACCGCCTCCGATTTCCTGATGGCCCTGCAATTAACCGGCGCCGCCAAAAAAGACTCGATCGCCAACCTAACCATCCGCCTCCCCGTAGTAGTAATCGGCGGCGGCCTAACCGCCGTAGATTCCGCCACCGAAGCAAAAGCCTATTACCCAATCCAAGTCGAAAAATTCCTCACCCGCGTCGAAGCCATCGGCAAAGAAAAATATTTCACCAAACTCAGCGAAGAAGAAAAAATCACCGCCGAAGAATTTATAACTCATGCATTAGAACGAAGAAAAAATCAAAAATCAAAAATCAAAAATCAAAAATTATTGTACGAATGGGGCGGCGTAACCCTCGCCTACCGCAAATCCCTCCAGGACGCCCCCAGCTACCGCCTCAACCACGAAGAAGTCGAACTCGCCTTCCAGGAAGGAATCAACTTCCTCGGTGACGCCACTCCGCTGGAAATCATCCAAGACAAATTCGGCCATGCCGAATACTTGCGCGTAAAAATAGGCGCGGAGGAAAAAATCATCCCCGCCCGCACCATATTAATGGCCGCCGGAACCTCCCCCAACACCATCGCCGCCCGCGAAGAGCCAAAAACTTTCCAACTCGACGGCAAATATTTCCAAATGGTCGGCGAAGACGGCGAAATCAAAAAACCCGAATGGATCTCCAAACCATCCGCCGCCAATGTCCTGATGAACGCAGAACAAACCATCAGCTTCTTCGGCGACCTCCACCCCGATTATGCCGGAAACGTAGTAAAAGCCATGGGCAGCGCCAAACAGGGCTATCCAGTAGTTTCCCGAGTATTACAAAGAAAACCCCCCTCCCTCAGGGAGGAAAATACCAATCTTCACCCCTCCCTAAGGGAGGGGATGGGGGCGGGTCAGGCCGCAAACTCCGCGCCAGCCGCAACCCTCCACCCAACCTCCTCCCTGAGGGAGGAGGGGAATAATAATTTCTCCACCAAAATCAATCACCTCCTCCGCGCCAAAGTCCATGATGTCGTGCGCCTAACCCCAAACATCATCGAAGTAATCATCCACGCCCCGCTCGCCGCGCAAAACTTCCTCCCCGGCCAATTCTATAGATTACAAAATTTCGAAGCCTATGCCCTTAAATCGGCAATCGGCAATCGGCAATCAACAATCCTAGCCATGGAAGGCCTCGCCCTCACCGGCGCCTGGGTTGATAAAGAAAAAGGCCTGATGTCAACAATCGTCCTCGAAATGGGCGGCTCCAGCGACCTCTGCTCCCACCTCAAAAAAGAAGAGCCAGTAATATTAATGGGCCCAACCGGCACCCCAACCGACATCCCGAAAAACGAAACCGTGATGCTGATCGGCGGCGGCCTCGGCAACGCCGTCCTCTTCTCCATCGGCAAAGCCATGCGCGAAAATGGCTGCAAAGTCCTCTACTTCGCCGGTTATAAAAAACCGCAAGACCGCTACAAAATCGAGGAAATCGAAGCCGCCTCCGATGTCACCATCTGGGCCTGCGACGAGGCGGCAGATTTTGCGCCGAACCGCCAAAACGACCGCTTCTTCACCGGCAATATCGTGCAAGCCATCGAAGCCTACGCCACCGGCAAGCTCGGTAAAACCACCATCGACACAAAAGACGTCGAACACATAGTCTGCATCGGCTCTGACCGCATGATGGCCGCCGTCGCCTTCGCACGCCACAACCAATTAAAACCATATTTAAAAAACACCCACATCGCCATCGGCTCAATCAACTCGCCGATGCAATGCATGATGAAAGAAATCTGCGCCCAATGCCTGCAAAAACACAAAAACCCCGAAACCGGCGAAGAATACTACGTCTATTCCTGCTTCAACCAAGACCAAAAACTCGACTTCGTAGATTTCCAATTCCTCAACGACCGCCTAAAACAAAACGGAGCGCAGGAAAAACTGACTGCGTTATGGATTGACAAATGCTTGCGGGAGTTAAACTTGCGAATGCATCAAGCAGCGAACCAAAAAAAATGATGGACTAAGATATTTGCTCACGAACTTTTTGTATAAATTGATCAATTTTCTCTATCGATTTAACACTCGTTTGTTTCATCGTATTATTATAGTCTTCGACATCTCGAGAGCTAAAAGGCTCATCAAGTTCTTTTCTGATATCAATTAAACAATCACAAAGTAGCCGCGAAAATTGCGAAGAGCATTCTACAGTTTTTTTAGCTAAACTCATTTGCTTTTCTAATTTTTCTAATTGTGAGTTTTCTAAATTAAACTCATCAATAGCTATCTTATCAAATCCTAAATCCATAGTTGCTTCTGCAAAATATTGCTGACACGCATTAAGTTTTTTAATTAATGTTGGACTAGCTATAAAATGTAGTCTCATAATAGGAGCTTGCTGTATTATACTAGTATCAATATTATTTATCCCAACTTTGCCTACTCTAATCAGAATATCCTGCATTGATGCAAAGCTATCCGCAGCAGCTAAATAAATTTCTTTTTTTAAACTAGCCTTTCTATCTTCTTTATTTTGTAATCTTGCATGCTTTAATTGCGTTCTAATTGATAGATAAGATGCTAAAGAACCAATTATCGTTCCAACAAAACCCCAAATAGCTGAAGAATTTGTCTGAAGAAATTCTATTATCATATCTTCAGCCCCCTAGCCACAAACGGCCCGTTCTCGAAAATCTCATTCTTCCCATAAACAAACGCCCCCCCCTCCGGCGTCACAACCGAGCCACCCGCGCTTTGCAAAATCGCCTGCCCCGCCGCCGTGTCCCATTCCATCGTCCTTCCATATCGCGGATAAATATCCGCCACTCCTTCCGCAATCCGGCAAAACTTCAAACTGCTCGCCGCCGCGGTTTCCTTCAAATCCGGATATTTCTCACGCAGCTCATCGATAAAAACATTGGTCTCAACATCGCGGTGATGCTTGCTCGCCAATACCACAACCCCATCATCCGGCATCGCTCTACAACGAATTTCCTTACCATCACGCCAAGCTTTCTTCCCATCACCGGAATACATTTCCCCGCTAACCGGAATATAAATCACCCCCGCCAACGCCGCAAAATCCTCCACCAGCCCGATATTCACCGTAAACTCCCCCCGCCCGCGCACGAAGCCGCTAGTCCCATCCAGCGGATCAACCAGGAAAAACCGCGACGAGCCTTTCCGGTCATGCGCCCCTTCCTCCGAAACCACTGGAATATCAGGGAAATATTTCTCCAGCTCAGCGACAATATAATCATTGGCCGCCTGGTCCGCCAAAGTCACCGGCGAATTATCCAACTTTCGCCGTGTCACAAAATCGGTACGGTAATAACCCATTATTATCTTTCCCGCTTGCTTTGCGATATCGCATAACTTATTAATATCAGTCATGAATAAACCCCCATCAACGTCATTGCGAGCGCAGCGCGGCAATCCAGGGTTCCGGGCGCCAACCCTGGATTGCTTCGCGCGGGCTCGCAATGACGTTCCAACGGCGGTTGCTTTCTAAATTTATTAATATCAGCCAAATCCAATCCTTTTTTACGAATATTATGTCGCGAAATCTTGCACCAAAGAATAATAGCACGAAAACCAAAACTACTGGAAACAAAAAAATCCGCGACGTGACCCCGGAATTATTCACCAAAAACTTTTTCACCCAGGGCCAAAACGCTGAATTTAAAACCGCGCAGACGCAAAAAGCCGCGGCAACTTTCGCCTTCATGCAAGGGCGCAAAACCGGCGGCCCGAAAATCGAAATCACCACCGGCAAAAACAACGAACAAAAACCGCGCACGATTCTAAAAATCCTCAACGATGACAAAACCTTCCTCGTCGATTCCGTGCTCGCCGAAGTCAGCCGCCTTGGCTACAAAGTCTATGAAATCTACCATCCGGTATTAAAACTCACCCGTGATAAAGCCGGACGTTTCCAGGCTTTTGACAACAAGGAAGGCAAGCCCGAATCCGTAATCTATCTTGAAATTAGCCATATCGACAGCCAGGCCGCCCTCACTTCACTCAACAACAACCTCGATTCCGTCCTTCGCGCATTATATTTAGTCGTTGATGACTGGCGCAATATGCTGGTCAAAGTTGATGAAACCGTAAAATCGCTCCACCCCGCCCGCGCCCATCTCGCCGATGAAGAAGCTGATGAAACTATGGACTTCCTCAAATGGCTGGCCGATGACCATTTCACCTTCCTCGGCTATTCCGAATATGACCTCGCCGGCAAAAAATTAAAACTAACCCCCAAATCCGCATTAGGCGTTTCCCGCCCCGAAGCCGCGCAGGATTCCAACAAAGATCAAAAAGAAGTTTTCAATTTCAGCCAGTCCGATGATTTACTGCAAATCACCAAATCCGATTATAAAGCCATCGTCCACCGCTCCGTATATATGGACCATATTGGCGTCAAAAAATTTGACTCAAGCGGCAAAGTCATTGGCGAGCGCCGCTTCCTTGGCCTCTTCGCCTCAAGCGCCTATTACCAATCCACCAGCACAATTCCCATCATTCGCCAAAAGGTCAAATATGTCCGCGAAAAATCCGGCTTCACCCGCGGCGGCCATTCGGCGAAAATCGTCCAGTTCATTTTGGATTCCTACCCGCGCGATGAAATTTTCCAATCCAGCGCCGAGGAACTCCTCAAAAACACCCTCTCCATCCTGGAACTCACTGAGCGCCCCAATGTCGGCCTCTATATCCGCCGCGACGCCGCCGACCGTTTCCTTTCCTGCCTGGTCTATGTCCCGCGCGAAAAATTCGATACCGCGCTCCGCTTCCGCATCCAGGCTATTTTAGAAAAAACCCTCGACGCCAAAGTTACTGAATATTACACCCAAATCACCGATTCCCCATTATCGCGCCTGCACCTCATCATCAAACCGAACAATGAAATCGGCAATTATGAAGTCCAGGACTTACGCAGCAAAATCGCCGAAGTCTCCAATCTCTGGGGCGACGAATTATTAAGCGCCCTCACCATCACCACCGAAGACAGCGCCGAAGCTCTTTTCAGCCGTTATGAAAAAGCCTTCCCCAAAGATTACACCGCAATTTATAACTCCCGCCACGCCGCCCACGACGTTTCCAAAATCGAGGAAACTCTAAACTCCAACCAACTCCAGGTCGAATTCTATGACCATACCGAGCCGGATAACACAATCAGCTATCATTTAAAAACCTACACCCCCGGCGAATCCATTGCCCTCTCCGACGTATTGCCAATCCTCGAAAACTTCGGCCTGCGCGTAATTTCCGAAAAACCATTTTTCATCGAACCGCAAAACGCCACCGGCGTCGGCATCAGCGATTTTGAAGTTGAACCGATGAACAAACAGCCAATCGAACTCGCCGCTATCAAAGTTTTATTGGAAGAGGCTTTCAAAAAAGCTGCTTTGGGCGAAATCGAAAACGACCCTTTAAACAAATTAGTCCTCTACGCCAATCTCCCATGGCGCGATGTTGTGCTGTTGCGCGGCTATTGCCGTTATCTCCGCCAAGCCGGCCTGATGCTTGGCCTTGATTTCTTTATCGAAGCCCTAACCGCCCAAGCCGGTCTGACCGCGCAATTAGTGCGCCTTTTCTATTCCTACTTCGATCCAAAAAGTAAAAAGAAACCCGAACCCATTATCGAAGAAATCGAACAAACTCTCGCGACTGTCTCTAACCTGAACGAAGACCGCGCCATAAGACGCCTCTCCGAAACCATCCAAGCCACATTACGCACCAACTTCTTCCAAATCGGCAATCGGCAATCGGCAATCGGCAATAAAGAATACATCTCCTTCAAATTCGACAGCCGCAAAGTCCCCGACCTGCCGCTCCCGCGCCCGCTATACGAAGTCTTCGTCTATTCCCCAGCCGTCGAAGGCATCCACTTGCGCGGTGGCATGGTTGCCCGCGGCGGCCTGCGCTGGAGCGACCGTTTTGAAGATTTCCGCACCGAAGTCCTCGGCCTGATGAAAGCGCAAATGGTCAAAAACTCCGTCATCGTCCCCGTCGGCTCCAAAGGCGGCTTCATCGTCAAAGGAACTGTGCCGGAAGACCGCGACGCCAAGTTAAAACAAGGTATCGAATGCTACAAAACCTTCCTCCGCGGTGTGTTAGACTTAACTGATAATATTATCAAAGGCAAAATAGTCCCGCCGCAAAACGTAATCCGCCGCGATGGCGATGATCCATATCTCGTAGTCGCCGCCGACAAGGGCACCGCCACTTTCTCCGATATCGCCAACAGCATCAGCGAAGAATACAACTTCTGGCTCGGCGACGCATTCGCTTCCGGCGGCTCTGCCGGCTACGACCACAAAAAAATGGGGATTACCGCAAAAGGCGGCTGGATTTCCGTCCAACGCCACTTCCGCGAAATCGGCATCGACGTACAAACCCAAGATCATACATGTGTCGGCATCGGCGATATGTCCGGCGACGTTTTCGGCAACGGCCTCCTCCTTTCCGAACACACAAACTTGGTTGCCGCCTTCAACCACATGCACATTTTCCTCGACCCCAACCCGCCAACCGCAGCCGCATTCAAAGAACGCAATCGCCTCTTCGCCCTGCCGCGCTCAGGCTGGGATGATTATGACAAAAAACTAATTTCCACCGGCGGCGGAATTTTCAAACGCAGCGAAAAATCCATCAAACTAACACCGGAAGTCAAAAAACTCCTCGATATAACCGACAACGCCCTCTCTCCAGACGAACTAATCCGCGCCATCATGAAAGCGCCGGTTGATTTAATCTGGAACGGCGGCATCGGCACATATGTAAAAGCCGAACTCGAAACCGCCCGCGATGTCGGCGATAAAAACAACGACAACTTGCGCATTAACGGCAAAGAACTCCGCTCCAAAGTCATCGGCGAAGGCGGCAATTTGGGCTTCACCCAACTAGGCCGCATAGAATACGCCATGACCGGTGGCCGTATCAACACAGATGCAATCGACAACTCCGCCGGCGTCGATACTTCCGATCACGAAGTAAACATCAAAATTCCATTACAAGCCGCAATCGAGAAAAAGAAACTGACGCTCGCCAACCGCAACAAACTCCTCGTCAAAATGACCGATGAAGTCGCCGAATTAGTATTGCGCGATAATTATTTACAAACCCAAGCCATCTCCATCGCCGAAACACGCGGCGCCGGCGGCAACGAATCCCGCGCCGCACTGATGCGTAAACTCGAAGAAGACGGTTTACTAAAACGCAAAATCGAATTCTTGCCTTCAGACGAAGAAATTTCCCGCCGCACAAGTTTGAAGCAATCCTTCACCCGCCCCGAAATTTCGGTGTTGTTGGCCTATTCAAAAATCTGGCTCTATAACCAATTGGTTGATTCCAACCTGCCAAACGAAGAATATTTCAAAGCCGATTTACTGCGCTATTTCCCACTTGAAATGCAAAAGAAATACGCCAGCGAATTGGAAAGCCACAAACTCCGCCGCGAAATCATCGCCACTTTCGTCACCAATTCCATCGTCAACCGCGCCGGCTCAACCTTTTTCAGCACAATTATCAAAGACTCCGGAATGAAAACCTCCGACGTCGCCAGCGCCTACACCGCCACCCGCGACGCATTCTCACTGCGCGACCTGTGGAAACAAATCGAAAACCTCGATGGCCAGGTAGATGCGAAAATCCAATATGAAATGTTCCTCGATATCGGCAAATTTATCGAGCGCCAAACCATGTGGTTCCTGCGCAACGTCCCGCTGCCGCTCAACGTCGAAAAAACCATCAATCGTTTCAAACCTTACATTGAAAAATTCGCCGCACAACTTGACGGCATGAAAAATGATTTCATCGAAACCCAAATCGAAAACCACCAGAACAGTTTGATCGAGCACAAAGTCCCAACCACCCTCGCCAAACAAATCGCGAGCTTACGCGCCATGATATCAGCCTGCGATACCGCCCTCATCACCGAAACCGGCAAACTCCCCTTGAATATAATTGGCAAAGTCTATTTCGCCAGCGGCCAGCGCCTCGGCCTAAACTGGCTCCGCGCCTCCGCCGCCGAAATCCCAACCGATACATATTGGCAGCGCCTCGCCAGCAAAAACCTGATCGATTCCCTCTACGAACAACAACGCCGCATCACCCGCGACATCGTTTCCAGCGCCTGCAAAACCGACAAATGCGACACCGCTTTAGATAGCTGGGTTACTAATAACACCAGCAACCTGGAACGCCACGACAACATGATCACCGAACTCCAAAAAGCCCCGGAGAAATTCGACCTCGCCATGCTAATCGCCGCCGTGCGAAGGATCGAGACGTTGGGTAGCATATAAACTATGCTCTTCGTGCATTATCTTTGGCAGGACAACTTCGATCCATTTTTCTATTGACCCAATTCGTTCCAGGTGCCGTTGTATCTTTAGCTATCTCCGCACACATTTTCTGCAATTCTATATCGAACTTGGAATTAGGACGACAGGCAACAAAATTACAGCTGTGAAGCAGATTTGTCTTGAAAGGTAAAACTTCGCGAGATTCAATAATTTGCTTACAAGCAAATGTCTCAGGATTTATATAATATACATGCAATCCTAGTTCGTTTAAAATTTGATCTGTAATTTTACAGGTTTTATCTTTGCGGTGATCTTCAAAAATAATCAGCACATCCTGTGCCGCCAAAGTTTGAGCCGCACCTATAATTGCAGCAATTTCTGCACCCTCAATATCCAGCTTTATTATTACCCGCGAAATATTGGGGCTGTTGATAATAGCCTTGTGAGCAATCTCATCTATACAAATAGTCTGAACCGCAACAATTCTCGGCTTAGTAGTTTGGCTACTATATCCGCCGCAATTGACTAAATAATTTGAAACTGGTTGCTCGCATAATGCAAATTCTAAAGTACAATCTGATTCAGACCATACCGCTTTTTCAAGCACTGTAAATTTCCTTCCACTCAGTGCCTGGTTGCATCGTAATATATTCAAAGCATTTTGACCAGGCTCCACAGCAATTACTTGGGCGGGATTATTAATTATTGCCGCCGCATAGCAACTCCATAAACCTATATTCGCCCCTGCATCTATGAATAGTGTATTTTGGTCCAAAACCTGATTAGCTACATATCGTACCTCACTTTCATATCCGCGAATGTCCCAGGCCAGACTAACCCAATAATGATCATTAAGTGGATATTTGACTACCGCACCATTATCTAAACGTATTTCTCCATATTGATCAGGGGGAACAAAGTCAGCCACTAATTTCTTTCTGACTTTCAAAGGCAAAGATCTTGCCAGTAATCCAGTTCTGGCCAGCATGAATTTTAAAACATTTTCAAGGAGCAGCATGTTTATTACCAGTAAATCAGAAGATTTTAAGATAACTTAATATCTCTGCAAGAATTTTCTTGCATATTACAACCAATATATCAGCTAGGGGAAAATCTTTCCCCTTATATACGAAATCTTAACTATTCCCCGCCATGATGAGCGCGTAAATAGGATTATAAGATGAAGTTAAAAGACAATATTATAGCCATCGCAAGCGGCAAAGGCGGCGTCGGCAAAACCTGGGTCAGTGCAACAATCGCGCATGTATTCGCCAATTCCGGCCGCAAAGCATTATTATTCGACGGCGATATCGGCCTTGCCAACGTCGATGTCCAACTCGGCATCAATCCACAAGTTGATTTAAGCGATGTATTTTCCGGCAAAGCCACTTTAAAAGAAGCCGTCACCATTTATACCGAAGGCGGTTTCGACATCATCGCCGGCCGCTCCGGCTCCGGTGGCCTTGCCCATCTTTCCGTAGATAAAATCAATAATTTGAGCCGCGAATTGAACGAAATGGCCAAGTCCTATGACGTCGTCCTCCTCGATTTAGGCGCCGGTATCGAAGCCCAGGTACAGGCCATGGCTGCCTTGGCGAGCCGCTGCCTGATCGTTATCACCGATGAACCAACCAGCCTCACCGATGCATATGCTTTCATCAAAATCATGCGGTTGCAAAACCAGGAAGCCAATATCCAAATCGTCGTCAACATGGCCGAAAACCAGCGCGAAGGTCTGAAAACTTACAACGCCATCCAAAACGCCTGTGAATCTTTCTTAAAATTCACCCCAAGACTCGCCGGTACTATCCGCCGCGATCCGAAAGTAAAAGACGCCATCCGCGCCCAAAAACCAATTCTCCTGCGCAATAGCAAATCCATGGCCGCCGCCGATGTAGCTGCCATAGCTGTGAAGCTAATGGCCCGCTAGCCCTCCTCCAACTACGTCATCCTGCGGCTTGACCGCAGGAACTCTTCGAAGGGATTCTGCGGTCAAGCCGCAGAATGACGTATATTATTAAGCCTTCCTTAAACAATACTGAATAAACTCAATAACATGGACATAACCAATATCCAACCGCCATCGCCTGCGCCTTCTGCGCAGCTTGATTTGAATGTGCAAAATAACGCCGTTCAACAGCAATTACAGCGCCTGCCAGTCGGCGTAACCTTAATCGGCACCGTTATAGGCAATGATAAAAATGGCAATCTCATTGTTCGCCTGGCCGGAAACGACCTCATTCTTTCCAGCCCGTTGGCACTCAATAAAAACGCGCAAATCGCCTTAAAAATTGATAATGTCAGCGGCTCATTCACCGCCACCTTGCTCAGCGTCGATGGCAAAACCCCCGCAAGCCAGCCGCAAACCATCTCAAACCAACTTCAGCAGAACCCGAACAACCTGTTCAAAGATCCAACAGATCCCGCCAGTCTGAAACTCATTTCCGTACTCAACCAAGGCGCCGCCAAACCCGCGCCCCAAGGCGCAATCCCACAAAACTCAAGCCTGGTTACCAAGTCCGATATAGTCAGCCTAACTTCGCCGCAAACCACAAATGTGAAAGCCATATTAGTAACCGCCACGCCGGAAATTGTTCAAAGCATCAAAGCCGGCCTCGCCCAAAACAAAGAACCTGCCGGCACAGAATTGGCAGATTCATTGCCGGAAGAAATCAAACCCGGCACAGTGGCCAATTTAAAAATCACCAGCGCCCAAAACCCGGGGCAAAATCCGCAAAACCAATTAATCGAAGGCGAAAGCAAAACCCTCCCAGGCCAGGAATGGATGAAGGAACAAAACACACCCGCCCCCGCCAAACAAGCCGCAAATAATCTGCAACAACTAGTGCAGAATTTCGCCGCCAGTTTCAAACCATTGCCCAACGGAAATATATTATTAAACGCTATCGTCATCGATACCAAACCAAATGGCGAATTACTGGTTGAGACCCGCTTCGGCAAAATGATCATCGATGCCGGACCGCAATTCGCGCAGGTGCAAAAAGGCGCTGTATTAAATCTTGAAGTCATCAGCCTCACCCAGGCTCCCAAGCAAGAAATCCAATTGCCGGAAGAAGAATTGCCCTTGAAAACCCTGGGCCGCAACTGGCCAGCTTTAAAAGAAATGACCGAACAACTAGCGCCGCAACTTGGCATAAATGCTCTGGCAACCAAACTGGCAGGCATAGATAATGTTTTCGCCGCACGCATGGCAGCATTCCTCAACGCAGTCAAAGCCGGTGATCTGCGTGAATGGCTCGGCAGCAACAACTTCGATGCCTTGGAAAGCAATGATGATGGCAGCGCCATCATCGGCAAACTCAAACACGATATGGGCGTCATGCGCGATATGATGCTTGAACGCACCCCAGTAAATTGGCAAACCACGCTTTTCCCCATTTATGACGGCCGCGAACTCCATCAGGCGCGCCTCCACGTCAAATATCTCCCCGATGAAAACAACCAACCCGACAAAAAAATCGGCACCAGGTTCATAGTCGAACTCGATACCGGCTCTTTTGGCGAAATACAGATGGACGGCCTCGTTCACAACAATGTCAGCAGCAAATATTTCGATATGATCATCCGCACCCACCAGCCGCTGGATCTCGAAATGGAAACCGGAATCCGCCAAATCTTCACCGATGCCGGACAAGTCACCGGCTTCAAAGGCGACATCGAATTCGCCACGATGAAAGAATTCCCCTTAAAAATCTTCGACACAATAATCGGCAAAAAACTAGATCAACAGATCGACCATAAAGGCATTGAAGCTTAGGCCGTTTCCGCATAAAATCACTTATGGCAAAAGTCATAACTGTTCACGTTAAACTCCTGGAAGGAGAAGTTTTCAAACCCGTACAAGCTTTAAGCTTGCGTCAGGGATTATATAAAATCCTGCCAACACTAGATTATGATTCCAAAAACGAAACCTGGGAATTTCCTCCGGGATCTGTGATCCGGATTTTAGAAAAACCAGACGGTGATAAGAAAATTTTTATCGCGCAGAATAGAAATTCTAAGTCATAAACTTAATTATTCTTACGCCCAAAGCCACGCGCCGCGACTTCGTCCATTTTAATATTCTCGCGCCGCTTGGCTTCGTTCATCTCCGCCAATTGCTGCTGTTCCAGCGCAATTTCAAACTTCTTTTGCTCTCCAAACTCAACCAATAACTCATCACGCTTCTTATCGATAGCTTGTTGCAATAGCTGGATATTCTTCATCAATAATTTCTGCCGATCCAATGTCTTTTTGGCGAATGGCGCAAATGCTCCCGCCACTTCCGGAAATTCCGTCGCCAGCTTCGCCTCACGCTCCAATTCCGCCGTTAGGTAATTATGCTCATCCTGTAATACACGCTGCCTTTCCTGAATTTGCGCCAATTCCTTTTGCAGCTTATCCACATCTTCTTTTTTCAACCGTATCAATGTACGCAATGTTTTCATAATTGGGTTGCATGGTTACATGGTTGCGTAGTTACGTAGTAAAGAACCATGTAACTACGCAACCATGCAACTACGTAACCACTTCCTCCCTCGGCGCCAAAATATCTGCCAGCATCTTATACCCTTCTTCCAATGTCGTATGCTCACGCGGCGTTTGCGTCAAATATGCTTCCAGTTTAGGATTCAACATAATCGCCTCATCCACTGCCGGATCCGAACCTTTGCGATATGCACCAAGCCGAATCATCTCCGCCATATCGTCATAAGTCGACATCAGGAATCGCGCACGCGCCACGAGTTTATTTTCCTCATCCGAATTACAATGCGGCATCATCCGCGAAACGCTTTTCAAAACATTCACCGATGGATAACGCCCGCGTTCGGCAATCTTTCTTTCCAGAACAATATGACCATCCAAAATCCCGCGCACCGCATCCGCCACCGGCTCATCATGATCGCCGCCGTCAACCAATACCGAAAACAACCCCGTAATCGCACCCTCGCCAACTCCTGGGCCAGCACGCTCCAATAATCTTGGTAACTCCGCAAAAACCGTTGGCGTATAACCTTTTGAAGTCGGCGGCTCACCCGCTGACAATCCAATTTCACGCTGCGCCATCGCAAACCGCGTTACCGAATCCATCATGCACAAAACTGATTTACCGCGGTCACGGAAATATTCCGAAACCGACATCGTTACATAAGCCGCATATTTACGCATCAATGCGCTCTCATCCGATGTCGCCACAATCACCACCGAGCGTTTCAGACCTTCCTCGCCCAGATATTCCTGGATAAACTCCTGCACCTCGCGGCCACGCTCACCAATCAACCCGATCACGTTGATATCCGCGCTGGAATATCGCGCGATCATCGACATCGTCATCGATTTACCGACGCCGGAACCGGCGAAAATACCCATCCTCTGCCCATCGCAAAGCGAGGTAAATGTATTAAGAACACGCACACCCAAATCGATTTTTCCGCCAACTCGCTTACGCTTATTCGCCGGCGGCGGTGAAGCTTTCAAACCATAACTATCCAATCCTTGCGGCAATGGCCCTTTATCATCAATCGGCTCGCCAAACGCATTAATCACCCTCCCCAGCCATTCATCACAGGGGTGAATCGCGCTTTCATCATCCGCCAATTCCACTTTGGAACCGACGCCAACACCTTCCACCGGCGTAAACGGCATCATCAGCGCCTTACCTTCTTCAAACCCCACAACTTCACAAATAATCGCCCTGTCATTACGGGTATAAATCTTACAGCGTGAGCCAATACTCATGAATTTATCTAGCCCCACGCACTCCACCAGGAGGCCCGAAATCTTGCTGACTTTGCCGAAATGTTTCACCGGCTCTAGGCGGTTGATCTCTCTTACTAAATGATCCATTTAACTGCACTTCCCCCTAATCAACATCTGTGACAATAAAACCCCTAGTTGAATACTTCGCCACTTATTTTACATACAGGCAAAATTTTCCCTTGTCACATATATGCATTCTCTGGCAAAAAGTTTAATATATAGTAAAGATTGGACTTGAATTTAAGTGTGATATAAGTTAAATTAACTATTAACCAATATTACAGCCGGATTACAAGACTATTAAAACAGGAGTTATTAATGCGCGTATTACTAGTAGAAGATGATGCTTCAACCGCCCGCTCAATCGAGCTGGCCTTAGCAAGCGAAGGCATCGTATGCGACACCGCCGACCTCGGCGAGGAAGGCTTAGAAATCGGCAAAATCTATGATTATGATATCATTATCTTAGATTTGATGCTCCCGGATTTGGATGGTTATGAAGTCCTGCGCCGCCTCCGCGCCGCAAAGATTAAAACCCCAATCTTAATCCTTTCCGGCCTCACCGCCCCTGACCAGAAGATTAAAGGCCTTGGCTTTGGCGCTGATGATTATCTTACAAAACCATTCAACAAAGGCGAACTCATTGCCCGTATCCAGGCAATCGTGCGCCGCTCAAAAGGCCATAGCGAATCAATCATCCGCACCGGCAAACTTTCAGTCAACCTTGATACACGTTCTGTCGAAATAGACTCAAAATCAATCCACCTCACCAGCAAAGAATACGGCATTCTTGAATTACTCTCTTTGCGCAAAGGTTCAACTCTCACTAAAGAAATGTTCTTAAACCACCTTTACGGCGGTATTGACGAGCCAGAGCTCAAAATCATCGACGTATTCGTCTGCAAACTCCGCAAAAAACTGGCTGATGAAGCCGGTGGCGAATCCTATATCGAAACCGTTTGGGGCCGTGGCTATGTCTTAAAAGACCCAGCTCGCTCCGGTGCAGAAGCAGGAGTTGAAGAACTCGCCAACGCGTAATATTAATTGTGGCCGCAGTGGCCGGCGTTTGTTTTCCACACGCCACCTATCAGATAAAAAGCCCGCTTCAGAAATGAGCGGGCTTTTTATATCTCTCTAATCCGCCATCCCGGTAAATTTGCCCAGCAAATTTTCCGGGATGACAATTACAGAAAATATCTTATATTTGATTCATGCCCCAGCCACTTCAATACGCGACTTTCTGGCAGCGCCTGACCGCATTCATGCTTGATATCTTTATCATAGCTTTGCCCGCCTTCACAATTGTGCTCACCTCACTAACCCCGTTTTTCTTTGATATCTCAGCGCTTAAAAACGCCTCCAACAAGGATTTCGAGCTAATTTACCAATTATACAAACACGGCGTTTTCATTTCTGTCGCCGGTCTTGCCGCTGTTGCTGCAATTTTGGCCATATTTACCACCTCGCGCTGGCAAGCCACTCCGGGAAAACGCCTGGTAAATATTTACGTCGCCACCCGCACCAACACTCGCCTGAAATTCGGCGATGCTTTTGGCCGCTTCATTTCCCTGCCATTATTCATCCTTATGCTGCAAATTTTTGAACGCCGCGCAAACTATACCGTGCTGGATAAGATCAAGCTTTCCAAACAACCAGCTGACCTGCAAACTCTCGAATCCTACCTAAACGGCCCCCTCGCCCAAATCACCAGTATCACCGTTTTTCTCACAATCATCGTCTGGTTCTCCAAAATCTTCTTCGATTCCGAAAAAGCCGCAATGCACGATACTCTGTTCAATACGCGGGTTTTTAAGGGCAAAAGATAATATTGATTTGGGGCCGCAGTGGCCCGCGTTGCTTTCACAAACAGGCACTTTTCTAAGAAACTGATGGAAAAACCCTAATGCAATATGTATAACTTGCGCCATGAGCAAGAAAACCGACCATCCTGATACTAGAGTTATCCATGCGGGCAGAGAACCATCGAAAAACGATGGCATCGTCAACCCGCCGGTTTACCATGCTTCAACGATAATTTTTGACACATACGAAGACTTCATCAAAGCCGAAGAAGGCCGCCTTGAGCGCTCAGCCTACGGACGCCACGGCACACAATCCAACCGCCTGCTTGAAAGCGCTCTTGCCGAGCTGGAAGGCGCAGAAAAATGCCTCCTCACCGCTTCCGGCTCCAACGCCATCGCCGTCACGCTGACCGCTTTACTAAAACCCGGCGACCATCTCTTAATGGCAGATTGCGTCTATTCACCAACAAGATTTTTCGCTGAACAAGAATTGGTGCGCATCGGTATTAATGTCGAATTCTACGACCCGCGCAATACTAAAACCATTATCGATTCTATCACCGATAAAACCAAATTGGTTTACATCGAAAGCCCCGGCTCGCTTACTTTTGAAGTGCAGGACATCCCCGCCATTTCCAAAGCCGCACATGCCAAAGGCGCGGTCGTTGTTATTGATAACACCTGGGCAACGCCGCTTTATTTCAAACCGTTTGAAAAAGGCGTTGATGTCAGCATCCACTCCGCCACCAAATATATCGGCGGCCATTCTGATCTGATGATGGGCGTTATCAACTGCACGGAAAAACTATTCCCGGCAATCAAACGAACTTATAAAAACTTTGGAATTGCCTGCGGCCCAGACGATATTTATCTCGCCCAGCGTGGCCTGCGTACTCTTGTCTTGCGTGTGAAGCATCAAGAACAAACCGCGTTGGAAATTGCTAATTGGCTAAAAAAACGCCCGGAAGTATCGCGCGTTTTGCACCCCGCCTTGCCTGATTGCCCGGGACATGAAATCTGGAAACGTGATTTCACCGGCTCCACAGGTTTGTTCAGCTTCATCCTCAAAAAACACCTTAGCGAAAAGCAAACCGCCCAATTCGTCGAAGCCTTAAACTATTTTAAAATGGGCTATTCCTGGGGCGGCTATGAAAGCTTGCTGATCCCCCTCAAAGCCGAAAAAATCCGCTCTGCCGTAAAATGGCAACCGGAAGGTTCCGGCTTCCGCATTTTCTGCGGTCTTGAGAATATCAATGACTTAAAAGCAGACTTGGAAAACGCTTTCACAAAAATCAAATAGTTGGCGCAAGCAGCGAATTTACTAGGATCTATCCGTCAAATGTTGTAATTTTACACTGCAATTGAACTATTCTCCAAATTCGTAATTAAAGCCTGGAAGTTGCTTTTCACTTCTTGCAAAAACTCACTCAAATTATGTTATAAGAGAAACCATGTTGACCGAATCTCAAAACCGCATTTGCTCTCCCGAACTTCTCGCGCAAATTGCGGAGGTCATTGATTCTGCGGTTCTCATCACACGCTTCGGCGCTTTAGGCAAATTCGACCATCGCATCATCTATGCCAACCCGGCTTTTGCCCGCCTCACCGGTTTTTCTGCCAATGAAGTCGTCGGCCGCTCGCCCGATATTTTGTGCGACATGCGCACCGGCTCGGAAAATATGCTGGAGTTTTACACACGCTGCGTACAAGGCGGAAAATTCAATGTTGGATTCGACAGCTTCAAAAAACAAGGCAATGATTTGAAATTACAAGTCGATGTCACCCCAGTCATCGATGAAACCCAAGGCATCCATTATTACATCCTAACTCTCAAAAACCGCGAAGCAGTAGCCGCCGCAAGGCCTGAACCGGTCGAAGCCTCATATCGCGCCGCCGAGCAACAATATCGTCCCGCCACTGAGGACGAAGAGTTTTTGAAAGAACGTTTTTGGCAAAGCCCAAATAATGACGTCAATCCTTCCAGCCCTGAGCAAGCTGGGGATGTACGCGACGCCGTGCAAAGCGCCCTTTACCAAAAATATGCCGATGATGAAGACAGGGCTTTGAAAACTCCGGCAGAATTATCAACCGACGAATCCGTCGCCGAATATTGCAAAACCCAGTTCCTCGCCAATATGAGCCATGACCTGCGCACCCCTTTGAACGCCATTATCGGCTTTTCGGAAGTGATCAAAGACCAGCTCTTCGGCCCGATCGAAAACCCGCGCTATGTCTCCTACGCCAACGACATCTTCCGCAGCGGCCAGGATTTGTTCGCCACAATCAGCGAAATCATGGAGCTTTCCGAAATCGCCCCGGATGAAAAAGTTACCGATAGCGACCAGATGAATATCTGCGACGTCGTCGAATCCGTAATCGACGTCCTCTCGCCGAAAGCTTTCGAAACCGATATAAAAATCCTCAAAACTTTTGACGCCCGCGACTTACGCTTTGCCGGTGACCGCCGCAAAATCAAACAAGCCGTTGCCGGCGTTGTCGGTAATGCCATCAAATATTCCGCTAAAGGCTCGAAAATCGAAGTCTCCGTAACCTTGAATGAAAAAGGTGATCTGAAACTCTCCGTCTATGCCAAATCCGCCAATATCATCAGCAGCAGTGGCAAAGCCTTAATGGGCACGATCACCAAAAAAGCCAGCACCGAATATCCTGAAATCTCACTCGCCAAACGCTTCATCGAAGCTCATGACGGCAAATTCGCCATTTTCAACTCCGCCGCCAGCGGCACTGAAATCTCCATAATCCTCCCAAGCTCCCGCCTGAGCATGGAGCCGGAGAAAAAGACCTTGTTGAAAGTTATTTCCTAATTTTCAATAGATTACACAGCAGCTTTAAAACTAACGCTAAAATTACTAGTAGTTTTAGATTCGGATTGCTAAGTATATGTAATGAAATGCACGCACAACCCAGATCAGCACCGTGAATATATCCTTATGAGCCGCAAAGTCGGCACTGATTGGCTCAATGTTTTCGCCGGTAATACCGATTTTTATTCAACCTATTACTGGGAATTGCTCACTGAAATGTGGTTCCATAATAAACCGGTAATGGTCTCCGACGCCCTGCGTTACATGAAGAGCATCAAAAGCCCCTTCACCGCCCGCAAATACCTGCAAAAAGCCATTGAAGGCGGCCTGGTCGCCGAACGCAAAAACCCCAGCGACGAACGTTCCGTCTTAGTTGAGCTAACTCCAGACTTGCGCAAACAAATGGACACTTTTTTCGACAAAGCCATCTGCAAATTATTAGAAACCGCCGAGGCGCTGAAAAGCAAATAACCCCTATTTACGCGCCGCATCCATCACTTCGCGCATCTTATATATGCTCTCATCCAAACCCACGAATATCGCCTCACCAATCAGGAAATGGCCGATATTCAATTCCCTGATACTGCCAATCGCTGCGATTTTCGCCGTATTCTCATAATTCAACCCATGCCCGGCATGGCATTCCAATCCCAATCCAGCCGCCAGTTTTGCGCTAGTCAGAATCTTCTCATACTCACCCGCTTTCCCATGCGCATAAGCCCCGGTATGCAACTCAATTACGGGGGCATTTAATTCTTTAGCCGCTTCAATTTGAGGTTTGGTGGCATCAATAAACAACGAAACCCGAATTCCCGCCGCGCTTAATTCTTCAACATATCTTTTCAATTCCGGCTGCAATCGCACCACATCCAACCCGCCTTCCGTCGTAACTTCCTGCCGCTTCTCCGGCACAATGCAAGCCGCGTGCGGTTTCGTCTTCAGCGCGATCGCCAACATCTCAGGAGTCGCCGCCATTTCCAGATTCAACGGCAAATCAATCTCCGCCTTCAACCGCTCAATATCGCGTTCTGTAATATGCCGCCGATCCTCACGAAGATGCGCCGTGATCCCATCAGCGCCCGCCTTTGCTGCCATTTTCGCCGCGCGCACCGGGCACGGATGCTCGCCCCCGCGCGCATTGCGAATGGTTGCCACATGGTCAATATTTACGCCGAGCCTTAGTTTTTCCTTCATACCGCAATCTCTATATATGCTCCCGCTGAGGCTTTCCCGATAGCTGCCGCAACTCCCTCAGCCTTGCTCCTTATTTTTGGCCAGTTGCTTGAGAGCAAAACAACTATCCCAATTTTGCGATTTTTTAGGCTTTGCTGGTATTTTAAATTTTTATCTGTCGTCACCAGCAAATCAAATCCTTCTTTTTCTGCGGATTCAATCAAATCTCCGTTTTGCAACTGCCCCCAGCCTTTCTCATGGGCCGTAATAACCATATGTCCGGTGAGAAAAGATTTAAGAGGCACAGGCGTGCCTTGGTCAAAGCGGATTTTCACGGGCAGCTTCTGTAAGGCTCATATTCGCATATTCAAGCACAGCTTCCACCTGTTTACGGCTGGCCCCGGGGAACCATTCGATAAAATCATCAATTCTGGCGCCCGATTCAAGATTCTCGAACAAGGCGGAAACCGGAATCCGCGTCCCGCGAAACACCCATGCGCCGCTGACCTTGTCAGAAGAACGCTCAATCGCCGGGCATGAATACCAATCAATCATAATGTATATCTACACTATCGGCGCGTTTTAAGCAAGATTAAGGAGCGTTTTATAGTCTATCCGACCGCAATTTTGACATTTTGCGCCTTGCCTTGTATATCTCTCAATAAGAATGAGAAGTTTCCATAAATACGCGATTCTGGCCGTCCTGTTATTTACTACCGCCTGCGGTACGTTTATGCGCGACCGCGAGCCGGAGCCGGAAATCTATACCAATGCCGATGATTTCTATAATAGCCTGATAGCTGAAATCAATTATACGCCCGACCAGAAAAAGCTCATAGATTACAGCCGCACATTGCTCGGCACCCATTATAGCTTTGGCGGCAATAACCACGAAGAAGGCTTTGACTGCAGCGGTTTTACCCGTTATGTTTATAAAAATGCGTTGAATAAACCCTTGCCGCGCACGGCCAAAGAAATGGCCGCCAGCGGTAAAGCAGTCACCCTCAGTCAACTTGTGGCCGGTGACCTGGTATTTTTCAACACAATGGGCTCTGATAATTCACATGTAGGAATATATATTGGCAATAATCGTTTCATCCACGCTTCAACCGCCAAACACGCAATCGTAATAGGAAACCTGAAAAATGAGTACTTTGCAAAAAGATATAACGGCGCCAAACGGTTCATCTGAAGAATCTTATACTAGCACCGCAAAAGTAATGCCCATCAAAGCCGGCGCTTTGAAATTCGGCGTTGAACGCAGCTCCATCTTACGCGCATTGTCACATGTGCAATCAGTTGTCGAAAAACGCAGCACTATCCCAGTTCTTTCCAACGTCAAACTGGAAATCGAAGGTGATAATCTTCGCCTAACCGCCACTGATATGGAAATTTCCATCACCGAAACTTTGCCTGTGAAAACCAGCGCCCGTGGCGCGACCACTTTGCCAGCGCAAGTATTATACGAGATTATCCGCAAACTCCCGGAAGGCTCAGATATTGAATTTGTGGAATCCAAAGCCGGACAAGTAGAAGTCAAGGCCGGCCGCTCCAAATTTAAACTTCTTTCACTGCCAATCGATACTTTCCCGGCGCTGGAAACCAACGACCTCCCGCATAAATTTACTTTGGCCGCCAAAGAAATGCGCGCGCTGATTGATAAAGTCCGTTTCGCAATTTCCAACGAAGAAACCCGCTATTACCTGAACGGCATTTACCTCCACACCGGCGAAGAAAACGGCGTTGAAGTATTGCGCACCGCTTCTACGGATGGTCACAGATTAGCCCGCGTTTCCGTCAGCCTGCCGCAAGGCGCTGCTGAAATCCCCGGCGTCATCATCCCGAAAAAAACCGTTAATGAACTACGCAAACTCCTCGCCGAATATCAAGGCGATGTCGAAGTTTCACTATCCGAAACCAAAATCATTTTCACTTTCGGTGACGCAATTATCTCCTCCAAATTAATCGACGGCAAATTCCCCGATTACGACCGCGTCATTCCGAAAAACAATGATAAAATCCTGGAAGTGAACACAAGAGAATTTACCGAAGCCGTTGACCGCGTTTCCACCGTATCGGTAGAAAAAGCCCGCGCCATCAAACTCAGCGTCAAAACCGGCCAGATCAGCGTCTCCACCGACTCTCCCGATGGCGCCACCGCCAGTGAGGAATTGGAAGCCAGCTATTCCGCCGACCCAATCGAAACCGGCTATAACTTCCGCTATATCCTCGACATGATGGGCCAAATCGAAGGCGAAACCACCCAGTTCATGCTGGCCGATTCCGCCTCCCCAGCCCTGGTCCGCGACCCGGGTGACGTCTCAGTACTATACGTCATCATGCCAATGCGTATTTGATAGGTAATTTTTCTTTCAAATTACTGTTGACAGGCTTCAAAATCTGACTATATTGCGCTTCCTTTCTGAGGATATCGGTCGCTTTTCATATATACCGGTGTAGGAAAATCAAAGCCCAAGGCATCAGGCCAGGCTCTAGTTTTCTCTTCAGAAATATAACTATTAACTAGAGACTATAAAATGGCCCGTATAGCCGGTGTAAACATCCCCGCAAACAAGCGCATCCTCATCGCGCTGCGTTATATTCACGGTATTGGACCGTTCAACGCAAAAAACATTTTAGCAAAAGCCAAAATTGACGACAAAACCCGCGTCAATCAATTGACCGAGGATCAAGTTTTAAGAATCCGTGAAATCATCGACGCTGATTATGACGTCGAAGGCGATTTGCGCCGTAAAGTTTCCATGGATATTAAACGTTTGGTAGATTTGGGCTGCTATCGCGGCCTGCGTCATCGTAAACGCCTGCCGGTTCGCGGCCAGCGCACGCATACCAATGCCCGCACACGTAAAGGTAAGGCAGTTGCCATTGCCGGTAAGAAAATGGTTACTAAATAAATTAAGCCTGTAGCCGGTAGTCTGTAGTCAGTAGCTACAGACCACAGACTACGGACCACAGACTAAGGAAAAGAAAATGGCAGAAGCAAAAGCAGCAAAAAAGGCAGACCCGGCCAAAAAAGACGGCGCGGTCGCCAAAATCAAGCGTTCTGAGAAGAAAAACGTCCCGGTTGGCGTTGCTCGTATCAATGCGACTTTCAACAACACAATCGTTTCAATCTGCGATCAGCAAGGTAACGTTGTCGCCTGGTCTTCAGCCGGTCACAAAGGCTTTAAAGGCTCACGCAAATCCACTCCATTCGCAGCACAAGTTGCTGCCGAACATGCCGGACGCGCCGCAGCTGAACACGGCATGAAAGTTGTTTCCATCGAAGTAAAAGGCCCAGGTTCCGGACGCGAGTCAGCTCTCCGCGCACTCCAGGGCGTTGGTTTCGTAGTGACTTCAATCACTGACGTGACCCCGGTACCTCACAATGGTTGCCGCCCTCGGAAACGCCGCCGCGTTTAGGACTTAAAAGTTAGACTTTAGAACTTAGAACACAGAATCTTTAAGCAAAAGGAAGAAAAAATGGCAAATGCAGTAAATACCGACCTCGTAAAAAACTGGCGCGAACTTATCAAGCCGCAAAAGCTTGAATTCAAAGGCAATAAAAACGATAAAACCCGCAACTCCACAATCATCGCCGAGCCTCTAGAGCGTGGTTTCGGCACGACATTGGGCAACGCACTCCGCCGCGTTCTGCTTTCAGTCTTGCGCGGTGCCGCAGTTACCGCCATCAAAATCGACGGCATATTGCACGAATTCTCCACAATCCCAGGCGTCCGCGAAGATGTTACTGAAATCGTTTTGAACATCAAAACTTTGGCGCTCAAAGCCCATTCATCCGAAAAACGCAAATTATACTTGAAAGCCAAAGGCCCGAAAGTTGTAACCGCCGGCGATATCGAAACTCCTGCTGATATCGAAATCATCAACAAAGACCTGGTTATCTGCACACTTGATAAAGACGCAGAATTGAACATTGAACTTCACGTTGAATCCGGTTGTGGCTATGTTCCTGCCAACCAAAACCGTCCGGAAGATGCGCCAATCGGCCTCATCCCGGTTGACGCTTTGTTCTCGCCAGTTCGCCGCGTATCTTACAAAATCGAAAACACCCGCGTTGGTCAACGTACTGACTATGATAAACTTTCATTATCGATCGAAACCAACGGCGCCGTAACTCCTGAAGATGCAGTAGCTCTCGCTGCTAAAATCCTTCAAGACCAATTGCAGCTCTTCATCAATTTCGAAGATATCCAAGTCGCAACTGCCGAAAGCAAAGAAGAAAAACTTCCATTCAGCCCGCACTTGTTGCGTAAAGTTGAAGAATTGGAACTTTCTGTCCGTTCTGCAAATTGCTTCAAAAACGACAACATCGTTTACATCGGCGATTTAGTCCAAAAAACCGAATCAGAAATGCTCAAAACCCCGAATTTCGGCCGCAAATCTCTGAACGAAATCAAGGAAGTTCTGGCGAATCTCGGCCTCAAATTTGGTATGGAAGTACCAGGATGGCCGCCTGAAAACATCGAGGAACTGGCGAAAAAATACACTGATCCATACGGATCATAATTTAATGGTCGTCAGACATCGGGCTTCAGACATCAGTACTGAAGTCTGGCGTCTGAAGACTGAAGACTAGGAGAAAATATGAGACACGGAAACGCACACCGCAAGTTCAACCGCAAATCGGCGCATATCCAAGCCATGCTGCAAAGCCTGTCTTGTGCCCTGATCAAGCACGAGCAAATCACCACGACTTTGCCGAAAGCCAAGGAATTGCGTCCTTACATTGAAAAAATAGTAACTCTGGCCAAAAAAGGCGGCCTCAATAACCGCCGCGCCGCTCTCGCTTTGTTACAGGACGAAAAGCTGACTGATAAATTGTTCGACGCTCTCGCAAAACGCTATGCTGACCGCCCGGGTGGCTATACCCGCGTAATGAAAGCCGGCTTCCGCCACGGTGATATGGCCCCTGTCGGCATCATCGAATTCGTCGACCGCGACATCAACGCCAAAGGCCAAGATTCCGGCCCTAAGCAAGAAACCGCCAAAGACGATGAGCCACATAATTATGGCCAAACCGCAGCGTAATCTTAGTCATTAGTCATTAGTTGCAAGTCATTAGAAAATCCTTATGACTAATGACTTATGACTATCTTCCTTATCTTCCTCGGCGGCGGCATTGGTTCGGTTTTGCGTTATCTGGCCAATATTTTCGTCCGTAATTCCACCGGCAATGACTTCCCCTATGGCATAATGCTCATCAACATCCTCGGTTCATTCCTTATCGGCCTCACCTATACATTCGCCAAAAAATCAGAGATATCAACCGACCATATCACCGCTTTTGTGATGGTCGGATTGCTTGGCGGCTTCACCACATTTTCCGCTTTTTCCCTTGATGCCGTCACCCTAATCAATAACGGCAAAGCCCCTGCCGCCTTCATTTATGTGCTCGCTTCGGTAGTTTTATCTATCCTTGCCGCGGCCTTTGCCATTATACTGGCCCAAGGATACAAAATTTAATGCAAAATTTCAAAGTTGACGAAGATAATGCCAATGCCCGCCTCGACCGCTGGGCCAAACGCTTCCTGCCCGATGTCCCGCATTCGATGCTCAACCGCATGCTGCGCAAAGGCCAGCTCCGCGTCAACGGCAAAAAAGCTGAAGCTAACCACCGCCTGAAATCCGGTGATGAAATCATCATCAAAGGCGGAATGCTCGGCGATTGGGAAACTAATAAAGACGGTACCGGAAAAAAGAAACGCAGCCAGAAACAGAGCGAAAATGCCGCAGGCTGCGAATTGCCGGAAGAAACCTTAATCAACGACTTCAACAAGCTGATCATTTTTGAAAACAATGATTACGTCATTATCAACAAACCATCCGGCCTCCCCAGCCAGGGTGGCAGCGGTATCAAAGTCTCCGTCGATGACATGATCGGCGCTGTTTCCGAACGCTACAAACTCGTGCATCGCCTCGACAAAGACACCAGCGGCGTCCTCGCCATCGCCAAAAAAACTACCGCCGCAGCAACTTTCAGCAAATTATTGCAAGGCAAAGAAGTCACCAAAATCTATTGGGCATTAGTCAAAGGCGTGCCGCCAAAAATGAAAGGCGTTATCAAATTATCGCTGGCCAAACGCGGCGATAAAATGGAAAAAGTCGAAGTTGATGATATCGACGGCAAAAAATCCGTCACCGAATATACCGTAATCGAACGCTTGGCGCGTGAAATGAGCTGGCTGGAGCTTTCTCCCATAACAGGCCGAACCCACCAACTCCGCGTCCATTGCGCGGCAATCGGCTGCCCCATTATAGGCGACGGCAAATATGGCGGCGCCGACTCCTTTGAAAAAGGCCTTTCCAACAAACTTCACCTCCACGCAAGACGCCTGGTAGTCAAACAATTAGGAATTGACGTCACCGCCAAATTACCCGAACATATGAAAGCAGTTGAACCAAATGTCTAATATGAAGAAGCTGATTTTAATTGCCTTGTTAATTTCCCCCCTATCCGCACGGGCAGAAAATCTCACCTTGAAATATGAAGCTGATTGGAATGGTTTAAAAGCCGGCGAAGCTAAAGTTATCCTCAACGAAACCGGTAATTTCTATACTGATAAAGTAAGTGCGAGCAGCGGCGGCCTGGTGAAAAATTTCACTAATTATTGGACCGATAACACCGTCACCGGCACAATCAACAATGGCGAATACCAGCCATCAGTTTTTAACACTACTTGGCAGCCCAAAAAAGCCACTACCCAGAATGTAGTAGTTAGTTATGCCAAAGACGGCACCGTCAGCGAAGTGGCCACCCCGCCGGAACGTCGCGGCAAATATCCGGAAGTCGCCAAAAAAGACAAGCACGGCCTCCCCGATCCAATTTCCGCCGCTATGACGGCGCGCGCCAAGATCCGCCACATTGTCGAATCCGGCGCCAGGCTGCCGCAAAGTTTCAGCATCCGCATATTCGACTCCCGCCGCGTCACCGGCCTCAATTTCAATGTCCTTGGTTATGAGCGGGTAAAAGGGCAAAAACTCCTCAAAGTCAGCTTCACCCGCACCCCTATTACTGGTTATAGAAAGAAGGAGCTGGAAGTCCATAACTCCATGAATCCATTAATAAATATATATGCTGATGATAAATTTATTCCAGTGCTGGCCACCGGCCAATCCATCATCGGCCCGGTTACCCTAAAGCTGGTGGATAAGCAATAATAAGTGCGCTAGGCGCGCAGCCCTCGCCCTCAATGGGCTTGCCTTCACTGCGCTCGGATTCCATAGTATCAACACACCAAAGCCCGTGTCCTTGTATCCCGACCATAGGGAGGGCAAGGCCATTGAGGCCGGTAAGCTTGCCCGTAGGGCATTGCGCGGCGCTTGAGCGCGATTAAAAAAACACTTGCAAACCCTTTGCAAGTGTATACTATCCGCCTCCCAAAAGTGTTTTCCCTTGCTATAGAGGCCCTGCAAATTGCCCTATATGCTACACTAAACCGCTCGAATTGGCCGGTTATATGTATCAGCAGGAGAAATGCGCGTTTGGTTAATTTAACATAGAAAACAAACATGGCGCTTTACGAAATCGTTTACATCGCTCGTCAGGAAATCTCGGAAAATGACGTTGAAAAAGTCACCGAAGAACTGACAAAACTGCTCGAGAAACTCGGCGGCAAAATCCTCAAAACCGAATATTGGGGCCTGCGCAGCTTCTCCTATGAAATCAAAAAAGCCAAAAAAGGCCATTATACGCTAATCGGCGTCGAGGCCTCAGGCGATGCTATCAAAGAATTGGAACGCAACATGCGCCTGCATGAAAACGTAGTCCGTAATTTGACTGTCCGCGTTGAGAAAATCAGCCGCGAACCTTCAAGCATCATGCAAAACAACGCTGATGACGATTTCGAGCTAAAAATCGATACAACCCAAGCTTATTAATAGGATAAGACATGCCTCCAAGATCAAACTCACGACCAAATAACCGCAGCCGGGACGATCGCAATAAAGCCCCTTATGGCGCGACTCCAATCGGCAAAGGCGGGTTGCCATCTTTCCCGTCACTTTCAGCTCTCCTGGGCAAAAAAACCTTCAGCCGCGGCAAAAAACAATGCCCGCTTTCTGCTAAAGGCGCTCCTGAAATTGATTATAAAAACATCCGCATCTTGGGCAAATTCGTCTCCGAACGCGGCAAAATCATCCCTAGCCGCATCACCAACGTATCGGTAAAGAAACAGCGCGAATTGTCACAAGCAATCAAACGCGCCCGTTATCTTGGTTTAATGGCTTACGTCGATAAATAGATATAATAATAAGTGCGCTCGGCGCGCAGCCCTCGGCCTCAAGATTCAAAATTTTGGCCTTGTCTCGCTGCCGCTCGGAATCGTTCTTGAAACTTTAAGGAAGAAATTATGGAAATTATTTTATTAGAACCGGTAAAAAATCTCGGTAAATCAGGTGAGAAAGTTGATGTTAAAAACGGCTATGCCCGTAATTACCTCATCCCACGCGGCGTTGCATTGCGTGCTAACAAAGAGAACTTGGCAGTTTACGAAAGCCGCAAAGCTGAAATCGACAAAGCCAATTCTGAAAAACAAGCAGGCGCTGAGAAATTATCTAAAAAACTCAACGGCTTGGAAATCACCATTATCCGCCAGGCTGCTGAAGATGGCCGTTTATTCGGCTCAGTTACAGTTCGCGAAATCGCTGAACAAATCCAGGAAAAAGGTTTTGATATCGACTCCAAATCAGTCGATCTCCTCAACCCGATCCGCGCTATCGGCGTTTCCAAAGTAAAAGTTTCCCTCCACGCCGAAGTCGCTGTCGAAGTAAGCGTAAACGTCGCTAGAAGCGAGACCGAAGCCGAAACGCAATTGGAAGCTGACAAAGCGCCGGCGAAAGAAGCTAAGGCGAGCTAAATCAACCCCGTCTCCGCCTCCTTATCGCTCCACAACCTATACCCGCGCGGGTTTGGCAGCTGGTAATGCCACCATTCATTATCATACCAATCCCAGCCGCTAGCCGTCATCAGGCCAAGCAATATGCGGCGGTTCTTTTGCGCTTCCGCTGAAATCGCTGTGCTGGAGTGGTATGATTTAGGATCAAATTCATCAAATTCCGTGCCCATATCCAGCTCCTTGCCATTCCTATCAATCAAAGTCAGGTCTATCGCCACACCGCGTGAATGCGGCGAGCCGGAAACCGGATTAGCCAGGAATGCCGGATCAGGAGTATGCTCCCATAATTTGAACTGAGCCTCCGTTGGGCGATAAGCATCAAAAATCTTAATCCGGTAACCCATCCCCGCCGCTAACCTAATTGTCCTCACCAAAGCCTCGGCGGCGGCGGTGTGCAGATAACAATTCGGGGCTTTATAAACCGTTTTACGGGTGAAATTATTCGCCGTTGCATAACGCAAATCGATTTCGGCGTCGAATTTCGGCGGAGTGATTTTTACTAGCTCATTCGTCATCCTGAACGAAGTGAAGAATCCTCGCTACGCTCAGGATGACGTTCATAAACTAAGTCGGCAGTTTGAATCCCGGCGGCAATCCCAGCTCGCCAGCCAGCCCGCCCATCGCCTCGTTGAACTCGCCTTCTACTTTGCCCTTGGCATCGTTGAACGCCGCAATGATCAAATCCTGCAATACATCTTTTTCTTCCGGTTTAAGCAGGTCTTTATCAATATCGATTTTCTTCATCTCTGACTTACCGCTAACCGTAACTTTAACCAAACCGCCGCCCGCAATCCCTTGAGCTTCTTTATTCGCCAGCTCAGCCTGCATGCTTTCCATCTTCTTCTGCATGGCTTGGGCTTGTTTCATAATTTGTTGTATATTCATATTTTTCTCCTATAGCCCAAAGTTATCAGTCATTAGAATTAATTTGAAACTAATGCCTTCTGACCAATGACTTCTGACTGGTTTTCTTTGACTGATTTTATAACGGCTCCGGGGAAAGATTCCAGAATTTCTTTCACTATCGGCTCCAATTTGGCGGTTTCCACCGCCATGTCGCGCTGTTGCTTCTCCTGCTCTTCCAAAGTCGCCTGCCCCGCCTCGCCGGAAACCACGATAACCCAGCGCTTTCCCGTCCATTCATTCAAACAGGCATTGATCTTGGTCACTAAATCTTTAGGCGTGCCCGGCACCAGCCGGATTTCCATTTGTTCCGGCTTAAAACTAATCAAATGCACTTCACTTTTCAAAGAAGCATGCAATTGCAGCTCTTTATTGCTGCGGAACAATTCCACCAGCTCGTTGAAAGATGTCAGCTGACAAATGTCAGATATCACGGGTTTCGCCATCAGCGCCGGTTCAGGAGTCTTAGGCTCAGGAATTCTGGCATCCGGCATCTGACGTCTGGCATCTGGTGTGGCTTTTCGCAAATCCTTTATCAACTCACCCGGATCCGGCAGATCCGTGGCATAGGCCAGACGGATAATTGCCATTTCCGCGGCTTGTTTGGGATTTGGCGCAAATTTCACTTCATTATAAGCTTTCAGCAACATCTGCCAAATGCGCGAAAGCACCGACATCGACAACCGCCCCGCCAACGCCCGCGCTTTTCCAACTTCATTTTCAGCAATATTATTAATTATCTGGTCCGGCGTAATATTTAAACGCGTAACCAAATGGCAGAAATCCAGCAATTCATGCAAAACCTGGTGCGGCTCGGCGGAAGTCTGGCAAATGGCCGCAAAAACATTCAACGCCGAAGCTATATCCCCGCTAACCAGCAACTCGAATAAATTGATGATCTGGGTTTTATCAGCATATCCCAGCATCTGTTGCACCAACCCGGTCGTAATTTTACCTTCCGAATAAGCAATCGCCTGGTCAAATAATGACAGCGAATCCCGCACCGAGCCCTCAGAAGCATTCACCAGCAACCGCAGCGCCGCATCTTCAACTTCAACCTTCTCCGCCTCTGCAATTTTTCGTAAATGCTGTTCCAGCACTTCCGTATCCACGCGTCTAAGATCAAACCGCTGGCAGCGGGAAAGAATCGTCACCGGCACTTTGCGGATTTCAGTTGTCGCGAAAATAAACTTCACATGCGGCGGCGGCTCTTCCAAAGTCTTCAAAAGCGCGTTGAACGCTTCCTTGGTGAGCATATGAACTTCATCGATGATATAAACTTTATACGCCAGTGCCACCGGCTTATAACGCGCCTCGCCAATAATTTCGCGGATATCGTCGATCCCGCGATTAGAGGCCGCGTCCATCTCTATAATATCAATATTCCCATCCAGGGTTTCACCCGCCGGAATATTATTAATCACCCGTGCAATAATCCGCGCCGTGGTAGTTTTTCCCACCCCACGAATCCCAGTCAGCAAAAACGCATGCGCCAACCGCCCGCTGGAAATCGCATTACGCAAAGTCCGCACCAATGCATCCTGCCCAATGAGACCATCCAAATCGGCAGGGCGGTATTTTCGTGCAAGTACTGTATAATTTTGTGGAGTTGCTTGCTCCGTTTCGCCGAATAGATCCATAATATTTATTTAAATAGGTTTTTAAGCAATATTTCAATAGTTGTCATATAGGTTTAACAATCTTATTCTATAATAAAGCATGATATTTTTAAACAAGCTATTAGATTATGCCATTGCATTTATTGAGAAGTTTATCAAGGAACTCAGGACTTGGCCCAAAGAAATTGTCGAACTGGTTCAAGATTTTCCAAGATTATTTGACCAAAGGAAATTAAGTTGGACCGAAAGAATTCCCAAAATTAGAAATCCTGTTGAGTATGAAAATAAAGTATTAGTTACTAATAGCAACTACCCCAGGTTAAATCGAATAGCTTTATCTATAGCTAGAGATATGGGTGAGCCTTCTTTTTTAGTTTATATCGATAAAAAAGAGTTTTCCATTTCTTTAAACATAGCCGATAGGACAATAACTGTGCCTTTAAGCTATATAGAAGATAATAAAGCTCTTCCTGGCTCTGAACTAAGAAGCCGCCTTGCCCATGAAATAGAGCATACAAGGCAAAATCATCTAACTAAACTTATCCATAAGGCTCTTTTATTTCCACTGGAAAATCCTATCTCCGCTTCTATCTTAGGGGTTACATTTTTATATGCTGCGAAGTATTATCCCAAAATATTTAACGAGATTGGAGAGAGCTCAGGAAAAATAGTTTTAGGGTATATTGCAACCTTAGCCTTATCTCACTTAGCCTTGTCGGCACAAAGCCATTATAATGAGCTTAGTTCAGATAGAGCCAGCATAAAATTCGCTGGGGTAGATGCCACAATTTCCTCTTTAGAAAGAACAAAAATAAACCATTCATCATCAATTCCAAATAGTGGTTTTAAAGAATTTGCTGCATATATTCTATTATTATCTAGAGAAGCAATAAATGAAGTTATACCGATAAAAACTCACCCTTCTGTAAAAACCAGGCTCAAAGCTGCGCATAAATATGCACAAAGGGTAGCGAGGGAAGACCTGGCAAGAGCTGGCGGAAGCTCCCTGCCAACTCATTAATTTGAACGAAAATCCCTGCTTGCTGTTTGAGATTTGCCAAATATAATGCTTTCCAAACAACCAACCACATCCACATGAAACTCCGCGCAAAAATCTCCTCCTCCCTCGCTGTCATCCTCCTCTCCACTTCCGTCATGGCCGCACCGCCGGCCAAGAAGCCGGAGCCGCAGAAGCCTAAGCACGATACATATGAAATGCTCAACCTGTTCGGTGAAGTGTTCGAGCGCGTGAAGGAAGATTATGTCGAGCCGGTAACTGACCAGGATTTGATTGAGAATGCCTTGAACGGCATGTTATCGGCGCTTGATCCGCATTCCGGCTATTTAAATGAAAAAGCATTCGGCGAAATGCAGGTGCAAACCAAAGGCGAATTCGGCGGCCTCGGCATTGAAGTGACAATGGATAACGGCTTGGTAAAAGTTGTCTCCCCAATCGATGATACCCCTGCATTCAAAGCCGGGGTTAAAGCCGGTGATTATATCAGCCACATTAATGGCGAACAGGTAATGGGCATTTCGCTTTCCGACGCCGTGGAAAAAATGCGCGGGCCGGTAAATTCCAAAATCACCCTGACAATCCTGCGCGAAGGCGCACCGGAACCGATTGATAAAGTCATGCAGCGCGATGTTATCAAAATCAAGAGCGTCAAAGCCAAGCTCATTAATAACGATATCATTTATGTTCGCCTTGCCTCTTTCTCCGAACAGGCTGGCGCTAATATTAAGAGTGAGATTTTCCGGCTTCAGAAACAGGCTGGCAAAAGCCTGAAAGGATATGTGCTTGATCTCCGCAATAATCCAGGCGGTTTGCTTGACCAGGCAACCGAAGTTTCCGACGCTTTTCTCGATTCCGGCGAAATCGTCTCCACTCGCGGCCGCACTACTGACGGGGCTAAAAGATACAACGCTACCAAAGGCGATATTACTAATGGCAAACCGATCGTCGTCCTCATCAATGGCGGCTCCGCTTCGGCTTCCGAAATCGTTGCCGGTGCCCTGCAAGATCATCACCGCGCCGTTGTCATGGGCATAAAATCCTTTGGCAAAGGCTCTGTCCAAACCGTAATTCCGCTGACCGGTTATGGTGCAATGCGCCTGACTACTTCACGCTATTACACGCCAAGCGGCCGCTCGATCCAGGCTGAGGGCATCACTCCTGATATCGAGGTCAAACAAGCGACTAAAATTGAGTATGAAGAACCAAATAAATTCATGCGCAATGAAGCCTCGCTCGGCCACCACTTAGCCAACCCGGATGAGAAAAAAGGCGAAGTTCCTGCCAGCCAGGAAGATAACAGCGCCAAAATCATGCCGCTGCTCGACAAAGCCAACGAGAAAAACAAAAAACCAGGCGATAAGAACAAAGTTGACGAAGTCCCAACTCCAACTATGACCGAGGGCGATCCTGACAAAGATTTCCAACTTGCTCGTGCGCTTGATTTGATTCGTGGCTTGAATGTTTGGGGCAAGAAGGACTAATTTTAGCTAAATCCTCAAGAAATTTCGTGAATTTGTAAATCAGTCTGGAATATGTAAGCAATGAAAAAAGGCTTCACGCTAGTTGAGCTTTCGATTGTGCTGGTAATCATTGGTCTGCTTATAGGCGGAATTCTGATAGCGCAAAGCATGGTCTCAACGGTTAAACTCCAAAAGGTAATCCGCCAGCTTGCACAATATGATATTGCGGTTACCAATTTCTACACCAAATATAACCAGATGCCTGGGGACTCAAGCCTTTTCCCCAATCCTGGCAATCATGACCTCTATATAGCTAACGCGCCCGGATTCCAGGAACCGCATAATTTCTGGCCACATCTTTCCTTA
>JAYVPI010000025.1:0-50141 GCA_043757405.1 Alphaproteobacteria bacterium
CATGGCTGAAAGTGCCGGTTTCGGCAATAGCTATAAAGCTCTTCAGCGATAATGTGTCGGCATGGAATGGCATAATTTAATCTATGAGTTATTCTCATACTATATATAAGAACTATCAATTTTCAATATAAATAATTTTGTCGTAGGTTTGCCCGCCTGAAAAAAACAAGGAGATTTTATGGAATTTTTACACCTCATATCGCAGAACATTCTCTCGCCCGCCATTTTATTTTTCGCCCTTGGAATTGCGGCTGGCTTCGTCAAATCTGATCTGGAAGTGCCGGACAGCATCAGCCGCTATCTTTCCATCTACCTGATGATGGCAATTGGCCTTAAAGGCGGCGTGGCGATTGCTAATACGCATGAATTCACACCACAAATACTTGCAGCCATCGGTAGCGGATTTGCGGTGAGTTTTTTACTGCCGTTTCTTTCCTACGGTTTATTACGAATAACCACAAACCTTGATCGCCCGACGGCTGCCGCTGTTGCCGCACACTATGGTTCGATTAGCATGGTGACGTTCGCTACCGCGACGGCATTTCTTAAAAGCCATGAGATTGCCTATGCGGGCTATATCGTTGCCATTCTCGCGCTGATGGAAGCACCTGCGATTCTTTCTGGCCTTTTCATCGCGCACAAAACCGCACCAGAAACACGCACACACAAAAATGAAGAGAAGAAACTAAGCCGCGAGATTTTTACCAATGGCGCGATACTGCTCCTTTTTGGGGCTTTCATTATCGGTTGGATTACCGGTCAGCCGGGTTTTGATAAGGTATCCGGCTTTTTAGATGCGCCATTCCAAGGTATCCTCTGCCTGTTCCTGCTGGATATGGGATTGATGGTGGCAAAAAACCTGCACCATCTGAAGAGCTTCACATGGCCATTGGCACTATTCGGCATCTACATGCCGTTAACAGGTGCCAGCATCGGACTCGGCATAAGCTGGCTGATTGGCCTTGATGTAGGCACTGGCACATTGCTTACGGTGTTATGTGGTAGCGCATCATACATCGCAGTTCCGGCTGCGATGCGCCTTGCGCTGCCAGAAGCCAAGGCTGCAATTTTATATACCGATGAGCCTTGCCATCACCTTCCCGTTCAATGTGACACTGGGCATCCCTCTCTATTTCGCTATCGCAACCCAATTACTTAACCACTAACAGAAAAGGAGACTCTATGAATAAACTACTCGCCACTACTACACTCATTGCTATGACTGCGACTTCTGCCTTCGCTGGTGAATGCGACACGCATCATAAAATCACCAAAGATGAAATCTTCGCCGCGCAAAAAGCATGGGGTGATGGTATCGTCGCCATCGGCGCAGCAAAAGACCATGAAAAAGCGGCGATAGAGGTGATCGACAAACTCTATGCTTATGATATCGGCCCGGTTCTTTTCAAGCCTACCAAAACATCAGTGGTGGAATTCCGCGACACTAAGGAAGAAGCGCTATCTTATTTCGTAACTGGCAAAGAACCAGAGGATAAAGGTTTCGCGCTCGCGCCTTTCACTAAAGTGCGCTTCGATAATAAAGGTATCGCCATAGATTGCGATTCCGCGCTGGCACAAGGCAATTATTACTTCACCAAAACAGATGGAACGGAAATCAAGGTGGATTACAGCTTCGGCTATGTCGAAGACAAAAACGGCCTCTTAAAAATCAACCTGCATCACTCATCGCTGCCATATAAGCCGGAGTAAATGGTTATGAGCCAAGCGTACCAAGGCGCATGTATCACCATCCCGACCAAGCACGCGAAATCGATAGCGATTGCGCCGCCATTCTGGGCAAGGCTGGGTGCAAGCGTGCTCGAATACTATGTTGATACAGATACGCTTGGCACATTTTCCGGCGAGGTGGAGCGCGGAGGCACTGCGCTCGAATGCGCCCGGCGTAAATGCGAATGGGCGCTGGAGTTGCTTGGCGATAAAGTAGATTATTGCATCGCCAGTGAGGGCAGTTTCGGCCCACATCCGCAGATGCCGTTTATTCCCGCCGATCAGGAAATTTTATATTTCATTGACCGCAAACGTGGCTTTCATCTGCACATGATGCATTTGACGGAAAAAACAAATTATCAAATGAAAGCCATTAGCTCCTTTGGAGAACTGCAACAATTCGCTGTATCGGCAGAGTTTCCATCCCACGCCTTGATTATTCGCCCGAATAATCGGGATACAAAGGATATTCTATTCAAAGGAATTGAGACAACAGCCGCACTTGAAGAAGCATTTAGAAAATCACTAAAAGCATCTGCCGACGGCAAGGTTTGGGTGGAAACCGATATGCGGGCGCAGTTCAATCCATCGCGCATGAATGCTATCAGCGAACTTGCCGATAAATTAGCGCGGCGGCTTGCCGCACTATGCCCAACATGTACAGCTCCCGGATGGGGAATAATACGCGCTGAGAAAGGTTTGCGCTGCGAATATTGTAACCAAGCCACAGAAATGATTGAGCATGAAATCAATGGTTGTGTGCTGTGCGATCATACAGAGGAACAACCGCGTACTGATGGACTTGTAGTCGCACCGCAACTACAATGCGGGTGGTGCAATCCCTAAAATTTTTATCAGATAACCATAACCGCTGTGAGTTTGTGGTTTAATAAATCCGATATTTGCGGCGACATTCGCCGTGTATTTGCGTTCTTCTAAACCAAATAAGTAATGATAGATATTTTGTAATTCAAACAGATTATAGTGCGTGAGAAGTGCGTGAGTTCTCATCTCATGGGTTTAATAGCTGATTTATTTGATAGTTTTGATTTAATATTCTTAGACCCAACGGATATTATATCGTTGCTACTATAATTATGAGGCAATATCCTAGACTTACCACCGCCAACATTTTCCGCTATAACCACTACTGGTCGTGGGTTTGCTGGCTTGGTACCTCTGGCCGGACTTGAACCGGCATGGCCTCAACGGCCCACGGATTTTAAGTCCGTTATGTCTACCATTCCATCACAGAGGCGGTTTAAAAAGCTTAATCCGCTTCGATATCTACAAACTTGAAGACATAAATACTAGCGAAAAATGACAGTAGCAACATTGCCGCACCGAATATGATGGTAAAAACCGCGATACCATGCACCGTCCATCCCGCCACTTCACCGGCCAATTTGACTAAATCATTATGCGTAACCCCGCCAATAACGTGATCGCTATACTGCTCATTGAAATCAGCATCATAAGCTAATGTGTATGCAAAATGGATGTTGTTGAGAACCGGAAAAAACCCAAGAAAGGCATTTAGCCAACGCTCATACAAATTCCGCGCCGCCAGTCCCAGCCATGACCGGAACAAAAAGAAAGCGCCCATCAATATCGCGCCGCCATGCCCCATATATGAAATCGCCGCCTGGTAATAGCCGCTAAAACCGATAATAATAACCAATGCAGTCATGACGACCGAAACTAAAAACCAACGGCTCGCAGCGTGATATAAATCATAACTCAGATACGCAAATCCGGCGATTACAATTCCCTGTAACAACCAAAAATGCCCGAAATGCCAGGTCAGCCCCGCTGCCTGGCCGCGCCCAAAAATTGTCAGTATTGACGGAACATTCGGCACGCCCAGCAACCATCCGGTTATGCTATGCCCCAATTCATGAAACATAGTATCCGCCACACTCGCGCCAGATGCGATGATCCATAATGGAAAACTATTGCTCGTGCCCGGCAATATGCACAAAATCGCCAAGCCAAACGCAGATAAAATGATTATTACAGTTGTGAAGTTTAAGAGCTTTGGCATAATTTTATAACCGCCGCTGCCGCATTTTCCGTTGGATGTCCGCCAACCGGCCTCAACTTATCCAAATTCTTCTTATATTCGCTCATATCCGCATTCTTAATCGCGTCACTCAAAGCCGAAACAATCATCCCAGCGCGTACATCGCCCTGCAATAATTCCTTCACCAGCATTTTCCCTGCCAGCAGATTTAGGAGATTTGCATATTTAATTTTCACCAGCGCCTTAATAATCAAATATGACGCCCACGAAACTCTATACGCCACGATATATGGCTTATTCGCAAACGCAAATTCCAGTCCCGATGTCCCTGATTTAATCACCCCCGCTTTACAAGCCGCAAAACAATCTGCCTTTTCTTTATTGTTGACCACGATCACCTTAACTTTCCAATCGCTCACATCAATCACCGCATTATCCGCCGCGATAATCACCACCGGCATTGCAAATTTCTCCGCTGCCTTTTTAAATATCGGCAAATTCCGCTTTAACTCCCCGCGCCGCGAGCCTGGCATCATGCAGATGAAATCTTCAATATTATGCCGCGCCTTAAACGCCGCCGCATCGCCCTTATCCAGGCCATCTTCAATCACCGGATGGCCAATGAACTCGGCGTTATTAAAATATGGCGGCTCAAACGGAAGAATGCACAGCAATTTATCAAATAACCGATTAACTTTTTCCGCCCGCTTTGGCTTATATGCCCACACTGTCGGCGCGACATAATGCAATAACTTCACATCCGGCCGCAAATCCTGAACCCTGTCCGCAATTCGGAAATTAAACCCCGGAGAATCAATCGTCACCACCACATCCGGTTTCAAGCGCCGGATTTCATCTTCAGTCTGCTGCATCCGGCGTTTCAAATTAGCGATATGCGGCAAAACTTCCGAAAATCCTATCAGCGAAATTTCCTGCATCGGGAAAATGCTTGTGAGCCCTTCCGCCGCCATCTTCACCCCGCCAATTCCATGAAATTCACATTTGCCTTTCAACTCGCGCATCAACTTGGCGCCCAGCCAATCGCCGGAGGCTTCTCCTGCGATAATAAAAATTTTCTTTATAATCGTCATCCTGAGCGCAAGCGAAGGATCCTCGCTTGCGCTCAGGATGACGATTAACTAAATTCCCAAAACAAAAACATCCGCCGCATCCGCCATTTTTATTATTTCTTCTCTATCTAATAATATAGTCACCCCCGCTTCTACAGCAATTCCTGCAATCCCCGCCGCCTTGATTTGCCCAATCGTATCCGGCCCGATCGCCGGCAAATCGGCTTTGTCCAATTGCTCCGGTTTTTTGAACTTCACCAGCACGCCGCCATATGACTTTTTAAACTTCCCCGCCCGCTCGATCATATTCGCCGTGCCTTCCGCCGCTTCGATCGCCAGCACAATTCCATCTTCAACGATCACTGCCTGCCCAATATCCAACGCGCCAATCTTTCTCAAAACCTCAATAGCGATTTTTATATCATTTTCCTGATTCCCCACCGGCCCGACTTTTCCCAGCAAGCCTTTCGGCGCCAATATTTCCTTCAAAATCTCATGCACACCAACAACTTCAAAACCTTTGCTCTCCAAAAATTCCGTGAGCAGGGATAGTAATTTATCATCACCAAAGCCTTTGCTGAAGAAACTTCCGGCAAAGATCTTAGCCAATAATTTCGCGCCTTCCACATCCGGTGAAAGCGTTTTCAAATCCGGCCTTTGCATCGCGCCGGCGAAAATTATTTTTTTGATATTGTTCTCGCGCAAGTAATCAAGAATCAGCCCGACTTTGCCGAAACGCGTAACCAAATCCGGTTTAATCTCCGGGTTCTGCTCACCCTCGAAACAAATCACTTTTGGGTTGCCAAGCTCTGCGATCACCAGCTTCGGCAAGCTGCCCTTGCCTGCGAAAACCGCGTACATTTAAGTCTCAATCCGTAGTTTAGAATTTTTGGGCTGGCACAAGGCGCGGGCGCTATCGGCGGTGATGAAATCGATAATCTCCATCACCGGGCCGGAGCTGCTATATTCACTTTTCGCGCGCTCAACCCGTTCGGATAAATTTCCTTCACCGGTAAAAATGGTTTTGAATGCATTGCGCAACGCATTTATCTGGTCTTTCTCAAACCCACTGCGCTTCAATCCCACCAGGTTCAACCCATTCAAAAACGCCCGTTCGCCGAAAGCGTTGCCATATGGAATAACGTCATTTTCAATTCCGGACATTCCGCCGATCATAGCGTGATGGCCAATTTTTACGAATTGATGCACAGCGCATAATCCGCCAAGCACCGCGAAATCACCGATTTCCACATGCCCGGCCAAAGTTGCGCTGACCGCCATGATGACATTGTTACCGACAATGCAATCATGCGCGACATGGGCATTGGACATGAACAGGCAATTATCGCCGACGCGGGTCACCATTCCGCCGCCTTCCGTGCCCGGATTCATGGTTACATATTCACGAATACGGTTGTTTTTGCCAACTTCCAGGCGCGATTTTTCACCGCGGAACTTCAAATCCTGCGGCGGCTGGCCGAGGCAGGCGAACGGATATATGTGTGTATTATCACCAATTTTAGTATGGCCGCCAATCACAACATGCGATTCCAGCACCACGCCCGCGCAAAGTTCAACATGCGGGCCGACATGGCAAAACGGGCCGATTTCAACATCAACCGCGATTTCTGCGCCATTTTCGATAACTGCACTAGGGTGGATTTTTGCCATTATTCGTCCACGATCATTGCGGTGATGGTGGCTTCGGCGACGATTGCGTTACCGGCAAAGGCTTTGCAATTCAGTTTATATACATTGCGGCGTGCCTGGAGGATTTTGCAGTTTATCTTCAAAACATCGCCAGGCCCAACGGGTTTACGGAATTTGGCGCTTTCGATGCCCATGAAATAAACCAACCTGCCCTCAAATTCCTTGCCCAGGCTGGCCATTACCAGCACCGCCGAGGCTTGTGCCGCCGCTTCGATAATCAATACGCCGGGCATTACCGGCTTTTGCGGAAAATGGCCCTGGAAAAAATTTTCGTTGATGGTGACGTTTTTGATCCCGGTGCAGGATTCGCCCTTCACAATATCAGTCACTTTGTCGAGCAACAGTAAAGGATACCGGTGCGGTATCATTTTCATTATCGTGTTAATATCAACATCCATCGCTTATCCCTTATTTCCCTTTCCCAGTTTCTCGATCGCCAGGATCTGCTTGTGCCAATCCCTGACATTTACCGCCGGTGCGCCGCCAACGGTTGCACCTGGCTCGACATTTTTCAAAACGCCGGAAAACGCCGCAACTTTAGCGCCGCTGCCGATTTTGATATGTCCGTTGACGCCTGATTTGCCGCCGAGGACGACATAATCGCCTATTTTTGCGCTGCCTGCAATCCCTACTTGCGCGACGATAACGCAATATTTGCCGATCTCCACGTTATGCGCAATTTGCACCAGGTTATCGATCTTGGTTCCGTCGCCGATGATCGTATCAGGCCCGCTGCCCCGATCAACGCAAGTATTCGCGCCGATCTCCACCTCATTACCAATAATGACGCCGCCAAGCTGCGGGACTTTCAAATGTTCACCCTGCCCCATCGCAAAGCCGAATCCGTCCTGGCCGATGCGCACTCCGGCATGGATGATGCAATCATTGCCGATCCGGCAAGATTGTATCGTTACATTGCCGGAAATCCGGCAGTTATCGCCGATAATAACTTCCCTGCCGATTACCGTAGAAGCGCCGATGATGGTGTTTTTGCCGATCTTGGCGGTTTTATCGATCGCGGCGCTTGGGTCAATTAAAACTTCAGGCTGGCGCGGGGCATAGAATTTTTGAGCGATACGTGCATATGAGCGGTATGGCTCATCGACAACCAGCACCACCATATCTTTTGGCGCCTGCATGGAATATTTGGCGTTGACGATACAGCCGCTGGCGCGGGCGGCTTTGAACTGTTCAAGATATTTGCTGTTGTCAAAAAAGCTCAAAGTTCCAGGCGTGGCGGCGCTTAAAGGGGCAAGGCCGGTAATTTGGATATTGGCTTTGGCAGGGTCAATTTCACAGCCGATTACGGCAGCAATTTCACCCAGGGTGAAAGGGCCTTTGTAATCATAGTTAGTAGCTTTGAATTCAAGGTCGTGCCCCGGCATTAGCCAATCATCATTATTTCTCGAACTTGAGAGTAAGTTTCGGGAGTTTTTTATCGAGACGGGTTAAAACTTCATTAGTGATATCCAAATCTTTATGCGCAAAAAGCAATTGCGAAGTTGGGATGGCGATATTGAAATTTTGTTCTTTGGCTAAATCGTTGATGATTTCCTGAACCGCAGCAAGGATATCGCGTGAAGCGCCTTTTTCAGCGTTTTCAAACCTTACGCTTTTCTCGTTAGCGTCATCCTGAGCTGATTTAAACTCGGAGTTGAGATTTTTTACTTTTTGCGTCAAAGCATCTTTGGAAAGGACGCTTTGTTGTTTTTCGAGATCATCTTTCTCTTTTTTTAGCTTATCGCTTTTTCCTTTCAGGTCAGCCTGGTATTGATTCTTTTTAGACTCGAGCTGAGTTTTCAGGTCTTTTGCGGCCAGTGAATCGCGCATAATGCGCTGGATATCAACAACAACGATTTTTGGAGCAGTTGCTGGCGCGGTGTCTGCGCCTTGAGCTGGTGAATTCGCAGAGACAGCGATGAAAGTAGCCAAGATGATGGAGAAAAATGTATTTTTAAGCATATGAATTAGAACCTCGTTCCGAAATTAAGTTGAAGGACTTCTGTTTTGTCGTTGGTATTTTTAACCAACGGCACGGAGAAGTCAACACGAATTGGGCCGAATGGTGAAGCCCAAGCCACACCCGCGCCAACGCTGGCCCGAATATCTGGCTGGTCATAAACGCCGACGCCTTTTTCATCAGTATCCCACAAGCTGCCCGCATCGGCGAATATTGCGCCGCGGAAGCCTAAATCGTCAGGAAGCCCGAGTGGGAAGCCGATTTCTGCAGAGGCGGTGTAATAACTATCGCCGCCCAATGCGTCGCCAGTCGCGATATCGCGGGGGCCGATGCCGCCGCGTTGAAAACCGCGAAGGTTCTGGCCGCCGACAAAGAAGCGCTGGTTGATCGGCACATCTTTGCCGATTCCGGTAATATTACCGGCGTTACCGGATAAATTGAAACGATATTCACGGTCATCATCAAGCGGGACATAATATCCGGCGTTTAATTCGTGTCGGACAAACCTGACATCGCCGCCAAGTCCGGCGAAGCTTTGTGCGCCTTTTACATAATAACCGCTAGTAGGATCCACTTTGGAATCACGGCGGTCATATGTTAAACCGTGGCCGACGAGAGAGGTTGTTGTTTTGCCTTGCTGGTCTTTAATGAAGCGGGAAGCGTTGCCGCTGACATTGGTGATGTCGTCGACGGATAATTTGTAATTCACATCGTGGCGCAGGTTTTCGTTGATGTCATAGGCCCCGCGCAAATTGAAGCCCAAGCTTTGGCTGTCATAGGAGCTTTGAGTTTGATCGTTGCGGCGGATATCGAAAATATCGAAACCGGCTTCAACACTTTTGCTCAAGAAATATGGCTCGGTAAAGCTGAACTGGCCTTGTTGCGTGCGTTGCGACGCGGAGATATTCAAACGTACTTTTTGCCCGCGGCCGAGGAAGTTTTTCTCAGCGAGCGATGCTTCACCCAAAACGCCGTCTAATGTTGAATAACCGGCACCGAAGTTGAGTTCGCCGGTTGATTTTTCTTCGACTGCAGTAGCGATATTGACGCGATCAGTCTCACCGGCGCGTTCTTGCTTAATATCAACTTTCTTGAAATAGCCAAGATCTTCAATCCGCTGTTTAGAGCGTTTGAGCTGGGAAGTATTGAACGGATCACCCTCCGCCAAGCGGAATTCGCGGCGGATTACGCTGTCCAGAGTACGGCTGTTGCCGGTAATGTCGATTTTATTGACATAAACTTTCGGCCCTTCCTTGATTACATAAGTAACATCGACAATTTCTTTCTCTTTATCGCGGTTGAGCTGCGGCGTGATATCGACGAAAGCGAAGCCTTTTTCACCGGCTTTTTCCGTCAGGTTATCAACAGTTTTTTCAATTTTACTGGAATCATAAAACTTGCCGCTTTTAGTGCGTATTACGTCTTTGTCGTTGATCTGCTCAACTTTCAAATCTTCCAACTGCGTCACAACCTGTACATTGCCGAATTTATATTTCGCGCCTTCATCAACCGCTATATTGAGGATAAACCCATCACGATCCGGCGAAAGTTCAGCCACGGCGGAAGTTATGCGAAAATCAGCATAGCCGCTCTTAGTATAGAACCGGCGCAGCAACTCCTTATCATATTCCAAACGGTCAGAGTCATATTTATCGTTATCGGAGAAGAAGTTATACCAGCGAGTTTCCGAAGATTGCAGCACCGCGCGTAAAGCACTATCAGAGAATTCGCGGTTGCCGATGAAAACGATTTTCTTGATTTCAGTAGTGCCGCCTTCGCTGATTTCATAAATCAGGTCAACGCGGTTCTGGTCTTTCAAAATAACTTTTGGAGTGACGGTGGCATTATAACGCCCGCCCTTGCGATACAGTTCCGTAATGCGCTGCACGTCGTTCTGCACTGCCGCCTTAGTATAAATCGAGCGTGAGTGCAAAGTTACCTCGCCGGTCAGTTTATCATCCTTAATAGTCTTATTACCCTCAAACGCGACCTGGCTGATAATCGGGTTTTCCACGACTTTCACAATAATAGTGGAGCCTTGCTTGAAAATTTTGACATCAGAGAATAAATTTGTGGCGAATAATGCTTTCACAGATTGGTTAGCTTCTGAATCATCATATTCATCACCGGAACGGAATGTCAGATATGACTTCACGCTTTCCGCATCAACGCGTTGGTTGCCGTCAATACTGATCGCGCCAACCTTTTCAGCAAAGGACGCACAAGGGGCCAGGCAGATGAAAACTGCTAAAATGTATTTTTTCATGTTCAGGAACTTATATGCTTTTGCACGAAACTTACAATATCGTTGTAGGTCGCATATACCATTAAACTGATTAAAAAGCCAAAACCGAAGCGAAAGAGCAACGCTTGAGCCTTTTCATGCACCGGTTTGCGCATTAATCCCTCAATTATGTAAAACATCAAATGCCCACCGTCCAACATCGGAATCGGGAATAAATTCACCAATCCAAGCATAGTTGAGATCATGGCCATAAACACCGCCGAGATAATAATCCCGTCGCGTGCCATCTTGCCGCAATCCTTGCCTGAAGCCGAAAATTCGCATATTATCGCATCAGAAATTTTGGAAGTTGATTGCCCTGAATATTCCAAAATCTTCACCGGCCCGCCTAATTCTTTAGTGCTACGCACGCCGGTTGCAATCTGGCGCAAACCTTTCAGCATATCGCGTGCTTGCTTATAAACCGCCGTCACCGCCTCTTTCACCGCATCGATCGGCCCCAAATGCTTGAAATCCGTGTCCTTGACCTCCAAAGCGGCGCGGGCAACGCCGATCATGCCGATTTTTACTTTATTGCCATTGCCATCGTCGATTTCCTCAAATTTCGGCGTGATCTTGTCATTAATCACTTTCTCACCGCGCTTATAACTAATATCAATTGTCTCCAGCGGCGCCATGCGGATTACATCTTGCAAATCCGTAAACTTCTCAATCTTCTTTCCGTCCAACGACAAAATCACATCGCCCGTCTTCAACCCGATCTTTTCCGCGGCGCTACCTTTATATACTTCATTAACAATCGGCGGCGCATCCAGAGTCAGTTTGCCATAAGCCATAAAAATCGTGGTGAATACCAAAACCGAGAATATAAAATTGAAAACCGGCCCGGCCAGCACCACAATAAATTTCTGCCATAGGGGTTTATAATGGAAAGAAATCTTTTTTTCCTTCTCGCTCATCGTATCCAGCTTTTTCAGATCCGGCGTACTCGCTTCCGACGCATCGCCGTGCATTTTTACGAAACCGCCAAATGGCAGCAAACAAACTTTCCAGCGCGTGCCATGTTTATCAGTCCAGCCACGAATTTCCGGGCCGAAGCCGATCGAGAAATCATCAATCTTCACCCCGCAACGCCGCGCAATATAAAAATGCCCGAACTCATGCACGAAAACGATTATCGAAATGATAACGAAAAATGAAACGGCGTAATGCAGGATGTTGCCCGCGTAATTTAAGATTTCCATGCGGGTTTAGTAACACAATATTTCTCTATCAGCAACACCTAACGATACTCCGTCATCCTGAACGAAGTGAAGGATCTCTTGATGGCATATCCTTCACTTCGTTCAGGATGACGGGCCAAATAACTCCTCTGCTAAATCTTTCCATTCTACATTTAGAGAATTTATTAAATTAACTTTTTTCGCTCTAGTCCAGCCTTAAATTTGCTTCTCACGAATAATTGCATTCTCCATATCTTCATAAACTTCATAATATATAAGATATTCACAATTATATTTTTTAGAAAAACCTTCATAAGAACTATTCTTATGCTGGTACATTCGTTGCTCTAAGTTAGAAGTTACGCCCGTATATAATACGGTTTTATTTTTATTAGTAAGAATGTAGATGCATGGCTGTTTCATAGGTTCCTTAAGGCAGATCCTTCGCGTTGCTCAGGATGACGAACTCACGCCGCGCGCTTGCATAATTCGCGGGCTTTCTCGCGGGTTTGCGTGTCGAGTGCGAATACATCATCAAGGCTGTTGATTTTAGCCGAAGTTTGCCCCGTTAAAATATCCTCAATAATCTTCGCGATATCCGTGAAGCTGATTTCCCGTGCCAAAAATTTCTCCACGGCGATTTCATTGGCGGCATTGAAAACTATATGCTGCCCCTGCCCTTCCGGCAAAACTTCCTGCGCCAGTTTCAAGCCCGGAAATTTTTCATAATCCGGTTTCTCAAAATTTAAAACCCCCAATTTCGCCAAATCCAGCCGCTCAACATCATTCGCCAACCGCTCTGGATAACCCAATACATATGAAATCGGCACGCGCATATCCGGATTCGAGCCTTGAGCCAATACTGCGCCATCATTATAATAAACGAATGAATGAATAATCGACTGCGGATGAATCACCACCTCCAACTGTTCGGGCTTGATTGGAAATAAATTATACGCCTCTATCAATTCCAGCCCCTTGTTTACCATCGTCGCCGAATCCACCGAAATCTTAGCACCCATTTTCCAATTTGGGTGGTTCACCGCTTGTTCCGGAGTCACGCTCTTCAACTTCGCCAATGGCATTTCACGAAACGGCCCGCCAGACGCCGTTAAAACAATTTTCTCCACACTGCCCGGATTCTTAAAGTCAAAAATCTGGAAAATAGCATTATGCTCAGAATCCACCGGAATGATTTCCGCCCCAGATTTTTTCGCGGCCTCGGTCAATAAGCTCCCGCCACAAATCATTGCCTCTTTATTCGCCAATCCAATCCGCGCCCCGCGCTCGATCGCCTTCATAACCGGCTTCAGCCCCGCCAGCCCGACAATCCCCGCGATCACGATATCCGATTCCAGCGCCGCCGCCTCGCAAATCTGCTCCTCGCTGGTCGCCGTAAATTGCGGCTGCAATTGCTTTGCCTGCTCCGCCAATAACTCATGATTTTTATTCGCTGTCAGCGCCACGACTTTGAACTTGTCCGGATTATCCAGCAATAACTTCACCGTGCTCTGCCCAATCGAGCCGGTCGAGCCGAGGATTGTAACTGTCTTTACCATGCGATAATCCCCGCGTGATAAAACAGCGCCGCCAGTGGTGCAGTCAAAACAAACCCATCCGTCCGATCCATTATCCCGCCATGCCCCGGCAAAATCGTGCCTGTATCTTTAACATTAAAATTCCGCTTAATCGCTGATTCCAGCAAATCTCCCGCTTGCGTGATGACACTGAATATCAGCGCAAGCAAAACAAAAATCAGTTGTTGCGAAATTATGCCGCTGACTACTGCCGCGCATAACGCACCGCCGGCAAGTCCTTCCCAGGTTTTCTTTGGCGAAATGGTTGGGGCCAAAAGATTTTGGCCGAAAGTTTTGCCGAAGAAATATGCCCCGACATCAGTCGCCACAACAACAAAAGCCAGCCAGAAAACCGCGTCCATCCCATGTTCCTGTTTGCGTAACCACAAAATCGAAATCGCGGGGATGGAAATATATACGATGCTAATTAGCAGCCATGAATAATATTTCTTCGCCATAAATTGCTGCACCACAACCAGCAAAATTGCCAGCCCGACCATCGCAAAAGCCACCAACGGATGTTGCGCGATCAAAACCGGTATGGCGCAAAAGATAAAGCAAATTTGTCCGTCGCGGCGCATCTTGTCAAATTCCACGGATGCCACTGCGGCTGCCAAAAGTATCAAAAGATAAAATTGCGAACCGCCCTTATAAATTGCAAATGCCGCAACAAGCGCGGCAATGATGCCAAAAACAAATCGCTTTTGCAGTTCATTAAGTCGCATTGCCAAATCTCCTTTCACGCACCGCATAATCTTTAATCGCGGCGTTAAAATCATCCTCATTGAAGTCAGGCCATAGTTTATCGGAAAAATACAGTTCCGTATAGGCCATTTGCCATAGCATGAAATTGCTCAAGCGCCGTTCCCCGCTAGTACGAATTAACAGATCTGGGTCAGGTATATCATTGGTATATAACGCTTTTTCAAATTTATTTCTATCTCCCTCAGATTTTTCCACCGCTTGCAAAATCTCCTGCCGCCCACCATAGCTCAACCCCACCTGCAGGCACATCCCGCTATTATTCTGCGTCAGCTTTTCCGCATTTTCGATTTGTTTCAATATCTCATCGCCAAGAAGCGTCCGGTCACCAATAATTTTCAGGCGGATATCATTCTTATGCAAATCTTTTATCTGCGCCTTAATTTGCAACAGCAGCAACTCCATCAAAAATCCAACTTCCTCTTTTGGCCGGTTCCAGTTCTCCAGCGAAAACGCAAAAATCGTCAGATATTTAATTCCCTGCTTTCCCGCCTCGGCAATAATCCTGCGGATAACATCAGCCCCAGCCTTATGCCCTGCCGTACGCGGCAAATTACGCGCCTTGGCCCAGCGCCCGTTGCCGTCCATGATGATTGCTATGTGTTTTGGGATAGTCATTAGTCGTCAGTCATTAGTCATTAGGTTAATGCCGCCTAATGACTAATGACTGACGACTAATGACTAAACTGTAAGAATATCCTTCGTCTTAGCTTCCAGATCCTTATCGATCTGCGCAACAAATTCATCCGTCAATTTCTGGATCTTGTCATTTTCCCCATGCATGGCGTCTTCGGAAAGTGCCTTGTCTTTTTTCACCTGGTCCATGCCGTCACGGCGAATGTTGCGGATAGCGATCTTCGCTTCCTCAGCGGCTTTGCTGGCAACTTTGGTAAGTTCCTTGCGGCGCTCCTCAGAAAGCTGAGGCATAGGAATACGAATCGATTGCCCTTCCGAAATCGGGTTCAAGCCAAGCCCCGCCTCGCGGATCGCCTTATCCACAGCTCCGGCCAGCCCACGATCCCAAACATTCACCGTCAGCATCCGCGGCTCCGGCGCACTCACCGAGGCCACCTGATTGATCGGCATCATCGCGCCGTACGCGTCCACTTTAATCATATCCAAAAGCGCCGTAGAAGCGCGACCGGTGCGCAGCCCCGAAAATTCATGTTTCAGGGATTCCATCCCTTTCAACATTCTACGTTTTAATTCTTCAACATTTGCCGACATAAAAACTCCTCAGTTCTCCGTCATCTTGAGCGAAGCGAAAGATCTTTCGCTTCGCTCAAGATGACGGATTTTATTTGATAATCGTAAACTTGCCCTTGCCGTTCACCACAGCGCCGAAATTGCCTTTGTCGTGGATGCGGAAAATGATGATGGGGATTTTATTTTCGCGCATCAGCGCAATCGCCGAAGCATCCATCACCTTCAATTCATCCGCTAGAATTTTGTTATAGCTCACTTCGCTATAATGCACCGCCTGCGGATGCAATTTCGGATCCATATCATAAACCCCGTGCACTTGAGTACCTTTCATCAGCGCGTCGCAATTCATTTCCACCGCCCGCAGCGCCGCCGCAGTATCGGTGGTAAAAAATGGATTTCCAGTACCCGCCGCGAAAATCACGATCCGCTTTTTCTCCATATGCCGCGCTGCCTTGCGGCGGATATACGGCTCGCAAACCGTCGCCATCGGAATCGCCGACATCACACGGCTGCTGACGCCCATCTTGTCCAAAATATTCTGCAAAGCCAGCGCGTTAATCACCGTCGCCAACATCCCCATATAATCCGCACTGGCCCGGTCCATCCCGGCGGCCGCGCCAGCAATCCCGCGGAAAATATTTCCGCCGCCGACTACCAAACAAAGCTCAATACCGCTTTCATGCACCGCTTTAATTTCCGAACAAATCCGCGTCAGAGTTTCCGGATCATGCCCATACTCCCGCTCGCCCATCAGGGCCTCACCAGAAATTTTCAACAATACGCGTTTATATTTCGCCATGGGCAATAAATGCCATTAAGCGCGGTTGGTGGCAAGGAAAAATATCACGAGCATTGTCATCCCAGCGAAGGCTGGGATCCAGCATTGAGTGTGAACTGAGAAATAAGACTGGATCCCAGCCTTCGCTGGGATGACAGACATAAGTTTACTAACTAGCAGCCTTTACCGTAGCCGCAACTTCCGCTGCGAAATCCTTCTGCTCAACTTCGATCCCTTCGCCAAGCACATAAAGCTTGAAGCCGGTGATTTTTACTGGGGCGCCGGCTTCTTTTGCCGCTGCGGCTATGAAGTCGGAGACTTTGGATTTGCCGTCGATTACGAAAATTTGCTCAGGCAATACAACTTCGCCATAAAACTTATTGATGCGGCCTTCGACCATTTTCTCGATTACGTTGTCCGGTTTTCCGGCAGCGCGGGCCTGGTCCATGAAAATATTGCGTTCGCGTTCCAGGTTGTCGGCTTTAACTTCAGAACGATCCAATGCTTCCGGTTTAGCCGCTGCGATATGCATCGCGATTTGACGGCCGATTTCCAGCAATTTGGCTTGCGGCGCGGTTGATTCCAAACCAACCAAAACGCCGATACGTCCAGCGCCAGGCACAACCTGGTTGTGGATATAAGTTGCAACAACGCCCTGACTTACTTTCAATTTAGTGGATTTGCGCAAGTTGATGTTTTCACCGATTTTGGCAACGAGGTTGGTGATGATTTCATTGACCGAAATTTTTTGCGTGTTGCAGGTAGAAGTGCAAACTTCATCACGTTCGCCTTTGGTTTTGAACAAGGCGATTTTCGCGATATTGAGCGCTTCTTTTTGGAAGTCAGCATTTTTCGCCACGAAATCAGTTTCGGAATTCAACTCGATCATCGCCGCTTCTTTGCCGTCTTCAGAAGATACAATCGCCACCAGGCCTTCCGCCGCAACGCGGTCCGCTTTTTTGGCGGCGCAGACGATGCCTTTTTTGCGTAGCCAATCGATGGACGCTTCCATATCGCCGTTGTTTTCGGTGAGGGCTTTTTTGCAATCCATCATGCCCGCGCCTGATTTTTCGCGCAATTCTTTAACTGCCGCTGCTGTTATCTCTGCCATCATATTCTCCTATCTAAGTTATTTGTCATCGCCCGAATTTTGCTCTTCGCAAAATTATAGGGCGATCTTCTTGAGTAGATTCCCCTATAATTTCCTTTGGAAATTCGGGGAATGACGGGTTTTTGTTATTCGCCTTCTTTTGAATCCGCTTTTTTCTTGCGGGATTTTTTAACTACTGTTTCGACCTTAGGCGCTTCCGGCTTAGCTTTAGGGAATTTGCCTTTGCCAGCTTTTTTATCTTCCTTAGGTTCTTCCGCTTTCACTTCCAGTGGCAATGCTGGTTTTTCAGGCTGCGTTTGCGCCCCAAAATCAACACCGGCAGCACCGAGCGAATCTTTGATACCAGCCAAAACCGCATCAGAGAACAGGCGACAATATAATGTAATCGCGCGGATTGAATCATCATTACCGGGAACGACATAATCAATTCCATCCGGATCACAGTTTGAATCCACAACCGCAATTACCGGAATTCCCAATTTACGGGCTTCCTGCAACGCCAGTTCTTCCTTGCGAGTATCGATAACGATAATCAAATCCGGCAAACCGCCGATTTCCTTGATACCGCCGATAGAGCGTTCCAAACGGTCTTTTTTACGGCTGATTTCGAGCTTCTCTTTTTTGGTGATACCGGCAGAAGCATCGCTCAAAGTTTCGTCATAACGGCGAAGCGTGCGGATTGAATTTGAAATCGTGTTCCAGTTAGTGAGCGTACCGCCCAGCCAACGATTATTGATAAAATGCTGCCCGCAACGTTTAGCCGCTTCAGCGATAGGTTCCTGAGCTTGCGGTTTTGTACCGACGAAAATAACGCGGCCATTTTTCGCCACGACATCATGGACTTTTTTCAAAGCCGCGTGGAGCAAAGGCACGGTTTTCTGCAAATTGATGATATGGATGCCATCTTTTTCGCCAAAGATATATTGTTGCATCTTCGGGTTCCAGCGGCGGGTTCTGTGACCATAGTGAACGCCAGCTTCCAACAGCTCGCGCATAGAGAATTCAGGTATAGACATTTCGTTTTCCTTTTTAGTTGTTACGTCTATGGGGTAAACCGCGCCGTAGCTTTAGCGAAGGCGGGCACCAAAAACACCCCATATGTGATTTAAGAGGCCGCGTTCTAGCAGATAGAATGCGATGAATCAATAGATAATTAGATTTTCCTTGCTTATCTGCCCGCCGGTTCCTTTAATCCGTTAATGAAAATAAAAGCCACCGCCGCCGTAGCGGCCTTTGAATGCCTCAAATCCGATTGTCCGGACACATGCTGCAAAGGCTGGAGTATGCAGTTGGATGATGCAACTTTTGCTGCTTATAAAGGCACAGAACTCGAAAATGCAGTTGCATATGACAATCAAATCCGTGTCATGAAACGTGATCCGGAAACTGATTATTGCGTCAAATTCACTGATGGAATTTGCGCCATCCACAAGGAGCAAGGCCCCACCATGCTCGGCGATGCCTGTAATTTTTATCCCCGCGTCACCCGCAGTTTTGGCTCTGAAACCATTGTCACCGCCAGCCTCTCCTGCCCCGAAATCGCGCGGCTGTCATTATTTACGCCCGCCGCCGGATTTACTGAAATCGAAACCGAGCGCTTGCCCAGCCATTTGAATAATTACCAGGACGCCGAACTAACCCCGGAACAATGCTTGAAAATCCACACAACTTTCCTGGATGCCTGCACTTCAACTGACAAGCCAGAATTGGTAATGGCGCGGATTTATTCCACCGCCCTCAGCCTTTCCCGCATCGCCAAAAAAGACTGGCCGGACGCTAGCGGATTCTTCCTCAAAACTGCCGATGCCCGCCTGCCCAAAGCCATAATTGACTCCGCTGATAAATATAAACTCCTGCAAATCTTCGCCGCCGTAATGCATGCCACCGGCAAAAAAAGAAGTGAGCGCCTTGTCGAAGCCATCAACCACACCGAAAACACATTAGGCTACGATATTAATTGGAATAATTTGGAATTGTCATTGCGAGCAGAGCGAAGCAATCCAGAGTCGCGCACTCCATCCATGGATTGCTTCGCTAATGCTCGCAATGACGAAGTTCTTAAAAACTACATCGCCTCCCAACTCAGCTTCACCAGCTTTCCATTCGCGGGCTTGGGCGAAAACCCAGTCGAAAAAGCAAAACTCATGACTTTCAAATTCGCCCTAACCAAAATCCTGATCACCGGATTGACAAATGAAGCAGAAATCATCCAATCCATCCAGGCATGCGCCCGCATAATCGACCACATTGCCTCACCGCAATTGATATTTAATCTGATGGAACAGTTTGGATGGAATAATGAGGGGCGGATTATTGGGCTGTTTATTCCAAATTAGAATTTGCCTGAATATCGCTCAGCCTTTTTTACTTTCTCTAAAATGTCCTGCATTTCGCTAACATTGAGATAAAATTCATTTCCAATTCTTCCTTGCCCGCCAACTACCCATTCATCAAATCTTGCGGTAACTCTGTTTTTAGAAAGACTATTTAGACCCGCCCCTTTCGCAATTTCCGGGAATTGTGCAAGCGCTATTGGATGAGCTCTTTTGAAAATAATTTTTATTTGATCTGGAAAGAATTTAACACCGCTTGCCGGCCCTAATCCCATTAATTTTAGGGCGACTCCATTTGCATTGCGCAGCATTTCACTGTTGTTAAGCAATACCGCTGCGAGCTCCCGCAAACTTAATTCTGCCGTATTTTTTTGTAAAACCATAATTACTATTCTATCGCGCTGAGCAGCGCCTTATCAAGACCATAATACTGGGCACGAGGCAGGAAATGCGGGCGTAATCCCGTGCCTTTAAACTTACCGATGAGCTTTCCATCAGCATCCTCACCCTCAAATTCAAACTTGAATAAATCCTGCGTAATAATCACCTCGCCTTCCATCCCGACAACTTCGGTAACATGAGTCACGCGGCGTTGGCCGTCACGCATACGGTTGATTTGGATGATGAGGTTGATCGAACCGGCAAGCATATGTTTGATCGCGCGGGAAGGCAGGTCAAACCCCGCCATGCACACCATATTCTCCAACCGTGTCAGCGCTTCACGCGGGCTGTTGGCGTGGCATGTTCCCATTGAGCCATCATGGCCGGTGTTCATCGCCTGCAGCAAATCGATCGCCTCGGCGCCGCGCACCTCGCCCAGGATAATCCGCTCAGGACGCATCCGCAGCGCGTTTTTCACCAAGTCGCGCATTGTCACTTCGCCCTTGCCTTCCAAATTCACCGGACGAGTCTCAAGCGTCACCACATGCGGCTGCAGCAGTTGCAACTCGGCGGCATCCTCGATGGTGACGATACGTTCGGAAGGATCAACCATCTGGGAAATCGCGTTGAGCAATGTAGTTTTACCGGAACCCGTACCGCCGGAAATAATAATATTAATGCGGCAAGCTCCGGCGATTTTCAACACTTTGCCAAGGTTGTGGGAGATATTGTTCTGTGCTTCCATTACATCAAGCGTGATTTTTTTCTCAGAAAATTTACGAATGGAAATGCTGGTGCCTTTCAATGAAAGCGGCGGCATAATCACGTTCACCCGCGAGCCATCCATCAAACGCGCATCGCATATCGGCGAAGATTCATCAACCCGCCGGCCAACCGCATTCACGATCCTTTGCGCAATAGCATTAGCCTGCGCCTCATCGCGGAACCTGATATTTGTGAGCTGCAGCTTGCCCTTCTTCTCGATATAAACCTGGTTCGGCCCGTTGACCATAATATCGGTAATCAGCGGATCTTTGAGCAGCGGCTCCAGCGGCCCCAATCCCAACATGTCATCAATAATTTCCGTTGCCAGTGCCTGTTGCTCGGCGTTGTTGAGCATGATCTTTTGGTTGATGACGATCTCGCCGATCAAATCCATAATCTGGCGGCGCAGATTATCCGCCGGCAGTTTTGACGCCGTACCCAAATCGATCTGCTCCATCAGCAGCGCGTGGATCGCATCCTTATTTTTTTTCAACCTGGTCTTGTGCTGTTTCTGCTCGTCGCTCTCAACCTCATAATGCATGGACTTTGGATTGATCTTATCCATCTGCTGGCTTGCATCTTCGATCTTGGTGCTAGATAAGTCTAAATCAGCCAATTCTTTGGGCTGCACTGGGCCATGCACGGCATTTGGCAGGCCGCTGACGTCGATATCCCCGCCGGTGACGATTTTTCTTCCGAACATGCTGAAATTATAGCCAAAATAGGTTAATGGGGGCTTAAAGACGTTTTCTTTGCATTTTCTAGCAAATTGTGATAGATTGAACTATGACCAGTCAATTTACGAAATAACATGGAAAGCATAGTTCCGGCGCATCAGGCAAAGACGCATTTTGGCGAATTATTAGCCCGTATAGCCCGCGGCGAGGAGATCATAATCACCCGCCACGACATGCCCGTCGCCCGCATGATTCCTGAGGGGCGGCCTAATTCGGCAAGCGTAAAAGCATTAATGGCAAGAATTAAAGAACGTAGAAAAACATTGCCCTTAAATCTACCTGGCGAAGAGAAAATAACGATAAAAGATTTAGTCAATTATGGGCGGAAATATTGAATCACTACACTGATTTTGTTGTCGATTCATCCATTATCGTCTCGTTATTACTCGATGATGAGAAAACCGACAGATCTGATGAAATTGCCGCCAGACTAGAAAGAAATATCGCACATGCACCGGCATTGCTGCGGTTTGAAGTCAGCAATTCATTATTAATGGCATTCTCCCTCCGAAAACGATTGCCGCACGAAAAATATATTTTAAATTTAAGGGATTTCGATGAACTACCCATCCGGTACAATCCAGAATCAGCACGTGAGGCAACTTCTTCAACTTCGCGCTTGGCCGAAAAACATAAACTTAGTATTTACGACGCCGCATATCTGGAATTGGCAATGCGGCTGAGATTGCCTTTGGCGACGAATGATAAATCTTTAATTAAAGCTTCTTCAAATGAGAAAATAGAAGTTTTATGATTATTTCTTATGCTTGAGCTTATCCATCAAACTTTGCTTTTTAGGCTTGGTTTCCGCCATTCCTACTGCTTCGGGCATGAATTTGGCGGCGATTTTTTGGATTGCCTGGGTGAATTTGGCCTCTTTTTGACCCTCCACCAGGGATTCGCCGCTATTATGGAAACCATAGACCTCGGCCTCAAACGGAACGCTGAAATCGACCTTTTTGCCGAGTCCTGACTCAAAATTCTTCAATGGCGTCTCAAATTTCTTATTAATCCCGGTTTTATTAGCCACCAGGGTAATTTTCTTATTGTTCAATGAATCATGCACCAAATCATAAAGCCGCATCGTATCCCGCAGGCCGGGGATCGAAAGTTCGGTGATGATAATATTTTCCGAATGCTGCAGCATATAATGATTGCTGGCCTCGATGCGCGGAATGTCGATGATGACATATGCAAACCTGGTTTTCAGCAGTTCCAGCAATGTCTGCGCCGCCTTGTCGCTAATGCGGGAAACATCGCTCAAACTTTTTTCCGCCCCAATCACAAACAAATGCTCATTCACTTTGGTCATAACGCGGTCAAGGAACAATGCGTCCACGCGTTCCGGTTTTTCCAGCGCGTCAATGAGCCCGCGGCTAGGTTCGATATCCAGCAATAATGGGATGACGCCAAAATCTGGATCGAAGTCTAAAATTAATGTCGGATATTGCCGCGCGGCAAAAGTTTTGGCCATATTGATCGCAATGGTCGAAGCCCCCACGCCGCCACGCGTGCCAAGCACGCTGATAATGCGGCAATCACCTTTACCACGTGCACCTAGCTTGCCCGCTTCTTCCTTTTTTTCTTCCACCGCTTTAGGTACGGTAACTCTTTCAAGCTGATGAATCTTCACCGGGTTGAGCAAATATTCGCTTACGCCCATATTGATCAGCTCTTTATAAAAACTCAGCTCGTCAATATCGCCAAGCACGATAACTTTAGTATCCGGCTCGCAGGAATTGGCCAGCTTATCCAAATTGGCGAATGCCGCTTTATGATCTTTGGAGGATAGCTCAACAAGCAAAAATTCCGGGCTGCGCATGCCTTCGGCAAGTTTGACGCCTGCGGTTTCGATATTGCCTTTAAGCAGCGTTTCCGCCGGAAAATTTTTGGCGGCGGCAAATTGCTTAACAACATTTGCGCTGTCTTCGTTTTTTATAAAAGCGAGGAATTTGGGCCTGTTCATATTATTTACCACCGGAACTAGCAGCGCCGCCGGAAGATGCAGCTGCAGACGAACCCGCTTCATAACCGCCAACTGCTTTGGCGGCGCGGTTACCGTTATTAACATTCGCGCTTTTGCCGTATATCATATCATTTGGATCGTCGATCATTGCGCCGTAATTGGTGATGCTGGCGCAGCCGAAATTGCTGCTGGCATTATTGGAATAATTTACGCTATTTCCATAACTCCAATCGGGGCAATGGGGCGGGATAACTATCGGGTTGTCTTTGCTGTTGACGATAACATTCACTTTCTCCGGAGCGGTGCAACCGGCAGCTAGCAAAGCGAAACCTAAAACCCAGAACTTAGAATTTTTCATCATCACTCCTGTAACACATATCCTGGATCGCCATGCAATTTATAGCGGGCAATCGTTCCTTCCACCGGCCCCGTCTCGTCACGGCCTGCATTTCTGGTAACGCTCATCTTACCCATCAACACGCGCTGGAAATCGCTCGGCGCTTCATAACCATCAGTCGGCGTCATCAATTTGTCGCTTTCCCTAACTCCATGCACGATGTAAGGCGTGATGATGATCACCAGCTCGGTTTCATTATTTTTGAAGTTATTAGAACGGAACAAGGCACCCAAAATCGGCACATCTCCCAGCCAAGGAAATTTGCTGATATCATTAGTAACATCATTACGCATCAATCCGGCGATTGAGAAGCTTTCGCCCGAGCCAAGCTCCACGGTGGTGGAAGCTTTGCGGATTGAAAGGGTTGGAATATTATTATTGGCGATCGTCACCGTGGAAGGCGCCAGGCTCGACACATTCGGCGCGACTTTGAGGGAAATTTTGTTATTGCTAAGAACAATCGGCGTAAAATCCAGCTGCACGCCAAACTGTTTATATTCAATTGTCGTCACCCCGTTTTGTTGCGGGATCGGAATTGGGAACTCGCCACCAGCCAGGAAGCTGGCGCTTTCACCGGATTTAGCGGTGAGGTTAGGCTCAGCCAAAACTTTTACCAAACCTTGCGTCTCCAAAATATCAAGCACGCCGGTTAGCCTATTATCGCCTTGAGTGCCGGTTATTTTAAGAAGATTGCTGGAGCTATTTTGTGCAATGCCGGCAAAAACCCCATCAACCGCGCGGCCGGTGAGAAGGCCAAAGCCGAATGTGCCGTTATTCAAAATATCAGCGAGGTTTATGCCGAAATTCTTCAATTGGTTGCGCGAAACTTCTGCGACGCGGACACGCAGCATAACTTGGTCAGAGCCGCGAATTTTAAGCATGTTGACCAATTTCGTAGCCGGTCCGGCAGTGGCGGTAACAATGCTCAAAGCCTTTTCCGCATCTTCTGGCGTGTTGACTTCGCCCTGCATAATCAAACCCGCATCGACTGATGAAAAATGGATTGATGAATCCGGCAGCACTTCCTTTAGGATTTTGCCCAAGCTTGCCAAGTTGGCGGAGACAATTATATCCGTTTGTAAAATCGGATTGCTGTTGGAATCTAGCGCATGTAATGAAGTTTCGCCGGTTTTCAGGCCATATACATATATATAGTTAGGCGAACGGACGTCGATATCGGCAATATCAGGATTGGCGATGAATACATGCGCGGCTGGACGGGATAATTTGATGATCTGACCTTTGCCGACGCCAATTTCAAGCGCATTGGCGGCACTGCCGAGGGAAATTATTAATACCGCGATGGTGAGGAGTTTTTTCATATCACATTCCCGGCGGTAAAGACTGCGAAGGTTCAACCGGCACCGGCTCGGTCAAAGGCTGGGCATTATTATTGCTTCCGCCGCTGACTTTTGTTTCCGTGGAGGTTTTACCGCGAGTTATCGTAACATCATAATTCTTGTCCTCTACCGCGCCGCCATTGCCCAGCACTTTGCTGACCTCACTATCACGAGTATAAGTTTGCGTCGTAACTTCATTAACATTATTAAATGTAACCCCGCCGCTAGAGCGCAATATGAGCGAGATTTTACCCAACTCCTCAGCCACCAGAATTTTCTCCGCCTGTTTCGGCGTAACTTCCAACGTCACCGTTTTTGGCACCAGCGCCTTATGCTCAGGGTTATTCACTTGCTGGTCAATCGCCAATACGCGGATATCTTCGACAAATGTCTCAGTAGCAAAACTTTTCTTACCGGCGGGATTATCCATCGCATGCGTCAGCAACAAATCCACACGGTCACCTGGAAAAATGAAACCGGCATTAGCAGAAACCACATCCACACCAACCGAAATCGCCCGCGTTCCCGGATAAAGCACCGCGCTCAGGAACCCACCTTCTTTTGGCGTCACAATTTTTTCTTTCTCGATCGGCTCATTGCCTTTGATCAAATTCCGTACCACCGCGCCGTCGATATCGGAAAGGTTGACATTTTTCTTCTGTAAATAATTTGGCTTGATGTCCTTTGCATCCATATCAACAAAATTAATATGGTTGGCGACAATAATGAACGAACCTGGCTGCAATTCCACACGCGCCACAAGGACTTTTTCCCCATCATTCTCAGGAGTTTCCGGCGGTTTGTTGGATTTGAGCGCCATAGCGACGCCTATCGCCAAAACCAGCCCGACCACAACAAGTATTGCGTAACGCATAGTATCCCCGTTCTTTGCAAACCATTGTCTAAGAGATTTTTTAAGCTGTCAAACTTAAGTTGAGCTCTTTACGCGATACTACAAAATAATCATCAGTAGCGTATCTATTACACCATCAATAAATAACAACCATCACGTGAGCAATTAGTTGCTATTAAGTTGAAAGAACATTCCCATGTGCTAATTATCGCTGATGGAAAATATTAATTTAAAGCAAGAAACTCGAACTGGCTTCACCTTGGTGGAACTTTCCATCGTCCTCGTCATCATCGGCCTCCTCATCGGCGGGATTTTGGCGGCGCAGAGTATGATTAGCGCTGCAAAGGTTACCAAGACAATCAGGCAATTGGATCAAATGGCTGTAGTAATAACAAACTTCCAAACTAAATACCGTGGGCTTCCTGGTGATTCATCCACAGTTAGTTGCGATACTACCAACGGGAATAACAAGTGTGATGATGGCCTAGTAAGAGGAGACAGAGTATCTGCCAGAGAAGGAGAAAATTTTTGGTCGGATCTTTCAAAAGGGTCAGACTTTATGAAACCTGACGGAACCCTTTATCAAACTGTCCCCGCCACGAACACTCTCTTAAGTTCCTCGTATTGCCCAACACTTATCATAGGAAATCAGAAAACCACAGCAAATGCTGAATTTCCCTGCCTCTATCCAGATTTATCAAATCTATTCCACTATAAAAATTGGCATTATCCGACAGATTTCACTGCCTATGCCAACACTACTGCCACTCAAGATCCGATCACACCTGCTGAATTGCTTGCTATCGATACAAAAATGGATGATGGATTGGCAATTAGCCCGAGCGCCAGTAACTCGGTAAGGATGTCGGGAGAGTTCAATTCAAGCGGGTCAAATACTTGCACAAGCGGCGCGAATTACTTGCCCTCAAACAACACGGCCTCCTGCAGCATAATATTTGAACTTGATGGAATCTCACCTAGTATCAACATACAGCGTCCCATCGGCGGCGTGTTTTAATAGACATCTTTCGTAATTAATATATTTTTTGTGTGTAGTTCGAGGTTATAAATGGCAGCGATGAGTGTAAATCTGAGGCCGAATCTTTTGCGACTGTTACGGTATCTCTAATGCAGATTGTAGGTTTAATAACGGAGTGACCGGTTGGTCATATCAAACATCTAAGCCAAAATATTGCTTGCAGCCTATTCTATCAAAGGGAACTGCATCTGACCAAGCCCAGCCAAACCAATTTCCCAATCTACAAACCATCGCTACTTACTCGTCTTCATCTCATAGCTCAGATAATCCGCGATCTCATAACTATCCACCATCACCGCATCAAGCCACAAAGCCTGATTTTTCTTTAGCGCCTCAGCCTCTTCCTTGGTGATGATGTCGGCTGCCAAAGCCTCTTTCACCAAGGTTTCCGGCTTAGCTTTCGGCAGTTTCTTGTCGCGCGAAGCTTGTTTAATTCGGTTAAGAATCGCCTCCATTTCCGTTACTGAAGTGAAAGCTTTCTCCAACTTATTCAAATGCTCTTTGTCATCTTCCGGCAAATAAATTTCCGAAGTCAGGTTGTTGCGGAAATCCGTGCTGCTGATTAATTTCTTGGCCAGCGAGTGCATCAGGCGATCGGAAGGCGCCGTGCCAATCGGGTTGATGCGGGTGAAGAACGCATGTAGTTTGAACACTGGCCCCATATTATCATACAAGCCCTCAAACGCTTTTTGCATATCGGCGAAACAATATTGCACCATCCACTCCACGCAAGCGCGGTCTTCCTGACGTTCTCCTTCCGCCTGATAACGGCGCAAAACGCAGGAAATCATTAACATATTAGAAAGAACATCGCCGAATCTGCCGCCGAGTGATTCTTTCATTTTCATCCCGCCGCCATACATCGCCAAAGCGACGTCGCACATAAATGCGAACCGCGCCGAAGCCCAGGCCAGCTTGCGTTCATATTTTGCCGCGATGCCTTTTTGCGAAGATGTATGCGCATAACCGCGTGTGATATAAAACACGATGCCGCGGCATTTATTACGCACCAAATGCCCGACATGCGCCCAGAAATTATGGTCGAATGCGGCCATATCATCATTCATCAGCGCCTTCATTTCCAGATAAGAATAAGGATGGCAGCGAATCGCCCCCTGCCCGAACTGGATCAAACCGCGTGTCATAATATTAGCACCTTCAACCGTAATCCCCACCGGCACGCCCATATAAGCATGCGCCAGCATATTACGTGGCCCGCGTGAAATTGCCGCGCCGCCGAGAATATCCATACCGTCGTTCACAATAGTGCGGAACTTTTCTGTTGTATGATATTTGGAAATTGCGTTCGTCACCGCCGGTTTTGCCCCACGGTCAACCGCGCCGGCAACAAATTTCCGCATTGCGTCTATCATATATGTAAATCCGGCAATCCGCGCCATCGGCTCTTCAATCGCTTCAAATTTACCAATCGACAAACCAAATTGTTTACGTACCAAACAATAATTGCCAACTACGCGCGATACTAATTTACCGCCGCCCGCAGAAGTCGATGGCAACGAAATTCCGCGCCCAACCGCCAGGCATTCCATCAACATCAGCCAGCCTTTGCCGATACCGGAATCTTCGCCGATAATCATATCCGTAGTAATCACCACATTCTCACCCCATAATGGTGAGTTCACAAACGGCACGCCCATTGGATCATGCCTGCGTCCGCGTTTAATCCCCGGCAAATCACCCGGCAATAAAGCGCAGGTAATGCCCGGCTCTTTCCCGTGGCCAAGCAAATTTTTCGGGTCATATAACCTGAACGCCAAACCAAGCACCGTCGCAACAGCGCCGAGAGTGATATAGCGTTTCTGGAAATTGATTTTGATTTTGATTGAGCCATCCTCATCCTTGAACGCCTCACCGCGCGAAATAATCGAAGCCGCATCAGAACCAGCCGTCGGTTCCGTCAATGCGAAACACGGAATATCACGCCCATCTGCCAATCGCGGCAGGTAATAATCTTTCTGCTTCTGCGTACCATAACGGTGCAGCAACTCACCTGGCCCAAGGGAATTCGGCACCATTGTCGTAATCGCGAGGACTTGTGAACGAGTCGCCAATTTTTGTACAACTGATGAATGCCCCAGCGCCGTAAAACCCAGCCCGCCATATTCTTTGGGGATAATCATGCCGAAGAATTTTTCTTTTTTGAGGAACTCCCAAACTTTTGGCGACAAATCACGGTCACGGAAAATCTCCCAATCCGAAGTCATCCCGCAAACCTGCTCAACCTTGGTATCCATGAACTCTTTTTCCTCAGCCGATAATTCCGGATAAGGCTCCGCGAAAATCTTGGCAAAATCCGGCTTGCCCGAAAATAAATCCGCCTCAATCCAGTTTGTGCCTGCGCGTAAAGCCGTTTCCTCAGTTTCAGAAACTTTCGGGATCAGCCCTTTATTTTTGATGAAATTGAAGATATTAGCGGTAATAAACTTGCGGCGGACATCCTTAATCAGGAACACCGCCCCAATCGGCAGGATGAGAAAATTTAACCACCAAACCCCCAAAACTACGGCTGAAAGCGCCAGGAAACCCACCCAAACCGCCAATGGCAACCCCAAAAACCCGATAATAAGCGCCGCAACCAGAACCAGTAATAAAATCATAAAAAATCCCGTTTCCCAACTTCGTCATCCCGGACTTGATCCGGGATCTTCTTGAAACCGAAGAGATTCCCGCCTACGCGTGAATGACGGTTTGGGGTTATTTATGAGGCGGATTGTACCATTGAAATGGTTAAATTTATATTATTATGGCTTTTAGAGGCATTTTTTGCTAAATAATCAAGAAGCGGTCATAAAACTGCAATATTAGTGGGTTAAGTTGGAATCAGTAACAAGGGTATTCTTATGGCTACAACAACATTACCGGTAAATAAACTTTCCGAACTTTTGCAGGATCCACTTTTTAAAGGCACTATACAAAGTGCATTAAATGCCTTGGATACTGGTCGGGATGGCACAACACCAGATCCTAAATTTAATACTAAATGGAATAACCATCTTACAGTTGGAGAAGCCGAGGCTTTTCTTAATGATCCAAAGAATAATGTTACTCAGAAACTTAAAGATGATTTTTATGACAAAATAAACGCAGCTACAAAAACCGCAGCGGGAGAAAAATTTTTGGATGCGTCCAATTTTGATTTAAGAAAACCTGAAACATTTTCTAAGAAAGCAAACGGAGCAGATCGTTCACTAGGTATCGGTTTTGCCTCTTATACTCCCAATTTAGGTAATGATGCTAGAGGTACTGTACTTAATGACGCACAAATTAACGAGATTATTACAGTTGCAGTTAATGTCGCAGCAAAATTGAAAGATGATGATAAGACTGCTTCAGTTGAAGAGCTTGTCGCAACAGGTATCTTCACTCAGCAACAGGCAGAAAACGTGATGTTAGCTGTAGAAGCAAAATATCCGCCAGCACAGGAATCGGAACCTATAATTATGGCCAGTGCTGCATCAGTACAAGACCATGCATCAACAAGCCCAGCGGCTGGTAATGCCGCTACTTCATCAAGCATATCCAGCGAACCTGCGCCACAAGCTTCAACGGGCGCTGCGGCAACGGAACCTGTTACCACGCCAGCACCAGCCAGCACAGTAGCAGTTCCGCTAACTGGCAATGTTACCCCTGCCCCGACTGCGCCAGCCGCCCCGCTAACTCCAACTGATCCGGCGGCAATGATGATGTTGATGATGCAACAGCAAGCTAAGCAAACCCAGGAAGCCGCAGCGGCTCAGGCAAAAGCCGCAGAAGCTCAAGTCAAGGCATTAGCAACCCAAAATCTTTTGGTGCAACAGCAGAGAGACGAAGAAGCCAAGGCTAAAAAGGAAGAAAAATTGAAGGAAGAAAAAAAATCTGCCTTTGGTTTGGATGCAGGAATGGTCAAAATGATAGTCGGCTTACTTGTATCATTCTTAATTAAAGATCCTGAAGATAGAAAAAAAGCTTTGGCTAAAGTTGATGACATTATAGCCAAAGATGGGAACGAATATAAAGTTAGTGTCGATGAAATGGGGGATTTATTCTCATTAGGTAGTAGTGCAATAGCAGGTAGTAACAAACCTAAATCGCCAACGCAATTAGCTGCTGTTAATACTGGTGCCCCTAAAACACGCGAGTAGTTTAATTACTACTTATAAAACTTCCCGCCCTCTTTCCCCAGCTCCACCAACAATTTCGCCGGCTTGAAGCGTTTGCCGTATTTGCTCTCAAGCTCGTTTAGCCGTGTTACGACATTAGCGATTCCGACCGCATCGGCATAGCGGCATAAGCCGCCGCGGAATGGTGGGAAGCCGGTGCCCATGATCATCGCCATATCCAGATATTCCGGTTTTTCGATGATGCCTTCTTCCAAACACATCGCCGCTTCATTGACCATAATCAAAATACAACGGTCGATAATTTCCTGGTCGCCGATACTATTTGCTCCGCTTCCGGCAATGTCTTTATTAAGCGTTTTGTCTTTGCCCTCATGAATATAAAAACCTTTCCCGGCTTTTTTACCGAGCAGTTTTTTATCCTCATAAATTACGCGCAACAACTCCGATAATTTCACGCGGTCGCCATATGCATCCTTCAAAATCTTCGCCACTTTGTAACAAACATCGATACCAACTTCATCCGCCAGCGTGAACGGCCCAATCGGCAGCCCATATTTCGACATCACCTTATCAACCCGCTCGATGGAAACATTTTCCTCCAGCATCAGCACCGCCTCATTCATATAAGGCAATAAAATCCGGTTCACCAAAAACCCAGCGCAATCGCCAACGCGGATCGGCGTCTTGCCGAGCTTCTTCGACAAAGCAAAAATCGTTGCTATCGTCTTATCATCGGTTTTATCACCTGGAATCACCTCCACCAACGGCATCCGGTTCACCGGATTGAAGAAGTGCATCCCCACAAATTTCTCTGGCCGCTTCAACGGCGCTGATAATTTCGTGATAGATAAACTAGAAGTATTCGAGGCCAAAATCGCATCACTCTCAATGTGTTTTTCGGTTTCGGCGAGAATCTTATGCTTTACATCCATATTCTCCACAATCGCCTCAACCACCACATCCGCATGTTCAAAACCTGAATAATCCAGCGCCGCCGAAACCTTGTTCATCTTATTATCAATATCCCCGTCACGCGCCTTGCCGATTTTTTTCAAACCCTGCCAGATTTCCGCGATATGTTTATATCCAAGCCCAACCGCATCCCAATTGATATCCTTCATCCGGATCGGAATATCCTTATTAGAAAACGCCCAGGCGATCCCCCCGCCCATCACACCCGCACCCAGCAGAGCCGCGTTCTTGATTTCCTTCGGTTCAACTTTGCTCTTCACGCCGGAATCTTTCTTCAGGGCCTCAGAAGTGAAAAATATCTGAATTAAATTTTTGCTCAAATCCGTCACTGCCAGTTTGGCAAATTCCTCGCGCTCGATTTTCAAGCCGCGCTCCAAATCCCCGCCATAAGTTTTTTCGATCACCTCCACTGCCTTGATCGGCGCCGGATAATGGCCTTTGGAAGCCTTCAAAACCGCTTCTTTGGTCTTCTTATATATAATAGGCCGGGTAAACGGAATTTTCTCCAGCAACACGCGGCGGTCTTTTTTCTCCACCTTATTCGCCAGGATCTTGGCAATAAATTGGGGCAATTGCTCTTTAATATATCCTTCCGGAATCGCCATATCGACAAGCCCAATTTTCTCCGCCTTCAACGCATCCACAGTTTTGCCCGAAGTAATCAACGTCAATGCCTGCACCAGCCCGACGATTTTCGGCATTCTTTGCGTGCCGCCAAAACCAGGAAAAATCCCCAAATTCACTTCCGGCAATGCAATCAGTGTTTTTTTATTCTCAATCGCCACGCGATATGTGCAGCACAATACCAGCTCGCACCCGCCACCCATGCAAGCGCCGTTAATCACCGCGAGTGATGGAAACGGCAGTTTCTCAATCTTGCCCAGCACATCCTGCCCGCGCTTCACCTTCGCCTCGGCATCCGCAATCTCGCGCAGATCCTTGATTTCCTCAATATCTGCACCGGCAATGAAAATTCCCGGTTTCGCTGATTCAATCACCAATAATTTGATATCAGTCTGTTTCGCCAAACCATCCAAAACCGCTTCCAACTCCAGCAAAACCGGCGCGGAGAGCTTGTTGACCTTCTCACCCGGCAAATCAAATACCAGCGTTGCGACGCCATTCTTATCTTTTGTTAAGGAAAACGCAGAGGACGTTTCATTATTTGCCATTGGTACAACCGGAGTTTGAATTAGATGCCTAAAACGTAACATTTTTTCGTTAAAATTCAAATAACGTAAAAAATTTTCCCCTATAAACAGAAAATTAACCAAATGGGATTAGCTTCTGCCACAGGAAGATAATTAGAGGGTTATTATTATGAATGAAACAGCATTACAAATTCTCGCACAAAGATTCGGCAATCTTGCGATGCGCAATCCTGCCAAACGTTTGAACGAAGGCAAGGAAGAAACCATCAGCCATCCATATGAATTCTTGGCCGGCAATTTCCCTACATATAATGACTTTCATAATTACTTTGTTGATTTAGCTCCTGCTAATGTTAGCGCAGAAGCATTCGCCAAAGAACTTTATGAAATTTACCACGACATGCGTGATTTGCCGGTTGCCGTCGCCAACATGAATCGCGGCGCAAAACCAGCAAATATGGAAAAGATCTTCCAATCCATGCGCACTATTAATGAACTGACCCGCAAGAAATTCGCCCAAGCCAACACCTGGCTGGCGCAATCATACTCAACTAAACATTAGAGGCCAAGAGAGGATTTATGAAATCAGATATAATGATTAAACTCTATCCCGGAATTTCCAACGTCAATGAGCGCATCACCGCTGAGGCCGTCGCCCGCGCCAATTCCATGCTGCAAGCCGCCAACCAGCTAACCGGCTACGCCGAAACCGCCTTCCGCCAATTAGCGGTGAGCAAGGGTTTGGAAACGGCTTAGGATTATTAGAGTTTTCATAAAACTGTAATATTGATCCTTTATATTATTGGCTATGCTAACTGAATCACAAAAAGCAAAATTCCAAAGGCTCGGTGCTGAGTATGACAAGCTCACAATTGGAGAACCGCCGCTTCACCCACTAAAATCGATACAGGATATCTACCGTAACGAGGCCAGTATGATCAGGGATTTCCCGGATCAGGCGCCGGAAACATTAATATCAATTTTCAAAAATCTTTCAGCGCCCGCCCAAATTGCGGAGGATTTAAAAGCCGGTAGGCAGCCCCAAAATCCAGTTCCCGTTTTAATGACTTATAAAAAACTACATGAGCTAGAATTTAAGACGCTCTCTGAATTGCAAGTAAATTTGGCGCAGTCATATGTTAATGATGGCATCGGGCATACTAATGATTCAGCCGCGATAATCGAAAACCTTGGTAAAGTAGTCGATGAACACCCAATAATTGCCCATCGGGAAGGCGATCCACTTGAAACACCCCGAGTTATCAAACTCGTTAGTGCAATATTTGCCCCCTCGGAAAGAATGCTTGCTGAGAGAGTGGAAATCCAGGCGGAGGTCTGCGGCACCGTAGCCTTAATCGCAGATTATCTTTCATCCGTCTGCAAAGAACTAGGGCTTTCAACCAAAATCGGCCCGGATGGCCCAGCCTAGCTAACTTCCACCATCACCGCGCCGCCCTGGCCGCCGCCGATGCATAATGTGGCCAGCCCGGTATTTTTGCCCTGGCGGCGCAGTTCATTTAGCAATGTGATAATTATCCGCGTCCCCGTCATCCCTACCGGATGCCCCAGCGCAATCGCGCCGCCGTTGACGTTGATGCGTGACTGGTCGACTTCACCCATTCCTTCCTGCGGGAAAGCGCGGATGCAAGCGATTACCTGTGCCGCGAAAGCTTCGTTCATTTCCAACAAATCGAAATCCTGCAACTTGGCGCCAGTTTTTTCCAACAGGCGTTTCGTCGCATAAACCGGCCCCAAACCCATCCGATGCGGATCCAACCCGGCATATGCCCAATCCGAAATATAGCCAATCGGCTTCAAGCCCAGCTCCTTGGCCTTGTCCTCCGGCATAACAATCACCGCTGCCGCGCCATCTGTAATTTGCGAAGAATTCCCCGCCGTTACCGTGCCGTGCTTGCGGTCAAAATATGGTTTCAGTTTCTTCAACTGCTCCGCCGATTGTCCTTTGCGAATCCCTTCATCTTCAGCAATAACTTTACCGGTTTTCAAATTCCCCACCAAGGGCACAATTTCATCTTTCATCTTCCCTTGCGCTGCCTCAGCCTTATTATGACTGCTTGCGGCGAATTGATCCTGCTCCTCACGCGTGATACCATATTCCTTGGCCAAAACCTCTGCCGTCTGGCCCATATTCATGCCGGAAATAATATCATGCAGCCCCAATTCCAAACCTATTTTCGGTTTAAAAAACGACAAACGCAAACTCGATAGGACTTTCAATTTCGCACCGGTAGTCCGCGCCATTGCCAGGCCCATGAAAAATTGTTTGCCCTTCTCATTAAATATTAGTGGAATATTGCTCATCGATTCCGCACCGCCGGCAATGAAAATTTGCCCGTCGCCTGAACGCATCTTATCACCGGCATTAGTAATCGCCTCCATCCCGGAAGCGCAATTACGATGCACCGTAAACGCCGGAATATGTTTCCCCAATCCAGCTTTGAGTGCCGCCACCCGCGCAATATTCATCGCATGTGCCGGCCCGGCCACGTTACCAATTATAACTTCATCAATCAGTGATTTGTCAAAATCCGCTTTTGCCAATACTTCCCGGATGACATGCGCCCCCAGATTATCAGCCTGAACACGGCTCAAAGCCCCGCCCATTTTCCCCATTGGCGTACGCACGCCTTCAATAATCGCGATCCGCTTTTGTTTTTTTTCCATGTGCTGATTATACCAGACAGGCAGTTAATGCGGAATTAATTATCCTGTTTTCCCTGCTTCTCCTTAAAATTGCCGGAGACTGTGTTACCATTACCTATTCTCTGAAATCGTCATTGCGGGCTTGACCCGCAATCTCACTCAGGCGCTGGAGGTAGATTGCGGGTCAAGCCCGCAATGACGGCTAATTGGAATGATGAAAGGCTTAAGTCAATGTTAAACATATAAACCTATAATCCTAGCATGGTTGATAAATACATCCGCTACACCGGCTACGTCCTCGGCAAGTTCGAGGATATTTTCAAAGACAAAGTCACAGTCAGCGGTGAAGAAAACATCCCCAAAGACAACCCGATCATGTTCACCGCCAACCACTTCACGCGGTTGGAAACCTTGCTTCTCCCATATTTTTGCAACAAAGCCTGCAACGGTAAAATGGCGCGTTCGCTTGCCGATAAAGGCTTGTTCAAAGGTAAAGGCGGCTTCACCGAATATCTGGAGCGCACAGGCACGCTCTCCACCGACAATCCCAACCGTGACGAAATCATCGTCAGCGACTTGCTCACCGGCGATAATAATTGGATCATCTATCCGGAAGGGAATATGATGAAGAACAAAAAAGTGACCTATGAAAAGGGGCGCTTTTATCTGCACTTGAAGGATAAAGTCCGCGGCCTATTCACCGGCAGCGCGGTTTTGGCCATTGAATCCCAACTCTACCGCCACGATGCGAAAATCGATAAAAAGAAATATTTTGTCGAGGATAAAAAAATTTCCGCTAAACCAACTGCGATCGTGCCAATCAACATTTCCTATTACCCAATCCGCCCTGGCGCCAATAAGCTGCAATATTGGATTGGCAAATTCGTCAAAAACGTTTCGCCGCGCATGGGCGAGGAAATGGATATCGAAACCAATATCTTGGCCGGTGCCAATATGCATATCCATTATTGCAAGCCGATTTATGTCGATGAATTCATCTCCAAATCCAAATTCCTCAACAAACTTCCCTTCGTCACCACGGCAAAAAGAAACGAGCTAATCATCAACTATTACCGCCACAAGCTCACCACCGCATTCATGAAATCGGTCTATCACCATGTCGCCATCAACCTCGATCACATTTTCGCGCTGACATTGTATTATTACCCCAAAAACGAAATCCACATCAAGGAACTCATCTCGCGCATTTACCTGAACATCAAAGATATTCAAAAACTACATAACTACGAAATGCACCCGTCGGTAAAACTCAACGTCTTCAAAGTTCTCGCCGGTAAAGAATATCCGCCATTAAAAAGCGCAATGGAAATGGCACGTTCGGAAGGTATATTAATCGGCGATGAAGGCGTGGAATTCCTGCAAATTAACCGCGAAGCTTTCAACAACGAATACGAATTTCACAATATCCGCCTCAGAAACGTAATGAAAATCCTCATCAACGAAATGATGTTGCTTGATGACGTCAAAGAAATAATCCAGCATAATACGCAAAAGCCAAATATCGAAGTCCGCCACGAAATTTTCGACATTCTTTTGCGCCGCGATATTGATAATTACGACAAGGATTATGAAAAATTCAAATCCGGCCATTCCAAACCATATGATTTCGGCAAACCGTTTTTCCTGAGCGCCCCCAATAGCAAAATCGGCATAGTCCTCTCGCACGGCTACAAAGCCAGCCCCGAAGAAGTGCGCCCGCTCGCCGAATATCTCAACGCGCGCGGCTATAATGTATATTGCACCCGCATGCATGGCCACGGCACCAGCGCTGAGAACCTGCAACATACAAGCTGGCTAAAATGGTATGACTCCTACATGCGCGGTGTCGTCGCCATTGATCAGATCTGTGAAAAAACTATCTTTGCCGGCTTCTCCACGGGCGGGTTATTATCATTATACGCCGCCGCAAAACACCCGGATATCTGCCAGGGCGTGGTCAGCATCAACGCCGCGCTCAAACTTCAGGATATCCGTTTCCGCTTCGTCAAAACCTTGAATTTCTGGAACGAAGTTTCCGACAAAATCCGCGGGCGCGGCATCAAAGACTTCATCGAAGACACTCCGGAAAACCCGGAAATCAACTATAGCCGCAACTATATCGCCGGCGTAAACGAACTCGGCAAACTGATGAAAAAAGTGAAGGAATGTTTGGCCGCCGTATTACTTCCCACCCTCATCCTCCAATCAAAAGGCGATCCGATCGTCAAGCCGGAATCAGGAAAAATCATCTATGCCGCGATCCATTCCAAAAACAAAGTTTTACTGGAGCCGAATTTGGAGCATCACGTGATTGTGCGGGGCAAGAATGTTAAGAAGGAAGTTTTTCAACCGATTGGAGAATTTATTGATAATCTGACACAGGGTTAACTCGTTTTCAGACATATTACAGTTTTGTGAAGAAAATACTTGATATTAACTATTTCCTATTATAGAGTGCCCTCAATTAACAATTAATTAACTATTTTAATAAGGGTTACGGGTACAGTTTATGGCCAAATCACAGAAAAAAGACACTTCCAAAGAGGTTTTGCGCTCATTCATCAATTTCCGTAAAAATGACCAGCCAGCGCCAGCCAATGAGCTGCAGCCAGGCGATGTGATGCTTGATAGCCGCTATATCAAACAGTCCTCAGGCCTCATCTCCGAAGCCCTCACCAAAGGCTTCGACGTCCTGCAAATGTCCAACGGCGATATCGTCACCACCGGCACGAAAACCGTGGTTTATAAATACACCTGGGACGAAGACGGCGGCAAATTGAAACGCTCTTCAATCACCAGCAAACGCGCCGACAAAAACGAGCTGGAACCAGAAGAAGAAATCGTCCTGGAAGCACTGGAAGACGTAGAATAGTTCCAATCACCCCAAATACAAAAACCCGCAACACTGGCGGGTTTTTTATTACCCCTATTCCTCAAACGTCATTGCCCGAATTTTGCAAAGCAAAATTATAGGGCAATCTCGTCCGGCGGCACGCCCAAAATTTCCGCATATAAATCTTTCCATTCAGGATTTTTGCTTTCAATCAGCTTTATCTTCTGCTCACGCTTGTATTTCTTCAGCCGCTTTTCTCTTTTTATCGCATTTACGATGTCACCATGAACCTCATAATAAACCAGCAGATGGATATTATATTTATGCGTAAATCCACCCGTGACACCTTCACGGTGCTGATAATTCCTTTTCACTAAATCACTGGTCACCCCAATATAAAGCACCCCGTCGCGTTTACTTGCCATAATATAAACATAACAATTCTGCATAGTTGACCTCGCATGCCCATAGAGTTATAACGTCTGATCGAAAGGATTGCCCTATAATTTTGCAAGGGCAAAATTCGGGCAATGACGTAATATTGCAAGACGTCATTCCCCGAATCGCCCTTCGCGATTATAGGGGAATTTCCCCCATAATGACGTAATAGAACGGTAAAGAAAAAAAATGGCAAAGCAAAAAGTAAAAAAAATCGTCCTCGCATATTCCGGCGGCCTTGATACATCGGTCATCCTCAAATGGCTCAAAGAGAATTATGAGGCTGAAGTGGTCACCTTCACTGCCGATCTCGGCCAAGGGGAAGAGCTCGAACCAGTGCGCGGCAAGGCGCAGGCGGCCGGAGTCAAAGAAATTTTTATTGATGATTTGAAAGAAGAATTCGTGCGTGATTTCGTCTTCCCGATGTTTCGCGCCAACACGATTTATGAAGGCAAATATCTCCTCGGCACATCCATCGCACGGCCCTTAATCGCCAAACGCCAAATCGAAATCGCCAATGAAGTCGGCGCTGATGCAGTTTCGCATGGTGCAACCGGCAAAGGTAATGACCAGGTGCGTTTTGAACTCGGATATTATGCCTTGAAACCAGATATCAAAGTTATCGCCCCATGGCGCGAGTGGGATTTGAATTCCCGCACTGTCCTCCTCGACTATGCCCGCCAGCACCAAATTCCTGTGGCTAAAGACAAACTCGACGAACCGCCATATTCGATGGATGCCAACCTCCTCCACATATCGTATGAAGGCAACGCGCTGGAAGATCCGTGGGTGGAAGGCCCGCAATCAATGTATCGCCGCTCCGTCGCGCCGGAAGCCGCGCCAAACGAACCTGAATTCGTAGAAATCGAATTTGAAAAAGGTGATGCTGTCGCCGTCAACGGCAAAAAATTATCCCCAGCCAACTTGCTCGCCGAACTAAACAAAATTGGCGGCCGCAACGGCGTTGGGCGTTTGGACATTGTCGAAAACCGCTTCGTCGGCATGAAGAGCCGCGGCGTTTACGAAACCCCGGGCGGCACAATCTTGTGGGAGGCACATCGCGGCATTGAATCCATCACCCTCGATCGCGGCGCGGCGCATTTGAAAGACGAGCTTATGCCGCGCTACGCCGAACTAATTTATAACGGCTTCTGGTGGTCCCCAGAGCGCCAAATGCTCCAAGCCATGATCGACCTCAGCCAGGAAACCGTATACGGAACAGTGAAGCTGAAGCTCTTAAAAGGCTCAGTAAGCGTAGTTGGCCGCAAATCGCCAAAATCCATCTACAGCCAGGCGCATGTGACGTTTGAAGCGGATAGTGTTTATAATCAACGTGATGCAGAGGGGTTTATTAAATTAAACGCCCTACGCCTTCGCTTGGCGCGGAAATAGTTGATTTCGCAGGTTAATTATTGTAAATATACTTCTTATGACAAGAAATTTCAGTCCATTAGTGCACGGCACAGAAAACATCGGCTTCCAAAAAGATGGTCAGAAACTTTCTTTTGCCGAGCAATTTATGTTCTTTCTGCCCTCCACCTCATTGCCGGGATACAAAGCTAGAACAAATAAAACTGCAGACTCCGATCCTGATCAACCCAGACAGAGAGGCCAACTCCACCTGGCAAAGAAAAATCTCCTCCAGGGCAAATGCGCCCTTTCTCTCGCTGATGATTGCCAAACAATTGATGAACAAACTACAGTTCGTCTAAAGCCGGCAAATATATTAAGAATCCTCACCGGTGTCGGAAATGTTTTAGTCAATATGTCCTTTGAAGATAACGCAGAAGGATGCAGAAAAATCGCCGAAGATGTAATCCGCCAACCAAGCAACAGGACTTGGCGTAATACTGCGGAACTGCCCCTGGTTGCCAGATTGAGAAGTCCAAATACAGATCTTATGAATATGGGAATAGCTGGCTCAGTTTCCTTAATGGCCGAATTATCTGCACGCCGTGGAAAGGAAATCCATAATCTGGCACAATGGCGTATTCAGGGCGTTGAAATCTCGTCTGAATTAGCAGGCAGCCATTCCTGTCCATATATGCAGGATATGATTAGATTTGCTCTCGATAATAAAGATCAATTAGGCGAATTGGGTTTAACACGCTTCTTCGATGTTCATCGCAACCAGATCCCGCCACTAATAATCGAACAAGGCGCTGCAATCTTCGATGTAAAACCGGAACTAGGCGAGCTTATTGTTAGCCAAATTGAACCAAAAGCTGGAATTAAAATAGTCGTGAATGACGACTCCCCCGATCAACGCTTCTTTGGTATAGATGTTCGGAAATTAACTGACGAACAATTATCACAAGGCAGGTGGCAATTAGCTGTTGCACCAACTATCCGCGAATTATCAAAGGCCGGACGAGGCTAACTAGCATCATCCGCCAGATTCTGGAACATCGTCGTCGCTCCGTCAAACCGCAGCTTTACCTTATCCACCGGGCCGTTCCGCTGCTTGGCCACGAATATCTCCGTAATATTCCGCGCCGCTTCCATTTCCGCCTGCCAGGCCGCGTGTTCCGCCGCTTTTTCTTCCGGCGGCTGTTTGCGCACTAGATAATATTCCTCGCGATAAATGAACATCACCACATCGGCATCCTGCTCGATGGAACCGGATTCGCGTAAATCGGAAAGTTGCGGGCGTTTATCTTCGCGCTGCTCAACCGCACGGCTTAACTGCGATAACGCTATCACCGGAATATTCAACTCCTTCGCAATCGCCTTCAGCCCTTGCGTAATTTCCGAAATTTCCTGCACGCGGCTTTCATTGGAGCGGCGCGACATGCCTCGCAAAAGCTGCAGATAATCCACCACCAGTAATTTCAAACCGTTCTGGCGATGCAATCTCCGCGCCCGCGTCCTGATCTGCGAAATCGACAGCGCCGGCGTATCATCAATAAAAAACGGCAACTGGCTCAAATTCCGGCTGCGTTTGATCAAGCGTCCAAATTCTTCCTCATTAATATCACCTTTACGAATCCGCGTAGAATCAATCCCATGATCATCGGCGCCGCTGCCCATGGAAAGCATCCGCGTCGTCAACTGTGATGAAGACATCTCTAGCGAAAACATCCCTACACAGCCTTTTTTGCCGGTTTTCTGCGCTTCATCATGAATTTCAACAGTCGCGTTATAAGCAATATTCACCGCCAGCGCCGTTTTACCCATCGAAGGCCGCGCCGCCAGAATCAACAGATCGGAATTATTCAAACCACCCAATATATTATCCAGATCAATAAACCCGGTCGTAATCCCCGCCACCTTCTTGGTGCGCCGCATCGCGCTTTCGGACATGTCCAAAGCTTCTTTCAGCGGCGTCGAAATCGGAGTGAAACCTTTTGAAATATCGCCGACCGTGGCCAGCGTGAATAATGAATGCTCCGCATCTTCAATCTGCTGGTTGGCATTCTTGTCCAAATCCGGTTTAAACGCCGTAATCACCATCGTCTCGCCGATTTCAATCAATTTCCGCTTGATCGCCAGATCGTGGATCAGCATGGCGATTTCTTTAATATCCACAATCTGCACCGCCATCTGCGCCAGTTGCACCAGATATTTCGCCCCGCCGATATCCTCCAGCGCCGCGTCGCGGTCAAACAGCGATTTCAGTACCGTCGGCGTAGCCACCTGCCCGCGTTCAATTAGCTTGGAAATCGCCTCATAAATCCGTTGGTGGAGAGGCTCGAAAAAATGTTCGGCAAGCAATATCTCGTTAACCTGCCCATAATACCCATTATTAATCAGCAAAAGCCCGATCAGCGATTGTTCCGCCTCGATATTATGCGGCATCTCGCGGATTTGCGCGGTTTCACTAGGTGCGGCGGGCTTGAGCTTGACGATTTTTTCCATCAAGAAATTTTTAGCACAACTTCCGGCGCTTAGTCCAGATTAAACATTTAGACTAATTCGTGTTCTGCGTTAAGAAAGCCCTTTTCTATCATGCGCTCTCTAAGGTCATCCATCTTTTCCCTAATATTGTATAATTCCACAAATGTATCAGTTACTTCCGAAGGAAACATTTTATCATATGGCTCCTTATATAGTAAAAAGTAATCCACCAATTCATCAGCGATGAATTTCTCAACATTGCAAAAATTTTTAAAGGCCTTTTGAAATCCATTCATAATTGAGTTCTGGCTATCACGGAATTCAGGATGCGCAATGCCCATTTCCAACAAAGACTTAGGCTTTTCAAAGCTAACTTGGTATGGCTGTGTTAATGCGTTGTTCAGGCCCATGCGCATAGTCCTTAACCTACTTTCGAATACTTCTGTAAATCCGCCATCTTCTATGGTGTCATCTGATATACTATAATATCTGGAAGCCAACCTCCCCACGTCCTTCAGGTCCGCCGCCGCCGCTAGTAAGTCGCCCTGCTGTTCCCGTTTTAACTCTGCCATAAAGCTCAAAATGCCTTTGCACATTTGCGATTTCAATAAAACAGCGGCATTAAGATATTGATTCATCAGCCATATACCTTCCTGGCATAATTCATTGCGGGCTGCCTTACGTTCTTCAATAACATCACCTCTAAAAATCATAATTAATCATTTTTTAACCATTTTCCCGCCCCAGGTCAAGCCAAAAACCCAAGCAAACCGCGGCTTGGCATCACCTTTGCTTATAAAACTCCCGAAGAACTATAATTTAAGGTCAAAATGCAGGTTGCGTCACTTATAAACGTATTAGCATCTTCCCCGGCAATGCTGGCGCTCAACGCCGCTGCGGGCGGAACTGCGGGTGCGCTTGGCACCGGCGACGTGCAAAATACAGGTGCACTCACCGACGCATTATTGACGCAAGCTCCCGGACAATTTGCCGGATTGCTCACCGGCACCAATATTAAAGCCGCCTCATTACCAGTTGATGCACTGGCGACAGATAATACTTCCACGGACATAAAAGACACCTCCTCCCCCGGCGATGTTGCCACCCTCCCTCAAAATAGCGGCATCGCCATCCCCCCTATCGGTCTATATATCGATCAAACGCCAATCAAAAATGTGGTGCTGACCCAAGATGATGCAATAGGCAGCGCTACCAGCGGCAAAAAACTTGTATTTGATAACGAAGACAAATCCGGGCCATTACTTGCTAATGAAGTAACTGATAAAAAAGACGGTAAAGTCAAACTTGCCGGAATTGATACAGACAAAGCCAATGACCCGGAATTCTCAAAAGCCTTTGCCAATATCATGCAGCAAGGCAAAGAAAAAACCTTGGCCAAAACTGATATCCAGGCAAAAGTCGTTGATGCCAAAACAGATTTTATAAATAACAAAACCGCCACCGCCGATAAAGCAGTGGCCACTAATGCCCTCGTCCAGCCCCAAGCAATTGCCGGAAAAATTGCCGCCAGGATACTGGGCGTTAAGGAAGATAAAATCAGCGTTGATGGCGAAAGCACCAGCACTGCTGAAATGGCAACCCGCCTGCAGGAATTAGACGCCCAGTTACGCGCCAAAAATTATACACAGATCAAAGCTGTCACCAACACATTGGCACAAAGTCCGGTTGATCAAGTCCAACTGAAAATTACTCAAGCCCTCAACAGCAACCTCAACACCATCAAAATCAACCTCCACCCTGCAGAATTGGGCGCAGTTGATGTTGATATGGATGTTGACCATGAAGGCAATACCAAAATTCGTATAATCGCCGATAAGGCGGAAACCTTGCAGCTTTTGAAACAAGATTCCCAACATCTGGTGAAATCACTTTCAGAAATCGGGGTTAAAGCCGATGCAGGCAGCTTGCAATTCAGCTTGCGCGGTGACGGACAAGGCCAACAGGATTTCGCCAACGCCCAAAACGGCAGCGGCAACAATAATAATCAAACTAACCAACAACAAGCCGCGGCAGTAGCAGGAAATTATTCCCGCTTCAGCAACATCAACGAGCAGGATTTAATTTTAAGCATCAACAACAAGGCATTGAATATATTAGTATGACAATCACCATTACAAAGCCCGACCAGGGAGAAATCAACGCATTGAACACGCTAATAGCGGTGATCCAGGCGGGCGGTACATATTCTGAGGCGGATGCCAACTCTAATATTGCGGCAACATCAATTACTTCAAAACCACGCAATTTAACAAATTTCACTTTTACTGTAGGGGCACTATGACATTATCAACAGCAATTCAGGCAAATGTCGACGCGGTCAATAAATCGATCACGGCAAAGGCAGGCAGCACAAATTCCAGCGGCACACAAGGCACTGCGACGTCACTCGCATCGCTTTCAACAAATTTCACGAATTTTATTTCCCTGCTCACCACGCAGCTCAAAAACCAAGATCCAACGGCGCCAATGGAAACCAACCAGTTCACCCAGGAATTGATCGGCTTCAGCCAGGTGCAGCAATCAGTTGATACAAATACCAACCTGACTAATTTAATCAATCTGACAAAAAGCGCCGGCGTCAATAATTCGATTAACTACCTCAACCAATTAGTCGATGCCAACACCGACGGTTTCAGCATGAAAGACGGCAAACCGACGCCAACTTTGGGTTATACATTGCCGGTGAATACTACCGAAACAGTAATTTCTATCATAGATTCAGCAGGCAGAGTTGTTAAAGCTATCGCCGGCAGCACCGCCGCCGGACAACACACAGTTACCTGGGACGGCAAAGACGCAAGCGGCGCCCTGCTCCAACCAGGTGATTATAAAATTGCCGTCGCCGCTAAAGATGATAAGAACGTCAACATTACCGGCATCACAACCGACGTTACGGATTTCGTCAGCCAAGTTGGTTATGCGAACGGCGTCAGCACATTGTACTTTGGTGATTTACCACTCACTACCGACAAAGTTATTTCCGTCAAAGGATATTATGGCCAAGCCACAGTACCGGCACAAACTCCGACAGGAACATAATCACAATATAAAAAAGAATACCCCCCCTCGAAAAGTCCGCCTTCCCCCAGGCGGACTTTTTTTCGCTACGCGAATTTTAATTTGCGCTCAAGCGCCGCGCATCGCTTCGCGAGCTTACCGGCCTCAATGGCCTTGCCTTCGCTACGCTCGGATTCCATAGCATCACTTTCTATCTGAAGGAGGGCTTGACCCGACTGAGCGAGCCCATTGAGGGCGACAGCTTTGAGCAAAGCGAAAATGCGCGGCGCTTGAGCGCAATTAAAAAGACGTTTTTTTTTCCGCTTGGCATACTAGTTGCTTTTATAAAACCCAAATAACAGAAATTAAAATAACCATACAAATTATTGGAGAAAAAAAATGAGTATTTTCGGTTCACTATATTCAAGCGTGTCAGGTATCGAAGCGCAATCAACTGCGATCTCGATCATCTCTGACAACATCGCCAACGTAAACACTACTGGCTATAAAGCCGGTTCAGCATATTTCAGCACATTGGTGACCAACTCCGGTGCCGGTGTTGCATATTCTCCGGGCGGCGTACGCTCCCAGGATAAACAACGTATCACTCAGCAAGGTTTGGTACAATCAACCAGCTCTCCACTTGATATGGCGATTTCCGGCAATGGTTTCTTCATCGTGCAGAACGGTGTTGATACTGCAACTTCTTCAATTTCATATACTCGCGCCGGTTCATTCCACGCGGATTCACTCGGCAACTTTGTCAATCCAGCCGGATTGTTCTTGAAGGCTTGGCCATTGGATTCTAACGGAAATATCCCTAATGCCAGCGCTTCATTAAGCTCATTAAACGTTGTGAACATCGGTTCCGCTTCCGGTAACGCAACACAAACTTCTGAAGTTAAAGCTGGTATCAACCTCGATGCAGGTGCCAAAATTTTCGTTGGCGCGGGTGCCACTGGTAAGCCGGGTTCAGACCAAAACTTTACTGAAAACGCAGGAATTACCGCGACAGATATTTTGGTTCCAAACGGAAACTTGGTAGTTGGTGATGATATCAGCATCGAAATCAATGGTATAAATACTTATGCTTTCCGTTACGGCGGGTTCGAAGCGAGTAATGATATCGCAGCTGCCGGTACTCCAATTCTCGGTGCCAATACTGCCATCGCTCCATTCACTGGCGCTACTGTTGGCGATACTTTCACCATCACACGCAGCGGTGATCCTTCAAATCCCCTGACCTTCAAATATGTTTCAGGTTCACCAACCACAACTAACGGTGAATTCACCAACTTGACAACGCTTGCTACTGCCATCAACCAAGCTACTGGTATGACAGCGCGTGTTGAGACAAATGACACAACTGGAACAGTGGAGCTTTATATCGCAGCAAGGGATGCGCGTGAAGGTCTGACATTTGCAGCCGGCGCGGGCGCTTCAGTCAACTTTGCTACTTCCCTGGGCTTGAGCAACGTTGCCCCGGCAGGTTCCGGTATTAACCGCTTTGCTTCGATCGATGGATTGTCTAGCCTCATTAACAACCAAACCAGTAACAACGTTTCTGCATCATTACTTGGTGCAACAACCCCTACTGCTTCTATCAAAATCAACAATGCCGAGCCATTGACGACTATCCAATTCGCTGATGTCAGCAACGGTGGTAGCAGCAATATCTTGCGCGAGCTTAACATCACTGCGAACCTCATCCAACCAACTTATGATGGTGCGTCGACGTCACTTACTTCAATGGCTTCCGGTAACGTCACTCCTTCTTTCCAACGTAACGTGACAATTTATGATTCACTCGGTGAAGCGCATCAGGTGAATGTCGGTTTCCTTAAAACCGCCAACAACAATTGGCGCGCTGAGATCTATACAACAGACCCATTGGATAAAGCCAACGGTAATGCCCAAATCGCCGCCGGTAAAGTTGTCTTCAACACCGATGGCTCCCTGGCTTCAGTTGATTCAACATTAACTTCCGGTATTCCGGCCCTGACTTGGTCAAACGGCGCAACTTCCGACGCGCTCACATTTGATTATGGTACAGCCGGTGCAATTGGTACGGGTAAAACAGATGGTTTGCGCCAGTTCTCAGGTGCATATAACGTTGACTTCCTGACCCAAAACGGTTCATCCGCCGGTCTTTTGGATTCAGTTTCAATTGATGCGAGCGGTTTCATCATCGCCAACTTCTCAAACGGTCAAACCCAAAAACTTTATAAAATCCCATTGGCAGATTTCGCCAACCCGGATGGTATGATCGCCAAAAACGGCAACGCTTATATCCAAAGCTTTGCATCAGGCGAGGTAAACTTGAAAGAATCTGGACAAAACGGCGCCGGCTCGATTTCTCCTTCGTCACTCGAAGGTTCCAACACCGAGCTTTCAACCGAGTTGACTAACATGATCGTCGCCCAGCGTGCATATCAGGCAAGTGCGAAAGTAATTACCACTGCCAGCCAGCTGTTAGATGATCTTAACAGAGCTATCGTTTAATAACCCCCAAGAATAGTTGCGGCGCCCTTCCCCCGGGCGCCGCACTATAGTTTTTGAAACCAACCAAGAACTCATAGCTGAAATCCCGCCACATAGGCGGGATTTCTATGCATGATAAGTGCGCTAGGCGCGCAGCCCCCGCCCTCAAGAATTAGAATTTTGGGCTCGCCTTCGCTACGCTCGGATCTATAGAATCACTTTCTTCCTGAGGGAGGGCTAGACCCGACCGAGCGAGCCCATTGAGGGCGATAGCTGCCCATAGGGCATGCGCGGCGCTTGAGCGCAATTAATAATCACGCCACTTTAAAAGAGATAATCTGATCTGGGTTTTGCGGTGGTTCGCCGCGGGTGATCTTGTCGACGAATTCCATGCCCTTGCTGACGCGGCCAAAAACTGTGTATTGACGGTCAAGGAATCGCGCATCGTCAAATACGATAAAGAACTGGCTGTCGGCAGAATCCGGATTTGATGACCGCGCCATTGAAACCGCGCCACGCGTGTGCGGCTCGTCATTAAATTCCGCCTTTTGCTTTTGTCCGGAGCCACCCATACCGGTTCCGGTCGGGTCACCCGTTTGCGCCATGAAGCCATCGATTACGCGGTGGAAAATAATGCCGTCATAAAACCCGTCCGCTACCAATTCGCTGATCCGCGCTACTGTTTTCGGTGCCTTTTGCGGCAAAAGTTGGATCTCAACCGTGCCGTCTTTGAGCTCCAACAACAACTTGGCGGCCTTGGCAACCGCCGGAGCTTTTTTGGCTTCTGGTTTTTTGGCAGGAGTTTTTTTCTTAGCCATATTATTTCTTCACATCCGCTGCGACTTTCATCGAAACGATTTTATCCGGCGCCGTCACCGAACCATTATCATTTGAATCGCCTTTCTTGATTTTATCAACGAATTCCATGCCTTTAGTAACTTTGCCGAAAATTGTATATTGCGGCGGCAATGGATAGTCTTTCAACATAATGAAAAACTGGCTGTCTGAAGTTCCCGGCCCGGCATTCGCCATCGCCAAAACGCCACGGCTGTAAGGATCCGCAGGAGTTGGGAATTCATCCGGCAATGACTGCCCAGAACCACCCGCACCGGTACCCGTCGGATCGCCGCCTTGCGCCATGAAGCTGTCAATCACGCGGTGGAAAACGATGCCATTATAAAAACCTTTACGCGCCAATTCTTTGATTCGCGCCACAGTTTTCGGCGCTTTTTCAGGCAGCAACTGGATTTCAACCGTTCCGTCTTTCAATTGCAACAATAATGTATTTTCAGGATCAGCTGCTTGTGCTGAATTAGTTGCGATAAAAATCGAGAATATAGCGAGTAGAAGTTTTTTCATTTTAGTTCCTTTTTATTTTCGTCATCCTGCGGCTTGACCGCAGGAACTATTCGTAGAGTTCCT
>JAYVPI010000026.1:0-3852 GCA_043757405.1 Alphaproteobacteria bacterium
ATAAATTAGTTGGTTAGTTGATTAGTTGATTACATATTTATCTGCCGCTAAAGACCGAGCACGTTAATTGAGCAATTCCTCCTACATCCATCGTCATATCGAGCGGGTTGTTTTCCACGAATAAATAAATGGCCCCCTCATGGCGCATTCAAGCATTCGCTTGACGTAATAGGTTACCACGTCTTTTTGCTTGGAATTCGAAATATTATTCTTATTTCAGCAATGGGCCGGGTGAGGTTAAGAATAAGAAGATGACACGGCGTAGCGATCGGCCTTTTATCTTGCCCGGCTTAATTACATGAGCGGGTAACGAATATATATGCATATTATATCTCCAGAAACTAAAAGGGTTTAATATGATTGGTGCTTACGGGCCGTATTGAAATCAGCATCACACCGCAAACAAGATTTTCCAGATTGGGGTCTAAAGTGATGGGGTCGTATTTTATATTATCTGCTTCCAGCCAGACCCTGTTGCGCAATTTCATATAACGTTTTAGTGTGAGCCCCCCATCTACGGATGCGAGAACGACATCGCCGTGCATAGGTTCGATAGCCGCATCAATCATTGCAAGATCCCCGGCAAATACCGTAGGCTCCATTGAATCGCCCTCGACCGGATGGAAGAAGGTTTTATCGGGATGGCGGATCAGTTCGTTTAAATTCAGGGTACGGTCCATGTAATCGATACTGGCCTTCATTAACCCCATCGGCACTTTCATAGCAAAGACCGGAAGGTTGAACCCCTTATTCTCCACGTAATTTAAAACTGATCGCTCCATACTGAGAGGAACACGCATTGCCTTGGTAGGCTCGCCAAACTTTGCTTTCTTACCACTATTGGGACGTGCGCCGCCACGCTGGGCTGGCATCTGCACGATTTTACTATCGTCGCTTCGGTTGAGACTTCCTTTTTTACGCCCCGCCCCTCGCCTTGATCCGCCCCATTGTGACATCTGCTGCTTCCCAAAATTAATCAAGTTTGATTTCGTACATATTCTTGATTAATTGATGCAATTGCAAGAAGAATCTTTTTATTGTTAATAACAAATTGATTTTAATAATTATTATACTATGAATAGGGAACTGCAACCTTCGTAAACCTGATTGAGGCATGATGAATACCCCTCTTATAGTCATGGCCCTGAAAGACGAAGGGCAAGGCAAGTTAGAACAGCTTGGCTATGAAGTGCTATATTGTGGGGTTGGCAAAGTTAATGCGACTTACAACCTCACCCGCAGACTGCTACAAAATTCCAAACCGGTGTCCTATGTGCTAAATTTAGGCTCTGCTGGCAGTCATGTTTTCAACAGGGGTGCGTTAGTAGCGGCAGACCGCTTTGCGCAACGCGACATGGATGTAACGGGTTTAGGATTCGTTATAGGGCAGACGCCATTTGACAATGATCATCACATCATTCAATTCCCAAAGGCATTTGCTCAGTTACCACATGGTTTATGCGGATCAGGTGACTCGTTCCTGCAAGGGCTGTGTCCGATGTCGAGTGATATTGTTGATATGGAAGCTTATGCTTTGGCTAAGGTTTGCCTGCAAGAATCCATTCGCTTTGCCTGCATTAAGTACATTACTGACGGCGCGGATGCCCATGCTTCAAACGATTGGCAAACCAATCTCACTTATGCTGCGCAAGCCTTTGAGGATTTTCTTAAACAAGGTGTTTGAAATTCCGGCTGATCTGCTTTGCACCTGCTAATATTATTAGCCATTTTATAACGTTTATGCGCTTTATAAATTTCATCGGTTTTCCTATCGCTTCTTTACGAGCATTTTGTTTAATCTGCATGCCTTCCCAGCAAACTATTTGAGAAGATATTCAGGTGGCAATGTGCCGCCATTTTTTAATTTCAACTTGCAGATAAGGATAATGATCATGGCAAATATAGAAAAAAAAGCACGCGATTGGTTCAAAAATGAAGATAGCGGTGCACGAATGCCAACGCAGCGTGGCGCGCTGAATAATAAACTACCGGTATCCTATTTTGGGCCGTTGTCTAATTTCTTCTCGGATATGGATCGCATGTTTGACAATACTTTCCGTAGTCTCGGAGTGCCTTCATTGGCAGGCGCGCAGGAAATAAAAATGTTTAATCCCAATGTCGACATCGCCTCCACTGACAAGGAATACACCATTACCTGCGAGATGCCGGGGCTGGAGGAAAAGGACATCAACCTTAATGTATCGCCAGATGGTATATTGACCATCAGCGGCGAAAAACGACAGGAAACTACCGATAACCGTCAAGACACTCACTGCACCGAATGCAGCTACGGCGCCTTTGCGCGCACATTATCACTACCTGATGATGTGGATCAGTCACAGATCGAAGCCCGTTTCAAAAATGGTGTGCTGGCAATTACCTGCCCGCGCACAGAATCGGCAAAGCAATCCCGGCGGCAAATTCACATTGTCTCTAATGAAGGCACACGTGCAAGCAATATGAATGAGCGTAACGCTTCATCACAACAAGGGCCGAAGAAAGCGGCCTAAAGATCATGGACATTGTCATCGACACGCCTAAAGGCAGCCGGTGCAAGTATAAGTATGATGAGAAAACAGGCCTATTGCGGTTAAGCAAAATCTTACCGCTCGGGGCCTGTTTTCCCTACAATTTCGGCTATGTCCCCGCAACGCGCGGCGAAGACGGCGATGCGCTGGATATATTGGTGCTTATGGACGAAGCCGTTTTTGCAGGTTGCGTCGTGCCTGTTCTGCTTATCGGCGTATTAATGGCGAAGCAGACCGCCATCGCATCTATGCAAAATTTCATTCCATTGGTACATAGCTGCTAGCAGTTTAAAAAGATTTGCTATTGAAAAAATATATAAAACTGTATTAGTTCGTTTAAATGATTAAACCTATGGATTTTCACAACGGATTAAATCTTCAAAGCGACTCATATTTGAGGTTATTACTCAATTCGACGGCAACTGCCTGTTACGCAGTTGATACCGAAGGAATGACGACACACTGCAATCAAGCCTTTTTAGATATTTTAGGTTTTAATGATACCTCAGAAGTAATTGGTCAAAAACTTCATAACCGTATACACCACACGCACCCTGACGGCTCTCATTACCCTGTAGAAGAATGCTACATTTATAATGGGGCAAAATATGGAACATCTTCTCATATCGAAGATGAATTTTTCTATCGAATCGATGGTACAGTGATCCCTGTAGAATACTGGGTTTACCCTCTGGTAAAAGATGGGGAGCGCTTAGGTGCCGTCTGCACTTTTCTTGATATCAGTGAACGTAAAAAATCCGAAGCAGCATTGCAGGAGAGTGAAAGGCGTTTCCGGTTTTTGAGCGTGATAGATGAAGCTACCAGAACTGCTCATGATTCCACTCAAATTATGGAAAACACAACACGGTTGCTTGGAGAATCCATGCAAGTCTCTCGTTGTGCATTTGCGGACGTTGAAGATAACGGAAATGAGTTTACCATTCGCCAGGATTATTGCGCGCCTGGGCATTTAAGCACGGTAGGCATGTATAGCCTTAATTTATTTGGTAGCGATGTTGCAGCGAATATACGTGATGGCCGTACCCTTATACTTCGGGATATTGCAAAAGAGCTGCCCCCAGATAATGGCGCAAGCATGTTCCATGAAATTGGTATTAATGCCATTATTACCTGTCCCCTTGTAAAGGAAGGTCGGCTTAAAGCCATGATGGCAGTCCATCAGGCCGGAGCGCGCGACTGGTCGGCGGAAGAGGTGAAACTCTTGGAAACCGTGGTTGAACGTTGCTGGGCGCATATTGAGCGTATTAGAAGCCAAGAGGAGCTAAGAGAAAACGAACAACGTGTAAGACTGATTATCAATACG
>JAYVPI010000027.1:0-3780 GCA_043757405.1 Alphaproteobacteria bacterium
GGAAAATTTTTCCAAGCCCATGCCCGCAATAATCACGCACCACCGAATAGCCGTGTTTTTCTGCAAAGGTCTGGATCGCATGCCCGATATGCCCAACCGTATTGCCGGGCTTTACCTGTTCAATCCCCAGCATCGTCGCCTCATACGTAATCTGGCACAGGCGCTTGGCTTTGATCGGCGGCTTTCCCGCCCAGTACATGCGGCTGGTATCGCCGTGCCAGCCATCGACAATAACCGTCACATCAATATTCACAATATCGCCGTCCTTAAGTTTCAAATCCCCCGGGATACCGTGGCACACCACATGGTTCACCGACGTGCAGATTGACTTTGGAAACCCGCGGTACCCCAGCGGCGCGGGAATGGCCCCACGGCTGACAATCATCTCATGGCATATATCGTTCAGCGCACCGGTAGTGATTCCCGGCTGCACATGCCCACCGATCATATCCAGCACTTCCGCAGCCAGCTTCCCGGCGGCGCGCATGCCTTCATACTCTTCGGGTTTATGAATTTTTATGGGACGGTTATCGTCGGTCACATCCACCTTCTTTCATCTTTGCTAATTCGTTTATATAACCTATATATAACGTAGGTTTTATCAGGAGGCTAGTTCTATGCAAGCTCCGCTTACACCCCCGGGGTCCACAGCGTGTATAATAGTGATTGGAAACGAGATTTTGTCCGGTCGCACCCAAGATAAAAATGTCGGCTGGCTCGCGAAAGAGCTAAACGAAATCGGCGTCCGGCTGAGCGAAGCCCGCGTCATTCCCGATATTGAGGCCACGATTATTGACACCATTAATAGCTGCCGCAGGCAGTTCACCTATGTGTTCACCACCGGCGGCATCGGCCCGACGCATGACGACATTACCTCCGCCGCCATCGCCAAAGCCCTTGGCGTAACGCTTCAGCCAAACGCTGAGGCCGTTTCCATACTCGAGCGCCATTACGGCAGGGAAAATTTGAATCACGCCCGATTAAAAATGGCGGAAATCCCCACAGGCGCCACGCTGATCCCTAATCCGGTCAGCGCCGCGCCCGGCTTTGCCATGGAAAATGTGTATGTCATGGCTGGCGTTCCCAGCATTATGCAAGCGATGTTCGGCCATATACGCAGCCATCTGGTCGGCGGCGAAAAAGTGATGTCGCGCACCATCTCGGCCTACGTCACCGAAGGGGTGATCGCCGAGCGCCTGACCGCCATAGCAGCGAGTTTCGCAAGCGTCGATATCGGCAGCTACCCCTTTATCCGCCAGAACCGGCTGGGAACCAGCCTTGTCGCCCGTTCCACTGATACCCAAGCACTCAATCAGGCCTTTGAGCAGATAAAGACCCTGCTGCTCAGCGTTACCACAGAGGTGGTTGAAGAGGATTTAGCAGCCTGATTTGTTAAAAAACTTCTGGATAAGCAACCCCCGCTGCTGATATATGCAGTACCGGAGCTCTCATGGCGGAACTGGTAGACGCAAGGGACTTAAAAGCATAACAATCTAAAAAATTATAACTCATTTTTATTCATATCTATCACTATAATATCTTATTTAATTGACATTCAATTATACCTAAAATACCCTTTCACAACTGTTACACATTTTTACAGTTTTTGACGCGAGTTGGAGGCAAAGGGACAATATGTTAGTTGATCATGAAATGATGGGCGGCAAATTGCACGTGTATAAGCGCGACAACAGTCGCTACTGGCAGTGCTCAACGTATCTCGGCGGACGCAATCGGCGAGTATCTACAAAGGAAGATAGCTTAGCGCTGGCGAAGTCATTTGCCGAAGACTGGTATCTTGAGCTTAGAGGCAAACATAAGCGCGGAGAAATAAAAGACGGAAAAACATTTAAGAAAGCAGCAGAAAAGTTTGTCCACGAGTATGAAACCATCACGCAAGGGCAACGCAACGCAGAGTATGTAAAGCAAACTGGTCGCCGCCTGGACAATCATTTAATCCCTTTCTTTGGGGACATGGTTTTATCGGAAATAACACCGGGACAGGTACAGGAATATAGAATTCATCGGCGAGAAAAAGCTATGAAAGACCGGGGCAACCCCCCTGCCCGTAACACATTGCATCAAGAAATCGTTGCACTGCGTCATGTGCTCAACACCGCTAACCGGCATGGATGGTTGCCATTTCTTCCCAATCTCAGAGAACCTTACAGAGCATCCGGTAAAATTTCGCACCGTGCGTGGTTTTCCCCAGATGAATATAAAAAACTTTACGAGGCGACACGCCGCCGAGCGCAATCCCCAAAGCGGAACCGCTACACTTGGGAATGCGAACAGCTTCATGATTATGTTCTATTCATGGCAAATACCGGGGTTAGGCCTGACGAGGCCGCCCGTCTTGAATACCGCGATATTAGCATCGTCGATGACGATGATAGCGGTGAAACCATTCTTGAGATTGAAGTTCGCGGTAAGCGCGGCGTTGGCTATTGTAAAAGCACTACAGGTGCAGTAGTGCCGTTTCAAAGACTGAAAGAGCGCAACAAACCGGAATCAACTGATAAGCTTTTCCCCAAAACCCATCACATTCTTTTCAATACGATATTGAAGGAAGAAGGTCTTAAAACTGACCGTGAAGGTAATCCACGTACATCTTACAGCTTAAGGCATACCTATATTTGTTTGCGATTGATGGAAGGAGCAGACATCTACCAAATCGCTAAAAACTGCCGTACCAGCGTAGAAATGATCGAAACATACTATGCTTCACACATCAAAACGAGCTTAGACGGGGCTGCTATCAACGTTCGCAGGCCGAAAAAAGCAAATAAAAAAGTGGGTGATGATGAAAAAAAGGATAAAAATAGCAAAAAATCAAATAAATTAGGTGGTTGATCTAGCGAAGTTTTATCTTGGCTATCAACAACACCAACGCTATATAAGTGTGAATATGCTCGCGTGGCGGAATTGGTAGACGCAACGGACTTAGACGATTTTTGAGTGCTCCGGTAGAAATGCCGGAAGTAGAGCTGCCCAAATTCGGGGAAACCTTTTAAATGGCAATCCCGAGCCAAGCCGAAGCAATTCGGAAGGTGTAGAGACTAGACGGGCAGCACCTAAAGCCTTAGGCTACGGTGAAGGGATAGTCCAGACCCCAAACGCTACAATCGTAGCGGCAGTGAAAACTGTGGAAGGTAAGAAAATCCGTCGACCGCAAGGTCATACCGGTTCGATTCCGGTCGCGAGCACCAATTATTTACTGTTTATAAAAGTGCAGTAAGCATAGACAATAGTATCAAAAGGCATTTTTCCTTGCACATTTTCTTACACATTATGTAATAATTATTGGCTATAATATCAATATGTTATTATATACTGATATAAATCAGTAAAAATATATGAGATTTTCATTAGAGTGGGCTTCCTTAAGGGACAAAAGGCCAGATAGTGTTAGACAATCTAATTGAAAATGCGGGGCTATTATCGGTAAGCCTAGCGAGATAATTAATTTACTATTAATAAAATCATTGTAAGATCACAGTAGATCTAAATTCAATGGAGAAACAATGAAAAATCCCTCCGCATTGCCATTCGAGGAAAAACTAGAAATTGCGAAAGCATTTAAGGATTTGGGTGTTCGGCTGTTCCAGGCATCCGTGGCTGTAAGAGATCATAGGACGCTCCAGGCAGATAGAGATGCGGTTCACGATGTAAGACATCGCTGCGATGATTTGGAGAAATCTTTATTTGTAAAAATGGCAGATGGCATGAATACCGAAGATGTCGTCAGACTTGCAGAAGCCATTGCACCTGAGGGCTACG
>JAYVPI010000028.1:0-13620 GCA_043757405.1 Alphaproteobacteria bacterium
AGTTGCAAGCGTCGCTTATAGGGATGACGTTCCTGCAAATCACAAACATATACGTAGCTCCTGAGACTACATAACCGGCCACTCAGGATGACTGGTTACAGGCTCATTATACCATGCGCGGTGAGCTATAAGTCAAATTAACGCGGGTAGATTTATTTCAAGCAAAACAGCAGCTTACGAAATTAATTTTCTACAGTCCCAATTTCCAAACTCCTTATCTTTCGTCATTGCGAGTCCCAGCCTTCGCTGGGATAAACTCCGCGCGGCAATCCATGGTTCCGGGCTCCAGCGCTGGATTGCTTCGCTCGGGCTCGCAATGACGAAAAACTAGCTGAAGGCCATTTCCGGCTAAAGCCGAAGGTTTAGCGCCGACCTATGAAAAATTAATTCATTCGCTGCAGGTCGAGGCCCAAAGCTTTGGCTAGTTTGTCCTGATGGCCCCAATAAGCAACGCGGCGGACGAATCTTGGGACGATGCCTGACCACAGGAACTTGCCGCCCAAACGGCCATCTTTGCTCATGCTGCCATCGGGGACGAAGTTGAACAAATCCTGCAATGTTATGATTTCGCCTTCCATGCCAACAACTTCGGAAACATGCGTAATCCGGCGGTGGCCGTCGCGCATACGGCTGATCTGGACAATGACGTTCAAAGCGCTGGCGATTTGGTAACGGATGGCTTTCATCGGAATGCCGAGATTTGCCATCATGATCATATTTTCAATCCTGCTTAGCGCATCGCGTGGATGGTTGGCGTGGACAGTTGTCATCGAGCCTTCATGGCCGGTATTCATCGCCTGCATCATATCAAACGCTTCCGGCCCGCGAACCTCACCGACGATGATACGGTCGGGGCGCATACGCAAAGAGTTTTTCACCAAATCACGCATGGTAACTTCAACATCGCGGCTGCCGCCGATTTCAAAAGGCTTGGTCTCAAGACGAATTACATGCGGCTGTTGCAGTTTCAATTCCGCCGCATCCTCGATCGTGACGATACGTTCAGCATGGTCAATCCCGCGAGATACTGCGTTTAATAAAGTTGTTTTACCGGAACCGGTACCGCCGGAAATCAGAATATTCATCCGCGATGCACCGCAAATATAGAGGATATCCGCCAATGCTTTGTTGATATTTCCCTGATCGATCATATTTTCCAATGTGATCGGGCGGGTGGCGAATTTACGAATTGAGATTGTTGTTCCATCAACTGAAAGCGGCGGCGCGATTACGTTAACCCGGCTGCCGTCTAATAAACGCGCATCTACCAATGGGCGGCGCTTATCTAATTTACGGCCTACGGTTTCCACGATTTCGTTGGCAACGCGAATAACTTCCGCATCGCGGCCAAGGTCGATTCCGGTTTTCTCTAACTTACCATTCCTCTCAACATAAACCTGGCTGGCGCCGTTTATCAAAATATCGTTTATTGTCGGGTCTGAAAGCAATGGTTGCAACGCGCCAAGATTTTCGAGCTGTGAAGTTATCCTGCTTTGCAGGTTGATGCGCATTTCGTCAATATCATCAATTTTATCATCGTCTCCTTGAGCGCTTTCCGCATAAACTTTCTTCTCAAGTTTCTCCAGGATATTGGTGATTCTTTCAAAGGTCTGGGCAATTTTTTCATCGTTTATCATGCTGCTAACTTAACCCAGAATGCTTAACAATGAGTAAACGGCACGGTAATAAAACCGTCACTTTTACGCGGATAATTCCACTTTATTACGGCCATTATTTTTAGCTTTGTATAAAGCTATATCGGCACGTTTGATAAGCTCTGCGGCAACATCGCCTTTAACTAACTGCGCTATGCCGATGGAAACGGTTTTTTTGAGTTTCCCGGGTGGAACCGAAATATCGAATGGCGCAGATTCAATGTTGCTGCGGATCCTCTCTGCCACAACTTGTGCACTTGCGGTATCCGTTCCGGGCAGCAAAATTACAAACTCATCACCGCCATAACGCACCGCCAAATCAGAAGGACGTATATTTTTTAACATTCTTTGTGCGAATTCTTTCAACACTTCATCGCCGATATGATGCCCATAACCGCCAAGGTCGATATCATTCACCAATTTGAAATTATCGATATCGATCATCATAACCGCAAATGGGCGCATGAACTCTGTTGATTCCTTAATCATGTTTTCGATATGGCTATCAAGGAAACGGCGGTTGTAAAGATTGGTGAGGCTATCCGTGACTGCCAGGCTGGCGGTAGTTTTATAATTGGAACGCAGCGCATCCTGGAATTTTTTGCGGCGGACTTGCGTTTTTACACGCGCTACCAATTCATTTACGTCAACAGGCGTGATGATATAATCATTAATCCCCAGCTCCAAACCTTTGACCAGCGCATCCGTATCATGCTCATCAATCAAAATTAGCAGCGAAACATTGCGTGTATGCTCATTCGTGCGTAGCTGTGAACAAATCCGCAAACCATCCGCAGTCATTAATTGGGTGCTGATGAGGATCAAATCGTAATCGCCCTTGATCGCCTCATCCAAAGCTTTTTCAGGCTGGTTGAGCAATTTTATGTGCTTATTGACGCTTGATAATTTCAAGATCAACTGGTTGGATTGGATCGCATCATCATCAATTAACAATATTTTTGATTCAGATATCGAACCGATATTTGAACCTTCGTGGTTAAGGCCCAGGTCATAACTTGTGACGCCGCGCAAACGCAGCTCGTCCATCATAACTTTCAAACGCACCAGCGAGCGCACGCGGGCGAACAGTGCGGTATCATTCAACGGTTTGGTAAGAAAATCATCCGCGCCGGCTTCCAAACCATGAACGCGATCTTCCTTTTCCGAAAGAGCGGTAACCATAATTACCGGAATATGCGCCAAATCAGAATCGGCACGCAAAGCGCGGCAGGTTTCAAAACCATCCATGCCAGGCATCATGATGTCTAATAGGATTATATCGGGAGAATATTTTTTTGCCATTTCAAGGCAGGCAAGGCCGTTTTGCGCCGTGATAACCTCATAATACTCTCGGGAAAGTTTGGCCTCCAGCAGCTTCAGGTTGGGCAGCATATCGTCAACAACCAGTACTCTTGCGCTCATGGCTAGCTGGCGTTTCGGTTGCTGTCCAGATTCAAAAATCTTTCAATTGTCTGGAGGAACGGCATTATGGAAATTGGTTTGGAGATATATGCTTCACAACCGGCTTTCAAAATTCTTTCTTCATCATCCTTCATCGCAAATGCGGTTACGGCAATCACGGGTATATCTTTTAAATCCGGCTCCTGCTTCAAATTGCGGGTTATATCAAAACCAGAAATTTCCGGCAATTGTATATCCATCAAAATCAAATCTGGCCGAATTTCACGCGCCAGGCTCGGAACATTCAAGCCGTCCTTGGTTTCATAGGTTTCAAAACCATGTGCGCCCAGTAAATCCCGGAAGAGCTTCAAGTTCAGCTCGTTATCCTCAACTATCAATATTTTCTTTGCTGCCATATGACCTGATTATAATATTAATCTCTTATTATCTAAAATTTTCTGTAATCACACCCTGTAAAAACAACAATATCTTTTAATGTGACTTATTTAACATCTCATTAAACCATTAAGGATTCATTACTGTGAGCGCCCCTAAGCGCGGTTTGTAATATTTAACCTTGTAAATAACCTTTGCCGCCACGATATTTGGAGCTACCAATGGCGTATAATTGTAATAAATCTCAGAAATTACCGTATCTTCGTTAACAGCTAGCGTAAACCCAGCCGGAAGTGTTGCGACACCGCCCTGCACCCCTATTTTGCTACTGGCAATATAAGTGCCCCCACCCTTGCGCTGCCAGTTTACTTTGACCGTGGCGCCGTTATTACTGACATCGCTCAATATGACGGTTCCATTTGCGCCCATTATGTACGGATCCATCAGATGATCTACCGCAAAAAACATATTGGTCATATCAGCCTCAGCAAGGCTCGGCGAGCGGGCCACCAAATTACCCATTGTATTCACAGTTTTACTTATTTTTTGCTGGATAATGATATAACGCGTCATTTCAAACCCGCCCAAAGACAACATTAGCAAAATCGGCATAGCCAGGGCCAGCTCGATGGCGGCATTACCGCGTACGTTGCGCATAAACTGGCGACCCAGCCTTTGAAGGAGGGCTTGACCCGACTGAGCGAGCCCATTGAGGGCGACAGCTCTCTTGCGCGGCGCCTGAGCGCAATTAAAATTAATTACCATATGGCTCATTCCTTACGACCATGCTGGCTGTGACATTGAACTGGCCATTAGTGCCAAAATATCTAGATAATACGGGTGTAATAATTTGCCACGGGTAAGATACTTTATACACTACGATATCCCCCGCTCCGCCGGAAGTGCTGGCGCCCATATCAGCATCCCACTGTGCATTGCCGTTTATATCCGTATATGGTTCGCCTACGTTATAGGCACCATTATTGTTACTATCAGTATAAGGTTCAGGCTTGCCGATATTGGCGAAGCTGCTGTAAACCAGCGTTTTGAACTGCAGGCCGCCGGGTTTGAGATAGATCAGGTTGTCCTGCACCACTTGCTTGACGTAATTATCTCTGGTCATGCCAGCCGGAGTATATCCGGTAATACCCGCCCGCGCAGCACGGCCCACAGCCACTTCCAGCACCGATTGCGCCAGCATCACGCCGGTAATTTCGATGATAGAGAAAATCATAATAAACAATATCGGCGCCACCAAAGCAAACTCAATGGCGGCGGCGGCGGATTTATCTTTAAATAAGCGCATTTTACGCAAGATATTCATCCTGGTATTATACCAAAATAGCATTAATAATTAGTTAGTTAGCCATGCTATTGTAATCTAACCCGCTTTTTTCTCCAGCGTTCGCAGGTTGTCAACCGGCTCGGCTTCAAGATCGACTACTACTGCTTCGTTTTCGATCACATTAAAATTTGGCAGGGAATGTGGCAGTTTCATTTCTTTCTCAGTTTCAGCGCCAAGATCGAGCACGCGGCGGATGCGCGGCAACAGCCTTGAATTCACTGAATTGCTGAGCGCGCCAAAATGCTCGGCGGAGCGCTTGATCGATTTCCCCACCGCATCCAGCCCACGGACGAAATTATCCATCGAGGAAATCAACTTACTGATCTCCTTGACAATCAGATTATGGTTCGCTTCCTGCTTCGCCCTGGTAATTTGGTAACGCGCGACATGCAGCAATAATTGAATCCCGGAAGGATCGGCCAGCAATATATTCCGCGCCATGCATTTTTTGCTAAACTCCGGGTCGCATTGCATGATCTTGATACGCGCCGATTCGCTGGGCACATACATAACATTTATAACTGTCGTAAATTCTGTCTTTGTCGATTGGCGCACGGCATTGCTATAATCTTTGCCGCTCAAATCAGTCAAATGCTGGCTCATGGTTCTTTTTAGGCGCTCTAGCAACATTGCCTCATCAGCATTTTCCGCCGCTAATTCCAGAAAGAACTTGGAGGATTTGGAATCTATCACCATCAAATTCCCATCCGGCAAAAACACCACCGCATCAGGGCGTAGCGATCTTCCGTCATGATTGACTGAGAATTGCGTAATAAAATCACGGTCTTTTTCCAGGCCAAAACTTTTGAGCGTGTTCTCCAGCCCAATCTCCGCAAACTGCCCTGCCCCTGACGGGCTGGAAAGCGCCTGCCATATTGTTGAAACTTTTGTGCCCTGCTGCGCCACTTGCGAATTTATCGCCGCCAGTTTTTCAACAACGGTTTGAAATTCCTTGTTCAACTTCTCAGTGGTTTTCTGCGTAGCTTCTTCCGCCTGTTTTTTGCTCTCCGCATTTTCGCGCTTATGGTTATCCAACAATTCCTTGGAAACCTCCCGCGAGGCTTCAAACATCACAGCTTTTGCGGATTTCAAAGATTCCTGGTGAAACTCATCCCAATTTTTCTGCTGGGCTTTCAGCAACTCCAATTCGCGGGCCAGCAATTCTTTATCAATGACAATATGCTGCGAACGGGATTTGCAAAACAAATATCCGACAACGGCGCCGATGATGATTGAGATGATGGAGGCTAATATGAGCTGCATTTATACAGCATATGGTGCGTCTATAAAATCGTCAATTTTATAATTGCATGCCATCTTTATGCTCGCCACGGTCATGTTCCTCTACCTGCCGTCTAAGCATATGAAGATAATCGGAGGGCCGTTGCTCCTGCGGAGGACGAAATCCAAGCCTTTCCACGGCAGTCTTTGCAGGTGGCCGTTCGGAGTCTTTTCTAGGTTCGCTCATTTTAGTCTACCAATTTAATAGCGTTTGTTTACAAGAGCGGCTTATAGGGCAGATCTCAGCAGAAATCAATCCCCAGATTTGTGAAGAATTTGTGAAACTGAGCTAAATCGCCACTGGCGCATTAAAACCTGCCGCTAACGGCCTGATATTGCTGGAGAATATTTTGGAGTGCCCAGATTTTACCTGTGGCAGCATTTCCCAGGCATATTGGTTATCCATCAGCGCCCGCAGCAATTCATTGTTGGTGTGGTGCCCGGACTTTTTGCCCACGAACTCGCCTTCGATATGTGCGCCAACGGTGAATAAATCGCCGATGGAGTCCAGGACTTTGTGGCGCACGAATTCGTCGTTGAAGCGCAATCCTTCCGGGTTCAGAATTTTGCCGTTATCGACCACAATCGCGTTTTCCAGTGATCCGCCGCGGCCAAGCCCGGCTTTGTGCATTGCCTCGACCTCGTCCTTGAAGCCGAATGTCCGCGCCCGGGCGATATCGTTTTTGAACGAAATTTTGCCGAAATCGAATTTGGCTTTTTGCTGGCTGATTGCGGAATCCTTGAAGTCGATATTGAACTTGATTTTGAAGCCGCGATATGGCCGCAATACTGCGCCGCGGGAATCATCGCCGACCTTGATCTCATCTTTTATCACCAAAATCTGGCGCAAAGCCTCTTGTTTCACCAATCCGGCGGCATCAATCAGGCGGATAAACGGCTCAGAACTACCATCCATAATCGGCACTTCCGGCCCGTTGATTTCAACCAGCGCATTATCAACGCCACAGCCCCAAAGTGCCGCCATCAAATGTTCGATAGTCAAAACTTCGACACCGGCTTTATTGGCGATAACCGTTCCCAAAGTGGTTTTAACCACGTTCTTATATGAAGCCGGAATCAGCGATTCGCCATCCTTCACATCCACCCGTTTGAACATAATACCCGTATTCTCAGCCGCCGGACACAAGCGCATGGAGATCATCTTGCCCGTATGCAGCCCCACGCTTTCAAACGAAATATCGCGTGCCAAAGTGCGTTGGTCATGAAATTTCATACCAGCATTTTACGCCTTTGGCCGGGATTGCTCAAATAACATATTATTACGCTTTATTACAAAGGCTCTTTTCTCCCCATTGTCACCCCGTGTTTATCACGGGGTCCAGCGGTATAGCTGGTTGGGGAGTTTGCATTAGCCGCTAGACCCCGTCATTCGACGGGGTGACATTATATTTTAATTAGCTTTTATTTGCATTCTTGAAATATATATACTAGAACCACATTCCTCATTGTGGACCCATAGCTCAACTGGATAGAGCATCTGACTACGGATCAGAAGGTTAGGGATTCGAATTCCTTTGGGTCCACCACTTTTCCAGCCGCTATTTTGCGCTTTCAGCCTTTTCCACCGCTTCCCGCACTGCCCGCTTGCTCAGCAATGTCGGCAGCAAAATTCCATCTTTGGCATTTGGCCCATAAACCATATTAAACGGGATCCCGTAGCGGTTGTATTTTTTGATGTAATCGATCAGCACCTTGCTTGGCCGTGTCATATCGCCAACCATCACCACTACATGATGTTCCGCGAATAAGCTTTGAGTTTCCTTTGTGTCGATCACCGCCGCTTTGTTCACCTTGCAATTCAAACACCAGGTTGCGGTTACATCCACAAACACTGTTTTGCCTTCCGCGACATATTGTGCGATTTTTTCTTCCTCGAATTGTTTGGGGTTCGAGGTGAGCTGGCCATAAACGATCAAGCCCAGCCATATGGAAGTTGCCAGCAAAAGCACTCCCATCAAATATTTCACCCGGATCATCCACCCGCCAGGTTTTGGCAGATACATCGCAATTTGCGGCGCGAATGCGAAAATTATGAACGGCATGGCCATGCCCACACCCATCACGGTGAAAATCAAAAATATATCCAGCTGCGAACGGCTGAGCGCAAACCCCACGGCAGTGACTACCAATGGCGCTGTGCATGATGTGCCAAGCAGGGTTGCCAGAACGCCGGAGAAAAAATTGCCTAATATAGTATTATTTTCCCCACTCCCCGCGATCCACGACGGCGGGCGAAGGTGGAAAAAGCCGAACAAACTGATAGAGAAAATAAATGTAATAACAAACAGCACCCCGACAAATATCGGTGATTGGAAATGCAAGCCCCAGCCAGCGGCCCTGCCCGCATTCCTGAATAAAATCGCCACTATCGCCAATATCCAGAAAGAGAATATAATTCCGAATGATGCCGCCGCGAAATTATAACGCACCCGCTCCTTTTCCACTCCCGATTGCCGCAAAACGCCCATAATTTTCAGCGATAATACCGGCAGCACGCATGGCATAAAATTCAAGATCAACCCGGCAAGAAGAGCTGTGCCGATGATGAACCAATATGAACCGGAGAGATCTTCCGTGGAACTGGCGGGCAAATCGGCGGTAAGATTCATGCTATAGGCCATGCAAATTTCCTTGCATATCGCCCCTTCGATTTTCAGCTCTGCATGCGGCTTGGCGCCGAGCTGTGCTTTTACAGGAAAAAATATATTTCCCTCATAAGCCTTGGTTTTGATGTTATATTCATCAATTTCCTGAGGCGGCGGGAATACAACTTCCTTCACCGTAAAATCGCGGGAACCATTCCAGTTGAATGTTGTCGGAATGCCCGCATCACCCGGATCTTTGTAATATGTATGCCAGCCCGGATCCGTTTCCATTTCCACGCCGAGCTTATCGCCTTCGCTGACTAACCTGGCCTTCACATGCGTCGAAAGCGCCCAATTGGAGGTCACTGCTTTTGCGGAACAAGGAGATAAAAAAATCAATAACGCGAGCATAGCAGCTAGCAAATAACTCCCCCCTTGAGAGGGAGTCAAATCGCGCAGCGATTTGGTGGGGGGCAGTAGCTCGCCTTTTCCCCCCACGGATTTGCCCTTCGTGCAAATCCCGCTCCCCCTCAAGGGGGGAGCTTTACCCGTAACACTAAACCTCATTCACTTTTTTCCCTTTCAGCGCGTGGCCGATTTCTTCGTTCATGATTTTTTCCGCCAGTTCTTCGCTCGCAACATTAAGCTCCCCGCGCAAATTGTCTATCACACTGCGATCATTTCCCGTCATTACCTTGCGTAATTCGTTGATTTTATCATTAAGGTTACTAACTCCATATTTATTCAAAGCCGGTTCCAGTGAAACCAACAACCGCTCCGCCTCCAGCTTCGATTCCTGCAGCAGCCTTTCTTCCATATCCTCTTTTCCATGCGCCAAACTATCCAAAATCATGCGCTCAATTTCTTTTTCGTCCAACCCATATGACGGCTTCACAATAATTTCCTGCTCAACCCCCGTCGCGCTTTCCTTGGCCGAAACTGTCAACAAGCCATCGGCATCGACATTAAATGCAATCCGCACCTTTGCCGCACCTGCAGGCATTGGTGGAATTCCCTTCAGCTCGAACCGCGCCAGGCTGCGGCAATCTTGCACTTTTTCGCGTTCACCTTGCACGATATGAATAATCATCCCCGTTTGGTTATTTTGGAAAGTTGTGAATTCCTGCGCGTATGAACATGGGATTGCGGTGTTGCGATAAATAACCTTTTCCACAATATCGTGCATTGTTTCCAACCCCAACGAAAGCGGGATTACATCCAGTAACAAATTATTGGAACCACGAGTTAAAGCTTCGGCCTGAATCGCCGCACCCAGCGCTACTGCTTCGTCAGGATTGATATTAGACAATGGCTCCTGCCCAAAGAACTCTGCCAATTTACGCTGCACTAGTGGAATCCGAGTTGAACCACCGACCAATACAACGCCTTTAATCTGGGATTTATCAAGTGCGGCATCTTTTAAAACCTGTGTGCAAATATTTATGGTTTTATCAACCAATGGAGTAATTAATTTCTGGAACTTATCCCTGCTTACTCCGCCAAATTCCTCCAGAGACGAGAGCTTCTCCTTAATCTCCCTGGCTTCCGTCATTGCGAGCGCAGCGCGGCAATCCATACCGCCGGGCTGGATTGCCGCGTCGGCTTCGCCTTCTCGCAATGACGAAATTATGGAGTCGAAATCATCACCACCGAGATGCGTATCACCGCCGGTTGCCAAAACCTGGAACACGCCTTTTTGCATCAGCAAAACAGAAATATCAAACGTCCCGCCGCCCAAATCATAAATCGCATAAATCCCCTCGGCGCCATTGTCCAGGCCATAAGCAAGTGCCGCCGCCGTCGGTTCGTTTATCAGGCGCAGAACCTCCAGCCCCGCCAGCCGCGCTGCATCGCGTGTGGCGGTACGCGCCGTATCGTCGAAATACGCGGGCACAGTTATCACCGCTTTTTTCACTTCCCTACCCAGCGCATCTTCCGCCCGGATTTTTAAAAGCTTCAAAATTTCCGCGGAAATTTCCACCGGGGTTTTACCCTCAACTTTCTGTGAAGGGTTGTCCATCTTCCGCTTTATCGAATGAATCTCCGCTCCATTCACCACAACGACCGACGGCAAAATCCCGCGAATAACCTCCGGCCTCTCGCCACGCGAAACCGCCACCAACGAATTGGTTGTCCCAAGGTCAATCCCCACCGCCTCCTCACCCTCATGCGGCAGCGGCGTTTCACCGGGTTCATGTATTTGCAGTAACATCGTCCAAAAATTTCCTTAGATATTTAATCCGCACGAAATTTTGCGCGACTTTGTGGGTTTCGTTTTTAGCGTATAATCCGGCGCATTCTTTATATAATTTTTTAATCTCCGCCTGCGCTTTTTCTACGCCTTCTTCCGGATTCTCCCGCAGTTCCAGCATCTCCTCCAGCAGGCTTGCGCAAGCTTCCAATTTTTCGCCGCGCAACAAATATTCCAGCCGCCGGTATTGGTCTTTTAATACGCTGTAAGCCTGGTTAAGTTGCGCCGACATTGCCGCGCCGGTCTTATTTTTATCAGGGTGGAATTTTTGTTGCAGCGCTAAGTAATTTTGGTTCAGCAGCGTAGAATCGATCTCTACCCCGTGCGGCATTTGCAGTAAATCATAATAATCAGGCTGCATAACACATCATGTAATTGACCGAGACATCATCAGTGGTTTTGAAATTCTCGCTCAAAGGATTAAAACTCACTCCGGTCATATGTTTCAATTTCACATCCAACGGCTCAAGCACCGCGTTAACTTCAGACGGTTTCAAAAACTTTTTCCAATCATGCGTCCCGCGCGGTAACAGGCGCAAAATATATTCCGCGCCGATAATAGCCATGCCATATGCTTTGGCAGTGCGGTTAATAGTGGCCACAAACATCAATCCGCCGGGCTTCAATAAACTGGCGCAGGATTTCAAAAACAAATTCACATCCGCCACATGCTCGATGACTTCCATATTTAATATAATATCGAATTTCTCAGCGCTTTTGGCCAATTCCTCAACCGTGATATTACGGTAATTTATTTTCAAGCCCGATTTCACCGCATGCGCACCGGCGATTTTGATATTCTTTTCCGCCGCATCAATCCCCGTAACTTCCGCGCCTAATCGCGCCATTGGTTCGGATAACAAGCCACCGCCGCAGCCTATATCGATAATTTTCAAATTTTTGAATGGTTGAAAATCATCACTTAAGCCTAACTGCGCCAATGCTTTTTCGCGGATATAGGCGATCCGCAGCGGGTTCATTAAATGTAGCGGGCGGAACTTGCCTTTCTCATCCCACCACTCTTCAGCAATGGCGGCAAATTTCTCTATTTCGCTGGCTTCGACTGTTGTTTGCATAGGCTTAATATGATGCAAACCCAGGCGTTATACAAGCTTCAACTATTCAGCTTTATAATCAACAGCCGGAGCTTTGGCAGCTTTCGCAGGTGCTGGCTTGCCAGCAGTTGGCGCTGGTTTAGCCCCCGCCGCTGCAGCAGGTGCAGGCGCTGGTGCGTTTGGATTACCGCATTTATCATGGATCGCCATGCCGATATTGCCAATTTTTTGGAACATCGGGGCATATTCAGCGTTATTGCCCAATTCCATTACCTTGGCGCTGCCTTCGGTTTTGGCTTTGGTTTTATCGGCTTCGCTTACTGCCGCAGTGATTTTATCTGAAGCTTCTTTTTGAACATTCAAGAAATTGATCAGTTTATCCATTTCATCGCCTTTCAAAACCGCGCTGATAATATCAGCCTGGCAGCTGCAATCAAAACCTTGCTCACGCGCGCGGGGATCATCTTTGCACATTTTAACAAACTGCGAGTGCGAACCGCCGCCCGAACCTAATTTATCACATGCGGTAAGACTTAATGCCATGATGGCGAAAATTGCGAATTTGTTCATATGGATACCCTGAATATAAATTTATTGAGGGCAAATTATAGGCCACGCATATATTTGCAAGCATAAAATGGTATTAGTCGTGTTTCTTGGCAAATTTATATATAACCGGCACCACAAGCTCACGGAATTTGCGGCCACTGAAAATCCCATAATGCCCGACGTCTTTTTGCATGTGATACTCTTTTTTCTTTTTAGACAGGTTTTTTGTCAATTTCAACGCCGCTTTCGACTGTCCAAGGCCGGAAATATCATCTTTTTCACCTTCAAGCGCCAATAGGGCCGTGTGTTTGATATTCTTCAAGTTAACTTCGCGCCCCCGCGATTTCAGCTTGCCCAATGGCAAGGCAAAGTCCTGGAATACGGTTTTGATAGTCTGCAGATAAAATTCCGCCGGAATATCTATTACCGAAAGATATTCATCATAGAATTTCTCATGTTTATCAGCGCTTTCGCCGTCACCTTCAACCAAATGCTGGAAATATTGTTTATGTTTTTCAATATGCGATTCAGGCTTTAATGAAATGAAACTCGCCAACTGTAAAAACCCTGGATAAACCTCGCGTCCCGCGCCTGGATAATTCAACGGCACCCGGCTGACCAGGTTCTGCTGGAACCACTCGATCGGCTTCTTATCGGCCAAATCGTTGACCATGGTCGGGTTAATCCGCCCGTCAATCGGGCCGCCTACGAGGATAATTGATTTGGGGTGATATTTATTCTTTTCATTCTCCATAATCGCCACCGCCGCCGCAACCGGCACAACAGGCTGGCAAACCGCCATTAAATGGACATTGCCTTTAAAATGCTCGGAGAATTCGATTACGTAATTGATATATTCGTCAAAATCAAAAACACCCGCTGTCATCGGCACATCGCGGGCATTGATCCATTCGGTGATATAAACATCGAAATATGGCAGCATACCTTCAACCGTATCGCGCAATAATGTTGCATAATGCCCGGACATCGGCGCTACGATCAATAACTTGGGCTGTTTAACTTTTTCCTGTTTCTTAAAATGGATCAGTTTGCAGAAAGGTTTTCTCATGGTAATCATGAT
>JAYVPI010000029.1:0-3605 GCA_043757405.1 Alphaproteobacteria bacterium
CGATCATTTCGGAAATGGTTCGCGGCTTCATTGCAGAGATACTTTCCAAGCTTGTTTCAGAAACGATTAGCTGGATTATTACGCATATGATGTGCGGGACAATCCAGCCTAGGGAATAGTGAGTCCTTATATATAGGCAAAAAATATCTGAAAAAATTTCAAATAATATGTTGACTCGGGTTTAGCAGGCTTCTACGGTCTCAATTGTCGAAACCAAACAAACCGGAGTTTCTCCCATGTTCTCATATAAAACAAACGGCAAGCTTTCCTTCCTCCGCATTGGTCGCGTCAATATTCAATACTCACTAAGCAAGGAAGCCAAACTATCCTGCCGTAAGTTTGGTGGCATTCGTTTCATCAAGATTGGCAAGCTTGCCTTGCAAGTCTCTGTCTCTGACACGGCAGAAAACAAATATAACGCCGCTTGCGAAAAGCGAGTCCGGCTTCTCATGAAAGGGATATAAGATGCTAGGTCTAGCCTTTCAAGCCTTTCAATTCGCGGCGCCTATCTTTTCTCTCCTATTCGTGGTTGCATCTTCTAAACTGCCACGATAGCCTTATGATTGCCATGCCTAGCTAGGTATGGCTTTCACAATCCTATCAACAAGGAGTCTAAACTATGCCAGAATTGCAGCCTTTCAACCGTAGATTCAATGCCGCAGTAGTTCGCATTGCGGGGGAGCTTTTCCCTACGGGTTACGATGTGGGAGCGAATGCCCCGGACAGTTTGGAAAGCCTTACGGCGCATATCAACGCGAAGAAACGTATGATTGTCTGGAATGGTGCCAGTGAGACAAGCATCTTCGCTGATAGTGAAATTAACTATGCTTTTCGGGCATGGCATGATTGGTGCCATTGGAAAGGACAATTCCCTTTCAATGAAGCCGGAGAACGGGAAGTATTTAATATGCAATCGGACCATATCCGTCTGTTTTTCGGAGATACACCGGAGTCGCGAGAATTCATCAAATTACTTCACATTGAAGTAATTGCGCAAGGGGACCATTTTCGCGCCACAGGTGAATTCCCACACGATCAAATGGCTTTCACGCGAAACTACCTTGAAAAAATGGAGTCTTGATATGGTGAGCATTCACACAATAAAAACAGGTGGATTCGGACGGATTGATATACGCCCCGAACATATCCGCAATCGCGTCGAATTGACCGTATGCCGCCATGGGGCTTTCAATACTGGCACAAGCCTAAGCCTAGCGGATATGCGGCGCTTTTCCGAAACTATCGCCATTGTTATACGTGAAATGGAAGATAGGGAAACAGGTATGGTTGTAGAAGGGACGGACTAACATGCGCACATATCTCAATTTTCCGTTTACTAAATTCGATCCGGACTTTCACGGCGCTATATGCGCGCAATTGGCTGGCACATTCGGAGACTATACGATTGGATCAACCATTGGACGATATGGAGTCGATGCATCGCCACATGATCCCGGCTTACTTTCGATTGCCCGATTCTATGGGCATATGCAAGGCTTGCATCATGTCACCATCGACTCGGATGGCATATCTTGCACTATTCCCGTGAATTACTTCGCTTCCTCTCCCAACGTCTAACAAATCCCTAACAGAGAAGGACTCTCAAATGGCTAAGCAATTGGCGCAAACCGTGATTATCGTTCCGGCTTCCAAGATCACACCGGATACGGTGCGGGATATCTTGCACAAATCAGAAGGCCGTTTCGTCGTGATTGAATTCACGAAGAAAGATGGTGAAAAACGCAAAATGGTTTGCCAGCCTGCCACCATGGCAAAGCGGATTGTCCCTGACCATGAAGCGAGCGAATCCGCCAAACGCGGCGCTGAGACGCGGCGCATCTTACATCCCAATTTGATTCCCGTTTGGGATGCTGTCAATGCTCAAAAGATGCTGCGCGATGCTCGCAAGAACGGTAAGCCCGAACCGTCGGACGCACTCATGCGCACGGCTTGCGCGCGCAGTATCAATACCGATACGATCACTCGCATCACGTCAAACGGTATCCGATTGGAAGTAAAACGATAACAAACTAATGGGCAAGCGAAAGCTTGCCCTAAGTTAAACATTCCAATCATGGAATGTTTAAGTTAGGGCATCTATCATGGGAATTCCATCGGCTGATATCAAAAAAGGCTGCAAAGTCATGCTTCGCAATGGATGGCGCGCGGATATCATGGATAACATGCGAGGGAATACTAGAATGGCGAAAGTTCACGGATACGAAACAGAAATGGGCAGCGTTTACTTGCATGATATCGTTTCAGTTATTAACCATGATACCAATGGCGGCGAAAAATTCGTTACCGTGGATTACACGGAAAAAACACTAGCGTTCCGAAAGAAAATTCAGGCAGTGGGATATTGACGTGGAAATACACGCAGAAGATTTGAAAATCGGAATGACCGTGCTTCTTCGTAATGGTTACGAAGCTGATATTACGGGAAATATCACGAAAAACACTTGCGAAGCGAAAGTATACACCGACAAGCGTATGTATGGGCACTCTCAATTGCAAGGAATTTATCTACAAGATATCGATTCCGTAATTTCCGACAACGCCAATCTGTAAGGATACCTGAAATGCAGAAACTTAATAAAGGAAAACATACTAACGCTCGCCAGAATAAAGAATTGGCGCGCATGGCGTGGACTCGCATTGACGTGAATACGCGAAACGATGAACAAGAAAACCGGACTAAACGCTATCAGCGCGATGTTATCATGGCAAACTATATCCCATTACGGAATCCGAAAGGTTAAAACGATGGACTCTTACTTCGAGCGCGATTGTGTGGATATTTCTATGGCTTGCGAAGATTCACCCGACATGGTCGCAAAGGCCGGTATCTTTACTTTGCTGACAATTCAGCAATGGCTAGGACTCGTTCCGCGTGCTTTCCATGATGTGCAGAAACACGGCTCCGATTCCCGTTACGCATGGGGAAACAAAAAGGCAGGAGTCGCCTATGTGCTGGCAAATCAGCGCGAATTACTTCGCAGTGTGCAGAATTACCATTCCACGGGTGATTTGAACGCATTGATTCGGGATTACATGGATATTCCCGGCCTAGGCATTGTGAAAGCTTCCTTCATGGCGCAACTAACCGTGGCAGATGGGGCTTGCCTAGACATACACAATCTACGTCACCTAGGGCTTAGCGTGGAGTCCTTCAAGATGTCTAAGACTGCCACTCCAGCCACCTATGCGCGCCGTATCGGCGCCTACAATGCGGTATGGCGTGACATTGGCGATAGTGCGCATTGGTGGGACCTATGGTGCGATTCATATGCCCAGCGTGCACAGGCAAAATCTCCCGTCAAGTATGCTAACGGCAGCGAAGTATCGCGAGTCCATCGCGTGATTATTGGCGACTATGACGGTCCGAAAAAAGAAATGAAACTGGTATGAAAGGTTCGCATGGAATTTATATTTGCAGTAATTGCACGAGCGTTAGGAATGCTCATGTGTATCTTGTTACTTTCAATCGCTGTTAAGATGTAACGATCAACCTCCTAGCGCATCCCCTGCCATGTGTCAATGGTCTAGACGCATGGCAGGTATGCATGTATGGGCATGGTGTTAAATGCAAAATTCTTTATTGT
>JAYVPI010000030.1:0-3568 GCA_043757405.1 Alphaproteobacteria bacterium
TCATTGTTTAGAGTACCGACAAAATGAGAGGATACTTCGGTTTCGCGCACCCCCACAACAAGGCTGGCTTTTTTCCCGCGCATCATCGCGACCGCCGCATCCAGATGCACAGCTGTTGCGAAGGGGGAAGATGGTTCCAGCAACATCACCGCGTCATAGGCGCGGCCTTCATGCTGCTCAATCCACTCCATCGTATGTAAAATAACCTCGGCGCTGCCGGCGCTGTCGCTGGCAAGCTCGGCTGGCCGGATAAAAGGAGCTTCCACGCCGTGTTTTTTGGCTTCGGCGATAATTTCAGCGTCCTCGCTGGAGATGATCAGACGGGTGCAGCTTCTGGCTTTTCGGGCAGCGGCGGCCTTATAGGCAATAAGCGAGCGCCCGGCAATGGTGCAGAGGTTCTTCCGGGGCACGCCCTTGGAACCGCCACGCGCCACTATCAGGTAAAGGACTGAATAAGGTGTTTCTGATACGACCATATCGGTATCATCCGTATTATCATCGTGAAGTCAATATATTGACCATAATACCTTACGTAAGCGATAAGGATCTGTAATTATGCTTTGTTTTGCTTCGGGCATACTTGACTTGCTACATAATTAATAATAGGTTCGCCACAAATATATCCGCCCCGGATTTGCCAGGATTCATAAGCCCCTATGCCCGATATTTCCAGATATTCCGCTATCAAACGCCTGATGATCAAATACCCCAAGCTGCGCGAAGTGGGCGCCAGCGTTTTTCTTGCCGTGCCGCTACCATTATCCAAGGTGGTTTACCGCACCATGCGCCGCTATGTGTTTAAGGACAACATGAACCGCCTTAACACCTTCCACGCTGCCTTCACCGCTATTTCCAAACGAACCAAAAGCATCAGCTATCTGGAATTTGGCGTAGCCCGCGGCACCAGCACCATTTCGGCGTATGATATCGCCACAAGCTATGGGCTGGACTGCAATCTGTATGCGTTTGATTCGTTCCAGGGGCTGCCCGGCGACGAGGGCGGCGTATTCGCAAAGGGTGACTATTCCTACACGCAGCAATGTTTCCGCAACTTTGTTGCCAAAGCTGGCGTTCCTAAAAAAGCCGTTCATGTGATTCCCGGGTTTTACGAACAGAGTCTGACGCCTGAACTCTATGCCCAGCTTGGTTTCAAAAAGGGCATTTACTGCGTCCATATCGATAGCGACCTGTATGAATCGGCTAAAACTGTACTCACATGGCTGGCGCCTGTTTTAGATAGCGGTTCTGTAATTGTTTTTGACGACTGGTTTGCATTCGACCATATGCCAAATCCGCAAAATTACGGCGAACAACGCGCCTTTTCCGAATGGAGCGAACGGGCGAACTGGACACAACTGCATATCCAGAATGAATGGAACATCGCATTCGTCCGTAGCTGATGTTTTTAACGCGGGATATTCTTTAGGTTTGTTATGAAAGATTTAAAATCCGCTTTTGCCGCCCGCGATACTGCCTATTGCAACCGTTCTTCCGCTATCTTTGCCCTGCGCTTGCGGCCCGGCACCGATTTAATCCTGTCGTTCCTGAATTATTTTAAATTCAAAAATGGCATTAAAAACGTGATCGCTAATATCCGCGCCTATGACGCGGATGGCGCGCTGGCTTTTTTTGCGCCTTACCGCTTTGCCAACAATACCAATGAATATTCCATGCGCCAGCTAATGGGGAAAGACCATTTCGACGGGATGGTTGATATTGAGTTTATCACCACGGAAAATCTGAAGTTCCCCTTCCCTGCAGTGCTAGGGTTTTATACTGCGGGAAAAGCCTATAGCAGCGTTCATTCGGCAGGAAGAACCAAAGCTTCGAACGAAGCTTATTCCCCGTTTGAATCGGAAGAAACTAACTTTACCTGCAAATTTGCGCAAAGCGCCGGCAAGATATCGATCAGCCCGTTCATCCATATTTTCAATGGGCCTGCTAAGCAAACACGTAACTACACCTTGCGCATCCGAAGCCAAACGGGAGAAACACTGGCGTCGAAAGCAATGACCTTTGATTTTGTGCCTTTTGCATCCAAAATCATTGAGGTGGCCAGCGAGTTTGATACGTCGTTGCTGAAAGAAGGATTTTTCTGCTCTATCACGGCAATAAATGATGACATTTTCCCACGTTTTGTATGCGGCAATATCCACTACGAAAATGATTTTCTTGAAACCACCCACTCTTATCCGGTGGTGCATAAACCAGATTACTGTGAATCAACGGAAGAAAAACCATTAGCCAGTTTATTACCGCTGCTAAACCACCCAAAGCTTTCCTTAAGCGGTATTATTTTCCCGACCAATATAGCAGCCAGCTTAAGCGGCAGAGTGTTAGCGCAAAAATTTGATGAGAAAAAGTTGAGCGATACCGGCACAACCTTGCAAATCAGCACGGGGGTTGGCAACGGCGAAATTATCAACTGCCCGGCGGATACGGCGTTTATGCTGATACCATTCGACAGCAAAGAGGCGCCTGTGCCAAGCCGTATCAATATTTCCTATCGCTACCGGGTCAAGGGAAGCAACTCGCCTTATAGCACCGATATCGCCACCGGGGCCAAAGCCAGCGTTTACCCACAGAAATTCACGCATTGGGGAGCCGGGGTTATTTCAACCGATTACCACCCGGTGGTAATGATCCGCAACAACAGCCATAATCCCGCCAAGACGCAGGATTCCAATTTTACCCTCACCATCTATCTTGGCGACAAGGTTTTTAGCCATAGCTTCTCCATGATTGCCGAGTCGGCGACGCAGCTTAATCTTCGCGATTTCATCCCGGCAAATGCTTATGGTGCAGAACCAGAGATACTGCACTGGTATCTTAAATCAGACCAGCCTGTTGGCGAAACCTTCTGGGTCAGCTATAGCGAAAGTGGCAATATCTGCGGTGATCACGGGTTTTAAGATAAACTTTCCCCGGCACTATTTTTAAGTGATTGACAGTCCTTTCATGCGAAAGTACATCTAGGCATCATAAATTATTAATATTAATTATTCTCAAGAGGATACGGATGTTTCACCCGAAAGACGAAGATTTTGAAGCGATCAAAAGCTGGGGACTGGATAAAGATCCGCTCAAAGCCATTAAAGATTATTCGCCGCTTAAAGAAGAACTCCGCTGGCTGAACCCGCGCAACCGCGATGCGCATCATGCTTATATCAAAGCACGCGAAAATTACATCCAGCAGAAGAATTATGACCATTATTACAAAACGGCGGAAAAGCCGATTGACCGTTACCGTTGGGAATATCTTAAAATACGCAAGGCATGGTATATTATGCCGCTGGAATGGGACCGTTTTGCGGAACCTGAAGTAAAGAACATTCTCGATCTGGGCTGCGGCGATGGCGATTCTGCGCAGCGCATGGCGGAGCATATCGTAAAATGCTGGAATGCTAAAGGCTATAAAGGCCATAAGCTCACTATCCACGGCTATGACCTCAACCCATCGCGCATCGTTAATGCTAATATGCACTGCGAATCCCCACATCCGGATATCACGTTCCATTTTGATGTATGCGATGTCGTTGGCAAAGGCGTGCCGCACCCGGATAAGTTC
>JAYVPI010000031.1:0-41471 GCA_043757405.1 Alphaproteobacteria bacterium
CGGTCGTATCTGCCCTATTGAGACGCCGGAAGGACCGAACATCGGTCTGATCAACTCGATGTCCACGTTCTCGCGCATCAACGAGTTTGGCTTCATCGAGACACCCTATCGCCGCGTTGATAAAGCCAACGTCAGCGACAAGATCGACTACCTCACGGCTGACCAGGAAGAGAATCACTACATCGCTCAGGCCAACAACCGCCTCGATTCCAAGAACCATTTCACCGAGAAGAAAGTCACCGTCCGTTATCGCGGTGAGTTCCTCGAAATGGAAGCGGGTGTGCCGACCTACATGGACGTGTCACCGAAGCAGCTCGTTTCCGTTGCGGCATCGCTGATTCCGTTCCTCGAACACGATGACGCCAACCGCGCATTGATGGGTTCGAACATGCAACGTCAGGCAGTGCCATTGTTGCGTGCCGAGGCTCCTTTCGTGGGCACTGGCATGGAAGCGATTGTTGCCAAGGATTCGGGCGTTACGGTAGTCGCGAAAAACGGCGGTATCGTTGACCAGGTTGACGGCAAACGCGTCGTTATCCGGACAATCCCAAGCAAAAAAGGCGAATCGCCGACGGTTGATATTTACAACCTGTCGAAATTCCAACGCTCAAATCAAGATACTTGTATTAACCAAAAATCCATCGTGAAACTTGGTGATGAAGTGAAAGCCGGCGATATCATCGCTGACGGCACTTCAACAGACCTCGGTGAATTGGCCTTGGGGCGTAACGTTCTTTGCGCGTTCATGCCTTGGAACGGTTACAACTTCGAGGATTCAATCCTCATTTCCGAGCGTTTGGTGAAAGATGACGTCTATACTTCAATCCACATCGAAGAATTTGAATGTATGGCGCGCGACACCAAGCTTGGGCCTGAAGAGATCACTCGCGATATCCCGAATGTTGGCGAAGAATCCTTGCGCCACTTGGATGAAGTCGGCGTTGTGCATATCGGCGCTGAAATGAAACCGGGCGATATCTTGGTTGGTAAAGTCACACCGAAATCTGAAAGCCCGGTTACGCCTGAGGAAAAACTCCTGCGGGCGATCTTTGGTGAGAAAGCGGCTGATGTCCGTGATTCTTCATTGAAAGTTCCGCCAGGTGTTCAAGGAACTGTCCTGGATGTTCGTGTATTCTCGCGCCGTGGTGTTGAGAAAGATGAGCGTGCGTTGCAAATCGAGCGTTCGGAAATTGAATTCCTGCGTAAAGATCGCGACGATGAACGCAATATCATCGAACGTTTCGTATTCGGCCGCTTGAATGAAATTCTGCTCGGCAAAGAAGCGATCGGCGGTCCTAAAGGCTTCAAAGCCGGTCAGGAAATCAGCAAAGATGTTCTTTCTAAATATACCCGCAACCAATGGTTCGCTTTCGTAATCGACGACCAAAAAACCATGACTGAAGTCGAAGGCTTGAAAAAGCAGCTTGATGAAAACGTGGCGCGTCTGGAAAAACGCTTCGGTGAGAAAGTTGAGAAAGTTCAAAGTGGTGACGATTTGCCACCGGGCGTTTTGAAAGTCGTGAAAGTATTCGTGGCTGTAAAACGCAAACTCCAGCCTGGCGATAAAATGGCCGGACGTCACGGTAACAAAGGTGTGATCTCGCGCATTATCCCGATTGAGGATATGCCGCATCTTGCCGATGGCACTACGGTTGATATCGTTTTGAATCCGCTCGGCGTACCAAGCCGTATGAATATCGGGCAGATTATGGAAACGCATCTTGGTTGGGCTGCTGCAGGTCTTGGCCGCCAGATTGGCGATGCTTACCAGGAATATCTGACCGATAAGAAAAACGAAAATAACTTGCGTGAAGTGATTTCATCCAATTATGTCAACGCGGATATACGCAAAGAAATCGGTAAATTGCCGGTGCTTGAGCTTTCCGAGCTGGCACGCAATCTCACTCCGGGTGTGCCGCAGGCGACTCCGGTATTTGACGGCGCGAAAGAGGAAGACATTGTTGTTTACCTCGAAAAGGCTGGTTTCAACTCATCCGGCCAGGTGACGCTTTATAACGGCCTCACCGGTGACGAATTTGAGCGTAAGGTAACTGTCGGTTACATTTATATGCTCAAACTCCACCATTTGGTTGATGATAAAATCCACGCGCGTTCGATTGGGCCTTATAGCCTTGTTACGCAACAACCATTGGGCGGTAAATCGCACTTCGGTGGACAGCGCTTCGGGGAGATGGAATGTTGGGCGCTCCAAGCTTATGGCGCGGCGCATACGCTCCAGGAAATCCTCACCGTTAAATCGGATGACGTTACCGGCCGGACGAAGATTTACGAATCTATCGTTCGCGGCGATAACAGCTTCGAGAGCGGCATACCCGAATCATTCAACGTTATCGTCAAAGAGCTTCGCGGCCTTGGACTCAACGTCGAATTGAACCAGGTTGTTGAAGCGGTGGACGAGGAAGAGTCTAATGATAACCAACTCGACACACCGGAAGCGGCGTAATTAACGCTTTTGAATCGCCATCCCGGCCTTGTGCCGGAATCCGGTTCAGGAGGCACAATAACAGACACCGTGACAAGCACGGGGTGACGATTAAAAAACCAGGAAACTAAAAATGGCAAACTCAGACGCACAACGGGCAGACGCAGCAGCAAGAGCAGAGAGCTTTTTCGGGAAACGGTCTAGTGGATCGCAATATGGGGCGATGAATGCTTCCAATGGGCAGGATTTTGATGAAATCAAAATCACGATTGCTTCGCCGGAGAAGATTCGGTCTTGGTCTTATGGTGAGGTGAAGAAGCCGGAAACTATCAATTACCGGACGTTTAAACCTGAGAAAGATGGTTTGTTCTGCGCGCGTATCTTTGGACCTATCAAGGATTACGAATGCTTGTGCGGCAAATATAAACGCATGAAATATCGCGGCATTGTCTGCGAAAAATGCGGTGTGGAAGTTACTACATCCAAAGTTCGCCGTGAGCGCATGGGCCATATTGAATTAGCAGCCCCTGTGGCTCATATCTGGTTTTTGAAATCATTGCCGTCGCGGATTGCGACTATGCTGGATATGACTTTGAAGCAGGTTGAGAAGGTTCTGTATTTCGAAGTTTATATGGTAATTGACCCGGGGCTTTCTCCATTCACTTATGGCGAAACTTTGAGTGAAGACCAGCTTTATGAAGCGCAAGATAAATATGGTGCGGATTCTTTCACTGCCGGTATCGGTGCGGAAGCGGTTCAGGCGATGTTGATGAAGTTAGACCTCCCAGAGCTGAAAGCCCAATTGCGTGGCGAGTTGGCGGAAACAACTTCGGAAGCGAAATTGAAAAAAATCGTCAAACGTTTGAAAATGATAGAAGATTTCATCCGTTCACAAAATAAACCTGAGTGGATGGTGCTTTCTGTAGTTCCGGTTATTCCACCAGAGCTTCGTCCATTGGTTCCATTGGATGGTGGCCGTTTCGCGACATCAGACTTGAACGATTTATATCGCCGCGTCATCAACCGGAACAACCGTTTGAAACGCCTCCTGGAACTCAAAGCTCCGGATATCATCATCCGTAACGAAAAACGTATGTTGCAGGAAGCTGTTGACGCGTTATTCGACAACGGCCGCCGTGGCCGCGTGATTACCGGGCCTAACAAACGTCCGTTCAAATCATTGTCTGATATGTTGAAAGGTAAGCAAGGCCGTTTCCGTCAAAACCTGCTCGGTAAACGCGTCGATTATTCTGGCCGTTCGGTTATTACTGTTGGCCCGGAATTGAAATTGCACCAATGCGGATTGCCTAAGAAAATGGCGTTGGAACTTTTCAAACCGTTCATCTATGCGAAGCTCGAAATCTATGGTATCGCGACAACTATCAAAGCCGCGAAGAAAATTGTGGAGTCTGAGCGTCCTGAAGTTTGGGATATTCTGGCGGAAGTTATTCGTGAACATCCGGTTATGTTAAACCGCGCTCCGACCCTCCACAGACTTGGTATCCAAGCATTTGAGCCTGTGTTGATCGAAGGTAAAGCGATCCAGTTACACCCGCTTGTTTGCGTTGCGTTTAACGCTGATTTTGACGGTGACCAGATGGCGGTTCACGTTCCGTTATCATTGGAAGCGCAGCTCGAGTGCCGTGTTCTCATGATGTCTACGAACAATATTCTTTCACCATCAAACGGTAAGCCGATCATCGTTCCTACACAGGATATGATTTTGGGTCTTTACTACATCTCGCTCGCTTTCGATGGTGAGCCGGGTGAGGGTATGGTGTTTTCCGGCGTTGAGGAAATTGAATATGCGTTGGATCAAAAAACTGTATCCCTGCATTCAAAAATCAAATGCCGCGTGCAGACTTATGACAAAGAAGGCAATGCTACGTACAAACTCGAAGAAACAACTCCAGGCCGCGTATTGGTATCAAAAATCCTACCTGATTCACCGCGCATCTCTTTCAGCTTGATCAATAAGTTATTGACTAAGAAGGAAGTTTCCAGCGTTTTGGATACGGTTTATCGTCACACTGGTAACAAAGCGACTGTAATATTCGCCGATCAATTGATGGATTTGGGCTTTAAGCAAGCTGCCAAAGCCGGGATTTCAATTGGTAAAGACGATATGTTGATTCCAGCGACTAAAGACAAGCACGTTAACGCGACCTTGAAAGAAGTTGAAGAATTCGAGCGTCAATATGCCGAAGGTTTGATCACCGCCGGTGAGAAATATAACAAAGTAGTCGATGCCTGGTCACAATGTACCGACCGCGTTGCATCAGACATGATGAAATATATCTCCGGCGAATGGAAGTTAGAAGAGAAAAAAGGCGGCCGTGTTTCCGGTGTTGATCGCAAAATCAACTCGATTTACATGATGGCTCACTCTGGGGCGCGGGGTTCTGCGGCTCAGATTAAGCAGTTGGCTGGTATGCGCGGACTTATGGCGAAACCAAACGGCGAAATCATCGAAACGCCGATTATCGCGAACTTCAAAGAAGGCCTCTCAGTTCTTGAATACTTCAACTCAACCCACGGTGCGCGTAAAGGTTTGGCCGATACCGCACTCAAAACTGCGAACTCAGGATATCTGACTCGCCGTTTGGTTGACGTTTCCCAAGACTGTATCGTTATCACTGATGATTGCGGCACCAAGAAAGGCATTATCGCGAAAGCGGTGGTCGAAGGCGGTAATATCGTTGAGCCATTATCGGAAATCATCCTTGGCCGGACTACGGCGCTTGGTTTGAAACACCCGGTAACTGATGCCCAGCTTATCAAAGCTGGTGAAATCATGGATGAGGAAGCGGTTGATAAAATCGAAGCTTCAGGAATTGAACAAGTTCTCGTTCGCTCAGTTCTGACTTGCGAAACCAAAGGCGGCGTGTGCGCACGTTGCTATGGCCGTGATTTGGCACGCGGTACTCCGGTCAACGTTGGTGAAGCTGTCGGCGTTATCGCTGCGCAGTCAATCGGCGAGCCTGGCACCCAGCTGACGATGCGTACATTCCACATCGGCGGCGCGGCACAACGTGGTGCTGAGCAAAACAGCGTTGAGGCAACTCACGAAGCCAAAGTGGAAATCGTCAATCGCAACGTGGTGACTGATTCCAAAGGCAACCATGTTGTCATGAGCCGTTCATGCGAAATCATGCTTCTCGATGCCAAAGGCAACGAGCGCGCGCGTTTCAAAGTTCCTTATGGCGCGAAGATTCTGGTTAATGAAGGTGATAAGACGAAACTTGGCCAAAAATTGGCAGAGTGGGATCCGTTCACTATCCCGATCATCACTGAGAAATCAGGCCATGTTGCTTATCGCGACATGGTAGAAGGTACTTCAGTCCGTGAGATTACGGATGAAGCGACAGGTATCTCCAACAAAGTTATCACTGATTGGAAGCAACAAGCGAAAGGTGCGGATTTGCGTCCACGCGTCACCTTGCTCGACGAAAAAGGCCAAATTCAATTACTGGCCAATGGGTTAGAGGCACGTTACTTCCTGCCGGTTGATGCGATTATGAATGTCAATGACGGGGCGAAAGTCCATGCCGGCGACGTTTTGGCGCGTATCCCGAAAGAAGGTTCAAAAACCCGTGATATTACAGGTGGTCTTCCACGCGTTGCCGAGTTGTTCGAGGCCCGCAAACCGAAAGATCACGCTGTTATCGCTGAGATTTCAGGCCGGATCGAGTTTGGTAAAGACTATAAAACTAAACGCCGCCTGATTATTACTCCGGATGATAAGAGTGCTGAACCAGTCGAATATATGATCCCGAAAGGCCGCCATTTGGCAGTCAATGAAGGTGATTATGTTGAGAAAGGTGATCTTCTTCTCGAAGGTAACCCGGTGCCGCATGATATCCTCAAAGTCATGGGTATCGAAGCTTTGGCGAAATACCTGGTCAACGAAATCCAGCAGGTTTACCGTTTGCAGGGTGTGAAAACCAACGATAAGCACATTGAAGTGGTCATCCGCCAGATGTTGCAGAAAGTTGAAGTGACAGACCCGGGCGAAACCACATTGCTGAAAGGCCAATTGGTTGATCGCGAAGAGTTCGAGGAAATCAACGCGATTGCTAAAAACGAAAAATACAAAGAAGCCAAAGCTGAGCTGGTATTGCAAGGTATCACTAAATCATCATTGCAAACCCGCAGCTTTATCAGCGCCGCATCGTTCCAGGAAACGACCCGCGTGCTGACCGAAGCGGCAGTTGCCGGCAAAATCGATAAACTCCACGGCCTGAAAGAGAACGTCATCGTCGGACGTCTGATTCCGGCTGGTACGGGTGCTTACATCAACACGATCAAGCACTTGGCAGCGGAGAGAGACCTGGCCATCGAAGAGGAAGAAGCAGCGAAGAAAGCTGCAGCTGCCTCGGGCGAGGCTTCGGCGGCTTAACGAAACTAAAAATCCCTGCTCAAAAGGCGGGGTTTTTTATTAGAATTATTAACGGGTTTCACCATGATAAGATTTTGTTTTTTGGTATTGCTATTATTAGTACCAACAATAGCAAACGCTAAAGTACTGGATTTTACATTTACATCACCAAATGCAGAGTCAGAGTTTTCTGCAGCCTCCATACAACAGGCTTATTGGGAAGGTGATAATTTGATGGTTACTATTCTTACTGCCACAAATTGTGGTCGCCCTATGGAGGGCAGGGCGGCGCTTGAGGAAAATACAATCAATTTTTCAGCTGAAGGAGTTGATACTAAGGGTCCGGTAGCTTTATGCACCTCACCAAGACTAGCAACTTTTGTAGTTAAAAATCTAGAAAAGAAGGATTATACAATTGCTTATGGTCCAAGAGAAAAATTGTTATTAAAGGCTGATAATTCAGTCTCAGATTCTTGCGATACGAAGCCTGATCTTGATTGCTATTCAAAGAATAGCATGATTGATGAAAATCCAAATAAGGTGCAACCTAAAATAATATTTGAAACCGCGGAAGAGAGTAAATTAATAGCTGGGAAATATCCTAAATTCCCTGAGTATTTTCTCAAAGAACAAAAGTTTGCTTATAATAGCCAACCTGAAGTTTATTATTTAAAATTTGGTTATGGGCAGATTTTATCTTCAGATAGCACCTTTAAAAGAGATAGTAGCATTCTTCTTGATGGTCATTCATTTGAAGATGCCGTTAGTAAATTTGTTAGTGCTTATGATACTGTTTATGCTCCTAATGGCCGTATGGATCAGCTGCAAAGGAAATTCAATTTTTTAAAAATAGTCTGGCTTGGGAGGATGGAATCGCAGTTTAAGTATAATAATGAAATAATTGAATATCGTTGGGGTGGAATAAAGTTTCTGGACAGGCCATTATCGGAGATTGAATATAAATTCAAAAATCCTGAACTTCCGGATTTAGACAAAATCAGCGGAAAAGAATTTTTGGAAGCTATAAAATTAGCTGATACTGCATCTAAATTAATGGAAAATAGCCAACGTATTATGAATATGCGGGCAACATTGAATATAGACCGCAGTTCAAAAATTGCTGATTTTATTAATGTATATCTAAAAGGCCCAACAAAGTTTTATACTGTCCATAATCGCAAAATCCCATATACCCAGCTTAGTTATGGAAAAGTCCACTTAGATTTGGCAAAAAAGGAAATTTCTATTTCTGATAAATTAAATTCATTACCAGATAAGAACTCATCATATCCTAATCTAAAAGATAATATTATTGTCGGAATGCCCATCGAAAAATAATATAATAAATCAATCAGTATTTTTCTTCTTAGTTAGAATATTTCAACTTAACACTATCACTCTTCAACTGCCCGCAAGCCGCCATAATATCTTGACCGCGCGGGGTACGGACGGGTGCCACCAATCCAGCATTGGTGAGTGTATCCGAGAACGCCTGAATCTGTTCCTTAGTGCTGCAAACATATTTACTGCCCGGCCAAGGGTTGAAGGGGATTAGGTTTACTTTGGCGCGGATGTCTTTGAGTAACCGCACCATTTCGCGGGCATCCGCCAAGCTGTCATTTACGTCTTTCAGCATGACATATTCAAACGTGATTTTGCGGAAACCGCGGTCGGGGCCGTAATATTTGCGGCAGGCTTCCAGGACTTCGGCCAATGGCCACTTTTTGTTGATGGGGACCAGTTCATCGCGCAGGTCGTCGCGGATGGCGTGGAGTGACAATGCCAAATTGACCCCTAGGTCTTCGCCGCAGGCTTGAATAAACGGCACTATACCGCTTGTGGAGAGGGTAATGCGGCGTTTGGAGAGCTTGATGCCTTCCTCGTCCATAATGATCTTCAGCGCCTTGGCAACGTTGTCATAGTTCAACAACGGCTCGCCCATGCCCATCATTACGACGTTGGAAAGCAAGCGCCCCTCATTTGGCGACGGCCATTCGCCGAATGCGTCGCGGGCGACCATAAACTGCCCGACGATATCGGCAGCGGTGAGGTTGCGGGTGAGTTTCTGGGTGCCGGTGTGGCAGAAGCTGCAGGTGAGGGAGCAGCCGACCTGGCTGGACATACAAAGGCTGCCGCGGTCATTGCCTTCTTTATCACGGCCGGGGATGTGGACGGTTTCGACTTCCTGCCCGTCCTCGAATTTGATCAGCCATTTGCGTGTGCCGTCGATTGATTGGAGGTCTTTGGAAACGGTCGGGCGGCCGATATAGAAATTCTCATCCAGCTTTTGGCGCAATGGCTTGGCGAGATTAGTCATCTTCTCGAAATCGGTGATGCCATAATAATAAACCCATTGCCACACTTGCTTGAGGCGGAATTTCTCCAGCCCAAGTGCGGCGAATTGCTCGCCAAGTTCCACTCGGGAGAGGCCGATTATGTTTTGTTTTGACATGGCGTTTTATAAAGAATTTGGCTGTAAAAAGCAATGTTTGTATAACTTTGTCATTGCGAGCGCGAGTGAGGGTTGTTGCATGGTTCGGTAAGTTGTTGATATTTGATTACCAAAAACAGACACCGTCATCCTCGCCCACTTGGGCTCGCAATGACGGTTTATATTACCGGCAGAGCTGTTTCATCTTTTTATACGCTGCGCCAACGCCCTTTAAGGAATAAGTATCGGTGGAGTAGCTGCTTTTGCTGGAAAGTGCTTTGACTTCGAGTTTGCTGCCGCTTTTCATCGCGGCGACAATTGCCTTATCATCAGCCGGTGTTTTGGCCCAGGCAACTTCGCCTTGGCTGAAAAGACGGAATTTTTTGCCATCGACGCTCAATTCAACATGAACATTTGGCTTGTAATCATAACCGGAGGAAGCGTTGACTTCATCAGCTTTGCCTTTGCTATTGACCAAAATATATGGCTGGCCGCGCTTTTTGAAATTGCCGCTTTGCGTGCTGGGGATGGAGGCGATGTAGCAATTGGTTTTGCCTTCTGAATACACGCTCCAATCACCACTGGTGGAATCAAGCTTGGCGGCGTGGGCGCTGATAGGAAGAATAAGGAAGGAAGTTAATAATAAAAATCTTTTCATATAAAAATCCTAACCAATAAAAATAATATGGCAAGCGGTTTATATAAATTCGAAACGCACGGAATGAACGTGCCGTGGGGTGGCAGCATCAATGGCGCGGCGGAGGGATTTTTCGCGCTCGACGCGGGATTTGCCGGTGAAGGCAGAGGCGGAGACGCGGATGAGGAAATGGCTCTCGCCCAACTCATTTGCCCCGGCATGGCCGGCATGTTTTGCCGATTCGTCAATGATTTCCAATTGCTCTGGGCGGAAGTTGTCTGCTATAGTTTGGGAAATAATATCTTTTATCTTCATGTCGTTAATCGTTGATCGTTAATCGTTGATCAATTTTATAACGATGAACGATTAACGATCAACGATTAACGAGTAGAATATGACCGACGCAATAGTTTCCGCGAAAAAAGTTTTCAATGTTCCATTTGATATGGATGTTCCGGCTTTCAAAAAGGCGGGGGAGCATGTGCCGGAGATTGACGAAACATATAAATTTGATCCCGAAACCACCAAGGCGATTCTGGTGGGCTTCAAGTTCAACCGCCGTGTGATGATCCAAGGCTATCACGGCACCGGCAAATCCACGCATATCGAACAAGTCGCGGCGCGGCTGAATTGGCCGTGTATCCGCGTCAACTTGGATTCGCATATCAGCCGGGTGGATTTGATCGGCAAGGATGCGATCGTGTTGAAAGAGGGGAAGCAAGTCACCGAATTTATGCCAGGCATTTTGCCATATTCGCTGGAGCGGCCGATTGCGCTGGTGTTTGATGAATATGATTCCGGGCGGCCGGAAGTAATGTTCGTGATCCAACGGATTTTGGAAGCTAGCGGCAAGCTGACTTTGCTTGACCAAAACCGCGTCATCCGCCCGCACCCGCAATTTCGGCTGTTCGCCACTGCCAATACGATTGGCCTTGGCGATACTACGGGGCTTTATCACGGCACGCAGCCGATCAACCAAGGACAGCTCGACCGCTGGAACTTGCTGGTGCATTTGAATTATCTTGATGAAAAGGCGGAGTTGGAAATTGTGCTTGGTAAATTGCCGAAATTAAAAGCGCCGGAAAAAGACATTGTGCGCCAAATGGTGAACATCGCCAATTTGACGCGCCAAGGTTTGATGAACGGCGATATATCAACCGTAATGTCGCCGCGCACGGTGATCACCTGGGCAGAAAACTGGCAGATTTTTGGTGATGTTTTGCAGGCGTTCAAGCTTACTTTCCTCAATAAAAGCGAGGAATCGGAGCGGCCGATCATCATGGAATATTACCAGAGATGTTTTGGTGATGAAAGTAAGGTGGCAAAAATCTAGATGTCAAACATCTGATATCTAATTCCCGTTCAGCAATTGTTTGGCGCGGCGGTTGGAGATATAGCGCTTGATGGCGTCAAGATTCACATCTTTTTTCGGCTCATCAATAGCTCCATAAATATGAATGCCTAGTTCGGGCTTCGCTTTGCGGTCGGGCGTGTTGATTTGGAAGATGGCGTTAGTGTCCATGCTCCAATTCACCAAATTGGCGTTACCGCTGTATAAACCTTGCCCGCCGGTTGCGTTGATTTTGATTCCTTTACCTTGTTGGCGGGCGCCGCCGTTTTCAAAGACTATGATGCCGTCCACGGCTTTCAGATAAGTTACCGCTTCCTCACCGGCGACAGTGCGGGCGATGCTGATTACATCGGTGACGTTATTAGTGTTGGTTAATTGCTGCGACATGCCGTCAATATCAAAGCCGCGGATGACCAGGTTGTTGGAGAGGAAGGAAAGGCTGCCGGTCAAATTGGTCATCATCGCTAATTGATAAATCCCGGAAGCAGCTACCGAGCCGCTAAAATTGACCTTGCCGCTCACGCGTTTATTATCGGTAACTGCATCAAGCAATTTGTTGATATCGACTCCATTACCAAGCGCGGCGATGGCGACTGAGGGCACGGCGCTGGCTTCGACATTGCCGTTCGCTTCGATTTTGCCGCCGAACAAGTTGCCGCTGGCTTTTTCCACCACAAATTTCCCATCCTCGACATAGGCTTTAACGGCCATGTTATCGAAAACATACTTGCCGTGGGTGAAGGAGAGGATATTACCGGTAAAATCCATATCCATTTTGCGCAGGAAGCTCAAATTGAACGGTTCCTTGGCCCAGCGCGATTTATCCTGCGGGCGCGGCGCGGCGGTTGCATTGGGATCTACAGGTATAAAATCAGCGAGATTAATTTTGCCAAGATTAGCTTTGATATTAAATTTCGGTTTCTTGCCGGCGAAGGTATAAATTGCACCTTGGGCGCTGAACTGGATTTTTCTTCCCGATGCGGAGGCTTCGTCAATTTCCAAATTATCCGGCTTGAAATTGGCGCGCAGCCGCAAGTTGGAATATGGCTCCTTATCATAAGTCACTTTGCCGATTAACACGTTCAAATTTCCTTTGACCGGCAGTTTTTCCAACCACTCGATACGATATGGCTTGTCTTCCGTCGGCGCAGTGCCTTGTTTGCCGGTGACCGGCGGCGGTGGAACATCGGCAACTAGATATTTGTCCATATCAAGCGCGTTAATAGTGCCGTTCAGGCCGATTCGCGGGATATCATTAAAGTCTAACGCGATATTGCCTTTGAACAATGAATCATCAAGGGTGAGGGCGGAGTCCGACAAATCAGCACTTGGATGCTCACGCAGATTGACGATGACTTCGGAATCGAATTTGAAGTTTTGGAAACTGCCCGGTTTTAAATTGGCAATATTGACCTTGAATGATTTGAGAATCTCTCCCAGATTGTCAGAATTGGCGGTGAGATGGCCTTCAAAAACGCGGCCTTGGCTGTCATCGCTCAAGACGCCAAACATTTCCGCTTTGCCGGATTTGGGGAAGTCGATGCTGAACGGCTGCAAGCTGACGGAGCCGCTTTCGCTGGTGGCTTTGATGCTGAGGTTTTTGTAATTCGCCGCCCCAAAAATCACGGAATCAGCGCTGATATCAAGCTCGGCAGAAATTTCCTTGATATGCTGATCCTTGCTTTTTTCCGTATCTTCCTTTTTGCCCCCTTCAATTTTGCCCGGCATTAATTGATCGAGATCCAGGGTTTTGAATTTCATCTTGGCAATGATCGCCAGTTTATCGCCCAAAGTCGAACTCAAATCGCCCTCGCCGGAAGTGTTGCCGACGGAGATTTTCAGATTACGCAGATCGATTTTTTCTTTGCTGTAATTAATTTCACCGGCAACATCCACTGTTTTTTTCTCCAATTGCTTGGCCCAGCTGGCAAGCTCCAGGAAATCGGCGAGCGGCTGGATATCCGTGGATTTGACTGAAAATTTCCCGGTCTGAAGACTGCCGTCATAAAAAATTTCACTGTTCAAAAGTTTGGTGGTGATAGAGAATTTTGGCGTTGCGAAATTTTGTATCGTGCCCTTGGCGCTCAAATCCAAATCATTATATTTCATGCTCCCGTCAAAGCCCAGCGGGCCTTTGAGCATCATGATATTGGTTTTGAAATTCATGTTGCTGAAATTATAAGTCTTGTCTTTGACCTTATCGGCATAATCCAATTTGCCGTCAATTATCTCCATCGAGGTTATCTGCATATCCAGTTTTTTGCCGATACCGGGCAGGGAAGAAGTGATGGGGCTCATATCCCAATTATTCCCGGCTTCAGTTTTTCCCAAACTCACAATCGGCCTCTCAACCTTTATCGAATCGATTTTCACCTGTTCCGAGAATAGGGTTTTTGCTAGTGGATAGGCGGTAATTTGCTCAATATTGACCAGGTTTGTGGTGCCGTTGAAAATCGAGATATCCTTTGCCACGACCTGGACTTTGGGGAAAAGGGAGAGTTTTACCTCGCCTTTTATGGTCATTTCATAGCCGGTGGCGGCCTTAAATTGGCTTATAACTTCACTTTTGTATTTATTAACGTCGATGAAGCTGGGAGTAAGCAAAACCGCGGCGATTAAGATGATGATCAGGGCCAAAATTACATATAGAAGCTTTTTCATATAATTATTGACTAGGCTGCCCTTGATGGTTATATTCCGCGCTCTTTAAAAACTTAAGTGAGTATATTAAGATGTCAAGAAGTTGTGATTTAACCGGGGTCAGAGCGCAAACCGGCAGAAATGTTCCAATCGCCCGTAGCCAGACCGGCGTGCGTACTAAGCGCCGTTTTGTACCAAATATTCAGAACGTTAGCGTTTTGAGCGATGCTTTGGGTAAAGTGTCATTAAAACTCGCCGTGAAAACTATTCGTTCGATTGAACATAATGGCGGCATCGATCAATTTTTGCTCAAAACTTCTGCCAATAAATTGGCGCCAAAAGGCAAAGCTTTGAAAAAGCAGATCGTCGCTAAAACCGATAATAAGGCACCGGCTGAAAAACCAGTGCGCCGTCAAGATAAAAAATCCCCGAAAGCATTGAAAGCCACGGCTAAAAAAGCAGCAGCAGGCGTTGCTGGTGCAAAACCTACTGCCGCTAAGAAAAAGCCTGCCGCTAAAAAAGCAGCGAAGTAATCGATTAAGTCTTAGTAGTCGTAATCATCAAACTGGCTTACTTGCGTATATTGCGGTTGATAAACCGTTTTATACACAGTGCGCGGCTCATAAACCGTCTGCGCCACAGTCACAGGCACATAAGTTCTTTGCACATAAACCGGTTGCGGTTGGACATAAACGGGTTGCGGTTGCACATAAACCGGTTGCGGATCTGCATAAACCTGTTGCGAATCATTGGCAATGGCCAAAGCGGCGCCAACTCCGAGGATACCAAGCGCAAAACCCCAGCCGTTATTATTATGATGATGTCTATGTTTATGATCATCACGATCCTGGTAGTCGCGGGCGAAATCACGATGGTCCCGGCGCACAACCGGGGCTGGGCGCTCGTCCCTATCGTGCCTGTCATGCTCATAAGCATTGGCGGGGGCGCCGCTGCCGAACATGATGCTGGTAGACAAAAGCACGGCTAAAATCTTTTTCATATATTTATATCCTTTTGGCCCTATAGTTAATTATGTAGCTAATTTCTACACTAACAATACTACTATAAGCGATATTGCGCCAATATATGTACTGGATTAAATCTTTGCAATGTCGGTTAAGCAGCGGTTTTAAATAACTCTTCCATCTTGGAAACCATGGTTTCACCAAGGTCGCTGATATCCATGATTGTTACCGCATTCTTATAATAGCGTTTTACGTCATGCCCAATACCAATGGCCAGCAACTCAATATCGCTATAACCCTCGATTTTCTTGATCACCTGGCGCAGGTGGTTATCCAAATAATTAGTGGCATTGGCGGAAATAGTAGAATCATCCACCGGTGCGCCATCTGAAATAACCATCAGGATTTTCCGGCTTTCCGGACGGTTGAAAAGGCGCGAATAGGCCCAAAGAATCGCCTCGCCATCTATGTTCTCTTTCAACAACCCATCCTTCAAGGCCAGGCTCAAATTCCTTTTTGCACGCCGCCAAGGTTCATCGGCGCTCTTATATATAATATGCAAAAGATCATTCAGCCGTCCCGGTTTTTTTGGCGCCCCAGACTTCACCCATTGTGCGCGTGATTTACCGCCCTTCCACTCATGCGTGGTAAAACCGAGGATTTCTACGCGGACGCCGCATTGTTCCAAAGTCTTGGCAAGGATATCAGCACAAGCAATCGCCGAAACAATCGGCCGGCCGCGCATCGAGCCGGAATTGTCGATGAGCAAAGTTACTACCGTATCTTTGAACTCGGCTTCTTTGTGGATTTTATAGATGTTATAATATTCCGGGCTGGCGACAAAACGGGCGAGGCGGTTGGCGTCAATATTCCCCTCTTCCTTATCAAACTCCCACCATGTCGCCCGCTGCGCCAAAAGCAATCTCTGCAAACGTGCGGAGAGGCGGCCGGTGATGGTTTTCAAATTCGCCATTTTCTGATCAAGCTGCGCCCGCAAGCGTCCGAGCTCCTGGAAACTGGCGAGCTGCGATGCATTCACCACCTGGTCGAATTCCTTGGTATAAACGTGGTATTCCCTCTGCTCATCAAATTCATTTGACAGTGGCGTGCCCGGATTCGGCCCGGCCTCCATCTTCTTGCCTTTCATTGCCTCAACTTCGCTGAGCGAAGCGTCATGGCTTTTACCTTGCGTTTGTTGCTCAGCGGTATTTTCATCCGGCGGCGTATCTTCATCATCGCCGCTATCCTGTTTTTTCTGCTGCTCCGCTTCCGCCTCGCTTTGTTCCTGCTCCTGGTTTTGCGGGTTCTGCGCGGTTTCCATAAAACTGATGAAATCATTGGCCGCCAGGGCAAATTCCTCCTGGTTCTCAACCGTCTCCAACAAGCGCTTAAACTGGTTTTGAGCGTTCATCTCAATCCATGTTTCGAGCATGGTTTTGCCAAGTTGCGGCAACTCCAGTGACTTGTTCCAAAAGACTTTGGCAAGGCTCATCGGGATGGAATCATCGAAGTTTTTTTGTGTATTCAAATTCCACAACACACCATCATATTTTTTGCTCAACAGAATTTCCGCGCGATGTTTTTCCAGCGCATCAAATATCTGTGCCTGTTCACTTCCACCAGGGCGATAACGCATGCTGACGGACGCATCATGGAAACGCAATTTCGCTGCCAGTTCATCAGCAGTGGCGCGCATTTTTGCCGCATCTTCGATTTCCGGAAGCGTGATGGATTTCGCCGTAACTTTCGGCTCGTCATCATTGGAAAGCTGAAAGCCGACCTCGGCGCTTGTTTTGGCAAGAGCGCGGAGAGTGGCGGCGATGGCATCTTTGTTTATCACTAATGAATAATAGCAAAATTTGCGGAAATTTCTACATCCATCGCATATAAACGTGATATCGACTATAATGGCTTAAGATAGGATGCGGACATTCTCACATCGTCATTGCGAGCAAAGCGCGGCAATCCAGGGTCGCAGTCTGTGACCCTGGATTGCCGCGCCTGAAGGCTCGCAATGACGGGGTTAGTTAGATGCATATACCTAACTATAAATCGCTATAGAAAGCTAGAAAACTAGAAAGATAGAAATCTAGTCTACCGGGGATTGCAATATTAGGGCGTTTAGTTGTCTGGGATTAAATCTTCGCGAGTGGGTGATGCTCCGTTACCAGTTCATGTAATTTGGTCGATTGAATATGCGTGTAAATCTGCGTTGTCGCGATTTGCTCATGCCCCAATAATTCCTGTACCAGACGCAAGTCGGCGCCGTTGCTTAAGAGATGGCTGGCGAAGGAGTGGCGCAAAACGTGGGGAGAAAGTTTTTTTGGATCGATATGGGCTTCGATTGCGAGTTCCTTCAACAGCTGCCCAAAGCGCTGGCGGGTGATGTGGGATTTTCCGCTTGGGAAAAGCCATTCGGATTGGGATTTGTAATTCTGCACTGCCTGGATCGCCATTCCTGTCAATGGAACCATGCGCTCTTTATTGCCTTTACCTTTGACGATCAGGTAATAATCCTCACCTTCTTTACGGATGGAGGATTTTTTTAATGATACTAATTCGCTGACACGCAACCCGGCGGCATAAAGCACTTCCAGCATGGCTTTTAGACGTATGTCCTTATCAGCGGCGTTCAATAATCTATCTACTTCCTTTTCGCTCAGGAATTTGGGTAAAGGTTTGTCCATTTTGGGTGCGTCAATATTGCTGCATGGGTTATCGTCGCGGATTTTTTCCAGATATAGATATTTAAAAAATTGGTTGAGAGACGAGAGTTTGCGCGCGCGGGTGGTGGCGGCGAAACCTTGTTTGCCTAAATCTTGAATATATTTGGTGATTTCTTCGTGAGTTATGGTTTCCACACCTGATTTGGTGTTTTCAATTAAAGCTTCAAGGTCGCGGCGGTAGGATTCGAGCGTGTTTGGCGAGCTGCCGCGCTCTACCGCCATCATCTCTAAAAAAGATTCTAAATAATAATTTCTGGGCAAAATATCGCTCATAAGTTATTATTATGCCATGAAATTAAAAAAACCAGTAACATTAATCGGGCTGATGGGCGCAGGCAAAACCACGGTTGGGTTGTATCTTGCCTCGAAACTGGGTGTGGACTTTGTCGATTCGGACAGGGAAATTGAGGCGCAGGCCGGGGCAACTATTGCCGAAATCTTCTCGCGCGACGGCGAACAGTTTTTCCGCAAAGTGGAGGCAAAGACGATTGCTGAGATCTTAGAGCGGCAGAAACCGCTGGTTTTAGCAACAGGTGGCGGGGCATATTTGAACGAGGAAACTCGCAAGGTAATCGCCGGGAAATCAGTTTCGATATGGTTGCGCGCGAGCCTGGAGACTTTGCTGGAGCGGGTGGAGCAGAGCGCGGCGCGGCCGCTGCTCAACAATGTTGATAAACGTGAAATGCTGCAAAAACTGATGAAAGACCGCTACCCGATTTATGAAAAAGCCGATATTATTGTTGACACGGACAGCAATTCCCGCACGATTGTGGCTGGGAAAATATTGAAGGAACTGGAGCCGTTTAACTAATGGAAAAGCTGAAAGTCGAGCTGGGCGCACGGAGTTACGAGATTTTGATCGGGGCGGATTTGCTGGACAAATTGCCTGCCGCTTTGTCACAGAAAAAGACTTATATCGTGACGGATAAAAAAGTGGCGAAATTACATCTCGCGAAGTTGCAGCGGGTTTTGGACAAGGCCGGAATTAAGCACCAGACTAAGATTTTGCCCTCAGGTGAGGGGACTAAGAGTTTTGCCAAGCTGGAAGAATTATGCGGCTGGCTGTTGGCGCAAAAGGTCGAGCGCAAAACCACGATCATCGCTTTTGGCGGCGGGGTGATTGGTGATCTGGTTGGATTTGCGGCGAGTATCGTGTTGCGCGGGATAAACTTTATCCAAGTGCCGACGACCTTGCTGGCGCAGGTGGATAGTTCGGTAGGCGGCAAGACGGCCATCAACAGCAAGCACGGCAAGAATCTGGTGGGGAGTTTTTATCAGCCGAAATTGGTGCTGGCGGATATCGCGGTTTTGAAGACTTTGCCGAAGCGCGAATTTGCTTCCGGCTATGCGGAAGTGGTGAAATACGGGCTGATTAATGACGCGCCGTTTTTCAAATGGCTGAATGAGAATTCTATTATTCAGCGTCATTGCGAGCAGGGCGAAGCAATCCAGGATGGAGTGCGCGATGTGGATTGCCGCGCTTCGCTCGCAATGACGAATTTAGAGAAAGCAATCCACAAATCATGCGCGGCAAAAGCGGCCATTGTGTCGGCGGATGAGAAGGAAGGCGGGGTGCGTGCGCTGTTGAACTTTGGCCACACATTCGGGCATGCGTTGGAGGCGGAAACTGGGTTTTCGAGCAAGTTATTACATGGTGAAGCTGTGGCGCTGGGAATGATTATGGCATTCGAGTTTTCCAGCCAGCTGGGTTTATGCAAACATAGCGAAGTGGATAAGGTTTTGGAGCATTTCAACAGCCGTGGGCTGCCGGTGGCGCCGCATAAATATTTGAAGAAGTGGAATGTGGATAAATTAATTGGCCATATGAAATCAGATAAGAAGGTGAAGGACGGGAATATGGTTTTCATCCTGACGCGTGGCATCGGCAAGGCGTTTATTGAAGAGAAGGTGCGTGAGAAGGATTTGCGCGAGTTTTTGCGGGGTTACGGTAAGTAATATGACATTATTGATTATCACGATTATCTTGATGGTTTTGGTTTCCGGGTTTTTTTCGGGGTCGGAAACTGGCCTGACCACGGCCAACAAAGGCCGCCTGAACCAATTGGCGAATGAGGGGAATGACGGTGCGAAAAAGGCGCTGGAGTTGCAGGGGAACAAGAACCAATTGATCAGCACTTTGCTGCTCGGCAATAACTTCTTCAATATTTGCGCCTCGATGCTGGCAGGGACGGTAACTTCCACTTATTTCGGCAATGATAATATCGGGATATTGATCACAACTTCAGTGATGACGGTGGTGGTGTTGATTTTTGCGGAGATCATGCCGAAAATGTATGCTTATAACCAGGCGGATAAAGTTGCGGTCACGGTTGCGCCGGCATGGGTGTGGATCATCCGCATATTTTCACCGATAACATATATCACTCAAGGGGTATCGCTATTCCTGCTGCGGATGCTGGGTTACAAGGGGAAAAGCGAAATCACCGATGCACGTGAGGAGATTCGCGGGGCGATTGAGCTGCATCACGAGGAAGGAACGATGGTCAAGGATGACCGGGATATGCTTGGCAGTATTCTTGATCTGAGCCAGATCGAAGTGGGCGAGATTATGGTGCATCGCCGGGATATGACGGTGATAAATATTGATGAAGATCCGCAAAATATTATTGAGCAGGTGATTAAAACCCCGCATACGCGCCTGCCCGTGTGGAAGGATAATGAGGAGAATATTATCGGTATTCTGCACACCAAGGATATTTTGCGCCTGGATCGAGACAACCCAGGGCGAAACGATATTATGGCGTTGTTGAATGACCCGATGTTTATTCCTGATACGACAACTTTGCGCGACCAGTTGGAGGAGTTTCGTAAAAAACGCAATCATCTGGCGATTGTGGTTGATGAATATGGTTCACTGATGGGCTTGGTGACTTTAGAGGATATTTTGGAAGAAATCGTCGGCCAGATTGAGGATGAGCATGACAAGGTCATCCGCGGCGTCAAGCGCCAGCCGGATGGTAGTTTGATCGTGCGCGGGAATATCAATATCCGAGATTTGAACCGTGAGATCGATTGGGATTTGCCCTTAGAGGAAAACGCCAATACGCTGGCTGGGTTTGTCATTTCACTAGCGCAGAAAATCCCGGATTTGAGCGAGAAGTTTCGCTATGAGAATTATGAATTCACTGTCCTTGGCAAGATCCGCAACCAGATTACCAGCGTACGGATCATGGAATTGCCGGACGAAGATATGAGTGATGTGCAAGAGTAATTAGGGGTTAGGGGTTAGGGGATCTTTTGAAATATGAAAGAGTATTATATAGAATTCTACCCGTCAGGCAATGCGATGAAGGTTAGTGCGGTGGATCCGGAGACGGGGGAGGAGGCGGTGATTATCGGGCCGTTAAACGCCGCGAAAAGTGATTTGCAGAAGCTGGCGATTCAGAAGTTGGAATATCAACTTGGCAGGAATTCTAAAAAGAATTGAAAATTTATACCTAGTTATAATTGGCTGTGGGCGGGGATTATCACCAAATCTTAGGAAAGGTCATAAGCGCGCTCGGGTATTGCATTGTAATACATTGTATGTTAAAGCTACGCATATATTTTGCACTGCAACAAATATTCACAAACTCCAGGAGACTACAAAATGGTAACTACTCAAACAGCAAAAAAGCGCGGCGGCTATAATTTTTCAGCCCCGGCCAGCAATTCAAACAGCACGCGCAGCACTAAAAAAAGCACTGGTAAGCCAGCGAAGAAATCAGCTTCCGCAACTCGCAAACCGGGCGCAGCTAATCGTGCAAGCTCAGCAAAAAGCAGCCTTGACTTAGGCATTGCATCAATCAGCCATCAAACGGCACAAACTAGCCGCCAAACTGCAGATACAGTAAAAGATTCGGTTGATCGGGGTTCAAAAGTTCTGCGCGGGGCATTCGCCAGTGCCGCCAGCAACGCTAAACAAATGCAGGAGAAAGTATCTTCAATTGGCCGTGAAGTTTCACAAAATCTGGCGCAATCAGCTAATAAGGCTGCGCGTAATGCCAGCCGTTCACTGGAAATTCACCGTGATAACGCTGAAAGCGTGGCGCAAAGCTATTCTACAGCTTCTAAAGCCGCCAAGAAAACCAGCGAGCAAGTATTCAATTATGTGAATGATATTTTTGCGCAAAACGTTGAAGCGGCGCGTTCAGCTTTGGAATGCCGCAATGTTGCGGAATTGTTTAAGTTGCAAAGCGAGATTGCTCGCCAGAATATCGAAAGCGCGTTTCAACAAGCGCTGCGTATTTCTGAATTGGCGATCCAAACAGCGACGCAGGCTTTGGAACCAATCAACGAATCAGTGGCTAGAAACTCTAAAAAACTCGCTGAGTTCTCTAACTAGGATTTGACTTAAGAATTAAATAAATGGAAGGCGCTGGAAACAGCGCCTTTTGTTTTAGTAGCAGTTGTCTTTGCCGGGGAAGGTTCCAGCCTTGACTTCCGCCGCATATTTTCTGGCTGCGTTCGTGATGTCTTTATCCAATGACGCAAAGGTTTTGACGAATTTGGGCGGGTTTTCGGTGATGCCGAGCATATCGTGGATCACTAATACTTGCCCATCGCATTTAGGCGAGGCGCCGATGCCAATTGTGGGGATGGAAATTTCAGCCGTGATTTTTGCGGCGAGTGTTTCAGGTACGGCTTCGATGACTATTGCAAAGCACCCGGCTTTTTCCAATTCGCGGGCGTCGTTTAAAATTCGTGCGGCGTCTGCGTCGTTTTTGCCTTGGACTTTATAGCCGCCATAAATCTTAACTGATTGGGGGAGGAGGCCGACATGACCCATTACTTCGATTGCGTTTTGTTTGAGCAATTCGATTATTTTGGCGATTTCTGCGCCACCTTCAATTTTGACCGCTTGTGCGCCTTTGGAAATTAGCAGTTTGGCATTTTTTAGAGCTTCTTGCGGCGAGCCAACTGAGCCATAAGGCATATCGGCGATGATAAGTGATTTGTGACTGCCGCGCGCCACTGCTTCGGTATGGAGCGCCATCATTTCCATAGTGACGGAGGTTGTTGAATCGAAACCATAAACGACCATGCCAAGTGAATCGCCCACCAAAATCATATCAACCTCGCCATCTAAAAGTTTGGCTGTGGGATAATCATAAGCAGTAAGTACGGTGATTTTTTCGCCGTTTTTTCTGGCTTTGATTTGGGCAGTAGTGCTGCGGGGGTTATCCATGCACAGATTTTACCGCCAAAGAGTTTTTTAGCAATTTTTAATTTGCGCTCAAGCGCCGCGCATGCGCCCGGAGGGCGCAGCTATCGCCCTCAATGGGCTCGCTCAGTCGGGTCTAGTGCCCTCCTTCAGGGAGGTTTCCACTTCTCCGGCTTTTTTGGCTATTTTAATTTGCGCTCAAGCGCCGCGCATGCGCCCGAAGGCGCAGCTTCCCGCCCTCAATGGGCTTGCCTTCGCGCGATGCGCTCGGACTCCATAGCATCAGCAGTTGCAAAGCCCCCCCACGAGTGGAGGGCGCTTGACCCGACTGAGCGAGCCCATTGAGGGCGACAGCTTGCGCTTGCGCAATGCGCGGCACTTGAGCGCAAATTAAAATTACCGCTGGCGCTGTGGTGGCAGGGATTTTGGATCGTTATTGATCGGCAAAATGATAGTGACGATCGTGCCTTTGTTGATTTCGCTGGTCAGCTTCAACTGGCCGCCGAGAAGCTCGATGAATTTTTTGGTGAGCGGCAGTCCGAGGCCGGTGCCTTCATATTTGCGTGATAATTCGCTGTCGACCTGGCCGAAGGGTGAGAGGGCTTTGGCGATATCTTTTGGTGCGATGCCGATGCCGGTGTCTTTGACTTCGATGGAAAGATTTTGGTGATCTTGCAAATTGCGCCATGCTGAAATTTTCACCTGGCCGCCGGCAGGGGTGAATTTCACGGCGTTGGAAAGCACGTTCAAAAGAATCTGGCGCAGGCGCTTGGCGTCGGAACGCACGAGAAGATGTTCCTGCGGGAGTTCCTTGGCCAGTTCGACTTCAGCGGTTTTGGCGCGTGGTTCCTGCAGGCGCAGGGAGGAGAGTATGAGCTTGGTGAGGTCAATTTCCTCATATTCGATATCGAGTTTGCCAGCTTCGGCTTTTGAATAATCCAAGATATCGTTGATGAGGCTCAAGAGATAAACGCCGGAAGAATGGATATCGCGGATATAGTTTTTATATTGTTCGTTGACTAATGGCCCCATGACTTCATCGCGGATAATTTCGGAGAAGCCGATAATGGCGTTTAATGGCGTTCGGAGTTCATGCGAGATGTTGCCGAGGAACTGGGATTTCTGTTGGTTTTCAGATTCGGCGCTGGCTTTGGCGGCGGCGAGATCGATATTGGTTTCATGCTGTTTCTCAATGATCTTTTCGGCGTGGCGGGAAGTATAGACCAAAGTCACATAAAGCAGGGTGAAGATAACGATGATAAAGCCGGTGCTGAAATATTGGAAAATACCCAGCGTGCGCGAGTTGCTGGTCACATCGAAGAAGATCTCCAGAACTACTTCGGATTTCAAATTGTTATTTTGGGCGTTTTGTTCGGTAGGATGTTCAGGATCGGAAAGTATGATGACGTTATCCGGCGAATCTTCAGCTTTCAACGGGATTAGTGTTCTTACCAGAACACCTTTGACTTTTTTACCCAGCGGTGAAGGTGTGGTGTAAATGGCGTTATGGATGATTTCGCTTTCCGGTTTTGAATTGGCGGCAATTGCGCTTGGGCTAAGTTTGGAATTATCGAAACCGCTGATTGCATAAAAACCTTCCTCGCTGCTTTTGAGGACTTTGAACGGATTGGCGGAAAGTAGTTTGTTTCCTTGCGGTGTGTAGATGTTGAATTGCACGACCTCAATATCTTTTATGAGCTCGCGGGTTTTTTCGCCGAAAGGTGTGAATTCGGTATAATCACCTGGCTCACCAGAAAGTTTTTTGTCATCAATATTTTTGATGAAGAATTTATTCAGCATTTCGCCGTAGCTCATATCTTTATCGGAGCCGTCATCCTGGCGTTGGCGTAATCCGGATTTGGCGTTCCATACAGTGTTGCGGAAACTTTTGGCGATGGCGATGTTGTTCTGTTCGATACTGCTCTTGATGATGTGATCGGAAGTGACCCGGTAATACCAGCCAAACAACACCGCGCCGATCAGGATGATGACGATGCTGGTACCGAAAAAATATCGTAAGTAAGAGAACATATTTGCTTCTTTAACCGAGTGTGCTGATTAATTGTCTGCAGTTTATGAGACATAGGGTTAAAAAAGCGTTAGCTAAACCACTATATTTTACGAAAAAATTTGTCACACAAACAATTTGAATTATCCTTAGACTTGGAGCGTCTTTGCGCTTTAACGAAAATTTAATTAATTAGGGATAATTTCGGCTTAATTCCATTATGAAGATATTAGCTTTAAGCACAACTCTAATCCTATCAGTAGCCACTATTGGCACCGCGGAAGACCGCGGACATTCTCTGGCAAGCGCCAAACCAGCCGCGAACTCCTCAGATTTTCATAACATGCTGTCGTCACTCAGCAATATGCTTTCCAGCACTAATCCAAAAATGGTGGCGCAAAATGCAGAACCAGCCGCAGGTGAAACTGCGGCCCCACAAGCGGTGAGTGATGTTGATGATTTGCCTCCATTGCCAGGTGCCGCTGTAAAAAAAGTGAAAGAACCGCGCCGGATAGCGCAGCCGGAAGCTAATACTAGCGCATTATCACCACAGACACGCAGTATGCTGGAAGCGGCACCTTCGGGAATTGGTAATCGGCAAAATAAAGCCGGTGGTAATATCAGCCTCAAACGGGGCGGATTTGATCCTGAATATGGACAATATATAGATGGGCCTATTGACCAGGCAGAGCCGCCCGCAGCGCCGGTAAACCCTGATAAAATCGCCAAGGACGGGAGCAAAGTAAAGCCTGATATCAAGCTAGCGGCAAGACCTGGCAAAATGGATATCAAGGTAGTAAGCGTCAGTAATGTGAATGATACGCTAATTAATTATCTCGAACAGGGCTTTAAAGCCTTAAATACCGGACAATATGAGGGCGCGGTGGCGCTTTATAAATCGGCATTGCTGAAAGACCCGCGCAATAGGGACGCTATGTTCGGTATAGCAACGGCATATCAGAAAGGCGGGCAAAAAACACAGGCGAGAAATGCTTATTCGGCGTTGCTTGCCGCTTATCCGGCTTATGAGCCAGGGCTTAATAATTTGTTAGTTATGGCCAGCAATGAATCTCCTAAGGATGCTTTGAAGGAATTGGATGCTTTGGGTGCCAGAAACCCTAATTTTGCGGCTGTATATGCTCAGAAAGCGGCGATTTATGGCAAGATGGGGGATAATATAAGTGCCAAGAGAAACCTGGTAAAGGCCCTGTCGCTGGAGCCGGGAAATATTGTATATCGTTATAATCTGGCTATATTAGTGGATAAAATGGGCGAAATTGACGTTGCCACCAAACTATATGGCCAATTGCTTGATCAGAGCGCTAAGGGAATTGCCCTGCCGGTTGAGCGCAGCGAGATTAGCGATAGGTTAACGTATATAGCCGCGCAGCACAAGAACCTGTAAATATAGATTGTCTCCGTGCGGGGCTGCTGCCCCTCCGATGGGCTAGCCGAGGTAATCGCTCTGGGCGTTCTGTTCGCCCGAGCGAAAGCGAGCCGCCTCAGGATCGGCATTGATTAACGCATTGTTAGGAAGCACTCCTTATGGTAGGCTGAAAATGAAGGAAGGTGGAATTTGAAGCAGGGCCGGACGAAAGGATTTACACTAGTAGAACTTGCGATTGTGCTCATCATTGTCGGCTTGCTTATTGGCGGGATCCTGGTTGGGCAGAGCATGATGAGCGCAGCTCGTATCAACGCAACCGTTGCGCAAATTCAACAATTCGATGCAGGGGTAATGAGTTTTAAGGCCAAATATAATTACTTGCCGGGCGATGCTCCTGCCTATGGTGGTAACGGCAATGGCGCAATCGACATACAGACAATTCCCGGCGCAACCGTATTTTTTTCCCGCGAAACAGTCAATTTTTGGGCGAGCGTGATGCCAGACAAATTCACACCAGTTGCGAATAACGGCGCAGAATCACCCAATGCAATAACAATTTCGGGGGTATCGGCGAATGTTCCGTTGGCAAAAATGGGGAAAGCTAAGTCCTTCATTACAGTTAGCGCCAATAGTGATAGCACCAATCTTTGTTATGCCCTGACGCCGCCTGCAAATTATTACATACTACTGGACCCCTCTCATGAAGGTTACATAGGTGGCGGGCACTTCGATTACAAAGAAGTTGCCTCAAATACAAACAATTCCTCTACAAGCCCCGCAGAAGCGTTGGCACTAGATACAAAAATGGACGATGGAATTGCCAATGCGGGCAATATACAATCCGGACGGGCTAAGTATGCTTGCGGGATGACTAATTCGGGCGCGTTGCTGATAGGACAAGGGTCCGGTGCAAATACCTACTGTGATAACGGCGCCGCCCTGTATATTACGTCCCATAGCGGTTACGAATGCACACCGTTCATTCGTGTTGGCGCGCAGGCTGGCGAGCCTCAATAGGTTATTCACCTTTTCATTCTTCCATGTCCTGTACGAACGACTGGGGATGCGGCAGCTTCATCAATTCCGCAACCTCTGTGGCATCCCGGCTTCATCTTTGAAATCTTATGCTTGGTAACAAAGACAACGAGACCCACAGATTTTACTAACATTAATTCTGCGCCCTTTTTGTCACCGGATATCCCTTTGGGATGCTGAAGGTTGGCTGGCTTACTGGCCAGCTATAATAACTTGAGTGCATGAACCCCGCCCCAAAACATTATTATTTGCCGCCATTAAGGGTTGCTTAACGGCTTTTTGTCATATTAACAAAAAACAAGATCCATATGGTGCAAATATCTGAACTGCTGATTTTGACTAGCCGCAACAATGCGTCGGATTTGCACTTGTCATCACGCAAGCCGCCGTCATTACGCATTCACGGCGATATGTTGCCGATTCCTTCTTATGCGGAACTGGCGCCCGACCTGGTCAAGACCATGCTCTATTCGATCATGACGGAAAACCAGCGTACTGCGTATGAGAGAGATTTGGAGATGGATTTTGCACTGGCATTCTCAGACGATATGCGTTTCCGTGTCAATGCTTTCAACACGATTGATGGCCCGGCGGCGGTGTTCAGGATTATTCCTAATAAAATTTTGAGCTTGGAAGATATCGGTGCGCCTTCGATATTTGCTGAATTATGCAATCGCCAAAAAGGTTTGATATTAGTTACCGGCCCAACCGGCAGCGGTAAATCGACTACGCTGGCGGCGATGATCAACCATATTAACGAGCGCGAGAAAAAGCACATTATCACGATCGAGGATCCGATCGAGTTCGTGCATAAATCAAAAATGTCGCTGGTCAACCAGCGCGAGGTCGGCAGCCATACAAAATCATTCGCCAATGCATTGCGCAGTTCATTGCGTGAAGATCCGGATGTGATTCTGGTGGGCGAGTTGCGCGATCTTGAAACTATCCAGCTGGCGATGACGGCTGCGGAAACCGGCCATATCGTTTTTGGCACATTGCACACGCACAGCGCCCCGAAAACTATCGACAGGATTATCGACGTTTTCCCGGCAGGTGAAAAGGAAATGGTGCGTTCAATGCTTTCCGGTTCTTTGGAAGCGGTAATCACCCAAACATTATTGAAACGCAAAGACGGCAAAGGCCGTGTGGCGGCGCATGAAATTCTAACGGCGATTCCGGCAGTGCGAAACATGATCCGCGAATCGAAAATCGCGCAGATGGGCTCGATCATGCAGATCAATTCACGCCACGGTATGACGATTATGAAAGATTCAATCTACAAACTGGTTGAGCAAGGTATTGTTGATAAAGAAACCGCCATGGGAGCGATGTCTGAGAAAATTGAAGACGAAAAATCAGTTGCGGATGCCAAAGCTGCCGGTGCTAATAAAGGTGGTTATGCAAATAATTCCGGGAGTTCATTCTAATGGATGCATTTGAACTATTGCATAAAATGAATGAATATAAGGCTTCTGACCTATATCTGACATGTGGCCTGCCGCCGTCATGGCGCAGCACTGAATTTATCACCGACTCAGAAAAAGCGCTGACGCGTGAAGATATAACTCGTATCGTCGCCCAGCTTACGACTGAAGATGAACGCAAGAAATTTGCCAAGGATAAGGAATTGAACCTGGCGATCATAGATCACGATCATGGCCGTTATCGCGCCAACTTCTTTTATCAGCAGCAAAATATCGGTATGGTTATCAGAAGGGTGCAGGATAAAATTCCCAGCATCGAAGAGTTGAAACTTGATCCTTCGTATTTGGATGCGGTTATGGAAAATCGCGGGTTGATATTGGTTGCCGGTATGTCCGGCAGCGGTAAATCAACTTCTATCGCCTCGATGATCGATCACCGCAATCGCAACGGCAGCGGGCATATCATCACAATCGAAGATCCGATTGAGTATATTCACCAGCATAACAAATGTATCTTTACCCAGCGCGAAGTCGGCTTTGACACACATTCATGGGAAAGCGCCCTGAAAAATGCCTTGCGTCAAAGGCCGGATGTGATTTTCATCGGTGAGATCCGCGACGCGGAAACGATGAGCCAGGCGATGAACTTTGCCGAAACCGGACATTTATGCATTGCCACTATACACGCGACTTCGGCAGCGCAAGGAATTGAGCGCATAGTCAATTTCTTCCCGGCGAATTTGAAAGACCAATATCTTTATTCACTGGCGCATGTATTGAAATATATTTTTGCGCAGCGCTTGGTTAAAAGTGTTGAAAATACCAAAGTTCCGGCGATTGAGATTCTTAAAAATGTGGGTTTTATCAAACCTTTGATCATGCAAGGTAAGATTACTGAAATCAGGGATGTGATGGGCAAAAACTCGGATATCGGCATGATGACTTTCGAAAATTCGCTGGTGGAATTGTTAAATGATGGAATTATAAGCGAGGAAACGGCCATTTCTGAATCTGACAATCCTGACAATATGCGCCTTTTGCTTATGAGAGGTAAAGTCAAGGCCAGCAAGCCAAAATACGGTGATTCTCAGTTTTGATTATTGATTGTTTTCAAAAAGCACGCTTTTTGAAAACGCCGCCCAGCGCCCTAGAGGGGCGCTATTATTAATGAGGTGGCTTTGCCACCTGGCGGCGGGCTGACGGCTCTCGCTTGGGAGTTTACTATTTGTGGGATTTCTTATAGTTTCTGTGGATGGAAAAACCTTTTCAATTATTTGGTGAGTGGTTTGAGGCTGCTATGAAGTCCGGCATGAAAGAGCCGACGGCGATGAATTTGGCTACGGCGGATAAAGACGGTGCGCCGTCATTACGGGTGGTTTTGTTGAAAGCCTGGGATGAGCGGGGGTTTGTTTTTTATACTAATGCTAATAGCCGCAAAGGGCAGGAGTTGACTACGAATCCTAAAGCGGCGTTGAATTTTTATTGGATGGATATGCAAAGACAGATCCGGATTGAGGGTTCTGTGGAGGCGGTGAAAGGGAAGGAGGCGGATGATTATTATAATTCGCGCCATATCGAAAAACGGCTGGGGGCATGGGCGAGCAAGCAATCGGAAGTTTTGAAATCACGCGATGAGTTGGTGACTTCGATTGAAGAATTGCGGAAAAAATATGGCGTAAATTCTGATTCTGGGCCACCGCGTCCGGAGTTCTGGCATGGGTTCAGGGTTATTCCTCAGCGAATTGAATTCTGGCAGGAAGGCGAATTTCGTTTGCATCAGCGCGATGTGTTTGAGCGCGATGGAAATATCAAAGCGGGCAACGGCGCTGCTAACTGGAAGCACTACCAGATTTATCCATAGGGTTGTGAAATCGTTGGTTGTTTTCAACCGGTATAGCCATATAATCCAAATATGGTTGCCAAGGTTATCACGGTTTCGTTTGAGGGGTTGAAGCTGACTCCGGTGGAAGTTCAGGTGCAGGTGGCGCCGGGCCTGCCTTCGTTTGTGATTGTGGGATTGGCGGATAAATCGGTGACGGAATCCAAGGAGCGGGTGCGCTCGGCGCTCAGTTCCATTGGGTTGAATTTGCCGGCGAAGCGGGTGACGGTTAACCTGGCGCCGGCGGATTTGGTGAAAGTTGGCAGTCATTATGATTTGCCGATTGCGATGGCGATGTTGGTAGCGATGAAGATTATTCCGCAGGAAATTGCTGATAAATACCTGGTTTTGGGGGAGTTGTCGTTGGATGCGAAAATCATTCCGGTGAGCGGCGTTCTGCCGGTTTCGATTGAGGCGAAAACGCAAGGGAAGGGAGTTATATGCCCGGAGAAATCGGGGATGGAAGCGGCTTGGGCGGGGGAGATTGATATTGTTGCGGCACCGGATTTGGTGGCGCTGATTAACCATTTGAAGGGCGATATAATATTAGAGCCGCCGAAGATCAGGCTGGATTCTAACCAGATGAAATATCCGGATTTGCGGGATATCAAAGGGCAGGAAACAGCGAAACGGGCCCTGGAAATCGCCGCGGCGGGAAGGCATAATATGCTGATGATCGGGCCGCCGGGATCGGGGAAATCGATGTTGTCATCAAGGCTGATCGGGCTTTTGCCGCCGTTGGATCCAGAGGAGATTTTGGAGGTGAGCATCATCAATTCGGTGGCGGGGATGATTTCGGAAATGGGGTTATCCTCCAACAGGCCATATCGCACGCCGCATCATTCGACATCGATGGCGGCGATGGTTGGAGGGGGTAAGCGAGCCTATCCGGGGGAGATTTCGCTGGCGCATAAGGGAGTTTTGTTTTTGGATGAGCTGCCGGAATTTAATCGGGATGTTTTGGAGTCGTTGCGGCAGCCTATAGAATCAGGGCAGGTGACTGTGGCGCGGGCGAATTCGCATATTACTTATCCGGCGGAGTTTCAACTGGTTTCGGCGATGAACCCTTGCCGCTGCGGGTATATGGACGATGCGGAGCGGGCTTGTACCAAAGTGCCAAAATGCGGGATTGAGTATCAGTCCAAAATCAGCGGGCCGCTTTATGATAGGATTGATATTTTCATTGATGTGCCGAGTTTGAAGCCGGAGGATATGATGGGGGATGGCACTGGCGAAAAATCGGAAATTGTAGCGCAAAGAGTAGGCAAGGCGCGTGAGCTGCAAAAGGAAAGATATAAGGCGGCGGGGAAAAAATATCGTACTAATTCCGAAGTTGACGGGGAGTTTCTGGAAAATGTGGCGCGGCTGGAGCCGGAGGGCAAAAAGCTGCTAATGGTGGCGGTGGAGAATTTCAAAGTTTCTATGCGGGGTTATAACCGCATTTTGCGCGTGGCGAGGACCATAGCGGATTTGGATATGAGCGAGGAAGTGCAAAAATCTCATATCGCAGAGGCAATTAGCTACAGGCAGCGGCATAATAGGGTTTAGGTTTTAGGTTCTGGGTTCTAGGGTAATTATGATAAAAAGTTATAAGAATTTGATTGCTTGGCAATTGGCGCGTGGGTTAGCGAAAGATGTTTACATTCTTGCTAGGAAATTTCCCAGAGAGGAGATGTTTGCTCTTGCTTCTCAAGTAAAAAGAGCAGTGATTTCAATCACTTCTAATATTGCAGAGGGTCATGGCCGTGGAACTAGGAAAGATTATATAAACTTTTTATCAATTGCTATTGGTTCCTCGTGCGAATTAGAATCACAATTAATTTTAGCGTGTGATCTGGGATTTATAACAAATCAAGAGCTTAAAACAATAGAAGCAAGAATGACCGAGTTCCATAAAGTGATTTATAGTCTTCGTAAATCTTTAAAAACTACCCTAGAACCCAGAACCTAAAACCTAGCACCTACCGTGATATTTTAGCAATTAATTAATAAAATAGACTAGTAAAGCTTCCAAAAACGAATTACTAACTTGTTATTAACTAATTGTTTATATCAAGGAATGATGGAATCTCCGCACCCATATCGAACTTCATTTTCGCGCAAGCTCGGCATCATCAGCGTGGTGGTGTTGCTGGTTTTCTGCATGATCGTGACTATCCAGGCAGTATGGACGCATGATATCGCGATTGAGCGCGGGCAGTTGATTGCGGAGAGGCTCACCAAGATTGAATCTGACCATATCGAGTTGACTTTCAATTCTGTTAACCTGACTCTCAAAGGCGAGGCGGAGAGATATTATTATAACTCCCTGTTCGGCAAACCATCTTATGACCAGGTTGAGGAGGAGTTCAAGAAGTGGGTGGCAGAGACGCCGCAAAGCGCGTGGATATTGATTACGGATGATAAGGGGAATGTGCCGATCATCGGTAGCCGCGTGACTTATAAGAAATGGGCGGAGAGTAAGAAGAATCTTTCCGAGGAAAGTTATTTTCAATATCACAAGCGAAGCTCGCCGCGGATCGAAAGCCCGCAGGCTTTATCAATTTCGATCAGTAGTGCGGATAAAAACCTGATAATCCTCAGCCATCCGATATATGGGTTTGAGGGGAATTTTGCGGGTATTATCGCGGTGGCGGTGGATGCGGATTATTTCTTCAATTTCTTCCGCTCGATTGAGATCGGCGACAAGATCGGGATGGGGATAATTATCAATAACGGGCAGATAATCCTGGCGCAGGGTAATAACCGGCCGCAGGTGAATTTGATGCAGATGATTCATGATGATGAGTCGCTGAAGAAAGCGGATCTGACCAATTTGAAGGTGAAGCGCACTTCTTTGAACGGGAGGGATTATATCGTTTCGTTCAAGAAACTGCATAATATGCCGGTGCTGGTTTCGTTGATGTTTGATGAGGATGAGATCCTGGCCTCCTGGCGTGCGGACAGGATGAATGATCTGGTGTTCCTGATATTGTTTACGGTGTTTGGGGTGGTGTTGTTCTCGCTGATATTGGCGATGGCAAAGCAAATCCAGCGCTCGGAGGAATCGGAGCGGCGGGCATTGCTGGCTAACCAGGCTAAGTCGGAATTCTTTGCTAAAATGTCGCATGAATTACGCACGCCGTTAAATGCCATTATTGGTTTCTCAGAAATGATCGATAGCGGGTATTTCGGGCCGCTGAATAATAAGAAACAGCAGGAGAGGATCCACGATATTAATCTATGCGGAAATCATTTGCTGCAGTTGATTAACGATATCCTAGATTACTCAAAAGGCGAGGCGGGTAAGTTGGAGATCCGCGAGGGCGAGGTGATATTTGGCAAAGTGGTGGATGAATCGCTGCGGATGATTCGCGAGAAGGCGAAGAATAAGAATTTGAATTTGACTACGGATATCGAGGCGAATTTGCCGCGTCTGCTGGCGGATGAAAAGAAGTTGAAGCAGGTGTTGCTGAACCTGCTGTCAAATTCGGTGAAATTTACGCGTGATGGCGGGACTATTAAGCTGACGGCGGCGATTAATAAGACCAATGAGTTGGAAGTACATGTGGTTGATAGTGGTATCGGTATTCCGGAAGAGGATATTCCGGTGGCGCTTTCGGTGTTTGGGCAGGTGAAGAACCGGCATGAGGTGGATGAGGAAGGTACGGGGCTGGGATTGCCGCTTTCTAAGATGTTGGTAGAGTTGCATGGCGGTCGCTTTATATTGCATAGCGAATTGGGCAAAGGTACGGATGCTGGGTTTATATTACCAGCGATGCGGGTGGTGACGCGCCGAGGGCGTAAGGTAAAATAGCGGGTTTGTCATTGCGGGCTTGACCCGCAATCTATCTCCGGCGCCTGAGTTAAGATTGCGGGTCAAACCCGCAATGACAACTTTTTTTAAAAGGCGCTTTGGCGCTCTAGTTTTTTCGTATAAATCGCGGTTTTGATGCGGAAGAAAAGGGTGATGGCGAAGATGCAGGTCCAGGCTATGGCCATCAATAATAATGGAATGAGCATTGATGTATCAATGGTTGGGCCGCCGAAGCGGAAGATGCTGGCGGGCTGGTGGAGGGTGTTCCACCATTCTACGGAATATTTGATGATAGGGATGTTGATGATACCGACCAGGGCGAGGACGGAGGCGGATTTGGCTTCGCGCTCTTCGGTGTTGAAGGCGTCGGCGAGGCCGATATAGCCTAAATAGATGAAGAATAATATTAGCACTGAGGTGAGGCGCGCATCCCAGACCCACCAGGTGCCCCACATCGGGAAGCCCCAGATTGAGCCGGTGATGAGGCAAATGGCGGTGAAATAAACCCCGATTGGTGCGGCGGCTTTAGCGACTAGGTAGCAAAGCGGGTTTTTCCAGACTAGGTAACCGAAGCTCAAAACCGCAATCAGGCAATATATGGCAAGCGACATATAAGCGGAAGGGACATGGATATACATGATGCGCACGGCGTCGCCCTGTTGGTAATCTTTGGGCGAGACGAAGAGTGCGAAATAAATTCCGGCGATTAACGTCAGGCTGCCGACGGCGAGGAAATATGGCGAAGATTTGGCGATGAAGTTTTCAAGCTTACGGACAGTAAAATACTTTTGAACAAGGTTATCGAGCAATTGTCCGAGTTTGATAAATGGAAAGAAGATTATTCTGGTCATAATTTGTCTGAGGTTGTTACTCCTCCCCCCTCTGGGAGGAGGTTGGGAGGAGGGTCGCTGCGGTTTAGTTCCTCAGCAATCCGTTGCAAGACGCCGTCAAAGTTCTCCATAACCTCATTATTCCAAAAACGCAATACGCGAAGGCCTAATTTCTTAAGATAGGCAGTTCGCCTGGCATCATAATCTGACGAGAAAGCATGACTTTCCCCATCAATTTCTAAAATCAAATGTTTTTTATAACAGGCGTAATCGACAATGTAATTGCCGATTATTTCTTGCCTGCGGAATTTATGTTTCTGGAGTTGCCAGGTTTTTAGAGCGTGCCAGAGTCTTTTTTCCGGCTCGGTGGGGTTTTTGCGGGCGTCTCTGGCGCGTGTGATTAGTATGGGGTTTCTGGGAATGCGTTTATATACGGATACCGCAGACCCTCCCCCATCCCCTCCCTGAGGGAGGGGTGAAGTTAATATTTTCCTTCCTTTAGGGAGGGGGATAAATGATTGCTGGTGGGGGGTGAGGAAGCGGTGGAGCATTTTTTATTGCCGATTGCCGATTGATGATTGCCGATTGAAGACAGTTATAAATCGGCAATCGGTAATCGGCAATCGTAAATTAGCTCTCCGCTGTGACACGGTTGCGGCCGTTTTTCTTGGAGAGGTAGAGGGCTTTATCGGCGCGTTCGATCAAATCATCCGGGGCATCATAGCGCGGGCGGAGTAGGGAAACGCCGATGGAGACGGTGACGCTGCCATAGGATTCGCCGGTATCTTTGCGTTTTAGCTCACGGCCGGCGATAGTTTTGCGGATCAGTTCGGCGACGATTTCAGCGCCGCGTAATGGGGTTTCCGGCAGGAGCACGGCGAATTCTTCACCGCCGAAACGAGCGACGAAATCTTTGCCTTTGACGGCTTCTTTCATACATTGGGCAACTATTCTTAAAACTTGATCGCCGAGCAAATGGCCATAATTATCGTTGAATTTTTTGAAGTTATCGACGTCGATCATTAACATGCACAGGCTTTTGCTGTTGTCTTTGGAGTCGCGGATATGGGTTTTTAGGGTTTCGTCGAAGCTTTTGCGGTTGGCGATGCCGGTTAGGCCGTCGAGGCTGACTTGGAGGGAGACTTCTTCGAGATTGGTTTTGAGCAGCTCGACTTCTTTGCGGGAGGTTTCAAGTTTTTTGTTGAGGATCTCACCTTTTTCGCGCAGGTCATTTGTTTTCTCAACAATTTTGGCGATTATGGCTTTGAATTCGCCTTCGCCAATCACGCCGCTGCTTTCCAATTCGCTGGAAAAAGCGGAGAGTTCGGAGTTGTAATCTGCGGTGTCCTGGTTGGATGATTGCACGGCTTTTAATACTGTGGCCATGATATTTTGCACGCGGGCGCTGGCTTCGACGACCATTTTGCTATCGACATCTTTGATGATGTGGTCGTGATAGAGATGGCGATTCAACTCATGAGTGAAAGGCTTCTTATCGGAAAGGAGTTTATCAATTTCGTTTTTAAGCTTTTTATTGCCGCCGCGGATATATTCAAACCAGACGGCATAATTTTCCGGCAATTGCGTGACTTTGTGCTCATGCATCAGCTTCAATGCATTATCAGCCCAGGCGCCGATGATTTTTGCTTCGTCTTCTAAGTTCATTTTGCCAATATAATGAGTTAGATTAAAGTCTCAAGTCATTAGTCATTAGAAACTTCCTAATGACTAATGACTTGAGACTAATGACTTATATAATATGCCCGGATTTCTTGGATTTGGTGGCTAGGTAGAGTTGGTTATGTTCGTGTTTTATAACTAGCGGAACTCTTGAAGTAACTTTAATACCTAATTTTTCCAGTCCGGCGGATTTTTTTGGATTGTTGGTGACGAGTTTAACTTTTTTGATTTTCAGCAATTTCAAAATCGATGCGGCTGCGTCGAATGAGCGTTCTTCGTCATCAAAGCCGAGATATTCATTGGCTTCGACCGTATCCATGCCGCCGGCTTGCAATTTATAGGCGCGGAGTTTGTTGATTAGGCCGATGCCGCGGCCTTCCTGCATTAGATAGATGATTATGCCGCCGCCAGCTTTGTCCATCAGGCGGATGGCGCCACGCAATTGGTCGCCGCAATCGCAGGTGAGGCTGCCTAGTAAGTCGCCGGTGTAGCAGGAGGAGTGGATGCGGACTAATGGCTCCGCGGCCGGTGTGCCGATGATGATTGCATATTGTTCAGAGGCGCCGTTGCCGGAGCGGAAGGCTTTGATGCTGGCTTTTTTTGCGTCGTGGAGTTTCAAAGGGGCTTCGGTGACCTGGATTAAGCTGGCTTCGAGTTGGCGTTCGTATTTGAGGACTGAAGCGGCAGGGATTTTGAAACCGCTGGTGCTTTCGCAGGAGATTGCTGCGGGGAGGAGCTGGGTTATATGCGTTAGTTCAATTGCGGCTTGTGCAGATTTGCCGGTTGCGGGTTTTAATACTACATTTTTTGGAATTCTGGTGCAGCTGAGGAGGAATTGGATATTCTCCAGCGATTGGCCTTTGATGTCAATTTGCTGATGGCCTTTGTATTTTTTGCCGGAAATAGCTTCAGCGCGATGGGCGGTGATTATCAGTTTCGGGTTGATTAGTTTGGCGAGGATTTTGGCGGTGATGAATTCGGGGTGGATGAAATTCATGCCGCCGATATATACAGGGCGGCCGCAGCGCAGCTCATGTCCGGCGCGGTCAACGGCGATGTTATCAGCAATGGTCATTGATGAGTTTCCTGAAATTTCCGTGGTTATCGATATAAAATACTTTTTTCTTGAATTCTTCCGGCAGCGGGCCATCGCCATAAAAGATGGGGGTGCAGCCGGTGTTGATTGCGGTTTCGACATCGGTGACGGAATCGCCGATGAACCAGACATCTTCGCCTGGCTCAATGCCGCTGCCTTTGAGCGCCATGATTACCGGGTCTGGGTGCGGTTTATCGCGTGCGGCATCGTTGGCGCCGATGATGATATTGAAGTAATCGCCAAGGCCCATATGCTCTGCCTCCAGGCGCAGGACGCCGCCTTGTTTATTGCTGACGACTGCGAGATATAAATCTTTGCTTTGGAGGAATTCGAGGAGTTCCTGGGCTTGCGGGAAGGCGGTGAGTTTGTCCAAATGTGAACTGCGATAGGTTTTGGTATAGATGTCGCCCGCTTCCTGCCAGCGCTCGCCGAAGAGGCCGGGGAATTGGTCGCGCATGGATTTGCCGACTTTTTCTTTGGTTTCGTCCAGGCTCCAGGGTTCGTGACCCATAGCTTTGAAGGTTTCCACCATGGCGTGATGGATTACTGGCCATGAATCGATGAGAGTGTTGTCCCAATCGAAGATAATGGCTTTGGGTTTAGGCAGTTTTTGCGGCGGGAGGTTTTTCATGTGCGAGGTCTATGTATTTTTGTGCGAGTTGTTTGGTGATATTGCCGATTGCCGATTGCCGATTGCCGATTTGACGGAGGCCGATTTGCTTTGGTTGCCAGACTGAATCTGGTTGGACATCGGCGAAGATTTCTTTGCTCAAGGGGGCGATTTTTATATTGGTGATGCCGCGCACGCCTTGGGTGGTGGAGGTGCGGAAAACTTCGTCGGCGGAGAGCAATTCTTCGAGTGTGAATTTTTTCTCGGTGACGTTTCCGGCGAGCTCCATGACTCGGCTGCGGGTGATGCCGGCGAGGATGGCATTATCCGCCGGGTGGGTGAAGATTTGGTTGTTTTTGGCGATGAAGATATTGCTTGAGCCGCCTTCGGTGATTAGGCCGCCGCGGGTGACATAGATTGGTTCCATGGCGCCATTATCAGTGGCGAATTTTTTGGCCAAACGGCTGGACATTAGCTGCGTGGTTTTGACATGGCACATGCTCCAGCGGATGTCGGGGAAGAGGATCGAGGTTTCGCCTTCAAGCTGTTCTGGGAAAAGTTTTTGTTCCTGGAAATAGGCGAAGAAAGTGGGTTTGGTATCGGTGGCAATGGCGAAATCACGCTTGATATGAGCACCGCGGGTTACTTGCAGATAAACGTAACCGTTTTTATTTTCTTCGGGGAGTTTGGCCAGTATTGTTGCCAATTCCTGTGTTGATAATGGCTGGCCGATTAATATAGTTCGCAGGGAATTTTCCAAACGCGCCAAATGCGGTTCCAAATCAAAGAGGCGGCCGTTTATCGCGGCGATGACTTCATATACGCCGTCGCCGAATAAATATGCGGCATCAAGAACAGGTATGGAGGCTTTATCAAGCTCCTGAAACTCCAATTTACCGTTTTGAAATAGACAAGATTTTACCATGCGCTATATATGCCCGATGGATAGGAGTTTTACAACAGCCTTATTGGGGTTTGTGATTATCGCGGCGGCGCTCGCGGTGCAGTTTATGGGCTGGATGAACGGCGATAATGGCTGGCTTTTGCATGTGGCGGAGCGGGTGGTTGCGGGGGAGAAACTGGGGAGGCAGGTGATTGAATCGAACCCGCCATTGATAATTTACATCATGGAAATACCCGTGTTGATGGGGAATTTGCTGCATGTGAACCCTATTTATATGTTTGCTATATTCATTGCTTTATTGGGCCTGGCTTCGCTTTTATTGGCGTTTTTTACATTAGAAAACAAGGCGATGCAGGTTCCGCTTATTTTCGCTTTGTTCTTCCTGCCGGGGATAAGTTTTGGGGAGAGGGAGCATATTTTTATCATTCTTATATTGCCATATTTTGTGTCGCTATGGAGCGGGCGTAAATATCCGTGGTGGTTTGTAATTATCGCTGGGTTGATGGCGGGTATCGGGATTGCGCTGAAGCCGTTTTTTGTGATGGTATGGGCGGTATTGGTGTTAGTAAAAATGGCGATGGACCGGAGGTTTTTCAGCTTCTTTAATTTGCAGAATATCGTAATTGGGGTGGTTATTGCGGGTTATGTGGCTTATCTGATGCTGTTCGAGAAAGTTTATGTGAATGAGGTTTTTCCGCTTTTGGTTAGATATTATGGCGGGTTTAATGGGAAGGTGAGCGAGGTTTATAAGCAATCGCTGCAATTGGCCATTTTGTGCCAGATCGCGTTTTGGATAGTTTTTATCAAGGACCGGAAACTGCTGACGAGGCCGATTTATTTTGCGAATTTTGCTAATCTTGCCGGCGTGTTGCTGATTATCCTGCAGAGCAAAACGTGGATAAATTACTTTTATCCGCCGAATTTTTTTGGCTTTATCAGCAATTCTTTGTTGACGATTGTGCTGTTTGATAACTTGAGGCCTTTGTGGAACAAAGTGGCTTCTTTTATTTCCAGCTTTATCCTGATGATATTTGTGACGCTGGCGATTAGCACCAGTATGAAGATTTCGTTGCGGATAAACGAGGAAGATAACCAGAATATGGTTGAGCTGCTGAACAAATATGCGGCTGGTAAAAATGTTTATATGCTGACGTTCAACCTCGGTACTATGTTTCCGGCAGTATTATATACGCATGCGGAATATCATGGGCGCTATGCGCATTTTTGGTCATTGCCGGGGATGTATGAGGGCGGGGAAATAAAGGATGAGGAATTGGTTTATCACCAGCCTGGGCAGCGATTGGATGACGAAACTCGGCTGATTGCGCAGGTTATAGGCGATATTGAGCGGTATCCGCCGGAAATTATTGTGGTTATGGATAGCAAATATTACAGCCGCAGTATCGGTAATTATAAGTTCGATTTTATCAAGTATTTCTCGATTGAGCCGGAATTTGCGGAAATTTGGACGCATTATAAAAAGGTTAAAAAGATCGGGGATTATGACATTTACCAATACCAACATTAGTATTGCAAAAATCCTCTAGATAATTTAATAGGGGCGCATGACATATGTTGTTACTGAGGAATGCATTAAGTGCAAATATAAGGACTGCGTGGAAGTCTGCCCGGTGGATTGTTTCTATGAGGGCGAGAATATGCTGGTCATCCATCCTGATGAATGCATTGATTGCGGCGTCTGCGAACCGGAATGCCCGGCGGATGCGATTAAGGCGGGGGATGATGATAACCTGAAATGGCAGGAACTGAACCGCGAATATGCGCCAATATGGCCGAACATCACCAAGAAAGGCGAGCCTGCGCCGGATGCGGATGCGCATAAAGGCGAGACGGGCAAGTTTGAGAAATATTTCAGCGCGAATCCGGGTACGGATAACGCGGCTTAGTAGATATCAGGTATCAGATATTTCATAAATTTTTCTTTGTTGTCGTTATTGTTTCTGACATCTGAAATTTGATATCTAGAAACCACTAGCTAGTGGTAGTTCAAGTTGCACAGAGGTTTGTGTTTGCAGGGTTTAGCCCACATTGCTCCAGCATGGTACCCATAGCAATAACGGGGCTTT
>JAYVPI010000032.1:0-41396 GCA_043757405.1 Alphaproteobacteria bacterium
ATCGCTGAAGAGCTTTATAGCTATTGCCGAAACCGGCACTTTCAGCCATGCGGCGGATGTTGTTGGGCGCACGCAATCCGCGCTTAGCCTGCAGATAAAGAAGCTGGAAGAAGGTTTGGGCTGCCAGCTCTTTGACCGTTCCGGACGCAAGGTTAAACTCACCCGCCAGGGCGAGATTTTCCTTGGCTACGCCAAGTGCATCATCCAGCTGCAATGGGAAGCCTATAGCCGTTTGAAGGAACCGGACATTGAAGGCGAGATACGGCTAGGAACGCCGGAGGATTTTGCTACGCATTATTTGCCAGATGTGCTTTCCACTTTCCGCCAACACCATCCGCGTGTACAGCTTAATGTGTCGTGCAACCTGACGCTGAACCTAATTGCCGGTTTCCGTGATGGTGATTATGATGTAATATTGGTCAAACGCGATCCTAAAGCCGCGAAAGGCGGAATTAAAGTATGGCGCGAGCCGCTGGTCTGGGCTGCTGCCGACCATCATAAGCTCGAAGAACCGCTTTCATTAGTATTGTCGCCCCAGCCGTGCATATACCGCACACGTGCGCTGGCCGCGCTCGACAAAGCCAAGAAACCTTGGCGAATATCATATACCAGTCCCAGCCTTGCCGGAACTATTGCTGCGGTGAAAGCGGGACTTGGCATTACGGTTTTACCCGCAAACATGTTGCCAAGCGGCATTCACCCAATTCGTAAATTACCTGAATTGGCCGACGCGGAAATTGCGCTAATGAAGCGCAATGATTTGTCCAAAGCCTCTGAAATGCTTGCAGAGCATATTATGCATAGTCTGGAAAGCCAGAGCAGATAGTAAAGGTGGACTGTGAAATTAAGGCCTCCAACGTTGTGAGGGAATTGAAGTAGAGTCTGAAGTGCAAACAAACGGGGAGAAATCCAGCAGGTAGGGCGTGGCATTCACCCAATTAATATCTGTCAGTTCTACTTGGCCATAGGTGGATTAACGTCCATATTCATACTCCCATATTTTTTTCCAACTCGCCTATACATAGCATAATGGCCGGATGCGTTGCATACAAGCGGTCAAGAATCCTGCTCACTTTGCCAAATTCCAGGTTCTTGATCTTATCTAAGAAGGATAATAGCCAAAACAATAGATAGCTCAACCAGTATGAAAACGCGCTTATAGCTTAGTTGTTTAGTGGATAGGCAGTTCGAGCCTCCAAAGGTGGTACCCATTTTATTGTTTGATTTAATCGCCGACATCATAAAACCTGATTCCCATTACCATGTTTATTGTATTAAAAGGCAAGGCGCTGTAATCTTGAAGAGTTATAAAAGGTGTAGAGGTAATGCCAGTTCCGTCAAATATTAAAATTCCAGTTCCAAACCCGTGGCCAAACTTAGCTCCGAAAATGTTGCCGGTATTAGGCACCCCATCATCGATTTTATTATCTACCGCCAGCACTTCCTCTTTTTTGAATGTAGCTTTGCATGTATATGTATTATTCGTCATGGCACTGCAATCTAAAATTGAGAAACCATCTTCTGCCCTGCTTCCGGTTGACCAATAAAAGTTTCTGCCCCCGATAACTGCCGCATTATTCCCCAATATGGCCTTGGGCGCGTTTACCAAACTCCCGGAAAATTTTATACCCGTGGAATAATTATTGCTATAGCTGGTTGAATCCCTTGATTGCAAACCGCTGGAGCTTAAATTTTGCCAGAATGCAGCAATTTCACCGGACATATAACTGGCGGCGCAATGTTGATTTGGGGTGCATGGATATTCGGTGCTTTCAATCATTTTATCGCCATCGCCGCCGAAAAGAGCTGAATCTCCAGGCAAAGAGTTATATTTCACGTAAAAATTCTTTAGCGCAACATTGTATTGGGCCATCTGGCTTATAAATGATACGGTCTTTGCGGTTTGGATCATGCTTTGCGCTACCAGAATTCCGCCAATCAACAGGCCGATAACAACCAAAACAATAGATAGTTCAACCAATGTGAAACCGCGCTTCATAAGTTAATTATATAATGTGCAAGCGAATAATCACTAAATTAATATGCAGCGTTCACGGCCTATGGCATTGCGAGCGCCAGATAACAGACGCAGCAGCCATTGTTCCGCAGGGGAGTTAACTACATCCGCCTTAATTGAACTCTCTGGAGTTCGTTTCCCTAAGGCTTGAATCTAATCTACTATAAACGCATCAATAGTCGTGTTAGTACACTTAATTGCGAATAAAGTTAGCACATAGATTAGCACATTAGCTCGTGGAATAGACTAAAATCCTAAATGGAACAATAAGTTATAAGACTGAGTAACAGACTGTAAATCTGCCCTCTTACGAGTTCGTTGGTTCAAATCCAACCTCCTCCACCATTAAATTTTCTCTTATACAACAATATGTTATAAAGAGTCGTGAGTCCCGCACATAGCCGCGCTCACATATGCCAAATGCCCGGAGAATGGCTCTCTGCATGAATTTTCGGTGCAAAAAGCGGAAATATCTCTGCCGGCCTTTTTGGCGAGCACTTTAGAAACTGCGCAAGTCGTTTCTACGTTACAGTAAATCGACCAACTGTCTAAATTAGATGGAAGTTTTGTATAAATCTTTAACGCCGTTAAATGCCTGTGTTAGGATTAATCCAACATGAGATATATTATAGCAATCGTTCCAATAATCTTTGGTTTGCTGGCCCTTATTGGCTGGGCGTTTGATATTGAAGCATTTAGGCGTTTTGGCAATGCCTCTGTATCCATGAACCCCATTACCGCCATTTGTTTTATCTTATTATCCATAGAATTACTACGGGTTAAAGCACGAGCAGGATATCAAGGGGCTGCATATTTTGTTAGGCTCGGAATTCTGATCGTAATGGCTTTAGGCTATATGAAGCTAAGTGATTTGCTGTTCGGAACTTCCTTTAGGATTGATGTTAGCCTTTACGAATCCCGGTTGAACGCAGAATTGCCTAAGCCAAACAGAATGGCGCCTAATACGGCCTTGAACCTTTTCATATTATCCTGGGCGCTGCTGCTTGCATCTTTCCGCTCCAAATATCTAAAACTGCTATCGCAGATCCTGGCTTTGGGAGCCGGTTTTGTCGCTATGCTCGCGCTTGTTGGTTATACATTCAGCATTCATTCCTTTTACGGTATTGGTGTTTTCACACCAATGGCAAGGAATACAGCCATTTCGTTTTTGCTAATTTCTATCGCCACGTTGCTGTCCACCGCAAATAAAGGATTTATGCGATTTGTTGTAAATGATGGGCCGGCCGGGAGAATGGCAAGTTTCCTTTTGCCTGCCGCAATCATGATTCCGGTCGGGGTTGGTTGGTTACGATTGGTTGGGCAGCGGCAAAACCTCTATGATTCGGAGTTCGGCGTCGCACTCTCAGTCATTACCAATATGGTAATGTTAGTTATTCTAACTTTTGTTACAGCTAGCTTATTATATTCAACCGATTTACAGCGTAGAAAGATTGAAGCACGGCTGCGTGCTATGGCATCGCACGATTCATTAACTGGCCTGGTCAACCGCCGAGTATTCCTAGCTAATTTAACCAGATGCATAGGGCTTTTAAAACGCGATCCAGCACGAATATTCGCAGTTTTTTATTTAGATGTAGATGGCCTGAAACAGGTTAATGATAATTTCGGACATGAGGCAGGTGACGATTTATTGGTTCATACGGCTACTGTTTTACGAGGCTCGAGCAGGTCAAGCGATACAGTTTCCAGGCTTGGAGGTGATGAATTCGCGATCTTGTTTGAAGAAATTAATAGTAAGGATGATGTTAATATACTGGCCAAGCGCATCTTAGAGAATATGCCGAAATGCTGGAACAAGGAAGGAGAGGAAATAAAAACTGGAATTAGTATCGGTGTAATGGTTATTACGATTCCTGATATCACGCCGGAACGGATCTTGAGCACTTCAGATTCAGCATTAAACCTCGCGAAGTCTGACGGTAAGAACTGTTATCGTTTATCTGCTTAAACACAAAACCAAGTTTTGCTCTGAGTCAGTGCGATTGTAATGGTGCTGCGAGCTCAAATGCGCCTTTCTTCACCATTATATACTTTTATTAATACAATAGGTTAGGCAGCGCTGCTGTCGCCCGCACACAGCGTCACTTATTTCCGTAAGGAGACGAATGTTTCTTCGTATAAGTTTTTAGTGCAAAAAGCGGGAATATCTCTGCCGGCATTTTCGGCGAGCAGTTTAGAATATCCTTTATTTGTAACAGGCTTGAAATATTGCTATAGTATAATCAGCTGATTATCGGGGAATTTTATATGACTGCCGCTGCCAGTAATTTACCGGAAAGAGAAGAAGGAAGCTCCGCGCCGGGCTGGCATCTAATTGAAGAGCCGCGTGTTCATGTTTACAGTGATGAAACTATAGAATCTGTAAGTCATGGGATCACACGTGATAGTGATGGTTTTACTTTGACTTGGGAAGGTGGCAATTTGGTAGAAGAGTTTGAAATCTTTCGTGGCAGAGCAGGTTCTGATATATTTGAATTTATAGCAGATCGCAAACGAACTCCTAATGGTTCTACAACTTATACTATAGCAATGAGCATATCTGACGCGCCGCCGGAAATGATACTTAAGCATGCGAAAGATATTGAAGCCGCTCTGCGAGTTTTGCCTTTCAATAATTTGGAAGCTGAAGAAGTTAAGTTTGATGTTAGTAAGCCTTTAACAAAGCAGTGCCTAGTTAACGCTGAGGATATAGAGTTATGGCTGAAACAAGTATAGAAACTCCCGTACAAAGTGCGAATTTTGCCAAGTTCATGCAAACTTTGAAAGCGAAACCGGCTACAGTTTTAGTTAAGGGGGGAACCGGGCACTGTTATTTTATACAGCGGTAATGATCCGGAATATACAGAATCAAATCTTAGGATAGCTATAAATTGCACAAAGAAAGTTCGAAACTCTTACACCGTCCATGATACGGAAGCAGGTAAATATTTAGATAAAGAAATACATAAGCTTGTTGATTTTAAGAATGACGCCGGCGCTATTACGCAAGCCCAATATCACGGCTTATGGGATGAAGCTTCCAAAATGCTGGTGAACCAGGCAAAGGGGCCAGCTCTGGCGGTTACGCGTGGGTCGTTTAATTTGGACAGCACGTTTATGCGCGTTGAGATGCGGGAGATTTTGGAAGGGCGCACCGGTATCACATCGATCAACGGCATCCCGACTCAAAGTATTAAGTTCGGAGAATTAGCCAATCCTAGTGTTGCCAGTACAACTTTGAAAGTGCTTGGTTCCCCGGAAGAATGTAAAGCTGCTGATGAAAAGCAGCCGATGACTTATATGGATAAAGCACTGCTGTTGAATAAAATGATGTTGCAGCAAATGGTGCCGAATGGTCCCGCATATAAATCTACCGCCGCCTGACCGCGATCTTGATGGATCTGGATCAGCCCCGTTACTGGCGCCAGCCGTTCTTAGGATAGTCCCGCTGGTCTATGATTCACAGCAGAATAATCAACTACATAATATGGTTGCGAATGATCCCGTATTGGTGCAGAGAATTGCAAGTGCAACCGCCAACCTCAAGGATTTAGGCGTTGATCTGCAGCAGGCCGCACGGAATAATTCCGCGCCATATATACGGTCTGAACTCGCTGTTAATAAAGCTGTTGCGGCGATTGCATAAAATTAATCAGAACGATCGGAATTAAATTAAGCAGCTGTTTTCTTGCTTTTAGCATTAGTTTTCTTAGCAAGTTTCACAGGCTTCCTTGCTTTTGCCGCTTGAGCTGGGGAATCTGCATTTCCTTTAAAAGAACGGATCAACTTCTCTTCTGCAAAAACTGCGACGCCTGTTTTCTTTAATTGGGTTTTGCGGGCAAGCATTTTTTTACCTAATTCATCCAGATTAATAGATTCAGATCTTACTTTCGGAAACATCTGGCCTTCTTCTTCCTTTATATGATGGCGGATATTTTCAGCCAAGACAGTGAATTTGGCATCATAATGATCTTCCTTGCCGGTCATTCTTTCTAATTCGGCGATCAGCAGTTTTGCAACATGATGTTCTTCATCGGCTTCATTCATAATCTTCTTACCGGTGGGCTTACGAACAGCGGCATAGAATATTTCTTCTTCGATAGCCGCATGAATTTTCAATTCCATAATAGCCTCGGTCGCAATCTTTTTCTTTTTCGCGATGCTATCAGCTTTCTCGAATTGCTCGAATAGGCCTTTTACTTTGCTATGGTCATCTTTGAGGATTGAGATAGCGTTTTCTTTACTTGCTGTTAGTGATTCAAACATAAATATCCTACTAATTAGATTGGTGATTATCGTATTCATCGCGGTGAATGCCACCGAGAGCGGCTGCCGCACTAGCTATGAACGCGCCTAGGAACATGGAAAGGGCTGTAGCAAAGGCAAATGCAGTTGCAGCTTTTTTAGCATCGTCTGCAGCTTGTTTTGCTTGGGCTTTGGCAGAATCAATCTGAGTGATTATATTATCAACTCGTGTTGAAGCTTCCTGATCTGAAATCCCTGTTTGTTTTACAACAACAGTTTTCAGACGAGCTTTGTCATCATCAGAAATTTTGCCCTCTGTAACGTCCTTAGCCAGAATACGGATAGTTTCACCGCGCGAATCTTCGGTAGAAGAAACCGTTTTATCCGAGCGGAAAAGATTATCTACATAATAGCCGTTTAAATTATCAATTTTGCCATCTTTAGCAGCTTCATGTCCGGCACCGGCTGCGCCTGCGGCAGCAATTGCGGTTCCGGCTTTAACTGTTGCGCCAATAATCGAAGTAACAGCTCCGGCAAGTACTGTGGCAGTTACAATTGTTGCAAGTGACCAGGTAATAAAGCCATGTGCAGTATCGCGGAAAAATACTTCATGAGTATGAATGTTGGAGGCGCGTGTTCTTAAGCGACCGGTTATAAAACCGCCGACGCCGGAAGCCACCCATTGAGTTATGATAAGCCAAATAGCTGCTCCTACAGTAAAGGCAGTAGCTGTTGCTCCTCTGTCAGCCCAAGGGGATACAGAGGCGAAGCCTAAACCTGAACCGAGGATTAAAAGAATTAGCGAAATCGATATCGCTCCTAATGCCCCGCCGAGTATCGCTCCCCAAGAGACTGAACATTTATGATGTGAATGAATTGGTGCTGAATAATCTTCAGTTATTACATCACGCTGAATTATTTGTTTTATAGCCATATAGGATACCCTCTATAATTTGTTGATTTTAGTGCCAGATTAAAGCTAATATGATGATGATTGGAATTGGCACGCCAAGTAACCATAATAAAATTCCGCGACCCATAAATCTCTCCGTATTAATGTTTAAAGCTTAATCAGCCGATATAGCGGATTAATCACTTTGCGATAATGCATACCAAGGCATAAAGATGCGATAGGGGGAAACTATGAACTTATCAATTATCCATAGTTGGTATAACCACATAGGTAATTTACAGCGTTGACGGTATAGGTCGGTAAAATAACAATTAAGTGGGCAGATTATGAGCAAAGTAAAAACAGGCGGTAAAATAGAAAAAACCTTGAAGTTTGATGGCCAAAAAGTTGTGTCCGCAGCAGGCGGTGAAACGCATCAACGCGCGGATGCCAAGACGCCCTTACTCACAACCGCTCAAGGCCTGCCGGTATTTGATGATCAAAACTCGCTTAAAGCCGGGCCACGCGGCCCTGTGCTTTTGGAAGATCATATATTGCGCGATAAAATTTTTCATTTCGATCATGAGCGCATCCCTGAACGCGTGGTGCATGCCCGCGGTTTCGGCGCACATGGGTATTTTGAGACATATAAATCCGCTGCCGATGTTACCAAGGCTGATATATTCCAGCGTGCGGGCGAGAAAACTCCAGCATTTGTTCGGTTTTCAACAGTTGCGGGGAATAAAGGCTCGGCTGATCTGGCGCGAGATGTTCGCGGTTTTGCGGTGAAGCTTTATACCAAACAGGGTAATTGGGATATTGTCGGTAATAATATTCCTGTTTTCTTTATTCAAGATGCGATGAAGTTTCCTGATTTGATCCATGCCGCTAAAGATGAGCCGGATCGCGGTTTCCCGCAGGCACAGACGGCACATGATAATTTCTGGGATTTCATCTCGCTGATGCCGGAATCGATGCATATGGTTATGTGGATCATGTCCGACCGCACAATTCCGCGCTCGTTCCGCTTTATGGAAGGTTTCGGCGTGCATACATTCCGCTTGGTGAATGCTCAAGGCAAATCCAGTTTTGTTAAATTCCACTGGAAGCCAAAGCAGGGATTGCAATCAGTCGTATGGAATGAGGCGGTAAAAATAAATGGTGCGGATCCTGATTTCCATCGCCGTGATCTATGGAATTCAATTCAAAGCGGTGATTTTCCTGAATGGGAGCTCGGCTTACAAATTTTTGATGAGAAATTTGCCGAGAAATTTGCTTTTGATGTTTTGGATGCTACTAAACTTATTCCGGAAGAAGAAGTGCCAATCCGCATCGTTGGCCGCCTGGTGCTTGACCGTTGCGTCGATAATTTTTTTGCTGAAACCGAGCAGGTGGCATTCTGTACCCAAAATATTGTACCGGGGATTGATTTTTCAAATGATCCATTATTGCAAGGCCGCAATTTTTCATATCTCGATACGCAGATTAAACGCCTGGGTGGGCCGAACTTTACCCATATCCCGATCAACGCGCCGAAATGTCCATTTGCGCATTTTCAGCAAGACGGACATATGGCAATGTATAATCCCAAAGGCCGCGCCAATTATGAACCAAACTCATTAGGAGCAGAAGGCGGCCCGCGTGAAACTGCAAAAGGTTTTGCCAGCGTGCCGGTTGATGACGGCGGGCCAAAATTACGCATTCGCCCGGATAGTTTTGCCGATCACTACAGCCAGGCTTTGCAGTTTTATATAAGCCAGACGCCGACGGAGCAAAATCACATCGCCGATGCTTTGGTATTTGAACTGAGCAAAGTTGAAAATCCAGCGATCCGCAGCCGCACGGTTTCGCATTTGCTGAACATCGACAAAACCCTGGCGAAAAAAGTGGCTGACGGTTTGCGCTTGCAAAAAATGCCGAAACCGGCCGATGCTGCGAAACCGACTCGCAACGACCTTAAAAAATCCGCCGCGCTTAGCGTTATCAATAACGGTCCGAATAATTTCAAAGGCCGCAAACTTGGCATATTCCTCACCGATGGCGCCAATGCCAAGCTTTTAACCGCTTTAAAACAGGCAGCTAAAAGAGAAGGAACGGTGGTTGAAATTGTCGCGCCGATGATCGGCGGGGTAAAAATGGATGATGGAAGCTGGGTTGAAGCCAACCACAAAATCGAAGGCGGGCCTTCGGTAGTGTTTGATGCCGTCGCACTTTTATTCTCCAAGGAAGGGGCAAAAACTATGGCCAAGGAAGCCAGCGCAAAAGATTTTGTCTCCGACGCTTTCGCGCATATGAAATTTATTGCCTATACGGAAGAAGTAAAACCACTGTTCCAGAAAATAGGGATCGCAGATAGTTTGGACGCGGCCTGTATGCAATTAACCAAAGTCTCCGACGCGGCCAACTTTATCAAAGAATGCGGCAAGCTAAGATTCTGGAAACGTGAGCCGAAAGTCAGCGCGGCGTAGATATTTTATGGGTTTAGGAACAGCTGTAGAAAATTTTATCCATTAGTTTGCCGAATGGATGGGTAAAACTGTGGGTTCATCCATTTCGTCTATAACGGTTTAAGATAGGATGCGGACATTCTCGCAATGACGGGCTAGTTACATGCTTGCCATAGCCAAGTGTGTTTTTATGCTGCCGCTTTAGCAGGTTTTGCGGTTTGGACAAATTTAAGCAAATCAGATGTCAGTCTATCTTTAGCAGTCAGGTTCAAACCATGCGGCTCACCCTCATATTCAATAAGCTGGGCTTGCGATATCCCTTTTGCTGCCGCCCTTGCCGAAGCATCGATTGGCACTGTTTTATCAGCCGTTCCATGAATAATAAGAGTTGGAACTTTGAAGTTCGGTAGATCAGAACGGAAATCAGTATGGCCAAACGCTTTGGCGCATTCCAATGTCGCTCTCAAGCTTGCCTGCATAGCTGTAACTGTATTGGCATCCAATATTTCATCACTAACCGGATGTGAAACTAATCCAACACCAAAGAATTGCGGCAAGAATGTTTGTCTAAAGAATTTCGGGCGGTCTGTTTTGATACTTTCAGCAATTTCCTGAAACTTTTCTTCGGGAGTTCCTTTAGTATTATCTTGGGTTTTCAGCATATAGGGCACTATCGAAGATATAAGCGCAGCAGACACCACGCCTTTGCCTTGGTATTTGGTCATATAACGCGCAACTTCACCGCCACCCATTGAAAAACCGATCAGTGTGACATTTTCTGTTGCGCCGGTTTCTTTCATTACATCAGCCAGATCATCTGTAAGTGTATCATAATCATACCCTGACCAAGGTTGTTCAGAACGGCCAAAACCGCGGCGATCATAGGCGATAACTTTGAAACCAGCTTCTGCTAAAGCAATTGATTGAGCTTCCCAACTATCGGCAGAAAGTGGCCAGCCGTGAATTAAAACTACAGGACGGCCTTCGCCCCAGGTTTTTACATAAAGTTGAATCCCGTCGCGTGTTTTGATAAGTGGCATAAACTGTCCATTATTAATTGTTACTTATCAAATTCGGTGATTAGCCATCAAGATTCTACATTGTTCAATGAGGTTATGTGTAAGGAATCTATGCCGCCTTAGCCGCTGTATGCTTAGAGAGTTTCTACTGCAACTAACTCATCAGGATTGTACGGGTTGGATAATTTAGAGCAAATCTATATTAAATGTGCATTGAGATAATCTGCAAAGTGGGTATAGATCGAAGAGGTTTGTGGCTTGGTTGTTTAGATTAAAAGGACTGTTTTGGCAGAAAATGGAAAAGAATTAGAGCTATTGATGGCCACGGCTATAAAAGGCGATAGCCGGGCTTATAGGGAAGTTTTGAGTCAAATTTCTCGTATATTACGTCCATTTATATCCAAAAAAATATCTTCTCCTAGCGAAGTTGAGGATGTTTTGCAGGAGATCTTAATTTCAATCCATAAGGCGCGGCATACTTATGATTGCAAGCGGCCGTTATTGCCGTGGATATATGCGATTGCCAAGTTCAGGATGCAGGACCATTTGCGCAAGGTTTATGCCGATAAATTGCGCTTTGCGGGCAATTATGAAGAGCTGGAGAATATCGCGGCGCCGGATGTAACTAAATCAGATCTTTCATACGAATCTATAAAGCAGGAAATATACCAGTTACCGGGAAAACAGCCGATGATTCTGCATCTTATACATAGCGAGGGTTATACGGCTAAAGAAGTCGCGGGAAAAATGTGCATGACGGAAAGCGCGGTGAAAGTTGCGGCGCACCGGGCTTATAAAGTTTTAAAGAAGAAGTTGGCCAATGACAGATAAAACCGTAAATTTGATTGAGGCATTGAGCCAGGCGGGACAGGCGAAAACATCGCGTTCCCCGCTTGGTATTTTCCTGCGCTGGATTTTGGCTTCAGCGTTGTCTACCGGATTTATGGTCATCATTTTTGGCGTTCAGGTTGATTTGACTAAGGAACTGCAATCACCGCAGTTCATCAGGGAAGTTATATTGTTAGTGGCGATTATTATCACCTCCGGCTTGAGCGCGGCGTTTCTCTCTTATCCGGATATTATGCAAAAGAAATGGATTATATACCTGCCAATAATGCCGATTCTTGGCTTTGCGTACACGTTATATATTGCCTTGATGAACGAGTCGCCGGAAGTTGTTCAACCGGGGCACGGGGTTGAATGCGTATTATGCATAACCGCGTTCTCGCTGGTTTCCGGAGTGTGGATGATGGCGGTTTTGCGCAAGCAGGCGGTTACGCATTATTATCTCGCAGGCGGGATTTCTTTGATCGCGGCATCAAGCATTGGGGCGCTGACATTCAGGATTTGCGAGCCTACGGATTCTGTTGTGCATTTGGTGCAATGGCATTACCTGCCGATTCTGGGGTTCGGACTAATCGGGCTTATTTTTGGGCGTAAATTATTGCGCTGGTAATGTTTTATAACGATGTAACCAAAATATGGCGCAGGACGAATAACTATGTACGTCACTACCAACCAACAATTAAAAAGGAATATTTTATGTCTACTACAAAAACATTGGCTATTGTTGCTCTCGCTGGCTTGCTCGGCGCTGGTATCATGACTTCATCTATCGCTAACGCTGCTGATCACGGCGATAAAGCTGCTACTACTGCAGCAAAAGAAAAGCATGCTTGTAAAGGCCAAAACTCTTGCAAAGGCAATGGTGGCGATGGCAAAAACGATTGCAAAGGCAAAGGCTCTTGCGCAACTGACGGCAGCAAATAATACTGCTTTCCCTAGAAAAACGGCGGGGGCGTTCAGCGCTCCTGCCGTAATTCTTTATGAAGAATATAAATCAAGATTTGGGATTTGGACTTGGGCTGCGGCCTAAGCATTACTCATATATTTTTGAAAATTGGCCGCAAGTTGACTGGTTTGAGGTTATCTCAGAAAATTTCATGGATACTGATGGAAGGCCGAAACGCAATTTGGCGCGGATCGCTGAGCGTTATCCGATTGTCATGCACGGCGTCGCGCTTTCAATAGGGACGATTGATCCCCTCAATTCGGAATATCTGCATAAGCTGAAAAATTTAATTAAATGGTTAAATCCTGCCTGGATTTCCGATCATCTTTGCTGGACGGGAATCGCCCACCGCAATACGCATGATTTGCTGCCGGTGCCATATACGGAAGAGGCGCTGAAACATGTAACCACGCGCATCCGCGAGGTGCAGGATTTTTTGGAGAGGCCGATCGCGTTGGAAAATCCGTCAACATATTTGGAATTTAAAAGTTCGCATATGCCGGAGGCGGAGTTTATCGCGCGTATGGCGGAGAATTCCGGCTGTAATCTTTTGTTGGATGTGAACAATGTTTATGTCACCTGCTACAACCACCGTCTTGATCCTAAAACATATATAGATACTTTGCCGCTGGAGCGCGTGCAGCAGATTCATCTTTCCGGCCATAGCAATTATGGCACGCATATTATTGATACGCATGATGATCATGTGGTTGATGAAGTCTGGGCGCTTTATCAATATGTGGTGAAAAAATCCGGGCGGGTTCCTAATACGATGGTGGAGTGGGATGATAAGATTCCGGAATTTCCGGTGTTGTTTGCGGAATTGGAGAAAGCAAAAGCTGTGGCGATTGCTGTGCAACAGGCTCCACTGCCTGATTTGGCGAAAGAGCAGGTGCCTTATATTACCAACAGGACGACAGTGCTGCGGGAAGATCAGGAACGCATGCAGGATGCGATTTTGTTGGATAGCGATAGTAAACCGGATGAATGGATTCGCGCCAAAAGAGAGTTCGCGGCGGCGGAGCAGTTGAAAGTTTACACTAATGCTTATCGCTACCGTTTATATGATGCAGTGGCGGAAGATTATCCGGTGCTGGAAAATTATCTTGGTGCGGATGCGTTTAAAAATCTGATCAATGATTTTGTTAATACCGAATATTCGGGTCATTTCAATATTGGGAGATTTGCTATTAAACTGCCGGGTTTCCTGGGGAAATCGATGGCTGATGATATATTTGCAAATGAACTATGCAAGTTGGAAACTGCCATTTCGCAATTATCGGATCCGGCGGAAACGGTGGCGCTTATGCCGGAACATCTTGCGGGAATGACGCCGGAGATTTTGATGCAATCAAAGCTGCATGCCCGCGAGGCGTTGCAGCTTTTTGCGTTTAGTTATCCGGCGAATGAATATTATCGAGCGGTAAAAGAGGACGAGACGCCGCAAAAACCCAAAGCCGGTAAATCTTATCTAGTGGTGTTCCGTCATGAGGATACGGTATGGCGAATGGATTTGAGTTCGGGGGAATATGAGATGCTGCAAATGCTGTTTTCCGGCCTGACAGTTGGCGAAGCGCTGGAGCGCGTGCGGCCGGAGGAACAGATTGCTGAAAAATTAGGTGAATGGTTTGCGCGGTGGATGCGTAATGGTTTGCTAGCTTATAACCAACCGCTGGCCCAGGCGGCTGCATAACAAAGGAGTTGCTATGTTTTTGATCAAATTACTTATCCTTCTGCCACAAAAAATTGCGGCATATTTTGAATGGGCTGGGCCGTTGGCGGCGCGGCTGATTGTGGGTTATACATTTATGCTGACCGGTTGGGGCAAATTGCAGAACCTGCCGAAAATCACGGAATATTTTACTGAGCTGGGTATTCCATATCCGCATATCCTAACCCCGTTTGTTGCTGGCGCGGAATGTTTTGGCGGGCTGTTCCTTATCCTCGGATTCCTAACCCGCATCAGCGGAGGCGCTTTGGCAGTGGTGATGATTGTCGCAACTGTCAGCGCCAAAATGGCTGATATCCATTCACTCGAAGACTTGTTCGGTTTTGAGGAAGCAACATATTTCGCAATATTCTTCTGGCTCGCAATCGCCGGCGCGGGCAAAGTTTCGCTCGATTACTTATTAGAGCGAACATATTTGCAGCGCGTTTAAAAACTATCTCGGATCAGAGCAGAGGAAGCCACAGCTTGAGCCGACTTTGTTTTTCAGAGGAGTGTAATTATAAACTTTCCAAACTGACGAGTCATTTTGGTTGGCTTTGGGAACAAGTTCACTAAACGAGAAGCTTTGTGCATTAACAACCGCGTCGCTGCCTGCTTGAAGAGAGTAATCACGCGATAGAGGATTTGTGAATTTAAACAGCGCGGCATTGGGAACAACTTTGCCATTGGCTCCGGCAAATAATGCACCTGGTCCCGGGCTAGATGAATTGCTGGTTGCCACAACGTTATTGGCCAAAGTCCAGCCGCTCAAATCAGGCAATAGATGTGCCGGGGTGTAATTGTTTTGCTGGTAGCTTGAGATGATGTTGTTGAAGATACGAATGCCTGAGATTTTTCGCGCGCTGCCGCCCAGGAATTTAAGCATTACACCATGCGGTTGATAAACCGTGTTGTTGTAAACGGCAAATCCTCCCGGGACATTGATATTTTGGCAGCCTGGCAAAGATTCCCTGGCTACTCCGGTCACAGGCAGAGGTAATTGAGTATAAACACGTTTTGGAGATAGGCCCGGATATGTTCCGTTATCGCAACGGGTGTTTCTGGCTGCAGTGGTGACTGCCCAATCTTTAATCCAGTTATCATCCTTAATACCAATTTTGAGAAAGGCTGGCATGTTGAGCGCTTTTTGCGGCAAACGTGAATATACCGACATTCCGGCTTGGCTTTGGGTGACAATATTATCGTGGATACGCACTGTGCCCGGCCATTTTGGCCCGCCCAGAGGCTGGAATGAGAATGGCTCGAAAACATCTTCCAGGTAGTTGCCGTAAATCTCCAAGTTTTGTGCGTGGTTCTCCGATTCAACAGCATTATCCATACATCTAGCGAAGACGTTGTTGGAAATAACCAAGTTATTCGAACTATCCGTTCCGAGATAGGAAATGCCATCAAGTGCGTCATGAATATAGTTGTTATTGACTTTCCAATCGTCACCGGCTTGCAGGATGATACCAGCTTCATAAGTGCCGGCGCCAACTTCGCCAATTTTTTTGCCCTTATCGTCAAGGCGGTCGCCAAATTTACGCTGCCACCAGTAAAGAAGTTCGTAAGTAGTATTGGGGCTACCCATGGCTACCCAAGGTTCTTTATTGCCATATGCCGCCCAGTCTAGATCGATTTGTTCCACCATGTCATCGAAGGTCGGGAATTGGGAATAGTCGTTATAACGGACAGTGACCCTGTGATTAGTGGGGTGGAGCTCTGTCTCTACATCGCCGCCGACACCATATTGGGCGCCTATAAACCAGCTGTTTTGGACGGTAATATCAGATATGCCATCTTCCAGGAATACGCCCATTCCTGCCGGTGCTTCAAATGTAATGCCGTCAATTACCACATTGGCAGAAGTTACGCCGCCATTTTTCGGGAAAATTCCTATACCGAAAGCTCTTTTAGCGAATATATTGGCTTCGCTGGCTTTATATCCAATCCCGCCGGGAGTGACTTGCATGATGTGATCGCGTGGGTCGATTGAGCCATATTTATTGCCATCGTGCAGTCTTACATAGACTGTTCCCGTGGCGCGATCATAGAAATATCCGTGATGCGGCCCGGGAATATTGTAATTAGGATTGGTTTTGAAAGCTTTAAGGAATGAAAGCGATTGATATGGAAAAAGATCCACTCCGTCATATAATACGTGCACCGGGCCATTATATAAGTCGAGCCCGTATGTTGCGCGCTCATCTTTGCTGAAAGTATATTTGTACATATTAGGTGCGCTGTTATCAAGCTGCCACGGACCTTGTTTTTTACGCAGCTCTTTGATCGCACCGGTAATAATTACGCGGTTAAGCTGGTTAACATCGGCCCTGATTGTTGTAGGTTTCGCGCCAGCCGCACTTGTAGCAACTTTCATTATGACATTTTCAGGATAAACGCCCGGAAGTATAACGAGCGTGCCGCCCGCAGGTAATTTATTCACTGCAAATTGAATAGTCCTGCACGGCTTCGAGGCTGGGCCGCAATCAGCAGCATCATTTCCGTTACTGGCATTTACATATTGAGCATCTGACGGAATGGACTGAGCCGGGCGCGCGGCAGTATAATTCACGCGGTTGGCAGGCAGCGGCAATATTGAAGGAAATGCTGGAGCTGAAATGCCACCGGAAGGAGTTGGCGTAGGCGTTGGTACGGGGGTTGGTGTCGGGGTAGGAGTTGGTGTTGGGACTGGTGTCGGTGTTGGCACAGGCGTAGGTGTTGGCACAGGAGTCGGAGTCGGAGTTGGGACTGGTGTAGGAATAGGAATTGGTATTGCTCCGGTTTTCAGTTGAACACCAAGAGTAGTGAAAAGATTTGCCCTGGCGTTAGTTTTCTTATCAAAAGTTGAAACTTCAAATATCAGGTTTTTGTTTCCGTCTTTGCCTGATAATTTTATGGCATCGAATTTAAATTTGCCGAGAGCCGAGCAGCTAACCTTATAGATCCCGGTAATATCTCCATGAACTTGTATATTTTGATAAGACTGCTCGTCATTGCGGCAGGTTCCGTTTATTGTAAAGGGAGTGCCCTTAAGCACTGCGCCGGCTTGCGGATAAATGACACCGAATTTGCTTGCCGGAACAACTCCAGCTTTTAATTGAAGCGGGAATTTTGTGAAAACAGTTGTGCGTGCGTTAGTTTTTTTGTCGAATGTAGAAACTTCAAAGTTTAAATTTTTAGCCCCGTCAGCGCCGACAAATTTTACTGCATCGAATTGGAAATTACCGGCTGACGAGCATTTTTGCATATACTTACCCAAAACGTCGCCATGGATTTCTATGTTTTGATAAGCTTGCGTATCATTGCGGCATAAACCTCTTATTGGAATACTTGTAGTTATTTGCTCAGATCCGCTTGATGGAGTGGTAACGGTAAATATCTGAGTTGCAGCCTCGCTGGGAGTAAGTCCGATAGAGAAAAAAATAATGACCAAGAAAACAGAATAAAATTTAGAATTAATCAGTGCCGGATTTTTCATACACATTCTCTTGGGTTTAATAACCTTAGTTGTGATAACTAAAAAGTTAATAGAATATAACATATTTTCAGTTAAAATCAACTATATTTAATTACTTTATAAATTAACACATGTCGGAACTACATGACTAAGGCCCATCTTTCCTTATATATATATATTAATAGGTTAGTTGCAGCGTGGTATGCCGGAATTAATATTATTTTCCTCTGTAATGAGATAATGAAGCTATGTAAATGTGAAACCAGCCAAGTTACCATGCTCCGACTGACTGATATTAAGTTACTGCTCGACCATCCGCCTGAAGCCATTGCTGAAGCGGCGGTTGCGCGTTTGAAGATCGCGCCGCGGGAGTTGGTTTCGTGCACTGTATTCCGCCGGGCGCATGATGCGCGGAAGAAATCTAATATTTTCCTGATCTATTCATTGGATGTGGAGGTGAAGAACGAAGCTGCCGTGCTCAAGCGCTTTCCCAAAGATGCGCGGGTTAAACCAAAGCCGAATATTGATTATCAATTTGTTGCCAAAGCTCCGGCGAATCTTTCCAAGCGCCCGATTATTATCGGTGCGGGGCCATGCGGGTTGTTTGCGGCGCTGATATTGGCGCAGATGGGTTTCAAACCTCTAATCCTCGATCGCGGGAAGGCGGTGCGCGAGCGTACAAAGGATACATGGAAGTTATGGCGGAAGTCAATTCTCGATCCAGAATCAAACGTGCAATATGGCGAAGGTGGAGCGGGAACTTTTTCAGACGGCAAGCTGTATAGCCAGATCAAAGACCCGCGGCATCTTGGGCGGAAAGTGCTGACGGAATTCGTGAAGGCGGAAGCGCCGCCGGAAATTTTGACGGAAGCGCATCCGCATATCGGCACATTCCGGCTGGTGAAGATGGTGGAGAATATGCGCCGCACGATTGAATCACTGGGTGGGGAATATCGTTTTGAGCATCGTGTTACAGATCTGGATATTGATGCCCAGCGGCGCGTGCGCGGGGTTATGCTTAGTAATGGCGAACATATTGCAGCGGATCAGGTTGTGCTGGCGATTGGGCATAGTTCGCGGGATACGTTTCAGATGCTTTATGAGCGTGGGGTTTATATTGAGGCAAAGCCGTTCTCAGTCGGGTTTCGTATTGAGCATCCGCAATCTATAATTGATGTGGCGCGTTTTGGGCCGAGCGCGGGGAATGAAATACTTGGGGCGGCGGATTATAAACTTGTGCACCATGCATCTAACGGACGCGATGTTTATAGTTTTTGCATGTGCCCGGGCGGGACGGTGGTAGCGGCGACTTCTGAGGAGGGGCGGGTTGTAACTAATGGTATGAGCCAATATTCGCGCGCGGAGCGTAATGCAAATGCCGGTATTGTGGTTGGCATCACGCCTGCCGATTATCCGGAAGGGCCGCTGGCGGGGATTGATTTTCAGCGACAATGGGAATCGGCGGCATTTATTGCCGGTGGTAAAACTTATGCCGCACCGGCGCAGCTGGTGGGAGATTTTATTGCCGGTAAAGCTTCAACAACGCTTGGCAGCGTGATCCCGTCATATAAACCGGGCGTAACGCCGACGGATCTTTCGCCGTGTTTACCTGATTATGCAATCAGCGCAATTCGCGAGGCGTTACCGGCGTTTGGTCGCAAGATAAATGGGTTTGATATGAATGATGCGGTGTTGACCGGAGTGGAAACGCGCACCTCCTCGCCTATACGCATCAAGCGGGATGAGACGTTGCAGAGTCTGAATACCAAGGGGTTATTTCCCGCCGGTGAAGGCGCAGGATACGCGGGCGGAATTCTTTCCGCAGGCGTGGACGGAATCAAAATTGCCGAAGCCGTGGCGCAGAATATATTGAGTTAGTCTTTGCATTTAGGCGATATAACCGCGCTTTTGGCGATCATTTCACCAACTATATCGGCGGTGTTAGTATTGAAGGCGGCGACTATAGCTTCCATTTTATAAGCGGCCGGTTTGGCAGTTTTTTCCAACGGGATGGTTGCAAGGATTTTGCGGGTTTTGATGTCGATGAGTTTGGCAACCAGACGTATATGGATATTGCCACTAGTAGTGTCGGTAACTTCAAAATTGCGGATATCGGTGGAAAGCTGCATATCGGCTTGTGCGGCTTCCGATTCTGTAGAAACGGCGGCGAAGGCTTTGTTTTTCTCAAAACTATCGATCATGACATTTCGCAGCATTTCGGCAACGGGTGCTGCCCATTTGACGCCGCTGTAATAAGTGATGCGCTGCCCGCCCTCTATTACTGCGATACGCGGTGAATCGAGTCCGGCAACGGAAGTCGGCTCGGTGATTTGCAGGGATAATTTGCCATGGCACGATGATTGCGGCCTGGTGGCGCTTGAACTAACTGTATAGGTGACAATTTGCGGATGATCGCCAAGCGAACAGGCTGAGAGCAGCAATAAGGTTATGAATAACATTCTCATGGCGCGGGAACTCCGTTTTGTGGGGAGGGGAAGATTAAGCGGGATGGATCTTCCTTCAAACTTTCAGAAAGTGTGGCGGCGTTGCGGGAGGTTCGTTTCAAATCATGCATCAGGGAATCTAGCTGTTGCGAAGATCGGTTCAAACCAGCAGCGGTGGAGGAAACATTTTTCAATAGCGGCTGCACTTGTTTCATATCCTCGGCCATTGAGCGGGTAATGTTTCTGGTATCTTCCAAAATTCCGGTCATGGTGGCTACATTGTCATTACTGACTATCTTATTTATTTGCTCTACTGCCTTGCTAATGCGATCTAGCATTTCCGGCAAGCGGTCGACAATGGCGCTGATAGTGCTGGATTGGGCCTTGATTTCGGGGACAAAGTTGTTTCTTTCGCGAACCAAATCAGGGGAATTAACACTGCCGCCGGTAAGCTCGACATAAACTACGCCGGTAATGCCCTGGAGTTTCAACGAAGCAACAGTATCAACTTTAACTGGGGTAGAGTTGAGGATTTGGATATCAACGCGGATCAGGCGGGTGTCATATTGGTCGATTTTTATCGATTCCACCGAGCCGACATCAACGCCGCGGAATTTAACTGCGCCGCCAACTGACAGGCCGCTGACGGATTCCGCAAAGCGGATCCGATAATGTGCGTAATCGCCTTTATTAGCGGATGTAAGCCAAACGGTGAAAACCAGCGCGCCAATGGTCGTTGCCAGCACAAACAGCCCGACGAGAAAATAATGCTTGTTAGTCTCCATGCTTCTTTACCTTATTTTGCACTGCGTTTTGCGCATTGCGGGCGCGGGGGCCGTGGAAGTATTCCTGTATCCACTTATGCTTACTCTTCAGTAAGTTGGGCAAAGTGTCAATTATGATTTTCTTATCGACCAATACGGCCACTCGATTGCAAATGGCGAATAGCGTATCGAGGTCATGTGTCACCATAACGACAGTGACGCCGAGGGATTTGTTGAGCTTTACAATCAACTCATCAAAACCGGCAGCGGCAACAGGGTCAAGACCGGCAGTAGGCTCATCTAGGAATAATATCAACGGATCCATTGCCAAAGCGCGGGCCAGGCCAGCGCGTTTGATCATGCCGCCGGAGAGTTCTGACGGGTGTTTTTGCGCGGTTTCATGCGGCAGTCCGACCAACGCAATTTTCATTTGGGCGATGATTTCCTGTTGTTCACGGGTGAGGTTGGTATGTTCTTTTAACGTCATCATTATATTCTCAGCAACGGTGAGTGAGGAGAATAATGCGCCCTGCTGGAACAATACGCCTAGCAGCGCCGCAGACTCGCTGGGTTTGATATTGGCAACGGGGACGCCGTCGATTTGTGTTTCTCCGCGATTAGGTTTATGCAGGCCAATTAATGTACGCAGCAATACTGATTTCCCCGAGCCTGAGCTGCCGACAATGCCAACAATTTCGCCCTGGTGGATTTCGAGATCGACACCATTATGCACGGCTTGATCGCCGAAGCTGTTGACTATACCGTGGGCGCTAAGGATGATTTTATCCTTCATATACCCATCTTTTCGAAGAGGATGGAGAAGGCGGCATCGAGCATGAGAACAATGAAAATTGATTCGACAACTGAAGATGTGGTTTCCTTGCCGACGCTCTCAGACGAGCCGGAAACTTTCATCCCATGCAAGCAGCCAACAACGCCAATAGCAAAGGCAAAGACTGGAGCTTTGACCATGCCGATGACGAAAGTGTGGAGTTTGACGGCGTGCTGGACGCGGTCAAGATATTCGGGCAGGGAAATGCCGATCAGCGAAAGCGAAAGCGCCGCGCCGCCCAGAAGTCCAAGTATATCAGCTAGGAAAGCGAGGAGTGGGAGGCAGATGATGAGAGCGATTAGGCGGGGCACGACTAAGATTTCAAACGGGTCGATGCCGATTGCTTTTAAAGCATCGATTTCCTCGCGCAGTTTCATGACGCCGATTTCGGCGGTGAAAGCGGAGCCGCTGCGGCCGGCCACCATAATGGCAGTGAGGAGAACTCCCATTTCTCGCAATACGGAAATGGCGATGAGGTTGACGGTGAATTGTTGAGCGCCAAGCGGGCGGAGCTGGGCAACGCCTTGATAGGCGAGGACAATGCTGATTAAGAACGCCATCAGCCCGACGATGGGAATGGCGTTGATGCCGATTTGCTCAATCTGGCTGACGATAGCGCCGATGCGGAGTTTTCTTGGGTTGAGTAGCGCCGTAGTGAGCGCTATGCATGATTGGCCGAAGAAGGATATGATTTCTGCGGTTTTATGAAAGAAGGCGATGGTGCCTTTGCCTAGATGTTCCATCAACAAAACAAATGAAGAACGATGCACGTGATGCTGTGGTGGTTCGATCGGGGTTTCGCTGATGAGGTTGAGGAGCGGTTGGTACTTCGCGTTCAGGCCTTCAATTTTGGCATTGTGATGCGCAACCATGTCATGTAATTGCATCGCGCCGGCAGTATCGAGATGAGTTAGCTCGGAAAGGTCGATGACGAGCCGCTGTTTGGCTTCCTTGATTTTGGCGAAAACGGCACCGGCGGCGTTTATATGATAGATATCAAATGCGCCACTGATCTTAATGTGGCTGGGGTTTTCAAGAGTTTCGATATGGAAGTTATCATCCCGCATTTGCGGCTATATTAGCGAAAAGTAATAAGAAAAATATATATAAAGTGGAGCGTGTCATCATTTACTACTAGGATGGCCTGCAAATGGCAGTTTTTCTGCGCTTCGATGCTCACGTATTAAAATACGCTCCGCTTCGATGCTCGCAAAACTACCATTTTCGGCTTATCCTAGCGTAAATGATGACACGCTCTAGTTTATGTAACCAAAATCATGCTTAATGCGAAGTATAGTATATGGATCCGATACAGATAGGTTTGGCGTTTTTGGAGGGGCTGGCGTTGATTGTCTCGCCGTGCATCCTGCCGGTATTGCCGCTGATTTTGTCGGCGTCTAGCAGCGGCGGACGTGCGCGGCCATATGGAATTATTACCGGGTTTGTGGTCTCGTTCAGCCTTTTTGTGCTCGGCTCGCGCAAGCTGGTGAACGTGTTTCATATTGATTTGGATATCGTCAAAAATGTTTCGCTGGTTTTGCTGTTCTTATTTGGGCTGGTGTTGTTGTCGAAAAAACTATCGGAAAAATTCAGTGCGGCAACGCAAGGTTTGGCTAATCTGGGTAATGTAAATTCTGAAGGCGGGTATTTTAGCGGAATTGTTATTGGGGTGTTGATTGGGTTGGTATGGACACCATGCGCGGGGCCGATTTTGGCGGCGGTGCTGGTGCAGGTGATATTGCAGAAAAATGATTTGAGCGCTTTGTTTTTGATCGGCGCATTTGCGGTTGGTGCGGGTGTGCCGATGTTGTTGATTGCTTTAATCGGGAGGAAAGTTATGGGCAGGCTCGGATTTTTCACGACGCACGCGGAAGGAATTCGCAAAAGCTTCGGCGTGATTATTGTGTTGACGGTTTTGTATATTGCGTTCGGTGCCAAATTTGCGCCGGCTGCCGATATAAGCACATCACAAGGTGAGGTTTTGGGGTTGGAGAAGAAGTTGGATAAACCATATCCGGCGCCGGAGATAGGGGGGATTATTGAATGGGAAAATTCAAAGCCGCTGACGATTGCCGAGTTGAAGGGCAAGGTGGTGTTGATCGATTTCTGGACATACTCATGCATCAATTGCATTCGCACTTTGCCTTATATTACCGCATGGGATGAGAAATATCGTGATAAGGGATTGGTGATTATTGGTGTGCACGCGCCGGAATTTGAGTTTGAGAAAAATGCGGATAATGTGCGCGAGGCTTTGAAGCAGCATGGCATAAAATATCCGGTGGCGTTGGATAATAACCTGGCGACCTGGCAGAATTTCAACAACCAATATTGGCCGGCGCATTACCTGATCGATCGTGATGGAAATGTTGTTTACACGCATTTCGGCGAGGGGGAATATGCGACTACTGAAAATAATATTCGTTATTTACTCGGCGTGACTGGTAAGGCGCAGGTGAATGAGAAAAATGAGTTCAGCAAAGGCCAGACGCCGGAAACTTATCTTGGTTGGGGGCGGGCGAAGAATTATGCGGGTAGCCAGATAATTAAGGACATGGCGGGGGATTATATTCTACCGCAATCATTAGCAGCCAATAACTGGGGCCTTGGCGGCAAGTGGAAAATTGAGCGTCAGAAAATTATTTCTGAAGCTGCTGGCGCAAGTTTGCGGATGAATTTTACGGCGGGAAAAGTGTTCCTGGTTATGGGCACGGTAAATGGTGGGGCGGTAAAGGTTAAGGTGAAGGTGAAGGTTAATGGCGGGGCGGTAAAAGATCTGACTGTTGAGAGCCATACTCTTTATGAGTTGGTTGACCAAAAAGAATCCAGGCAAGGCTTGCTGGAAATTGAGGCCGAATCTGTTGGGTTAGAGGCCTATGCATTTACATTCGGTGGATAGAAAAAATCATTGTCATTGCGGGCTTGACCCGCAATCTATCTCTGACGCCTGAGGTGAGATTGAGGGTCAAGCCCGCAATGACGAATATATACATTAGGCACTGGCAGGTTTTTTCTTGAGTTTTAAAACATCGTCAAAATGGAAGGTGGATTCGTGGCCGAGTTTATCGAAGTTTTTCTTTAGCCAGACATCCATGGCGGTGCGGCCGATATCGCGGAGCCAGATGAAGAAATCCCAGTTGGCGTTCATTTTGCTGGAGGCGTTCAAGTCGTGTAATTCTTCCGGTGAGAAAACTATATGTGTGCGCAGGTCGCGGTAATTTTCGTCTTTGAGCATGCCTTTTTTCATCAGTTTGGAGACGAATTTGATGGCGCGGAACTCGGCGATTAGGCTGGAGTTGAAGCTGATCTCGTTCATGCGGTCGACAATTTCGTTGGCTTTGACCGGCACTTCTTCGCGGACGAATGGGTTGATCTGCACCAGCATAATATCATTGCTGTCGCAGTTGTAGATCAATGGCCAGATGGCTGGGTTGCCGCTATAGCCGCCGTCCCAATAGGCTTCGCCGTCGATTTCTACGGCCTGGAATAATGTGGGCAGGCAGGTGGAGGCGAGGAGGGTTTCGATGGTGACTTCACTGCAATGGAAAACGCGCTCCTGGCCGGTGCGCACCGAAGTGGCGGTGATGAAAAGTTTGATGCCTTTGTGGTTGTTGAGGGTTTCAAAGTCGATCATCTCCTCCATTACCTGGCGCAGCGGATTGTAGTTGAGCGGGTTAGCTTGGTATGGGGAAAATATGCGGGCGGCAATGTCATAGGCGGTGTAAACTGGAGATGCGTCAAGGTTCCAACCATTAAACGCGCGGTCTAGCGGGGTTTGCTGGACAGGGGAGAAGCTGCCCATTTCGCTGACACGGCTCCAGAATTTTTCCAGTGCTTCGCGGGCGCCTTTATAACCGCCTTTGGCGAAACCGTTGACGAGGATGGCACCGTTCATGGCGCCAGCGCTAGTGCCGCTGATGCCTTCGATGGAGATGCGCTCATCTTCCAATAAGCGATCAAGCACGCCCCAGGTATAAGCACCATGCGCTCCACCGCCCTGTAAGGCGAGGTTGATTATTTTATTATTGTTTCCAAACGAGCGTTGCGGACGCTCGCGTTTGGAAACAGTCGCGGATGCGCGACGCTGACGGCTCGGTTTCGCCGATTTCGGCACTTCTCTGAGTGGTTTTTTATTTGGCATTTTTCTCTTTCAAATAATCGTGGACGACACGGCCATAAGGCAAGGTGATATCAGCAACGAAGTGACTGCCGCCGATGATTTTCTTGACCGGGAAATCAGCCACCGTAGCGTTGACATGCGGAGTAAGGGCAAGGCGCGCATGACCGGCCCAGGCGCCTTTGACGTCGATATCAATCATATTATAGGCGACTAATTGCGCGATCGCCATTGAGCCGTCAATATCAGGAATCAGTTTCAGGTTGATTTGGGTTTTTCCGAGCTTGGCTTTGATTTTATCGACATCGCAGAATTCCTGGTGATCGGGCAGTTTATGTAGCATGTTTTCGTATTTGTAATTCATTGTGCCCATTGCCACTAACTGTCCCGAATAATTCAATGTGCCGACCAATGTATCGCGTACGACTTCCAGTTTCGGCTGTGCGAATTTTTTCGGGAAGCCCCAGATTTCCCTGCCGCCGGTGGTTGGCGGTTCATCGTTTAGGAACATCATAACGGTGAAATTAACTTCCTCGCCATTTAATGTGCAAGGGATGACTAACCCACTTTCGCTATAACTACCGAAGCCGGAAGAATCCTTCATATTCATGAATTCGTAGGAAACGTAATTATCCTTATTGGGAACTAGTGGCTCAGGCACGGCAGCGCGTAGGGCGGCAGCGTCTGATTCATAGGTGATGACGAAATATTCACGGCCATAAAAGCGGTAAGGGCCGCGTGGATAACTTGGGCATGCGGCGGGCATAGCGGAGGTTTTGAGGATTTCGTCGCGGTTCATAGAAGCTCCACTGGTTCGCCAGGGAGATTATAGTAGTTCGTATAAAAAGCTAAGCGTGATTTGAGAGTACGTCTTCGATAACGTATTTTAAGGAGCCTGAAGTTTGTTTGCCCTTAACAAGATAGTATTGAGCGCCGCATAAAAGCGACTCACGGCGGAGTTTTGGATCATCCATACCGCTGTAAACGATGATTGGCGTGTTTGGAATTTCGGCGTGGAGGGCGGCAACGGAGGCTACACCTTGAATATCGAGGAGGTTGAGATCCAGAAGAATAATATCGAATTTTTCGCGTTTCACGATTTTGAAAGCATCAACCAGGCGAGGCGCGTCTTTAATGTTGAAGGTGTGATCCGGCGAAGCTTCTTCAAGCATTGATTGGATCAGGAAAACATCACTTTCGGAATCTTCGATAACTAAGATATTAAGAATTTTGGCAACGCGAGCTGTTTTTTTGTTGCTGGTTTTGTTTTCGTCCAATGTATCTAATGTTTCGCCAAGCATTATCCCATCCATTTTTTTGTTACCCTAGACAATTCAAGTCGCAATATAACTATTAAATTTTGAACTTTCCTGTATCAAATTCCCATCGTGATTATAGCAAATAAAAACAATATTGCCTAATGAAAATTTGTTAGGATTGATCCTAACCGTTTAAAAACAATGACTTGTAAGCTTTAATTAAAATGCAAGTTTAGTAAATTTATTGCTGGGTAATCTCACTACGCCAAACCAGAAGTTCTCGATCGACCTGGCTATAAGGAGGAATTTTTCGGCATCGACTGGTTTGATAATGTAGCAATTGGCGTGAAGATTATAGCTTTTCAGGATGTCGCGCTCGGCTTCTGAACTGGTTAAAATTACTACCGGGATAGATTTTAAAGCCGGATCGCTCTTTATAATTTGCAGGATTTCCTGACCATTTTGGCGCGGTAAATTAAGATCCAAAAGTATGACATCAGGACGGGCGGCATTGGCAAAAGCCTTTCTTTTATATAAATAATCAAGAGCTTCCTCACCATTACAGGCGACATTTATTTTATTGGGTATTTTACAATCCTCGAAAGCGGTGACCGTCAATTCGACGTTGCTTGGATTATCCTCAACCAGTAAAATTTCAATAAAATTATTAGATGACCGCACTAGTCCTCCAGATGATTTTATTATAGCGCTGTAATAGTAGCGTTACAACTATGATATAGGCCATTCCGTCCCATCGGCATTAAAGCCCAGGGCGGATTTTAGCTCTTCGGCGTCAAGCGGCTTGGTCAGGTAATAATCCGCTTCCAAGTGATAAAAATCGGTAATGTCGCTCTTGGCATGTGAGCTTGTGAGAACCATTATAGGGATGTTCTTTAACTTCTCGTTCTTGCGGATGGACTGCAAAACTTCCTTGCCGCTAAGTTTGGGAAGGTTGATGTCCAAGAGGATTAAATCAGGAATTTTGGCGTCTTTGAACCTGCCTTGGGCGGTTAAAAAAGACAGCGCCTCTTCTCCGTCCTCAGCGACTTCCAGAGTATACTTCAAGCCGCTTTCCTCTAAGACCACACGCGCCATTTCAACATCGGCCGGGTTATCCTCTACCAATAATATCTTCATTGGATCAGCTTGTGGCGTAATATTCATCAGTATCCATCCTTGGTAATCTAAAATAAAAAGTAGAGCCTTTGCCGGATGCCGATTCTACCCAAATTTCGCCCCCATGCCGCTCGACTATCTTTTTGCAGATAGCCAAGCCTATACCGGTTCCAGGGTACTCACTTCTTTTATGCAAACGCTGGAAAATTTCAAATATTTTTTGCTGATAGGCCGGTTGGATGCCGATTCCGTTATCGCGGACATAAAATTTCCACCAATCCTGTTCTTTTTCAGCGCCAATATGAACATGGGGCGGCGCATCGCTGCAAAACTTGACGGCATTTTGGATCAGGTTTTGCAAAAGTTGGATCATTTGCGTCTTATTGGCTGTAATTACCGGCAGCGTATCGTGAGTGATAGTGGCTCCGACTTCCTTGAGGCGGACATCAAGATTGCTCTTAATTGCATCCATAACACCCTCGACATCAACTTTCTGTTGTTTTTCTAGCTCGATACCAACACGGCTATAGGTGAGTACGTCGGTGATCAAGTCACGGGCGCGAGTGGAGCCTTCGGTGATGAATTGGATATAGTGCTGTGAGCGCTCATCGAGTTTGTCATGCAACTGCTTTTCCAACAATTGGCAGAAGCTATTTATGGTGCGCAGCGGCTCCTGCAAATCATGCGAGCAGACATATGCGAAGCGTTCCAATTCAGTATTGGCGCGTTTTAATTCGTCCATGATCTTTTGCTTGATTTCATCGGACTGTTTGCGTTCGGTGATATCGGATGAGATATTGCAAGTGGCATAAATAATCCCATTCGCATCAAGAAGCGGAAATTTAACAGAAGTGTAAGTATGCGGCAAACCTTCACTATCGAGGAAGGTTTCCTCAAATTCCAGCGCTTCGCCTTTTTCGATAATTTCAAGCTGGTTCTCGCGATGTTTGGCGGCGATTCCCGGGAAAAGATCAAAATCGGTTTTGCCTATAATGTCCGCTTCACTAAAACCATGCGCTTCAAGAAATACTTTGTTGGCTTGTATGTAACGGCCTTCCAAATCTTTGATATACACGCCGCGGCCGGAATAATTCATAATTGATTTTAGGCGGGCTTCATCGCTTTCTTTGAGCTTTTCCTGGGTCTTGCGCAGTTCGGTAATGTCGCGGATAATGCCAACCAGCAGCGGCTCGCCGCTAGGGCCGGTAAAATATGCTTTTTTGGTAGAGATTATATGGATCTGGCCTTTGGAATCAGTGAGGTTTTCAATACTGATATTACCCTTCTGGCTGATAAAAACCTCCTCATCTTTGGCCCAAAAAACATCGCATTCTGCCTTAGGGAAAAAGTCATAATCGGTTTTGCCGATAACATCTTTTTCTCCCCTGCCGAGAATTTCGAAAAACGCTTTATTACCGTCCACCCAGCAATGTTCGCGATCCTTGACGAAGATTGGATCGGCGACGTTATCGATGATATTCTTTAAATAACTACGCGAATCGCGGGCTTCGTTCATTTCACTCCTCCGGCTAGCGATATCTAGCACATAATCAATAAAGAATAATTGAAATTGTAATATAAACGCCTAAATCATAACGGAAAATTTATTTGCGATTTGCTAAATTCGGATCTATCGCAGATATAAGGAGTTTATATGAGTATTTTCAATAATTTATCTTGTTCGATGAAGAAGCTTTTTGGTAACAAAAATCGCAGTCATATTGAGTGCGATAAGGCCATTCGCGATCATAAAAGCCAAAAGGAAATTGATAAAACCTTGAAAGATAGTTTTCCGGCCAGCGATCCGCCAAGCACGTATTAATTAATGAGCCGGCGTGCCTTCTTCAGGATGATATTTAGGATCGTTCTTAGGCAGGATAAAGCTTAACACAATGCCGAGAATCATAATTTCTGCCATGAACATAAACGCATCGCTATAGGCGAGGATAGATGCTTGGCGAATTAGCTCGGCATAGATTTTCCCAATTGCCATATTTCCAGCATTAAACAGCGTAGCGCCATGATCGACGAAGCTTTGCGTATATCTTTGCAGCATGGACTGATAAACCGGATCAGTTGGCGCAAGATGCGAACTCAAATGGTTTTGGTGCATTTGCGAATGGCGCGAAACGAAGGCGGCGATAACGGCAATGCCAACGCTGCCGCCGAGATTGCGGCAGAGCGAAAATAATGCAGAGGCTTTGTTGTTGCGCTCCGGCGGAATATGCGCAAATGCGAGCGTGCTGACGGGGATAAACAAGAAGGGCAGGCCAAGCACTTGGAAGATCCGCATCATAACAAAGTTGTGATAGGAGGATTGTGGCGTGACATAAACCGTCATGATCATACCGATACTGCATAGAGTCAGCCCGAAGGCGACGAGGTAACGCGATTGAAAAACCGAAACAAGCTTGCCGGATAGAGGCATCAGAAACATAACGGCTAATCCGCCGGGTGAAAGTACAAGTCCGGCTAAGGTGGCGCTGTAGCCATATTGGCTTTGTACTAATAATGGCAATAGGGCGCTTGAGCCGTATAACACGAAGCCGGTGAAGAAGATTAGGAGACATGAAATACCGAAACTCCGGTCTTTGAGCAAATGCAAATCGACGATTGGTTCCTTCTGCCGGAACAGCCACCAGCCTCCGAATAATAGCGAACAGGTGCTGATGGTGAAGAGATAGATAACAAACGAGCTTTCAAACCAATCTTTTTGTTGCCCTTTATCCAACATAATCTGCATCGCGCCCAGCCCAACTGCGATCAGGATCAAACCGACATAATCTACTTTGCCAATACCTTGCGCCTTGCTGTGTTCCGGATCATGGACAACGCGGTTGGAGAGGATGAAGGCGATGATGCCGACAGGAACGTTGATGAAGAATATCCATCGCCAACTGAAGTTATCGGTTATCCAACCGCCGAGAGTTGGGCCAATAATTGGCGCGGCGATGAGGGTGATGCCGGTAATGCCGAAGACAGCGCCGCGCATTTTTGGCGGAAATGCATCAAGGATAATTGATTGCGATATCGGTTGTAAGCCGCCGCCGGCAAGACCTTGGACGATGCGGAAAAATACCAGCATCTCCAATGAAGTTGCCGCCCCGCAGGCGAATGACGAGGCGGTGAAACCGGCAATGCAGAGCAGGAAATAATTTTTACGGCCGATGATGCTGGCGAACCATGCGGAGATCGGTAGGACGATACCATTGGCAACCAAATATGAGGTAAGTATCCACGTACCTTCATCAGTGCTGGCGCCAAGAGTCCCCGCGACATGGGCGATGGATACGGTGATGATAGTTGTATCAAGCACTTCCATGAAAGTGGAGATTGAAACAACCAATGCTACTATCCACGGGTTAGTAGATTTTGCCGTCGTCATTTTATATCCACTATAGGCACGACAGACATGCCGGGGCCGATGGGGATGGATTTATCGGGGCGTTCGGTGAATAAGATTTTCACAGGCACGCGCTGGACGATTTTCACGAAGTTGCCGGTGGCATTTTCAGGTGGAAAAGCGGAGAAACGTGCGCCAGTGCCGGTTTGGATACTGTCGACTTTGCCTTCATAAGTTTTATCAGGGTAGGCATCGATTTTAATGCGCACCGCTTGGCCGGTTTTCATTTTTTCGAGCTGGGTTTCCTTGAAATTAGCGATTACCCAATAGTCATTGCTGACGATTGCCAATAATTGTTGGCCAGGTTGGATATAAGCGCCGACTTCAACGCCGCGTTTGGTGATACGGCCATCGAATGGGGCCATGATTTTTGTGTTTCGCAAGTTTTCCGCAGCAGTGGCGAGTTGGGAACCGGCGACTTCTTCCTGTGCATGTGCAACTTTTTCCGCGACGGCGGCATTATCAAGCTGTTGGCGGCTGAACGCGCCTTTGGCGAGGTTTTTATAACGGTCAACTGTCACTTTGGCATTGTTCCAGTTAGCGCTGGCGGCATCAAGTTGTGATTGCGCGGAGCCAAGCGCGAGCTGGTAATCGATAGAATCGATTTCCAAAATGACATCGCCTTTTTGCACGAGCTGGTTGTCTTTCACATTCAAAGTTTTGACATAACCGGAAATTTTGGGAGCGATGGAAACGATATTGGAATCAATCGCCGCATCATCGGTGGAAACGCTGCCGCCGGTGAGGAGATAAAAGGCGAGGAAAATAACCAGAATTATAGCGAGTGCGGTTAGAACCTGTTTTTTCTGTGGGCGTTTCATAGGAGTTGGAATAGCATAGATTATTGCCGTTTAAAATAAAAAAACCCGCCCTATTGTGAAGGACGGGTTTTTTCTGACGTTGTTCAAAACTTATGCAGCGTTATTTTTATTGGTATCTTTGCTGTTAGCTGATCCATAAGCGCCGCTATTGCCTGCGCCATAGCCGGAGGCGTTGGCTTCTGGTGATTTGCGGGTAGTTGAGTTGTCGCTGTTGCTTGAAGAACTGGCAGCTCCTGAATTATTCGAAGAATTTAATTTCGAACGATATTGGTTGCCGGTGCGATCATATGAATCACGGATTGCTGGCTCGGCGCGTGTCCAATCAAGATTGCTTTTGTTGGATTGCCAATTGCTTTGCAACTCAGTGCGGGCTTCATCGAAGCTACGGTCAGGGTTTTTAGCGCGGGATTTGTAACCGTATTCATAAGCCGGTTTATATGTCTCGAAACTATCGCCTTTATTGACATATGGGCGGCTGGAATAATTTGCGCGCCAATATTCAAGTTCCTGGGTTGGATTGACCAATTCGGCAATGCCGCTGCCCGCCAAGCCGCCAAACACGCCGCCGGCAATTGCGCCGACTACTGCACCGGCTACGGTGCCGATTGGGCCGACTACTGAGCCAAGGGCTGCTCCGGCTGCCGCGGCGCCGCCTGCTCCAAGCGCAGTGCCGATTGGGTGTGATCCCGGTTCGCCGGTGATTGGGTCGCGGTTTTGTGGATCATTATTTATATCGTTGATAGCCATGGTCATCTCCATTAATAGTTGATGCATGGAGAATAGGATTCTAGGCAGTAAGAATTCGATACTGCAAATAGGGCAGGATATAAATTATGCGTTAAGAGGACTAATAAGCCGGAGTTAGCTTGTTGTTATTGATGTTAGTTTTGCGTTCTTGGAGATAAAGGCTGCGGTATGACGCATATTTATCCAAAGAAGTACGCTCGACTTCATCCGAAACTGGGAGAAGCTGTGTGCGGCGATCGATTGCATCGGCGACATAACGGGCGATTTGCTCGTTTTCCGTGCTGGCGATATTTACAGGATCAGCCACTAATTCCACACCAAGGCCCAAAGCATCACGCAAGGTTGATGGTCCGAGGAAAGGTATAACTACATATGAACTGCTATTCCAGCCCCAAACGGCGAAAGTCTGGCCGAAATCTTCCTGGCGCGGTTTTAAGCCAAAGCTTTCCGCAACATCGAATATTCCGAGGACGCCGACAGTGCTGTTAAGAATAAAGCGCCACAGGGAAGTGAATGTATTTTGTGGATCAGCCTGCAAAGTGGAGTTCACTACGGTGAGTGGTTCGCTCAAGTTATAAAGAACATTGGAAACGCGGTTGCGGCCCCATTGCGGAACAACATAGCGATAAGTGCGGGATACAGGTTTATAAACCACGGTATCAACCGCATTGTTAAATTTGGCAATGCCGCGATTGACTGGCTCGATCGGGTCGGAATCGTCATCATATGCATCATTCGCATCGTTGATCGCGTCATGTGTGTTGTCATCTGAATCAGTCACGGTTGCAGGCGTAGCGACTGCATAAGTAGTCGAAAGCAGAGCTATTAGCGCCGCCAAAAAGATATTTCTCATTTGTTTAGAACCCATATTTATTCCCGAGCGCATCCTAGCGCGTAAATATTCATGTTCAATACTAAATTTGCGAAACAGTGATTATTTATGATTTGTCTGCCGGAACGAATTTTAATGCCACACCATTGTTGCAGTAGCGAAGGCCGGTTGGGGCCGGGCCGTCGTTGAAGATGTGGCCTTGATGGCCGCCGCAGCGGGCGCAGTGATATTCTGTGCGCGCCATTAGCAGTTTGTGATCGGTACGGGTTTCGACATGGCCGGGAAGAGTATCGAAGAAACTCGGCCAGCCGGTGCCGCTATTATATTTATATTTGGAAGGGAATAATTCCAATCCGCAACCGGCGCAAACAAACATGCCTGCGTGTTTTTCTTCGTTCAACGGGCTGGTGAATGGCGCTTCCGTACCTTCATGGCGCAATACATCATATTGTTTCCCGTCCAATTTCTTTTTCCATTCATCATCCGGCAAATTCACTTTGCTTACATCTTCCGCCATAGCTCCTCCAAATTTGGTTAGACCCCCTAAACCCGCCAGAACGGCCAGTCCGGATAGTTTCAAAAACTCTCTTCTGTGCATGGTTACCTCTTCTATCTATATAATTCGTTGGAAATCATAAAAAAGATACATGAATAATAATTGCGCTCAAGCGCCGCGCATCGCTTCGCTCAAGCTGTCGCCCTCAATGGGCTCGCTCGGTCGGGTCTAGTGCCCTCCCTCAGGGAGGTGTCATTCGCTTTATTGTATGTGAGTATCTAGAAATTATTCCCCAATATGGGTAATTAGCGCATCGCTTCGCTCAAGCTGTCGCCCTCAATGGGCTCGCTCGGTCGGGTCTAGCCCTCCCCTCCCCCTCGGGAGGCAGCATTTGCGTTATTGTATGTGAGTATTAGAAAATTATTGCTGTGGTAGGTAATTAAGAAATTAAGCTTGCTAAATTACATATTGGCGGTTTACAAAGCCGCAGGTTATTTAAAATCACATCATAAAAAGAAATGTAAAACCAAGAATCAGGGAGGGAGCTGTGAAGACGCTGCAAAAGCAAGAAAAGTCGCGCCGTCCGGCAAAAAATCCTCTCAAAAGGTTTTTTGGAGCATTGGGGCCGGGGTTAGTTACCGGCGCTGCAGATGATGATCCTTCCGGTATTGCCACATATTCCATCGCCGGTGCTCAGTTTGGTACACAGTTTTTATGGCTGGCATGGTTCACCTGGCCGTTGATGATGGCGGTGCAAATGATGTGCGCGCGCATCGGGATGATGAGCGGGCATGGTCTGGCGGGGGCGTTGAATAAGAAATTCCCACGTATTCTGGTGATTATTATTTCCGTGGCGTTGATGATCGCCAATACTATCAACATCGGCGCCAATCTTTCCGGCATGGCGGATGCCGCGAATCTTCTGACAGGTCTGCGTGAGGAATATTTTGTCGTTATGTTTGGATTGTTGATCGGCTGGGCAATTATCAAATTCCGTTATTACCAAATTGCCAATATATTGAAGTGGCTGGCGCTTTCGTTGTTTGCATATATTGCCACCGCGTTTTTAATTCATCCCGATTGGTCGGCGATTACTGAGGCTACTTTCACCCCGCGCCTGCCAACAACATCGGGAGGCTGGTCGATGCTGGTGGCGATTTTGGGGACGACTATCAGCCCATATTTATTTTTCTGGCAGAGTGCGCAGGAAGTGGAGGAGAAAAAAGCCAAGGGCAAGCGGATGATTTCGAGCAGGGCGTATATAGAAAAACACCAGTTGGTTGACCGCATGATCGATGTCAGCGCCGGAACTTTTCTTTCCAATATCGTGATGTTCTTTATTATCATCACCACAGCTTTTACTTTGCACAAGCATGGCATAACCGAGATCAGCTCGGCCAAAGAGGCGGCGGAAGCGCTGCGGCCTCTGGCGGGGCAGTGGACTACGGCGCTTTATACGCTTGGCCTGGTTTCCGTGGGTTTGCTGGCAATCCCGACATTGGCCGGTTCTTCGGCATATGCTTTTGCAGAAGTTTTCCATTGGGTGCATGGATTGGATGAGAAACTGGAAAATGCCGGTGCCTTTTATACTATCATCATGATTTCCGTATTTTGCGGCATCGGGCTCAAGTTTTTGGATATTAACCCGATGACGGCGCTATATTGGTCGGCTATCATCAATGGCCTAACAGCGCCGTTTATATTGATTGGAATAATATTAGTGGCCGCCGATCACCGCATCATGCGCCACCACAAAAGCTCGAAATTCTCGTTATTTGTGGTTGCTATCACCATGTTGGTAATGTTCGCGGCGGCGATTGCCATGTTTGTGTTTTAGTTTTGTTTGGGAGGAATTTGCGCTGCGGCCCAATGCCGCTCGAATTGCGCGCGATAGGAATCCGCAACGGCTTTGTTTTCGATTAGGACTACTTTTAGTTCTGGTTCCCAGATAACGATAGCGTATTTGCTAGCGTATATGTAATAAGGAACTTCCTGAAAAACTAGTTTTGGTACCCAGCGATATTCCGAGGTTGGGTCGGGGAATTCATATTCGCCCTCAAGGCATAAGATCCGCCCCTTGATGCCCATTTTGCGATATCTATCCATAGTGCGTTCAAAGCGCGGGCCGGTGAATGAGAGGAATTTCTTTTCATCGACGCTAGAGATCAACCGCTCTTCGCCTGAGCGCAATGTCGATAAGACATCATTCCATAATCTTTGAATACTATCGTTGCCTTTAAAAATCTGAACTTTGATTATATCTCCAGTTAGACGCACCCCCGGGCCGTCAGTAAATTCGATACCCGCTTCCTCTAAAGCTTTTTGTATTGCGTCAAGGGTTTCTGTACGTGGATTTGATAATTTGCGCTCAATATTTGCTAGAGCTGGTTTTGAAAGAGATGCGGCAGCGGCCAAATCTCCTTGATTCCAGCCTAAAAGCGCCCGGGCAGCTTTGATTTGTTCAACTGTAATCATAGTTAATAATTGTAGGCTCTAAACATAAAAAAAGTATAAATAACTATATAAAATGTTTGACATCAGGCTTAAATTATGTTAATAATAGCTTGTAATATAGAAAAAATATATAAATGGTTAATTATATGTTGGAAAATGAGTTAGCTACACTCCTAATAGGAGAATTTGCAGGAAAGGTATATAAATACAGCAAGTTAATAGCTGCTATAGATAGTTTGTTAAAGAAAAAAAATATAGATGAAAGCTTGGCAGAATTTTATAAAAATCTAAAGAAATTTGATGGAAAAGATTTTCTAGTATATTTCAATACTGAAACAAAATCATTGTTTGGCCTGCAAATGAATTATGAGCATTTTTATCCATATTTATGTGTATACAAGCCTACGTCCCTTAATTGGGAAGAAATAAGAGAAGTATGTAATAAGGCTTATGAATTAGTTCCCGGTCTAACGATACAAGTTACGGATGAAAGTTCATTTAATAATTTAAAACATAAAATTGTTGCATAAACATAGGATTGTACGTATTAATCAGTTTTAATTAGTTGGCTCGCATGCTCCAAAAATTATTAAAATTATATATAGCTACCAAAAGAGATGCTGTTGAAGCGGCAATTGTAGATATGGCGCCAGAGATGCTTTTGTTGCCAGAAGAAGCGTGGCCGTTAATAAATCAATATAAAAAGGGTAATTTTGGTTTCAGTTATCTTGGATTTTCCTTATATGCAAATGGATATAATGATCATTCTTTAAGCACTAATTATCCTCGTGGATTGGTTTATTTTAATCCGGAAACTGCAACAATTTTTGGATTGGGGGTGTTTTTTCGGCCAAACGAACCAGAAGTGCCTAATTTGCATATAATAGCGCCGCAAGGAGAAAATTGGCGGGCTGAAGTTAGTGATTTTAGTAGTAAGGTGCAAGTTGCGGTTCCAGCGCTTAACATTTATGTTCGTCATTTGATAAAAGGAAGTGTTGAGCCATCCAAAAAAGACCTAGGGAAATCCGGAGTGCAAAATTCTCCAGCAAATGTAACTAATAATCAACTTGCAATATTAAGACATGGTTTTGAGCAGATTGGCGCTAAGCCGTGGTTGCAAGATGCTGCGCAAGAAGATGAGCAAGAAAATCGGGGAAGGGTATTTGTTCTTAAAAGATTATTGAAAGAAAGGCCTGAAAATTTTAGCCCTAATAATTGGGCACGATCTTGGTATAATAGTCTGCAAATCAAGGATAATCATGTTGAAAATCCTAAAGACGGATATTTAGACGTAATTCATCCGGAAAAGGTTTGGAAGGCTGTAGATAGATTCGAAAATTTTATGAAAAGAAATGATCTGGAATATATTTTGCTTCCATATACGGAAGAAAGTAAACCAATGGCGAGAGAAATAGTTCAAGGGCATTTTGATGATTTAAGGGATGCGCAAAAAGCTATTGGTTCTACAGCGGCAGATTATGAAAACCTCATACATGCAGATACGCATCTTGTGCCGGGTATTCATATGTTTCTTGGATATTTAAAAAAGAGGGCTGATAACCAACGATCGGTGCCTGTATCGTTTTTTGGATTTGAGGAAATTAGCGGCCCTAAATCTCAAAAAATGGCTGGTGGTTATGCTACAATTACCAGAAGAAATCCTGAATCTATCGCATCTCTAATTGATGTGCCGGAGATTGGAGAAGGGAATGATATTGCTGAACATGGTCAACTAATAAAAGGATTTAGTGCAATTGCAGCTTATGCTATGTGTCAAGTTATGAAAGAATTGCAAGCTCAGAGGGGTGTAAAAATAATTGATCTTGGTGGTTCTGAAACTCCAGATTTGGCTCTTGGTAAACAGCATATGGGTGGCCATCCGCGTGAAACTTTCTGGGTTGTAAGAACTGCAAAAGCTGCTCCGGAAACAGAGTTGAGAATGCTGCAATAAAATTCTTTCAAATTTTCTCCTTGCAATCACCTAAACCTTGGTGTAAATATCCGCGCCCCAAGATATATATGCATATGTATATTGACAGGTATTTTTTAGGAGATTGGCGCTTACAAGGCGGGTGTAGCTTAATGGTAAAGCCCCAGCCTTCCAAGCTGGACACGTGGGTTCGATTCCCATCACCCGCTCCATTATAAAAATACCGCTATATATATGTAGAGAGTGGTTAGGGCGAAACCATTCGAATGTTTTAGGCGGAAAATAACGATGTGGGCCTCGAGAGGCCCGCGTTAAATATAAATAGGGACTAATAAAATGGCTAAACAAAAATTTGATCGTTCATTACCGCACGCCAATATCGGCACAATTGGTCACGTTGATCACGGTAAAACCACATTAACTGCGGCAATCGCAACTCATCTTTCTAAAAAAGGCATGGCGGAAGCTCGTGATTATGCATCAATCGATGCGGCTCCGGAAGAGAAAGCTCGTGGTATCACTATCAACACTGCCCACGTTGAATATCGCACTGAGAAACGTCACTATGCGCATGTTGATTGTCCGGGACACGCCGATTATGTGAAAAACATGATCACTGGTGCGGCACAAATGGATGGCGCGATCCTCGTTGTTTCTGCTGCGGACGGCCCTATGCCACAAACACGTGAACATATCCTCCTCGCCCGCCAAGTTGGCGTTCCTGCGTTGGTTGTGTTCATGAACAAAGTTGACATGGTTGACGATAAAGAGTTATTGGATCTCGTTGAAATGGAGATTCGCGAACTTCTGACTTCATATGAATTCCCTGGCGATAAAATCCCAATCACTAAAGGTTCTGCTTTGAAAGCATTGTCTGGTGAAGATACAGAGCTCGGTACGCAATCTATCGATCGTTTGATGGAATCTGTTGATTCATACATCCCGCAACCAAAACGTGATATCGACCAACCATTCCTGATGCCGGTTGAGGACGTTTTCTCGATCGAGGGTCGTGGTACTGTAGTTACCGGCCGTATCGAACGCGGTATTATCAATAAAGGCGAAGATATCGAAATCGTTGGTATCCGCGCTACTCAAAAAACTGCCGTTACCGGTATCGAAATGTTCCGTAAAGAACTCGATCGCGGTGAAGCTGGTGATAACGCCGGTCTCTTGCTTCGTGGTACGAAGCGTGAAGACGTTGAGCGCGGCCAAGTTTTGGCGAAACCTGGTTCAGTAACTCCTCACTCTGAATTTATGGGTAAATGCGTTATCTTGAAAAAAGAAGAAGGTGGACGTCATACTCCATTCTTCGCTAACTACCGTCCACAATTCTACTTCCGTACGACAGACGTTACCGGTTCAGTAGAATTGCCGGCTGGTGTTGAAATGGTTATGCCTGGTGACACTATCGAATTCAAAGTCACTTTGGGCGCACCGATTGCAATGGAAGATGGTCTCCGCTTCGCGATTCGCGAAGGTGGCCGTACCGTTGGTGCAGGTGTCGTAACTAAGATTATAAAGTAAACTAATTTGGAGTGGAGGGCGGGCCGTATTTGCGGTTCGTCCTCTTGCTTCGGTGATTGGTTGCATGGTTACGTAGTTGCATGGTTAGATGGTTAAGAAAAAAACCACGCAACCATGCAACCAATAACCACGCAACCAAATGTAGGAGTGTAGCTCAATTGGTAGAGCGTCGGTCTCCAAAACCGAAGGTCGCAGGTTCGAAGCCTGTCACTCCTGCCACTCTTAAGTGAGTTTTGAGTTTCGGGTTGTGAGTTTCGAGTTGAAACTTACTCGAAACACGAAACTCGAAACACGAAACTAAAGGAAGCAAATGGCCTCACCGGCAGAATTTATTAGACAGGTTAAGCAGGAAGGCACCAAGGTTACTTGGCCGTCACGCCGCGAAACGCTTATGTCTGCAATTATGATTCTGATCGTGGTGGTTATTTTTTCAGGATTTTTCTTCGCGGTGGATTTTGGAATCTCATCGTTAGTTAAATTGATATTGGGTTTGAATTATTAATATGGCGCAACGCTGGTACATCATAAACGCTCATTCTGGGCAAGAGAAAAAAGTCGCTGCGGAAATCCGTAAGCAGGCTGACGAGAAAGGTATGGCCGAAGTCATTTCGGAAGTCGCAGTTCCGGCTGAGGAAGTGACGGAAGTTCGCCGTGGCAAAAAAATGGCCGCTGAGCGCAAATTTTTCCCGGGTTATGTCCTGGTAAAATGCGAAATGACTGATGGCGCTTGGCATTTGATCAAAAACGTACCGAAAGTTTCCGGGTTTTTGGGTGGCAAAGGCAAGCCGCAGGCGATCACTGATGCGGAAGCAGATAGAATTTTCGCACAAGTCCGCGAAGGCGTGCGTAAAGTTGATACCGGTATCCAATTCGATATCGGCGAAACTGTAAAAGTTATCGACGGCCCGTTCGATTCCTTCGCCGGCGTGGTGCAGGATATCGATTCAGGCAAGAAAAAATTAAAAGTGGAAGTTTCCATCTTCGGCCGCGCTACTCCGGTTGAGTTGGAATACGGACAGGTACAGAAAATAAGTAAATAAAGCAGTTTCGAGTTTCGGGTTTTGAGTTTCAAGC
>JAYVPI010000033.1:0-12282 GCA_043757405.1 Alphaproteobacteria bacterium
AATCCGCCAGTCACAAGGGTTTCACACTAGTTGAGCTATCAATTGTATTGGTAATTATCGGTCTGCTGATTGGCGGGATATTGGTGGCGCAAAGCATGAATGAGACAGCCAAGATCACATCCGGTATTAAGCAATTTGAAATGCTAACCGTGGCCACACAAAATTTTGTGACAAAATATCAACAAATCCCGGGAGATTGCAGATTCTGTGGTGGGAATAGTGATACCTATTTTGGGACCCAAGCATCCCCGTGCCGGGATTTAATGCCCGGCGGTGAATGTAATAATTTCTTCACGAACCTTGCCGCAACAGAAGGATTGAATGGTTATCAATCCAGCTCGACTCCTCCCACAGCAAATCCTGTGGATGGCTGGATTTGGGGATCGGCATATTCGTTTGATAATGATTACCGCACGTTCCCAAGATCGAAGCTGAATGATAAAGCTTTAATTCTTGTTGGCCAGGCTACAAACGGTGATTTATATTGGATGACTACTACAAGGCTAGTTAGGCTTAATGCATTAGATGGGGCTCTCAAACCAGTCACAATGGCAGCTTTAGATAGTAAGGTCGATGATGGCTCGCCCGCCACGGGAACGATAATCCCTCTTTTGGGTCCATGGGGCGGTTGCGGAGGCGCCCCGGCAGCTTATCCCAACGTTCAGGATGCCGCTCAGACAAGTCCGGCACAATGTGTTACAAACTGCGTTCAGGCTGGAAAATATAAAACTTCCAGTTCTGGGTTGAATTGTATGCCGGGCGTTCTTGTCAACATTAGTCGCTAAGATATACGATCAATAGTCAATGCTACTAGCTTACTTAGCGCCGTGGCGGCGGAAACATAAAACTATCAGTTATCTCTGCCTTTTTTGCTTCCCATTCCTTATCAACTGGGCCACTTAAATATTTTGGGGAATATTCGGGCATTAATAAATAAAGATCATTGCGGAAATATTTAAAAAACAATTTTCTTCCGTATCTATAAATATTCATAACTCATACCTCCATATTTTTTTCCAACTCGCCTATACGTAGCATAATAGCAGGATGCGTTGCATACAAGCGGTCAAAAATCGTCGTTGCCTTGCCAAATTCCAAGTTCTTGATTTTATCTAAGAATGATAATAGCCCTGCGCCGTATCCGGCTTTGACTGCAAATTTATCCGCCTCAAATTCTTCCCTGCGTCCGACAAATAATGTAATCAGGCGCAATACTCCGTTGCCTATTTTTACAAACACCCAGAAAATACTCGCCACTGCTCCCAGGACAAACGAAAACACAAGAATCACGGCACCCATTTCCTTACTTTTACCGGCATTTTTTGCCAGACTGCCGCAGAAAGACGCGATTATGCCGGACGCCGCCGCAATCAAAAGCGACACCAGGCTCACACCCAGCGCAATCCCTAATCGATGACTATCACCATTATGCAAATGCGCGAACTCATGCGCTATCACCGCAGCCAGTTCATCATCATTAGCGGTTTCATAGAGCGTTCGGGATAGTACAAGCGTATTCTTACCAATGGCGAAAGCGTCAGGAAGCGGCGAGTCCGTTACCATGAGCTTCACCGGCACTTGCGGCAATCCAAGCTGTTCCGCGATTCTCTCTTGTACCTCTGCGATAATAGGGCTAAGCCGCGCTTCTTCACGGCCTATGGCATTGCGTGCGCTAGATAACAGACGCAACAGCCATTGTCCAGCAGGAGAGTTAAACAGAAACGCCAGGGCGCATATTACCAAAAACGAGATACCAGCCATCTCATACGCCAACACGGGCGTCATAACAGGATGACTGAATGAGTCGCAAATGAATAGCACTACAAACAGCACGAACCAGTTAAATGCGAGAAGCAAAATTATTGGTATCATGAGTATTTCACCTTTATCTTTTCGGAGCGGAATTTTTCCACCTTGCTGATATAAAAAGCTTCTCCTGGCTGTAAATCCTGCTTGATGGAATCGGGGTGGATAATAAATTCCTTATTGCGGCGCACCGAACCCATGCCGCTTGCACCATCGCCGCCAATCTGCGCGGTGACATCGAACATATCCCGCGTTCCCGCCCAGGCGGCAACGGATTCGGCGCTTTCATGGTCATTGAGGCGATGGCAGATAATCGTATTCACGCAGTTCAGCACCTGGCTGGCAAATTCTCCGTCTACGCGTTTTAAGTCTGAGAGTCCTTGCGTACCGAATATGGCATGTACGCCTTTTCCGCGTCCCATATTTACCAGATTAAGCACCTGGTCGCCCGCGAATACTGAGAACTCGTCAAACACGGTAAAGATACGTTTGCCCTCTGTCTCGCGGTCTACCACGGCCTTGATGTCATTGATGATGAGTTTGCCTAATACTTTTGAAAAGCTCGGAAACCGTAGCGCCGGAAGCGCAAAATACACTACAGCGTTATTACGGATAACTTCGGCCAGATTGAATGTCTGGTCTTTTTTGTACTCAAAATATTCTCCCATTTCGGAATGGATAAGTAGATTCAAGTGGGCTTGCAATCCGGTGATGTCCTTGCGTTCATATTGCCCGATAAGTTTCGCCCGCGCTTCCAGCGCCGGGTTTTTAATCGAGCGCACCAGCAACGCCAACTCGCCAAAGTCCAGACATTCGACAACGCGCTTCAAGTTAAAAGGCTTGCCGCTGGCTTGCAGTATCTCGAATGTGGTCTGCAGGTAATCTTCCGCGATAGAACGATAATAATCACTTTCCCATTCATCCTTCAGGCTGATGATTTTGTCTTTAAGTTCGGTATGTCCGCCGTGTGCAAGCGGATCATAATGCCAGTGGTTTTCGCAGTTGAAGCCGTAAAATGGTTTTCCTGCGGCTTTGGCTTGGGCGGCAATCCAGGCAGTGCTTTCCGCTGTTGGTTTGCCGTCGACAATAATCAAAGGATAATTGGCCAGCATTGCGCGGCGATAAAAGCGCCGGAGCGTTACGGTTTTACCGCCGCCTGTTGTGCCAAGTACCAAAGCTAGTTGATTGACGTTGGCGTCAGGCATTACAACTGGCTTGCCGCTACTGGCCGACACACCCAGAACCGTCCCGTTATATTCCGCATCAGAAATTTGTTCCAATACCCTCTCCAAGGATGAAGAAGTTTTATGTATGGCGTAAATATTCCCAGATGAATTACCGCGCTGCAATGCCCGGAGTTTCTGCCCATGCGCGGAGCCGGGAATAAGTTCCATCACAGCCATGATTCCCACCATCGGGAACTGTATTGTAAGCAGATGGAACAAGCCTGGGCCGAAACTAACTTTTAGCGCATCATATACATGGCCGAATACGGCAGTCCGCCACCAGAGTATATTTATCTGCCAGCCTTCCGCTATATAACTGTTGAGCCGGTGAGTTAATGCCATTATTAGCACCTCGCTAATCCACATTATCCCACCAATTCCTGCCAGCCACCGCCAGTCAGTCCGTAGCACGCGTACCAGCAGCATAAACAGCACCATGCCGATCAGCGCCGGAAAAGTCTGCCACATGCAGATGGATAAAAAGAACGTCACCTGCACCAGGCCACGAATTGGGGGAGATGATTTGTTGGAATCTTTCACAGGATTTCCCGCAATGAGCGAATTTTGACAAAGGGCATTGATGTTCCTACCACTGACCGCAATGACTCCGCCACGGCCTGCGGGCAGAAATACCAGACTTCGGTAAAATCAAACTGCGTAGTGTACCATTTGAGAATCGACTCGATGCGCGCTTTTGCTTTTGTGCGTAATTCAACTTCGATAGCTATCTTTTTATCATCGCCAGGCAGTAGCAGGATTCCATCCGGCAAATGTCCACGCTTTCCCAATCCATCAAAATATTTTTCTTGTATCAGATGCCGTTCGCTTAGCCATTCCGCATTCGGGTGGTTTGTACGCAAATATAGATATACATCCAACACGGCAAGGGAATGATTGTAATGGGCGAGGGAAATCCGCGCCAGTGCCGGTAAGTCAGTATGGCTCGCTCCTTTTTTAGTCAGGCGATAAATGCCGTGCCGACCATGAAACACCCGCTCATGTTTGACCAGTCCGGAGGCGGTCAATCTTTGTATGATTTGATAGCTGCGTCGTTTAACGAGACCAAACATTTTTTCAATCTGCGGCATTTCACAAAAGCCGAAATCATTTATGAAATGCAGTATTCTAATGTCACGTTCGGTCAGCTGCATTCCAGGCAAAAACAAACTGGATTTTGCCAATAACCGTTTACCCAGTGGCGAGTCATCCACATCCGTTGCCATAATTTCTAAAGTATTTGCTTCGGATGCAGCCATATACTCTTTAAAGTTATTCTTATCTATTTATGACAAATTTTTACGATTCTGCAATCGTTAATACATACTAACCGACATTATTTCTTTTTCCGATTTTCCTTCTGCCCTCTATTTTCTTTCTTACTTAAACTTACTTACTTCTTACTTATTATATTATCTCTTTCATAACTGTATCTGACTCTCTTTCATCATATCTTCCCCGCCCAGGCTCCCTAACCTCATTATGACGAAGTTAGAGTGAGGTTAGGGAGCCTGGGCGGGGTCTAAATACACTTAATCTATTGATTATTATTAGAATACAGGATCGCACGATACTACATTTATATTGTAGGGGCTAATGTAGGGGCGGCTATAAGATATATACTTATAGAAACGCCTTGCATTAAGCCATTAATATCAAGGCATCTGAATAAGCATTTTTTCTTATTACCAAACTTTATCCAACCTAGACAGGTCACAATTTATTGCCTGTGCTGCGCCCGCCTGCATTATCCTTTGCCAGAATTTTACGTTCCAGAAAATTACTAATATGGGGGTGAGTGTCTTATTTGAAAACATTTTGTCAGTTTGCCGATTTGGAGGAATTCGCTTACGGGAATCGAACGCTTGTTACTTACGTGAAAGGGCATTATTTGAGGTATCTAAAAAATCAGCCCACCACTGCATCATCTTCCGACGTTCAGTTAAATGTTGGGCGTGATTATAACTAGCACGAACTGAATTGCGTTCTCCATGAGCCAGTTGGCGTTCAATAAAGTCGGAATTGAATCCGTGTTCATTTAGGATAGTTGATGCCATTCCTCGAAAGCCATGGGCAGTAGTGCGGTTATGATAGCCTAAGCGGTAAATGGCATAGATAATGGTATTCTCGCTCATATACTTTACCGGTTTATTGCGGTGAGGAAATACATACTCATAATTACCTGTAGATTTCTTTTGCTGTTCAAAAAGCTCTAATGCTTGCTTTGATAGCGGAACGATATGCAGCTTTCGCATTTTCATGCGCTCTGCCGGTATACGCCATTCAGCCTTTTTAAAATCTATTTCTTCCCACCTCGCTGCCCGCAATTCTACCGTCCTGACAAAAGTCAGCATTAATAGCTTTACGGCTAGCTGGGTTTGCTCCTCACCCTGGTATTCTTCCAACTTAGCAAGGAACTCCGGCAATTCGTTTTCACTTAGCCTGGCGTAGTTCTCTTTCTTTTGCGGTTTGAGTGCGCCGCGTAAATCAACTGCTATATCTCGCTCGGCTTTGCCTATCGTCACCGCATACCTAAATATCTGCCCTACGGTTTGTTGAAGGCGGTGGGCGGTATGAATAACGCCCCGCGATTCTACTTTTTTTAGAGCCGCTAATAATTGTGGCGGCGTCACCTGGCTAATGGGTGTTTTACTTATTGCAGGAAAAATATCGGACTGCAGCATTTTTAGAATCTTTGCTGCATGCCGCTCCGTCCACATGTGCTTGCGCTGTTCGTGCCACTCCCTAGCAATGGCTTCAAAATTATTCACATCGTTAAGGATAGCACGCGCTTTGACTGATTTTTTCTCAGCAGAAAGATCAACCCCTTTCCTTAATTCCTTCCGTGCATTATCCCGCAGATCTCGGGCTTCGGTAAGTTTTATCTCAGGATAAACGCCAAACGCATAATTTTTCTCTTTATCCGCATAATAGTATTTAAACCGCCAATACTTGCCGCCAGCAGGCTTAATAAGCAGATATAGGCCATTGGAGTCATACATCTTGTATGGCTTAGCCCTTGGCTTGGCATTACGGATTTCCATTTCGGTTAGTGCCATGTGGGGTATCTCCTAGAAAATAGTGGGGTACCTAGTGGGGTACTTTTTAATGTTAGCTGTGCCAGGTACCCCAAAAGTACCCCACTTTAATTCCGGGTACAGACGAATGGCCTCGAACAGCCTTGAACTAAATAAGGCAGAAACTGAGGGTTTTGTCAATGAATATGGATGTTGGCGAATTTCCGCGAAGAAAAAATGGGGCGAATGACGGGGATCGAACCCGCGACAACCGGTACCACAAACCGGCGCTCTACCAACTGAGCTACATCCGCCATATTTTTAGATATCGGAAAGTGAGCTTGTTTAATGCTTTGGCCGAGAAAAATCAACAATCATTTGCTGATGGCGCCAGTTAGAAGTGGTGAATCGCGCATAATACCAGATATTTTGTGCAATCAATGGACTTTGGGCAAATTTATGATATTGGTTTGGCAGTACATTTTTTGTAAATAAATGACTCTGAATTTAAGATTACTAGGCGGCTTTATATGCTGCTTATTTGTTGTTTGCATCTCTGGTGGGGCACTCGCGGTTGAGTTGCCTGCGGCGGCTGATGCGGCGCGTGTGGATAAGGATCGCCAGCGGATGCAGCGCCCTGCTTTGAATGAGGGCATAAAAATGCCGGATTCGATGCCGAAATTGAGCGTTCCGGAGAAGGCGAAATCAGTTACTTTCAAATTGACCAGAATCAAGTTTGAGGGCGTTACCGCTCTCGGCGATGAGGAGTTGCGTAATCTTTATAAGGACTATTTGGGCAAGCAGGTGACGCTGGATGTGATGTGGATATTGGCCAATCAAGTCAGTGATCTATATCACCAGAAAGGCTATTTCCTCTCCCGCGCTTTTGTGCCGGAACAGGAAATTGAGAACGGGGTGATAAGGATAAAAGTTGTTGAGGGTTATATTGGGAAAGTCGAGATCCAGGGCGATTCCGGTTCTAACTGGGTGTCGAATAGCATTATCGATTCGATCACGGCGGAGAAGCCGGCGAAAATTGAAACTGTGGAAAGTAATTTGCTTTTGCTAGATGATTTGCCCGGCGTTACATATCGCGCGGTGTTGGAGCCGATGAGCCAGAATGGTTTTGATGGGGCGGTGAAATTGACTTTGATCCCGCAGGTGAAAAAAGCGCAATTTAGCGTCAGTTATGACAATTATGGCTCGCGTTATTTGGGGCCGTTTGAGGCAACGGCGACTTATACAGGATCGATCATCCCGATGCAGAAAACTTCAATTATCGCACTCAGCAGCACGCCTAGCGATGAGTTAAAATATCTTTCCCTGACCCATGAAATTCCGCTGCCGGAGAATTTTTCGATTGAGACTTATGGAAGTTATACCACCGCGCAGCCGGGGTATAAACTTGAGCGGAGCGAGGTTGATAGTGAATCTATCAATATCGGCGCGGCGTTGAAATATCAATACTTACGCCAGCGTACGGAGAATTTATCGTTTAAGCTGGCTGTAGAGGGTAAAAATTCCAATACCAATCTTCTTGAAGATCCGCAGACGCGCGACCGGATCAGGGTGGTGCGGGCTTCGCTGAATTATGACAAAACGGATAACTGGCAGGGCCTCAACAATATGACACTGACTTTAAGCCATGGGTTGAATATCCTTGGCTCTAGCGACGAGAATGATTTGTATATTTCGCGCGCTAATTCCAGCCCGAATTTTAAGAAAGTTGAGTTGTCCCTCTCGCGTTTACAGAATTTGAGCCAGGATTGGGGGGTTGCGCTTTCGGCTGCCGGGCAATATTCGAATGAAACTTTATATTCGTCTGAGCAATTTGGTTATGGCGGGCAAAACTTTGGACGCGCTTACGATTCTTCTGAAATTACCGGTGATTCCGGCGTGGCCGGCAGCGCGGAATTGCGTTATTATGGTATAAAGCTTGGCGATGGGATGACCACTATGCCATATTTGTTTTATGATATTGGCAAGGTTTGGACCATCACCCCGGATCCAACTTTGGATATATCCGGAAGTTCAGCTGGATTAGGGATCAGGTTTAATAGCGATTTCGGCCTGGGAGCCTCTCTGGCACTGGCGGAACCGCTTACCAAGCAGGCAGATGCCCCGCAAAGTTCATATAGCAAAAATCCACGGGTTTTATTCCAATTATCATATGGTTTTTAGTCTAATTTTTAGGATTAATCAGTAATTAGTTAACCATTGTTTAAGGTTAAGCGGGCATCATAGATATATAGTATCTAGGTTTCTCCTGTGAGTGTTAAAAAAACGTTATCAACAAGCTCAATTTTGTGTGACTTAAGCCGGGCATCGCTCGCGGCTTTGATGTTTTCCGTTTTCGGCAGCCCTGCCCTGGCCAACCCGGAAGACGGAACAGTTAGCGCCGGTTCCGCAAGTATATCCACAACCGGTAAGAAACTTGATATCTACCAAACCACCGACAAAGTCGTAATCGATTGGCGCAGGTTTAATATTGGCGCTGATGAGGCTACTGAATTCCACCAGCCTAGTAGCGCATCAATAGCGGTGAACCGCATTAGGGATAATAATCCCTCGCAAATTTTCGGTAAGCTTATCGCCAACGGAAACATCATCATCATCAATCCCAACGGTGTGATGTTCGGCCATGGCTCCAAGATTGACGTTAACGGTTTGGTAGCGACTACTTCTGATATTAAAAACGAAAACTTCATGTCGGGCAAAATGGTGTTCGACAAGCCGGGCAATCCGAACGCTTCCATTATCAACGAAGGCGAGATCACAGCCAAGGATGCGGGGCTGGTTGGTTTAGTCGCGCCCAATGTCAGCAATAGCGGCACGATCCATGCGCATTTGGGTAAGGTGCAATTAGCTTCCGCGGATGAATATACGCTGGATATGTATGGCGACGGGTTGATGGAGATCAAAGTTAGCGATGATGTCAAATCGCAGTTGGTTTCCAATACGGGCAAGATTGATGCAGCAGGCGGCACAATCCAACTCAGCGCAGCAGCTGGCCGGGAAATGGTCAATAGCCTGATTACAGTTAAAGGCGAATTGAAAGCGCCATCGATTGAACAGCGCAACGGCAAAATTATTATCTCAGCTTCTGGGTCCAACAAAACCAGAAAATCTGGTTCCAGCAAAGTTGTAGTTGATGCCGATATTGACGCATCTGGAGCAAATGTTGGTGAAAAAGGCGGCATGGTCGATATCTTCGGCGACAATATCGACGTTAAAGGCGGCAATATTAACGTTTCAGGACATGCAGGCGGCGGCAAGGTTAGGATCGGCGGAGATTTCCACGGCGAAGGTTTGGTTGCCACGGCTTTGACCACAATTATCGGCAGCACCGCGTCAATCGATGCCAGCGCAAAACATAACGGTAAAGGCGGCAGCGTTGTCGTCTGGTCGGATGGCGAAACTGATTTCTCCGGCAGTATCAAAGCCAAGGGCGGGGAACAAGGTGGCGATGGCGGCGCGGTGGAAACTTCCGGCCATATCCTTCATGCATTGGGAACAGTTGATGCCAGTTCTCCACATGGCGTTGGCGGTGAATGGTTGCTTGATCCTTACAACGTAACCATTGCCGCAGGTGCGGGCACGGACGTTGCCGCCGGTTGCACAGGCACTCCGCAAACTTGTACGCCAACTGCTGACGCCACGATTTATGTCAACAACCTCAACGCAACTTTGACCGCCGGTACCAGCGTTACCATTACTACCGGTGGTTCAAGCCCGGGAGCTAGCACAGGTGATATTACGGTCAATGGTGCCATTAATGAAAGCTATGCGGGCATTGTCGGACTGACGCTTTCTGCTTATCGCAACATCACTGTCAGCCAGGCTATTAGTTCCGGCTCAGGTAAGTTGAACCTTAAATTGATCTCAAATAATGCCAATAATAGCAGTGGCTATATTAACGTTGCTGGCGCCATCACAACTCTTGGCGGCGACATCACCATGGGTGGTAGCAGCGGTACAGTTGGCGGGGCGACGGTTGATCCGACCGCAGGTACCATATTTGGAACTGCGGCAACGGGTTTTGCTGTTGGTAACGGTTCAAGCCAGGCAGGTGGTATATTAATTAACGGCGTGACCGTTAATGCCGGCGGCGGCAATATTATTATGAACGGTATTGGGCAAGCTAACGCGGGTACCGCAATTGGTATTACCTTAAGTAGCGCTACCGTGAAAACTAGCGGCACAGGAACAATCAATGCAACTGGTACTGGCGGCTCAACCGGAGCCGGAAGCGGTAACCGCGGTATTTATTTGAGCAATACGAGTGTTATAGAAACCGCTAGCGGGGCACTCAATTTAACCGGCACAGGTGGAGCGACTTCCGGCGGTAATGAATATGGTGTTGGCCTTTCAAGCTCTAATGCGAACTCTATCAGAGCAACAGGCACCGGGAATATTAATATATATGGCTCTTCTTTAGCAACAGGCGGCACTACAAACCATGGTGTTTATGTTGGACAAACAACTAGCTCAATCACTTCGCAAGGTGGTAATGTTGATATCAGGGGTTATGGCGCCACAGGCAATGCTGCGGCCAGCAATTATGGTGTTTATGCTGATGGTAATATCAGCACCAATCTTACCGGTACATTAAATTTAGTAGGCGTCGGTGGCGGTAATACTAATAGTGGCACCAATTATGGCGTTTATATACTTAATGGCGCCGCGGTATCCACAGCTACAGGAGCTTTAACAGTTACCGGAACCGGTGGCGGCGCGGGAACAGGGACTAACAATTACGGTGTCTATGTTACAGGCGCCAGCAGCACGATTAAATCTACCGGCACTGGCGCCGATGTAACGGTTACCGGTATTCGTGGCGGCGGCGCTGTTGCAAGTAATTATGGGCTCAACCTCAACGTCGCTAATGCTGTCCAAACCACGGGCACAGGCAATATCAATTTAATTACTGACACTATCATTCTTAACGCTGCCAATAATGCTAACAGTATTGGTAACCTCATTATCAAACCTTACACTGTCGGTACACAATTCAGCGTCGGCAGCGCCACTAACGGTTTGCAATTATCCGATACTTATTTGGGATATCTGAACTGGAGTTCCAGCGGATATCTCAAACTTGGCGACGGCACCAATACCGGCGCGATGGATATTAACACTGCCCTCATACACACAAAACCGATTATTTTCCAAACTAAAAGTGGTAGCAATATTACGCTTTCCGGACAGTTGAAAAGTTCAAGCACCGGCACTCCATTCACACTGGCTTCAGGTGGCAATTTCGTCAATAGCGTCGGCAGTACGGCGTTCAATTTAAGTGGCACCGGCAGCCCTAATTGGTTGGTTTATTCCACCAACCCGGCCAGTGATACTATCAACTCGCTGACCAGCAATTACCGCCGCTTTACCTGCGCTTATGGCGGTTCGTGCCCGACCCTCGGAACCGGCAACGGCTTCCTTTATTCATACACTCCAACTCTCACCATTACACCTTCTGCCGCCAGCGCTACATATGGCAGCGCCGCGTCGCTTAGCGGTTATTCATATTCCACCAGCGGTTATCTCAGTTCTGATTCGGGCAGTGACAGCGTCACCGGCTCGCTCACCGGCACCAGCACTTATGCCACCGGTTCAAATATCGGCACTTACAACATCAATTATTCCAGCGGCACGCTTGCCTCTACGATGGGTTATGGCTTTACTTATGCCAACAACGCCACCGCACTTACAGTTGGCACGCGTGCAATAACCGTCACGCCAAATAACAGCCAAACCAAAGTTTATGGCGCATCCGATCCAACGCTCACATACGCATTAAGCAGCGGTTCATTATATGGTTCTGATGCACTTACTGGTGCGTTGTCACGGGCTGCGGGTTCCAATGTCGGCAGTTATTCAATTAGCCAAGGTACACTCGCGGCCAGCAGTAACTACGCGGTTACATTCACCGCCGGACGCACATTTGCAATTACCGCCGCGCCATTAACTGTCACTGCAGCTACGAAAACTAAAACCTATGGCGGCTCTGACCCAGCACTTACTTACACTTATTCAAGCCTCACCAATAGTGATACTTCGTCAGTATTTACAGGAGCGTTATCTAGAACTGCGGGTGAAAACGTCGGCTCTTATGCGATCAACCAAAATACTTTAAGCGCAGGATCGAATTACACAGTTACTTATGTCAGTGCTAATTTAGGTATTACCGCAGCGCCGCTGACTATTACTGCAGCAGCCAAAACCAAAGTTTATGGCGG
>JAYVPI010000034.1:0-39684 GCA_043757405.1 Alphaproteobacteria bacterium
AGATTGCGGCTCGTGGGCCGCAATGACGAATATAGGCTCAAAACTCCAGCTTGGAATAATCCCGGTGCGCCACCATTCCCGGTACGCGGTCATTCAATAAATAACTAAATGTCGGCCGCGTCTTGATCTGCGCATACCATCTTTTCGCGCCGCGATTATGCGCCCAAGGCACATCGCCGCAATAATCCAAAACCGAAAGTTGCGTTGCTGCCGTAATATCCGCCAACGTCATCTCATCCCCGTTCAACCAGCGTTTTGAGCGCGTCAGATATTCAATATAATCCAGGTGATAAAGCACATTCGCCCGCCCCGCAGCCAGCGCTTTTGAATTCGGCCCACCGCCTTCCTCCAGCTTCTTAAAATATTTTTCCCACACCAGGTTCTTCGTCACCTCGTCATAAAACTTCACCGTAAACCAATCAATAAGACGCCGCGTTTCCGCCCGCTGCACCGGAGTGCGTCCCAGCAGGTTCCGCGCGTCATAAGCCTCTTCCAAATATTCCGAAATCGCATTCACCCCGCAAATTGCCTCATCACGCTCAGTGATCAAAACCGGCAATGTCCCCGCCGGATTCAAGGCCACAAATGCATCATCCCGCTGCCAATAATGCACCGCCTGCAGGTCATATTCGAGGTTTTTCTCATTCATCGCCAAACGCACACGGCGGGAATCAGGGCATAAAGGATGGTGAAGAAGTTTGAGCATGTTTTGTTGTAGAAGCACTAGATGCCAGATGTCAAATATCAAATATCAGAATCTGTCTCAGTATCCCGACCATCGGGAGGGCAAGGCCAAAAGTCTAATTCTTGAGGCCGGGGGCTGCGCGCTCGAAGCGCAATTATAATTAAGCGTAGCGCCGCTTAATCATATGGAACAGTGCCCGCATCGCCATCGGCTCCCCACCAACAGGACGCCCCGGGCGCTCGCGGGTATTCCACGCGATCAAATCAAAATGCAGCCAGTGTTTGGTGCGTAAAATAAATTCTTTCAAAAACAGCGCCGCCGTAATCGCGCCGCCATTTCCCGATTCCGGGCTATTGACCAGGTCGGCAACTTTGCTCGCCTTGATCATATAGCGATATCCATCCCACAAAGGCAGGCGCCAGACATAATCTGCCACATCGCGCCCGGCTTCTTCCACCGCATGCGCAATTTCATTTGTAGTTGCAAAAAACGCGCCCATCTCAGTTCCCACCGCCGTTCGCGCCGCGCCAGTCAGCGTCGCCACATCAATCAACAAATCCGGCTTTTCCTTATCCGCCTCCGCCAATGGCTCGCACAAAATCAACCGCCCTTCGGCATCGGTATTCGTAACTTCCACCGTCAATCCAGCACGGGTTTTAATCACATCCGAAGGCCGGTAAGCGCGTCCAGAAATTGAATTTTCCACCGTCGGAATCAACACCCGTAACCGCACCGGCAAATTCGCTTCCATAATCATTTTACCCAGGCCCAAAACAATCGCCGCGCCTGCCATATCCTTCTTCATCAGCGCCATGTTCGATTCACCTTTGATATTCAAGCCGCCCGTATCAAACGTCACGCCTTTCCCAACCAATGTAACCTTCGGCGCATTTTTATCACCCCAAGTAATATCCAGCAAACGCGGCCTTTTATCCGAGCCATTGCCGACTGTATAAATTGAATTATATCCATGTTTCAGCAGGTCTTTATCCACAATCAGCTTGTAAGAAGCCCCGCATTTATCCGCCACCGCAATCGCTGCATTCGCCAGCTCCTCCGGCCCCAAATCCGCCGGTGTAGTATTAATCAAATCCCGCGCCAGGAAGATCGATTCAATCGTAATCCGCACCTCCTCCATATCCGCTTTTTTCGGCGCCATAAGGCTGGCATAGCTAATCGGATTGGCGCGATATTTATCGAAACAATAAGTGCCCAATTCCCAGCCAATCGCCGCATCCGTCAGTTCGCGCGCGGTCAGGTTATCACCGCTAATTTCATATAAATCTTCCGGCAGCATTTTCGGCAAACAGGCGAATGTCCAAATATTCGGCTCGTCATCAATCAACAAAACCACATGCTTAACCGCGCCTTTGCCATTGCGGATCGTATAATAATTCCCCGAATCCTTTTTCATCCGCGTGGTTTTGGTCAGGTTCTTCAAATATTCATCACCCGATTTCCGCGCATAATTTTGGAACTCCGATTTCTTCACCGGAATCAGTTTGATGGCTTTCCTGCTCGATTTGCGCACAACATATTTCATGCTCCAAGACTTATTCTTCTGAGATAAAGGCGCAATATTTATTGCTGATATAGGTGCAAGGAGCCGCCGTTTTGCTTCAGCCATTGCTCCGCAACCTCATAAGCGGGATAAAGCTCCGCCACTAATTGCCAGAATTTGCGCCCATGGTTCATCTCACGCAAATGCGCCACTTCATGGCAGGCGAGATATTCCATCACAAATCGCGGCGCAAACCCAATCCGCCACGAAAAGGAAAGTGTGCCCTTTGAAGAACAACTACCCCAGCGCGTAACATTATCACGAATACTAATCCGCTTGAATTTCACCCCCAACTCCCGCGCTTTTTGCTCCGCCACCACAGAAATTGCCGCCTTCAGATATTCCGAAACTACTTTCTTAATCTTACCCCCAGCCAGCGCCGGATCGCCGTTAATCACTATAGAATCGGCCGTAATAATTGATTTTCCGCGCATACAACCATAGGTTGTTGTTCGGGAAACGCCCAAGACCGCTAGGACGGCTCCGATTTTTAAAGGGATTTTGGCCGGTTCTAACGCCAGACGGCTTTTGACCCAATATTCCTTGGATTCATAAAATCTAATCGCCTTTTTAACGCTTCCGCGCCGCGGCACCACCAAATCCACCTCACCATGGCGGATTTTGATAATAAACCGCCTGGCCCTAGGGTTTTGGCGAATATTGACCTCAGTACCGTTAATAATCATTGGGATAATATATTATCGATTTTTTAACTGCGCCAGAGCGATAATCGCCGCATGGCCAAAGATATTATCGATAACCGCGTCGGTGAGCCGGATACGGATTTTATTCCGCCGCATCTGCGTGTGGGGAAATTGCCGGTATCCCTGCATCATTTAACCGAATATGGTTATTCGCTTGACCGCCGCGGGATCCATCACTGCCTGGAGGCAATCGCGGTTGATTTCAACTTCAAGAACAACTCTAATATCACGGAAGCCAACATAGTCCTCGCCAGCGGCGCACGCGCTGCCGCAAGTTCAGCAATCCTGCACGCGATGGGAAAGCACAAAGGCCGCAAAGTTTTGTTGGTAGAGCCTGGATATAATTTATACCGTACCCAATTCGAGGGCTTTGGCTTCACCTGCGAAAGCGTCAATATCGACAAACTCGACACGCAAAAACGGCTCCAGGCGATAAAAGCAAAGCTCAGCGACGAAGTTTTGTTCCTGCCATTATGCAACCCTAATAACCCCACCGGCGAAATTTATTCTGAGGAATTCCTGCGCGGGATTTTGGAACTCCTCGGCCAATTCCCACATCTCCACATCATCAACGATTCCATCTACGACCGCGTCGTCCGCGATAATACCATCCACCCGCCAAATATTTTCGCATTAGCAAATCCCACAGAACGCAAACGAGTTTTTGAGGTCAATGCATTATCCAAATTCTATTCCTATCCCGCAATCAGGGCAGGGTGGCTGATTTCCGACCCGGAAGAAATCGCCAAAATCCAGGAAACCAAAGACGCCCAACTCGGCCCTTTGAACAACGTCGCGCAACTATTAATCATCGCCGCGCTGGAAATGACAACAAAATTAATCCCCGATTATTTCGAGCAAGTAAACAGCGTCTATAATGCCCGCCTGCGATTAGTGCATGAAAAACTGCAACAGATCCAAGGTTTCAAAAGCGCAATCCCCGCCGGATCATTTTATTATTGGGCGGATTTTTCAGGTTTGAACATTGATGCCAAAGAAATTGTGGATGAGCTAGAAAAACAAAACATCTACCTTGCCTGGGGCGGCAAGTTCGGCAACCCAAACTGCATCCGCATAAACTGCGGCGCCAAGGCGATGGATTTGGCGGTGATTTGCGATGCGGTAGCGGAGTTTTGCCAGATTAAGGGAGCAGGCGTCACAAAATCCCTCATATATTTAAGCTCCAATAGTGCGGATTTGCCTGGGTTTTCAAAAGATATAGATAGTAAGAGTCAGTAAATTAATGCTTTCTTAATTAAATTGCAAGATTGGTGGTTTAAGGTATCTTAAGATTTGTATTGTCTAATTAATATATAACTATTTATAAAAATATGAGCTTCGCCGCCGCTTTAGCCAAACTTGCAAAAAAAGTTAAAATCCTGACTACGGATATTTTGATCTGGGATAGGGTGGCAACTTTGAAATTGGGCGTGGAAGGGAAATGGCGCGATGTTGCAGAAAACCATAAATTGGCTGAATTAATTGATAAATATGATCTGCAGCCGGATAGTAAGGGCCAGCTTACTTATGTAGAAATGCTGGAGTTCAAGGCGGTGTTTGATGAAATGGAAACCGATGGTCACCCAGGTGGATCGGCCTCCAATACTATACGAACGATGCAAAAAATGTTTTCCGGTATAATTTCATCAACATTTGTTGGAATATTGGGTAATGATGAATATAGCACAAAAATCAGGGAAGCCGTTCTTCAATCCGGGGTCGATTTGAGAGCGGATGTCCCAGAGCCAAGAGATGGAGTCGAACCTGAAGCGGCGGTTTCGTTTATAGTTGTATATCCTAATGGCAAACGCGCGATAAAAACTTATCCCGGCCATGCCAAGGAATTTGTATCTGAAAAGATGTTTCCAGAGGAATTAATTGCCGCAATGGATATTATATTCCTGCAGGGTTCCTCGCGGAAAAAATTTGAGCCCAAAGTGATTGACCACATTATGGATTTGCGCTGGAAGCACGGAAAGCAACTAGTATTAGCTTTGCCGACAACTGCATTCCAGCCGGATTATTTTGAATGGGCTCTAAACAGTGCCAATATAATTTTAAGCAATGCGGATGAATTGGGCTATATTGTGCAATGCGAGGTAAATAAATATACGGCTATATTAGAAAATATTGATGATTCCAGAGCTAAGGGTAAAGTGATTCCGGATGAACATGTTGCTAAAATAAAAGCTTTAAGGAAGGCGGAAGTCGATAAAAGCCTGTCAAGACTCCAGAACCAATTGAAGTCGGCTATTCCGGTAATAAATGGGAATTTCCCCGATCAGGAGCAGGTGGCTTTTATTACTGATGGCGGTAATGGGGCATATACAATTACCGCCAATGAAATTATTCATGTCGATATTCATCCGCGTAAATTTGTCAAAAATACTTTAGGTGCCGGCGACACATCATATGCCGGCTTCTTAGTTGGCAAGTTGCTACTCGGCCTGGATAATGAACAATCTGCAAAACTAGCAATGGCTTTGGCCGCAGCTAAAGTCCAGGAAAATGGCCCAACCCTTGCACAACCGATAGAAGCTTTGATAAAAATTGCCCCACAAATGGGAGCATCTATTAAAAATAGGATCGCAGCATTAAAAGTTTTGGTCGACCCAAACTTGCCTTGTAATGGCATTCATTAAACTCCTGAATTTCCTGATTTTTCAAAATCCCCCAACTACCATATATAGTAGTTCACCCCTTGAAAATGGCGGAAATCCACAATATATGTATCTTTGCCACAGCCGTCGAATTTATCGATTGCATAGCGCAAATATTTCTGATTAAAATGGAGGTTCGCCACTAGATATGGCATAAATTGGATAAGCCCACACAACATCTTGTGGAAGTTCAATAATAACAAAGGTTTAAAGGAGCGTTCGATGGTAAGATCAAATTTAGCAGTGAAAAATACGCAGGATTATCAGGAATTTGCCCAAGAATCAGAAATTCGCACTGAAGAGTTCAAGGGCATCACTCTCGATTATTCGCGCGATTCGCGGCTGAATGAATTTGGCAAGGCGACGCTTGAAGACCGCTATCTCCTGCCTGATGAAAACTTCCAAAAAATGTTTGCGCGCGTGGCGATCCATTATGCCGATAAAAAAGATGGCGCGGTCGATACTTCACATGCGCAACGCCTATATGATTATATTTCCCAACTTTGGTTCATGCCTGCAACGCCGATCCTTTCCAACGGCGGCACAAATCGCGGTATGCCAATTTCATGCTTCCTGAACGAAACTGAAGACTCGCTCGAAGGCATCGTAGATTTATGGAACGAAAACGTCTGGCTGGCATCACGCGGCGGCGGGATCGGCTCATATTGGGGCAACTTGCGCTCCATCGGCGAAAAAGTTCGCGGCAACGGCAAAACTTCCGGCGTTATCCCGTTCTTGCGCGTGCAAGATTCATTAACTCTGGCGATTTCGCAAGGCTCCCTTCGCCGTGGCTCAAGCGCAGTATATATGCCAATCACCCACCCGGAAATCGAAGAATTCATCGATATCCGCCGCCCAACCGGCGGTGACCACAACCGCAAAACTCTCAACATCCATCACGGTGTGGTTATCCCTGATGCGTTCATGGAAGCGGTTGAAGCCGACGGAATGTGGGATTTGCTGTCGCCAAAAGACCAGGCGCCACAAGAATCAGTCCGCGCCCGCGATTTATGGGTGAAATTGCTGACTACGCGGATTGAAACCGGCGAACCATATTTATTGTTCATCGATAATGTGAACCGCGCAATTCCTGAGCACCACAAACAACTCGGCCTGGAGGTGAAAACTTCCAACCTCTGCAGCGAAATTACGCTCGCCACCGGTTATGACCACTTAGGCAAAAGCCGCACTGCGGTTTGCTGCCTGTCATCCCTCAACCTGGAAACTTATGACGAGTGGAAAGATAACGAAAATATGATCGAAGACGTCATGCGCTTCCTTGATAATGTATTGCAGGACTTCATTGACACCGCGCCATCTTCAATGCAACGCGCCACATATTCCGCGATGCGCGAGCGTTCGGTTGGCCTGGGCGTAATGGGCTTCCACTCTTATCTCCAGACCAAAATGATTCCGATGGAATCGGTAATGGCCAAAGTCTGGAACAAAAAAATGTTTGAACATGTCAAACGCGGCGTTGACGAAGCTTCGGTCAAACTGGCGCACGAACGCGGCGCCTGCCCGGATGCGGCTGATTGCGGAATCATGGAACGCTTCACCAATAAAATGGCAATCGCGCCAACCGCGAGCATCTCCATCATCGCCAACAATTCCTCACCGGGAATCGAGCCTTACGCGGCGAATTCTTTCGTGCAAAAAACCTTAACCGGTTCTTTCACTGTGAAGAATAAGTGGTTGAAAAAAGTGCTGGAAACTAAAGATGAGGACAATGAAGATACTTGGGCTTCGATCTCTTCCTCCGAAGGTTCTGTGCAACATCTAGACTTCTTAAGCCAGGACGAAAAAGACGTTTTCAAAACCGCGCAGGAAATGGACCAACGCTGGATCATCGAACACGCCGCCGATCGTACGCCATATATCTGCCAGGCACAAAGCATCAACCTCTTCATGCCCGGCAACGTCCACAAACGCGATTTGCACCAAACGCATTTCGCCGCATGGAAAAAAGGCGTGAAATCATTATACTACTGCCGCTCAACTTCAATCCAACGCTCCGAAAAAGTATCTCACAAAGCCGAGATGCAATTGGAGATGAGCTTGAAGCAACCACGGCAGGAAGCGGCGAAGTATGATGAATGTCTTGCTTGCCAGTAATAGTTTTGGGTTTCGAGTTTTGAGTTTTGAGTAAGTAAGTTGGGGAAATGGGACAGAGAAGTTATAAAGATTTGCAGGTATGGCAAAAAGCGATTGACTTCGTTACGTTAATTTATGGCCTAACTGAAAAGTTTCCCGCTAAAGAGATTTATGGTTTAGTTTCGCAATTAAGAAGGGCAGCTGTTTCTGTTCCATCCAATATTGCTGAAGGTAGCGCTAAAAGATCTTCTATAGATTTTACTCGATTTATAAATATAGCTCGTGGATCTGTTGCTGAAATAGAAACGCAGTTAATAATAGCCGAACGTCTAAAATATATAACTGAAATAGAGCTTAAATCTGCTTCTAACTCTTTAGAAGAAATAAATAAGATGCTTTTTGGATTGAGAGTCTCACTCGAAACTCGAAACCCAAAACTCAAAACAATAAACTAAAACTGGGAACTCAGCTATGTCACTACTCGACGCACCATCAATTTACAAACCGTTCAACTATCCTTGGGCATATGATGCATGGCAGATGCAGCAGCGGATCCATTGGTTGCCGGAGGAGGTGCCGCTGGCGGATGATGTGCGCGATTGGAAAAAGAGGCTGACGGTTTCCGAGAAACATTTGCTCACCCAGATTTTCCGCTTCTTCACGCAGAGCGATATCGAAGTGAACAATTGCTATATGCGCAAATACTCCACTGTCTTCAAGCCGACCGAAGTCTGCATGATGCTGGCGGCGTTTTCTAATATGGAAACCGTCCATATCGCGGCCTACAGCCATTTGATTGATACACTCGGTCTGCCGGAAGTGGAATATACCGCCTTCCTCAAATATAAAGAGATGAAAGATAAATACGATTACATGCAGGAATTCGGCGTGGAAACACCGGAAGGCATTGCCAAAACTTTGGCTGTATTCGGCGCTTTCACAGAAGGCTTGCAACTATTCGCATCATTCGCCATCCTCATGAACTTCCAGCGCTTCGGCAAGATGAAAGGCATGGGACAAATCGTGGCCTGGTCGGTTCGTGATGAATCATTGCATACCAACTCCATCATCAAACTCTACCGCACTTTCCTCCAGGAAAACCCGACAATTGAAACGGAAACTTTCAAAAAAGACATCTACAAAATCTGCGAAACCATCGTCCATCACGAAGATGCCTTCATCGAACTAGTATTCGGCATGGGCGAGGTCGAAGGCCTGACGCAGGAAGATATCAAAAAATACATCCGCTTCATCGCCAACCGCCGCCTCATCCAACTCGGCCTGCAGCCGATTTACCAAAATATCGAGCGTAACCCGCTGCCGTGGATGGATGAGATCATGAACGGCGTCGAGCACACCAACTTCTTCGAAAACCGCGTCACGGAATATACCAAAGCCGCGACAACCGGAAGCTGGGATGAAGCGTTTGCTTAAAAAGCGAAATTAAGTGATTGTTATATAACCTGAGCTGGCCGCATGGGCTGCGACAGATTCTACATATCCTGATTTCATTGAAATAAGATCAGCAGTAATATCAGCTAATTTCCTTTGTATAGGAGTTCGTTCAAGTTCCGGAGTTCTCAAGGCAAAAGAGCATTCGAGTTTAGAGTCGTGATCAGAAATAATCTGCCGGATTCGAGAAATATTGCCGGTGACATGAACTGTGTTTAAATCTGCTTCCGCCGTCATATTTAATTTTTTAGATTTGGCTATTTCATTTGCTACTATTGCAAACTCACTTGCTAACTCTTGAGTAAGCAAAGAATAAATTAAGGTAGCTTGGGCTGGTATAAATGTTATGGCTGTTTTATAATCATCATCAGCAGCATAAGCATTATTAACAACGCCAATTATCTGTTGAACCCGGGATTCCGCTTCTAAAAAATCCTTTTCGTCTTTGCTGCAAAAAAATTGCAACTCATGTTTTAGAGTCGTTGGGTTTATTGCCATCTTTGTGCGTATGTCGGCGGTGCTGCAGTAATCACTTAATTTCTGATATCTGTCCTCGGTATAAGGAAAAACATAAGTTATATCACCAGTGTCCTCAGGGACATGCGGAGCATAATCAATAAAATCGATTATCTCCACAGAGCCTATCAAAACATCGGTTTTTTGCACATCAGCTTTTTCCTGGTATCGGCTAGCGCCCCAATTCGATAAATCGCCGGCTATATTATCAACCATCGCGGGTAAAGCGCCTCTAAAAGTTATTTTTCTACCCTCAATATTTGCTGTTAAAGCATAGTGATCGGAGAAGGCCGATCTAATTACAAAATTAGCAAAATCTAATGCAAGTTTGGGTGTAGGTAAAACATAACTTGTTTGCCCGGATCTCAACAAAGTATATTCATCAGGATTAAATCTGGTTATTTTCTCATGAGTGGAATTCTTGGGTTTAAAAACAGCCAGTTCGGTTTCTAATTGTGTACGTGTCGCTTGGCCGGGGATAACCATAAATTTCCCGTTACCCGGAAGGGTGACGCTAGGGTTATTAAACAATGTCCCATCATTGGTTAGTTCATGGAATATTCTCCGGTTCAAGCTTCGGGCAAACTCTATCGCCATAGCTTCAGAATGGAACAATGGAAGATGTCGGTAATTCTCCAGATGATCAAAAGGTATAGTTGTAATTTTACTGGCTTTAAGCATGATTTCCTTGGCTATAGGAAATCATATCCTGCTAATATGACACTAATATTAAACTTCCCCTAATTTTTGCTTTCCCAGACGTTCATCACCACAAATCCTTCCGGGCGGGCGAGGGGATAGACTCCGATACGCAAAGGCGCGGATTTGCGGCCTTCTTTGTAAACATACTCAAATTCGGCCTTTTTCAGGTCTTTAATTGCGTCATAAATATAGATTTTATTGGCACTTTCCAGCCCCATATTGCTCAAAAACTGGTCCAAATTGTGGTATGGGCTGCCATTGGTGAAATCTTCGGCATAGCGCTGGTCGAGGTAGAATATGCTGCCATCACGGTATAAAATCAGGGTCAAAATCGAGTTTATGCGCATCGCGCCTGAATAAACCAATGATTGGAATTCAGTTGCCGTGCGGTCATCAAGGCCGCGGTTTTGCATCAAGTAGAGCAGGCTGACTATGCCCAAAGTAATGATTATAGTAACCAGGCTTTGCACAATATCGCTGCCGGAGTGAATACTGACCAGGATAGCGGCGGCAATTAATGAACCAATCAGGCCCATATGCCATAATTTCAATTTCGGCTGGCGGACAGTAAACCCGCTATTAGCTGCTTCTACCATAATGACTCCTTTAATCTAACCCGATTTTTTCTTTGATTATATATAGTGGCCGCTGCTTGGTCTCGCGGTAAATCCGTCCGATATATTCGCCCATAATTCCCAAGCTCATCAATTGGATGCCGCCCAAAAACAGCACGACTGTCATCAGCGACGCATAACCCGGGACATCAATGCCGCGCAGCAAGGTTTTGATGATGAGGGCCGTACCATATATTAATGACAGGAATGATATGAACATCCCGATATATGTCCAAATCTTAAGCGGGAAGGTGGTGAAGGAAAAGATCCCATCCAATGCAAAGCTCCACAATTTCCAGTAATTCCAGTTAGACTTCCCGGCGAAACGCTGGGGCCGGTCGAAATATATGGTAGTAGTTGGAAAACCCGCCCAGGCAAACAGGCCTTTCATAAACCGCGTGCGCTCAGGTAGTTGTTTGATTGCCTCAACCACAACCCTGTCCATAAGCCGGAAATCGCCGGTGTTTTTGGGGATTTTGACAGTGCCGACGCGGCCCATTATATCATAAAACGCCCCCGCCGATTTACGCTTAAGCCAGCTTTCATCGCGGCTCTTGCGTGTGGCGAGGACGACTTTAAAACCCTCTTTCCACTTGGCAATCATCTCTGGAATCATCTCCGGCGGATCCTGCAAATCCGCATCAATAGGGATGGCAATATCACCTTTGCACGCGTCCAATCCGGCAGTCAGCGCCGCTTCTTTGCCGAAATTGCGGGACATGCTGAGCACCTTGATGGCGCTATTGGAAAGTGATTGGCCGCGCAATATCTCTAATGTGTTATCTGTGCTGCCGTCATCGATGCATATGATCTCATATTTCCCCAGCGGCTCCAAGATCGGAAACAGGCGGTTGAACAGGGTTTCCAGGCCTGCCGACTCGTTTTTCATCGGGATGATAATTGAGGTAAGGAAATCCATTGCGGAGTATTTTTTAATAGTTGTGCTTGGCAGGCTACTGTGATAATCAATCCGCCTCAATAAATTTCAAAAACATCATGGCAAAGAAAGTTAATATTAATGAACTGGCGCGCAGATATACCACGGCTGTGTTTGAACTGGCAAAATCAACCAACAAACTAGCGCAGGTCGGAAAAGACCTGGAAGCCTTGCAGGGATTGCTTGCTGAGCAAGGCAGCCTGGCTAAAATGCTGGGGGCAAAAAACCTCTCCCACGCCGATCAAATTGCCGTAATCAAGGATCTCGGCAAGAAATTCGATTCTTTGACGCTCAATTTCTTAATGCTCATCGCACAAAACGGACGTTTGGAATATCTTTCCGAAATCACTTCCGCATTCCAGGACAGAATCGCTGAAGAAAATGGTGAACTGAAAGCGGAAATTACCAGCGCACAAAAACTGGCGGTTGAGCAATTGGCGGCGATAGCCAAGGATTTGAGCGCGAAAACCGGCAAAACAGTAAAAATCACGGAAAATGTAAAGCCTGAAATCATCGGCGGGCTGATTGTGAAAATCGGCGCCAGGATGTTTGATTATTCAATCAAATCACGCTTGACGAGGTTGAAAAATAAATTAAAAGAAGCAGCGTAAATTAAATTGAACTCCTGAACTGCGGAATTTCAGAAATCCAGATCTGAAGTTCAGATGTTCGGAAGTTCCGAAGTTCAAAAAGGGAAGTAAATATGGCAATCGGCGCAGCGGAAATCTCGGATGTTTTAAAGAAACAAATCCAGAATTTTGACGATAATGTGGAACTGGCGGAAGTCGGCCAAGTAGTTTCAGTTGGTGACGGTGTTGCCAGCGTTTATGGCTTGGACAATGTCCAGGCAGGTGAGTTGGTTGAGTTTGAAAGCGGCATGAAAGGCATGGCGCTCAACCTGGAAACTGATTCGGTCGGCATCGTGATCTTCGGCTCTGACCGCGAAGTTCGCGAAGGTGAAACAGTAAAACGCACCAACCGTATCGTTGACGTTCCGGCAGGTAAAGGCATGCTCGGCCGCGTTGTTGACGCACTCGGCAACCCGATCGACGGCAAAGGCGCTCTGAAAAACGTGAAACATTCCCGTTTGGAAGTTAAAGCCCCTGGCATTATCGCCCGTAAATCAGTTCACGAACCAATGTCCACCGGTATCAAAGCCATCGACACACTCATCCCAATTGGCCGTGGCCAACGTGAGTTGATCATCGGTGACCGCCAAACCGGCAAAACTACAATTTGTATTGATACAATCATCAACCAGAAAGCCATCAACGACGCGGCTCCTTCTGATAAAGAAAAATTATTCTGTATCTATGTTGCGATTGGCCAAAAACGTTCGACCGTGGCGCAAGTTGTAAAAAAACTCGAAGAAGCAGGCGCATTAGAATATACAATCGTTGTTGCCGCTACAGCTTCTGACCCGGCGCCGATGCAATTCCTGGCTCCTTATGCCGGTGTTACAATGGGTGAATATTTCCGTGATAACGGCATGCACGCGGTGATCGTATATGACGATCTTTCCAAACACGCGGTTGCTTATCGCCAAATGTCACTTCTCCTTCGCCGTCCACCAGGGCGCGAAGCTTATCCGGGCGACGTATTCTATCTTCACAGCCGTTTGTTAGAACGCGCCTGCAAAATGTCTGATGCTAATGGTGCCGGCTCACTCACCGCACTCCCAATCATCGAAACCCAAGCCGGTGACGTTTCTGCATATATTCCGACAAACGTGATTTCCATCACTGACGGCCAGATTTTCCTTGAAACCGAATTATTCTTCAAAGGTATCCGCCCGGCAGTAAACGTTGGTCTTTCCGTATCCCGCGTAGGTTCGTCCGCTCAAGTTAAGGCGACAAAACAAGTTGCCGGTTCGATCAAGTTAGAGCTCGCGCAATATCGCGAAATGGAAGCTTTCGCCCAATTCGGCTCCGATCTTGACGCGGCAACGCAAAAATTGCTAGCCCGCGGCCAACGCCTCACCGAGCTTTTGAAACAGGCGCAATATAGCCCCTTGAAAATGGAAGAACAAGTTGCCGTAATTTATGCCGGTGTCAAAGGTTATCTCGACAAAGTCGACACCAAACTAGTCGGCAAATTCGAAGCGGAATTGCTGCGCACCCTCCGCGGCCCAAGCAAAAAACTGCTGGAAACAATCCGCAAAGACCAAAAACTCGACGACAAATCCGAAGCTGAATTGAAAAAAGTTATCGAATCAGTTTTGAAAATATTTGCGAAATAATATTCCGCCTCCTGTCATTCCCGCGTAGGCGGGAATCTTGGCAGGTGTGCAGAGTGAAAACCCAAGCTAAGATTCCCGCCTACGCGGGAATGACAGGAAAGAGAAAGAATAATGGCAAGTCTTAAAGACTTAAAAAACCGGATCAAGAGCGTGAAGTCTACGCAGAAGATCACCAAGGCGATGAAAGTGGTTGCGGCTGCGAAGCTGAAACGTGCGCAGGATGCTGCCGTGGCTTCACGTCCTTATACGCAGAAAATGTCTGAGATGCTAGCTGCGCTGGCAACCGGTGACCGGTTACCGGTAACCGGTCACAGTTTGTTGAGTGGAACTGGCCAGGATAATAAATATCTTATCATCGTCGCCACCTCAAACCGCGGTCTGGCCGGGGCTTTCAACTCTTCCATCAGCCGCGCGGCGAATAACAAAATCAATTCATTGGTGAAATCCGGCAAAGATGTGAAAATCATCTGCATCGGCAAAAAAGGCTACGATATTTTGAAGCGTTCGCACAAAACCCGCATTCTCGAAGTGATCGAATTGCAAAGCAAAAACAAAATCGATTTCACAGAAGTGCAAACCGTTGCCACAAAAATAATCGAGCTGTTCGGGCAGGGTGAATTTGATGTTGCAACAATCTTTTATAACAAATTCCAAACTGCAATTTCACAAACCGTCACTGAAAAACAATTAGTGCCTTTGGAAATTCCGGCAAACGAAAACAAAGCCCAGGACGCAATTCCTTTCGAGTTCGAGCCAAATGAAGAAGAGATCTTAAACGCGCTCCTGCCGCGGAACTTAGCAATCCAGATTTTCTCCGCATTGCTCGAAAACCTGGCATCAGAACACGGCGCCCGCATGACCGCAATGGACAACGCCACCCGCAACGCCGGCGAAATGATCCAAGGCCTGACGCTGGTTTACAACCGCACCCGTCAGGCGGCAATTACGAAGGAATTGATCGAGATCATTTCAGGGGCGGAGGCGATATAATATGAAAAAATTGATGTCGCTGTTTGCTATACTTTTAGCATTTGTTTTTAGTTCAGCTAATGCAATTAGTAATGAAGGGCTGGCAGATAAAAATGATATTAAGCAAGTTGAAAAATGCATTTCAAAATATGATAATGATCCAGATACTGTGGACAAAATCGCTACTAACTGCACAGGAAAGATTCGAGAGCAATGTGAAAAGAAATTTGGTGATGTGCAACAAAGTTTAAATGCATGCGCTAAACTTGAATTATCAATATGGGATGAAATTCTACAGAAAAAATATAAATCACTTGTGGAGAGTTCTAGTGGTAATGACAGTGAGCGCTTGAAAAAAGCACAAAATGAATGGAGTGCTTATCGCCAAAGTCAATGTGAGTGGGAGGCAGGCAAATATGAGGGTGGCAGTATATCGCCATTGATATTTTCATTATGTAAATATGACGAAGCTGCAAAAAGAATTGTTAATATAATTAAAGTAGATGCGCCTTGGCAATAAACCCAAATAAAAATTATAATCATGTTCAGAAGTAAAAAAGAGGAAAAAATGGCTACTAAGAAAACTACTACCAAGAAAGCTGGCGCGAAAGTCGGTATCGTCACGCAGGTAATTTCAGCCGTGGTCGATGTGAAATTCCCGGGTGAACTCCCGTCGATTTTGTCAGCATTGGAGCTTGATAACAATGGCAACCGCCTTGTGCTCGAAGTCGCTCAGCACTTGGGCGAGGGCACTGTCCGCACGATCGCGATGGATTCTACCGATGGTTTGACCCGCGGTACGGAAGTTACCGATACCGGCGCACCGATCACGGTTCCGGTTGGCCCGGAAGTTCTGGGGCGTATTTTCAACGTTATCGGTGAGGTGATTGACGAAAAAGGCCCATTCAAATCCAAGCTCACTGCGCCGATCCACGCAGAAGCGCCGACATTTGACCAGCAATCTACGGAATCTGAAATCCTCGTTACCGGTATTAAAGTTATCGATCTCCTCGCTCCATATGTTAAGGGCGGTAAAATCGGTCTCTTCGGCGGTGCGGGTGTGGGTAAAACCGTTCTCATCATGGAACTCATCAACAACATCGCCAAAGCGCATGGCGGTTTCTCCGTATTCGCCGGCGTCGGCGAGCGTACCCGTGAAGGCAACGATCTTTACCACGAGATGATCGAATCCGGCGTTATGGATGTCAAAGATTTCTCAAAATCCAAAGCTGCCCTTGTTTATGGCCAGATGAATGAGCCCCCTGGAGCCCGCGCCCGCGTGGCTTTGACAGGTCTCACAATGGCGGAATATTTCCGTGATCAGGAAGGACAAGACGTATTGTTCTTCGTTGATAACATTTTCCGTTTCACCCAAGCCGGTTCTGAAGTATCCGCACTACTTGGCCGCATCCCATCTGCGGTAGGTTACCAGCCTACACTTGCGACAGATATGGGTGCGCTGCAGGAGCGTATTACTTCAACAACTAAAGGTTCGATCACTTCCGTACAGGCAATTTACGTCCCTGCGGATGATCTTACCGATCCGGCGCCTGCAACATCATTTGCCCACTTGGACGCGACGACTGTATTATCACGCGCGATCTCTGAACTCGGTATTTATCCTGCCGTGGATCCGCTGGATTCCACCAGCCGTATTCTTTCTGCGGATGTTCTGGGTGAAGAACACTACAACACCGCCCGTGAAGTCCAGCGCGTTCTGCAAACATACAAATCATTGCAGGACATCATCGCGATCCTGGGTATGGACGAGCTTTCGGAAGACGACAAACTCGTCGTTGCCCGCGCGCGCAAAATCCAGCGTTTCCTTTCACAACCATTCCACGTTGCGGAAGTATTCACCGGCAAACCAGGTGCATTAGTAAGCTTGAAAGACACTATTTCCGGCTTCAAAGGCATTGTTGATGGTAAATATGACCACTTGCCGGAATCTGCGTTCTACATGGTAGGCGCGATTGATGAAGCAATCGCGAAAGCTGAACAAATGGCGAAGGAAGCTGCTTAACTTAGTTTTGAGTTTCGGGTTTTGAGTTTCGAGTTTTCTCGTCACTCACTCGAAACTCGAAACTCGAAACTGAGAACTGAAAATGAAACTAGAAATCGTCACGCCTGAAAAATTAGTATTCTCCCAAAACGTCGAAATGGCAACTCTGCCAGGCATCGAGGGAGAATTCGGCGTGCTCGACCAACACTCCCCGCTGATCGCAGAACTGCAGGAGGGGGAGGTGAAGATTTTTGCTTCAGCAAATGCAACGACTCCGAGCCAAAGCTTCAATATAGACGGCGGCGTGGCGCAAGTGACCAGCGATACTTGCACGGTATTGATTGGCGCGGTGAAAGAGGCGGCTTAATGCAGATAAGTAAATTTCAAATAATAGCAATCTGTTTAGCTATAGCTTTAGCAATAATATGTTTCTCTCGATTCAATATTGATTCAAGCTCAATAGGTGGAATGGCTGAGAATGGCTATGTGGATAATGGTCATTATTTTATTGATAATCATGGCGTCAGAAAAGAAGTTTCAGAAGAAATTTGGAAACATAATTACAAATTAGGTGCGTTTTCAGAAGCGGCAGTTCTCTTAGTTTTATTTGTTTTTGTGACTTATAACGGCTTTATAAAAAAAATTATCACAATATATCCAGAGAAAAGGAAACAGATAAGATTTTCTGACAAAACATTACAACGATTAGACTATTTCATTATATTTTGTCTGGGTCTAACTTTGGCATTTTCAATCATAAATCATTGGCGGATTTTGTTTAGTTAGACGAAACTAAACGGATCGATGTCAATTTTTACCTTCAACTGCGAAGGCGTTTTTTCCTTGTCCAAAACTGCCCGGATATATTTCTGCATATTGAACTTCTTCCCCGATTTCAGAATCAACCGATAGCGATACTGCCCGCGCAAATAACTCATTGGCGCTGGTGCGGGGCCTAATAACTGGGCTTCTTTCACATGCGGGGCGTTCAAGGATAAGTCGGTGATATATTTTTTCACCATCCGCTCATCACGCCCGCTGACTGTGATCGTTGCCAGGCGCCCGAATGGGGGCATGGTAAAGCGCCGCCGTGCCAGCATTTCATTTTCAACGAACTCATCTCGGCTGCCGTGGCTCAACGCTTTGATAACAATACTATCGGGGTTATAAGTTTGCAAAATCACCACGCCCAAATTTTCTTCCCTGCCCGCGCGGCCCGATACCTGGTGCAGGACTTGATATGTCCGCTCCATCGCCCGTAAATCTCCGCCCTCTAAACCAAGATCCGCATCAATTACACCGACTAATGACAATTTTGAGAAGTGGTGGCCTTTGGCGATCATTTGCGTCCCGATCAAAATATCAATTTCGTGCTTGAGCATTCGCGTCACAATTTCCTCAGCCGATTTTGGGGAGTCCGAGGCCATAACTTCCACCCGCGCATCGGGGAAATATTCCAGCACTTCCTCTTTCAACCTCTCCACACCCGGCCCGCATGGATGCAGAGTTCCTTTCTCATGGCAGGATGGGCAATCTTCCGGTTGTTTGATTATATAATCACAATGGTGGCATTGCAGGAAGGGCGCTGATCGTTGATCGTTAATCGTTGATCGGGTGTCATGAACGATAAACGATGAACGATTAACGGGTCTGTGCATCACCATCCACGCGCTGCAATTTGGGCATTGGAAACGATAACCACAAGCGCGGCAAAGCGTGAGCGGGGCATAACCGCGGCGGTTGAGGAATAACAAAACCTGCTGCTTATGCTCAATCGCACCGGCAATTTCCTCCTCAAGCTGCGGCGCAATGAATCTATTCGCCGGCAGTTTCAGTTTGCGCATATCGATCACATTGATCTCCGGCATCAATGCGCCGCCAAAACGCTCCGGCAGATGCACCAGATCATATTTGCCTTCCTGCAAGTTATTCACCGTTTCAATCGATGGCGTAGCCGACACCAAAACCACCGGAATATGCTCCAGCGATGCACGGATCACCGCCATGTCCCGCCCATGATAAATCACGCCTTCTTCTTGCTTATAACTCTGGTCGTGTTCCTCATCAACGATAATCAGCCCCAGATTTTGGAACGGCAAAAATAAGGAAGAACGCGCCCCGACAACAATTGGGCATTTATTCTCAATCACATCCAGCCATAATTCCCGCCGCTGTTTTTCCGTGCGGTCAGAGTGCCAAATGCCTGGCTTAAATCCGAAGCGCTGCTCAAACCGCAATAGCCATTGCGTTGAAAGTGCAATTTCCGGCAGCAGCACAAGCACTTGTTTTTCCTTATCCAACGCGGCATTAATCGCCTCGAAATATACCTCAGTCTTACCCGAACCCGTGACACCATCAAGCAAAGTCGCGGAAAATTTATGCGCTACGAATTTATCAATAAGAATATCCGCCGCTTCATGCTGCGCCGGTGATAGAGGAACTTTTACGAATTCGAAATCCTTATATTTATTTTTCCGCTCCTTAAAAGCCTTCGGCCCGAACTTGGCGGAAAGCACCATTTTTAAGACATTGCCTTTGGAGGTCATATTATAATCCGCCACAAATTCAATGAATTTCATCAACGCTTTTGGCGCTTCCGGCAGCGGCAATTTCTCCAAAACCTTCTTGATTTTGCTGCGCTCAACTTCCGCCTCGCCTTCGCCCCACACAACGCCAATCCGAATCCCGGAACGAAACGGAACTTTCACAAATTCCCCAATTTCCAATGGGTCATCACTGAAATAATCCAGCGGCTCATCAAAGTTCAAGGGGAGCAGGATTTTGTAAAGTTGCATCCAGCTATTATAGTCATTGCGGACTGGATCCGCAATCTATCCTCCTAATGGTTGTGTGAACTGAGATTGCCGGTCAAGCCAGCAATGACGCAAATTTTTATTAAACCGTAGATCTCTCCACCGAATGCACGCTGCCTTTAGCGCGTAAGGAACTGATTATCTCATTCAAATGGCGCAAATTTTTCACCCCGACATCAACAATAATTTCAAAGAAATCGGTGCTCCGATTAGTAATTTTTAGGTTGTTGATATTGCCCAATTCCTTGGCGATGATATTCGTCAACTCCGCCAAAGCCCCGGTTTCGTGGCTTAAAATCACTTTCAAACGCCCGATATGCATTTCGCCGTCGCCGGTATTATCCCAACCGACTTCAACCCAGCGTTCAGGTGTATCGGCAAAGTTTTCCAGCGTTTCGCAATCACTGGTGTGGATGGTGACGCCTTTACCAGTGGTGATAATTCCGATGATTTTATCGCCGGGAAGCGGGTGGCAACAACCCGCAAAGTGAACCGCCATGCCCGGAATAAGGCCGCGGATCTGGATTTCCTCTTTCTTCTCCTTGCCGCCGCGTTTGAAGAAGGAGAAGGATTTTTTCTTTTTCTTATTCTCAAGATATTCCGGATGCACCGCGTTCAAAACATTATTCCGCGTAACTAAACCCTCGCCGACATCGGCATAAAGGTCATCCACCGTTTTCTTGCTAAGTTTTTTGAGCGCCGCCTTGACCTCATCCTCATGCAGCTCAAAACCCTCTTCTTTAAAATATTTCTCCAGAATCGCTTTGCCGAGACTCAAATATTCATCACGCTGTTGAGTGCGGATATATTTGCGGATCTCCGCCCGCGCCTTGCCGGTGACTACAAAACGCTCCCAAGTCGGGCTTGGGGTTTGGGTTTTGGTGCGGATAATTTCCACCTGGTCACCGTTTTCCAGATGATATTTCAGCGGCACAATCCGCCCGTTAACTTTCGCGCCGACGCAGGTAAACCCGACATCAGAATGCACAGCGAAAGCGAAATCCACAGGCGTTGAACCTTTAGGCAATGCTATCAAATCCCCTTTGGGCGAGAAGCAGAACACCTGGTCATGATACATTTCCAGCCGCGTATTTTCGAGGAATTCCTCCGGGTCGGAGGAGTGAGAAAGAATATCCAATAACTCCCGCAGCCAGCGATATTGCTTGCCGTCCTTGCTGGCCTGCGAATCCTGTTTATAACTCCAATGCGAAGCTACGCCCAGCTCTGCGATTTCGTGCATCTGGTGCGTCCGGATCTGGATTTCAATCGGCTGCTTCTCCGGCCCGATAACCGTGGTGTGCAATGATTGGTAACCGTTGGATTTCGGCGTGGAGATAAAATCGCGGAACCTATCGGGAATCACATGGTAATTTGAGTGGAGGATGCCCAGCACATGATAACAATCCGTTACATTCTCAACAAAAATACGGAACGCGATAATATCGGCAAGCTGTTCAAAAGTAATATTCTTGCGCTGCATTTTGTTCCAAATTGAACTCGGCTTTTTCTCGCGACCGGTAATATCCGCCTTAATTTCCGCCTCATCCAGCTTCTTGCGAATCTCCTTAATCGTGCGCTCAACCGCCGCTGCACCTTTTTCCCGCAAAAACTTCAGGCGGTTCATAATCGACTCGCGCACATCCGGATGCAGCACCGCGAAACTCAAGTCCTGCAAATCATCCTTCACTTGTTGCATACCAATACGCTCCGCAAGCGGCGCATAAATATCCACAGTCTCCTGCGCAATCCGCCGCGCCTTTTCCGGCTTCATGGCGCCAATAGTACGCATGTTATGCGTGCGGTCGGCCAGCTTTACTAACAGCACGCGGATATCCTCCGACATTGCCACCAGTAGTTTGCGGAAGTTTTCCGCCTGTTTTACCTTCTCCTGCTCGGATTTCAATTCCAGCTTCGTCAACTTGGTAACCCCATCGACCAGCTTGGCGACATCCTCGCCAAATTCGCGCTCCAGATCCTCCAGCGTCACCTCGGTATCCTCAACCGTGTCATGGAGCAGGGCGGTAATAATGCTGGAAATATCCAACTTCATCTCGGTAAGGATCAAGGCAACTTCAATCGGATGCGTAAAATACGGCTCGCCGCTGGCACGTTTCTGATGGGAATGCGCCTTCTCGCCAAAAGCCAGGGCTTTGCGTATTATAGCTTCGTCAAAATCCTTTTTATAGGAATGAATGGCCGCAATCAGCTCTTCCGAAAGTTCGGATATGGTTTTGGTGGTCATAATATTAATATGCGCTATTGCGCTGCAAAAAACAATATTTGCAATATTTAGGGCAGGGAATACAAAAGTTTACGCCGCCTATGTGGCTAAAAGCGGCCTAGTCAGCGTCTTTAATATCGTCTTCACCAAATGCCAGGTCTGCACCTTCGTCATTGGCGGAAAGTCCGGCATCTTCCAAATCGTCTTCATCTGCCATATTGAGGGAGGTGAGTTCGTCTTTGATGTCGGCGCGGTTTTGGCCGAAACCGGCTTGGATTTCATCGATAGTATCTTGCTTGCCATATTTCTGGAAGTTTTGCGTCAATTCATTACGTAAAGAGTCCAACGACAATTTGCTTTCCGCGATTTCGCGCAAGGCAACAACAGTGTCTTTATCATTATCGCGTTCGATATGAATTGGGTTGCCGGAAGCAATTTGCTTAGCGCGGGTTGATGCCAATGAAACCAGTTCAAAACGGTTCGGCAAATGTTCGATGCAATCTTCAACGGTAACGCGGGCCATGGTGTTCTCCTAGAACATTAGAGTGTTAGAATATTAGAACTTAGATTTTTTATTTTTTATCTTAAGTGCTAACATAGCGAGCATTTTAATTATCTGGTCATACTCATAATCAAACTGCTTGTATTTGCTGGCGTCTATATACTCTAGTTCTAAGCAATACTTCAACCAAATTTTCATTTCTCCTGCCGAACCCAATGCAATAACCGTAAAACGCTTTAGTTCGCCAGGATAAAACTTTTGTTTTACAAAGCCTTCCCCCAGATTCCCGCATATTGACTTGCTAGCTCTTCGCATTTGGGAAGCCAAATCATATTGTTCAATTTTGGGTAGTGTTAAATTCAATTTATGGATGTGTAGTGAAATCTCAAAAGCCTTCTTAAAAACCTGAAGATCCTGAGCCTTCTCAATATAACCCATCTAAGTTCTAATATTCTATGTTCTAACGTTCTAAAGTTCTAACGTTTAGAGAATTGGAAGCTACGGCGTGCCTTCCGGCGGCCATATTTTTTACGCTCAACCACGCGGCTGTCGCGGGTGAGGAAGCCTTGTTGACGCAATATTATGTGGTTATCCGGGTTGAATAAATCCAATGCTTTGGAAATACCGTGACGAACCGCACCGGCTTGGCCTGATAAGCCGCCACCTTTAACTGTGCAGATAACGTCGAATTCATCGGCAGTTTTAGTAGCTTCAAATGGTTGGTTGATGATCATGCGCAAAACCGGACGGGCGAAGAAAACTTCAATCGCGCGGCCATTTACGGTAACTTTGCCTTTGCCTTTTTTGATCCAGACACGGGCAACGGCGTTTTTACGTTTGCCGGTTGCATATGAGCGGCCCAATGAATCGATTTTCGGCTCACGCGGAGCTGCTTCTTCCTGCGTCGTCACCATATCTTCGGCATCGACGTTTTTCTTAACTTTTTTCTTGATTTCTTTGAGTGCAGTGACGTCCATTATGCGGCCTTTTTATCGTTTTGAATTTTTTGATTTTGATTGGCGTCTTTAACGCGTTTATTTTTCGGGTTCTTTTTAGCCAAGTCCAGAACTTCTGGATTTTGTGCAGTGTGCGGATGTTCAGTTCCCGCATAAACGCGGAGCTTTGAAATCTGGTCATTCATCAATGAGAAACGGCGGCGGGCAAACATACGGCGAACTGCCAGCTCGATAACTTCTTCCGGCTTTTTGCCTTCCAAAATTTTGGCGGCAGTGCGTTCTTTGATACCACCTGGGTGGCCGGTATGTTTGTAATATACTTTATCAGTTGCCTTTTTACCGGTGATTTTCACCTTTTCAGCGTTGATGATAACAATGTGATCGCCAGTATCAATATGCGGCGTGAAAATCGGCTTATGTTTGCCACGCAGGATCTTTGACACTTCAGCCGCCAAACGGCCAAGCACAACGCCTTCAGCGTCAATCAAATACCACTTACGGGTCAATTCTTTAGGTTTCGCGGAGAAAGTTTTCATATACTATTGCTTTGAATTCTTTTAAGAGTCGCGCATTATGCTTATCCACCATACCCATGTCAACAGATAAATTCACAGTTTTACAAGAAGAAGCCGGCGGGCGGTTGGACAAGTTTTTGGCCGCAAAAACTGGCCTTTCGCGCAGTTTCGTACAAACTCTCATCGACAACCCGGCGCGTAAAGTTAAAGCGGGGGAGGAGATTGGCATCGAAATCCCTGAATCCAAACCCTTGGACCTTGTCCCTTGGCCCTTTCCACTGGACGTAATTTATGAGGATGACAACCTCGTCGTCATCAACAAACCCGCCGGAATGACAGTTCATCCGGCAGCGGGGAATTGGGAGAAAACGCTGGTTCACGCGGTGCTCCACCATTGCAAGGGCAAGCTTTCCGGCATTAACGGCGTGGAGCGGCCGGGGATTGTGCATCGGCTGGATAAGGATACTTCCGGATTGATTGTAGTGGCGAAAACGGATTCTGCGCATAAAGAATTGTCGAAAGCTATCGAGAGCAGGGAATTAAAGCGGCAATATCTGGCAGTCGTATGCGGCGTCCCAAACCCAGCCAGCGGCATTATCAAAACCGGCTATGGAAGATCACCGCAGAACCGCCAGAAAATGACTACGTTTGATTTGACTGAAGGTATTTGGGAAACCGGCGGCACTAGTCGCAAGGCGAATACCAATAAGAACCGTGAAATTGAAACCGGCTCCAAAACCGAATTCGGCATGGAAAAAGGCTCTGGTCGTAAATCCAAAATCGCGATTACCGAATATAAAGTCATAAAAGTCTTAGCCGGCGGCGCGGCAAGCATTGTCGAATGCAAACTCCAGACCGGCCGCACCCACCAAATCCGCGTCCACATGAAACATCTCGGCCACCCCATCATCGGCGATCAGGTTTATGGCTCGCGCAGGATGGAAAAGAACTTGCCGGAGTTGCCGCGCCAGGCGCTGCATGCATATAAGCTGGCAATCCCCGGTGTGGGTGAGTTTGAAGCGCCACTGGCGGAAGATATTGCAGAACTTATAGGCAACTTTTAATTATATTGATCGTGCCGAGTAATTAATATATATTAATTACCAATGGTTCGTAAAATATCAGATTTAGCAGATGTGAATGAAGCTTTTGTGCGCACATATGCACATTTGCTGGCGCAGCCAATGGTAAAGGCTCAAAAAACTATAGCTGAAATAAATCATGACTTAACAGTTCTGGATATTGGGCATCTCATGGATTTATCTCAATACATGAATAGATGCTGCCATATAAGAAAAGGTAGGTTAACAGGCGGCAGGCCTCAATTGATTGATTCAGTCTGTAATGCAATTAAAATTATTCGTTCTGGTAAAGAGGCGCTCCTTTTAGCACCTGATTGCTCTGATTTTATAACTCCAGAACAAATGACCTTGAGATTAAACTTAGCTTCCGAGGAAAATGTCAGCAGAGTAACTGCGCTGGCAAAAAAAATTATAGATAAATCTATAATTTCAGTTGGGGATAGATTGATGCCCGGCAGCAGCTTGGTGGTATATGCTAAAAGGCATAACCATATTAAATATTATATTTCTCCGGCATTAGAAAAATATTTTAAGAATAAATTATCTGTTGTTGAAAAGTTGCCTGACCAGAAAAAGGATTGGCTGTCTTGCACCGATATCTGCCGGTTGCTTCACTCGGGCAATGACATTAATGCTGCAGATTTAAAGGAAGTACGCGATTATATCCAAAAGTTATTAGATAATGACACTAATTTATCAGTCAGCGGCAAAACAGAAATTCCAGCTAAAAACTATATTGGTTATTACAGGGTTGGCGCCAATTTGATGACGGTTCTGCTTTGTCATCCTAAAGTAATGGATTACATATATTACAATTTGTCTTGCCCGCGTGCTAATCTACCTGATGGGGATCAATTTATAACTGGTGTCCAAGTCTGCAGGAAATGCCAAGTAACTGTATCCCGGGAAAATATCACGGCAATTCAAGAAATCTTGAAATCAATCAGAGAAAAATCAAAAGACCAATTAATAAATTTACTCGGCCGTGAGGAAAAAATTGGCAATGTAGTACGAGTACTTTCAATGAAAAGAATTATGCCAAGCTATTTTATACATATAAATGCAGTCGATGCAGGACTGATAACTAGGGATATGATTACGCAAAAACGCGCTGAGATGAAACGAGAGAGTTTGCACAGAAGTAGATCGGCGGAAAGTGTGTTTATCAGCTAATAAATCATCGTCCCCGTACCATGCGCCGTGAAAATTTCCAGCAGCACGACATGCGGCACTCTTCCGTCCAAGATATGCGCGGCCTCGACATTATGCTCAATTGCGCTGATGCAGGTTTCCAGTTTCGGGATCATACCGCCCGTGGCAACCCGATCAGTGATCATTTGTTTGGCTTCTTTGATGCTCATTTTAGTGATCAGTTCCTTGCCGTCATTCATGACGCCTGGAACATCGGTTAGCAAAATCAGTTTGCTGGCGGCAAGCGCGGAGGCTAAGGCCCCGGCCACTGTATCGGCGTTGATGTTATAAGTTTCACCGTTTTCACCAATGCCAATTGGCGCGATTACAGGGATAATGTCCGATTCCTCAAACGCCACCAGGACTTCCGGATTGATCTTGAACGGCTCGCCGACAAAACCCAGGTCGAGGATTTTCTCGATATTGGAATCCGGGTCTTTCATCGTCCGCCGGATTTTCCGCGCTTCGATCAAATCACCGTCTTTGCCGCTCATGCCCACGGCCAGGCCGCCAGCATCATTAATATCAGAAACAATCTGTTTGTTGATTGAGCCGGAAAGCACCATTTCCGCAATCTGCACGCTCTCGGCATCAGTCACCCGCAAACCTTGCACGAATGTGCTTTGAATTTTCAATTTCTCCAACATTGCTGAAATCTGCGGCCCGCCGCCGTGGACGACAACAGGATTAATGCCAACTTGTTTCAAAATCACGATATCACTGGCAAATTTCTTGGCCAGTTCCGGATCACCCATCGCGGAGCCGCCAAACTTGATGACAAAAGTTTCACCGGCAAATTTGCGCATGAACGGCAGCGCCTCGCCAAGCGTCTTGGCGATTTTCAGCCATTCCGGCTTGATCTTCGTTTCAAATTTTTTCTTTTCTTCTTTGGCCATTTTCTTCCTTAATCTGTCATTCCTGCACAGGCGGGAATCTTTGCAGGTGGGCCGAGTGAAACCCTTAGCTAAGATTCCCGCCTGCGCGGGAATGACAAATATTTTTTACACTTTCGTAAGAGCAGCTAAACTAGCCTGTAATTCAAGAATACCAAGCTTTTTTTCCGCCGAAGTCACAAAAAACTCGTTCATCAACGCCGCATGTTTGGATTTATCGAATTTTATCTGCGGCTCTTCCGTCGGACGCAACTTATCCGCTTTGGTGAAAATCAGTTGATACGGCACTGCTACTTCGTCCAAAAGTTCCATAATTTCCGTATCTGAAGTCTTTAATCCATGCCTCGAATCGATAAGGATAAGCACCCGCCGCAAGCCCGGCCGGCCACGCAGATAGTCCTTAATCAACCCCTCCCAATTATGCTTCTTCTCCTTGGAAACTTTGGCATAACCATAACCCGGCAAATCCACCAGCATCAGTCTATTAGCAAGGTTAAAAAAGTTGAGCTGCTGCGTGCGCCCGGGAGTGTTGGAAACCTTCACCAATGTCCGCCGCCCAGTTAGCGCATTGACCAGGCTGGATTTACCAACATTGGAACGTCCGGCAAAAGCGATCTCCGGCAATGTCCCGTCCGGCAATTGCCCTAATTTAGCCGCCCCCAAAACGAATTCGCAGTTTTGCGCGAAGAGATGACGGCTATGCTCAAACTGTTCTGCGGTAAAATCCATTCTCGCACCATAGTCATTGCGGACTTGATCCGCAATCTATCTCTGAAGCCGGAGTTGAGATTGCGGGTCAAGACCGCAATGACGGGGTTTAATTAGGCCGTCTTCTGCCCATGAAATTTTAAGAAATATAATTGCTGGAAAATTGTCAGCGTATTGCTGAAAGCATAATAAATAACTAAACCGGCAGGAACTTTGGAAAACGCGAACACCAAAAAGATCGGCAGCAACTTCATCATTTTCTGCTGCGTCGGGTCCATATTTGTCATCGGCGTCAGTTTCTGTTGGATATACATGCTAGCCGCCCAGATACATGGCCACGCGCCAATAACCAGCATCGCCGGCAATGGCAGCGGGATGAGGCCAAAGAGGTTGAATACACTGGTCGGATCCGGCGCGGAAAGATCATGTATCCAGCCATAAAACGGCGTATGGCGCATTTCGATGCTGACGTTGAACACTTTGATGAGCGCGAAGAAAATTGGAATCTGCAGCAAAATCGGCAAGCAGCCGGAAGCGGGATTCACCTTTTCCTTTTTATAAAGCTCCATCGTCTTTTTGTTCATCTCCATTTTGTCTTTGCCATATTGCTCTTTCAGCTGCTTCATCTTCGGCTGCAAGTCACGCATACGACCCATGGAAATATATGATTTACGCGCTAGCGGAAATAGGCACAGTTTGACGCAAAGTGTGAGGAGTAAAATAGACAAACCGATATTGTTGATATGGTCATTGAAGAACAAGAGCACTTTCATCAACGGTTCGGCTAGGAAGTGGAACCAACCGAAATCGATGATGCGCTCGAATAATGGGATTTGGTATTTGTCGCGATAGGCCTCCAGCACTTTTAGCTCCTTAGCGCCGGTAAAAATTTTCGGGCTATAAGTAATTGTCGTGCCCGGCTCAACAGTTTTTTGATTGCCCAGATAATCAACCTGGAATTTTTCATCAGCGCCTTCATGCGTGTAACGGAAATTGGCTTTATAAGTCTCGCCGTTTTGCGGAATCAGCGCTTTAGCCCAATATTGATCTGTAATGCCGATCCAGCCCGTGGAATCTGGCAATTCCTGTTTGTCGTTATCGCGCATATCTTTGTACGAGATATTATGTAGGGTTTTATCAGTAACGCCCAATGGGCCGGTGCGTTGTGTAACTTGGCTTCCGCCACGCGTTCTACCGGCGGCTTTCTTGTCAAATGGTTCCGACTGGCTCAACAAACCATAAGGAAAAAAGCTGGCTTTGGCGGCGCTGTGATTTTCAATGCTTTGCTCCAGCATGAACATATATTTATCATCGATAGAAATTTTGGTGATGAACTTGAAGCCCTGGCCGTTATCCCAACTCAATGTAACCGGCTCTGAAGCAGTCAGTGTAGAGTTGCCTTCGACTTTCCAGATTGTATCGGAATTAGGAGCAGTTATTGATTTATCACCGCTTATCCACCCGGTTTCGATAAACTCCGGCAAGTCAGTTCCTGGCGGCAAAAGCAGGATTGCTTCAGGACTTTTGGGATCCAGGATTTCCTTATATTTCGCCAGCGTCAAATCATCAATGCGCAAACCTTTCAGGTTTATAGTCCCATGCAGGCTCGGCGTATTAACTTTTATGCGCGGCGCATTGGTAATTATCTCCTCGCGGGGTTTCGGCACTGCCACTAAATCTTTACCTTGCGGAACTGTTGCAGTTTGCGTTTTTTCAAGCTTAGCCTGCTTAACTTCTTCCTCAGCCTGAATTTTCTGCTGTTGTTCAAGCAACACATGGCGATGCGGGATTTCGTAGAAATAATACCACAAACCCATCAACACACAGATAATCGCGAAAGCGACCATCAGGTTGCGGTTATATTCCGGGTCATATTGATGTGGGGGTTTTTGCATTGCGTAGTTCAAGTATTATTTTTCCGGGACATTGTCAATCCCGGATGCACCAAACGGATGACACTTGCATATTCTTTTAAATCCCAACCACGAACCTTTAACCATCCCATGTTTCTCAATCGCCTCTTTTGCATAGTCAGAACAAGTCGGCAAAAACCGGCAATTATGCCCAAGCCAGGGGGAGATTAGCCATTTGTATAATTTGATGAAAATCATAACTTTTCCTATTCTTGCTCTTGAGGCTAAAAAATGTTATACTCCAGCTATGGATTTAAGAACAATCGAAAATACTATTGCCGGTTTGCCCCGTGAGATGCTTGCCAATTTTGACAAATGGTATGCCAATTTTATTGCCGATAAATGGGACCAGCAAATAATTGAAGATGCTAAAAACGGCAAACTGGATGCTATGAGCGCAGGGGCGGTAAAAGATTTTTACGATGGTAAATACGAGGAAATTTGAAACATTTCAAATCAGCGGATTTACCAAAGCATATCGAAAATTTCCACAAAGTTTAAAAAAGAAGCTGGATAAGCAGTTTTTGCTTTTAGCCCAGGATGAAAAATATCCCTCCCTGCAATTTAAAAAGACCGGAAATTATTGGTCATTTAGGATAGATGGCGGTTACCGGGCTTTGGGCAAAGAACTGCCTGAGGGCATATTATGGTTTTGGGCCGGAACTCATGATGAATATGAGCGTCTCATAAAATTATCATAAAGCGAAAATCTTTTTAAGCGCATATTTAACATCACCTTTTAAATCTTTGTAATCACGTTTTAAAACATCAAGCTTACCGATCAGGACATAATCATATCCTGACGTTGCACTTAGTGGAAATATCTCCTGCACTGCAGCGCGCAAACGGCGTTTGATTTTGTTACGCTCAACTGCCAGTTTGCTGGTTTTTTTGGTGACGGTATAACCGATGCGGATTTTTCCCAACTCATTAGGGGCGGCGAGTAATACGATAGTTTTTGTGGAAGCCTTCTTCGGGTTTTTGCCGACGTTCAAGAATTCAGAGCGTTTTCTTAAAACCTCAATCGTCAAGACTAGACGTTAGCCAGGCGTTTGCGGCCACGGGCGCGGCGGGCATTGAGGATTTTGCGACCGGCAAGCGTTGCCATGCGGGCGCGAAAACCATGACGGCGGGCGCGGACTATGTTCGATGGTTGGAATGTGCGTTTCATAAATATATTTTTTTAAGGAGTGGGTTTTTACTACGGATTTTTCGCTTATGTCAAGAAATTAATTCTCTGCAACCCTAAGGCGACTAGAAAGCTAGAAAGCTAGAAAGCTAGAAAGCTAGAAAGCTAGAAAGCTAGAAAGCTAGAAAGCTAGAAAGATATCTTTATATAATGATAACTTTCTATAACGGTTTGAGATGAGATGCGTATATTCTCACGTCGTCATTGCGAGTCCCAGCCTACGCTGGGATAAACTCCGCGCGGCAATCCAGAGTCGCAGTCTGTGACCCTGGATTGCCGCGCCTAAAGGCTTGCAACGACGGGGCTAGTTAGATGCACATATATTATTATAAATCGCTATAGTTTCTTGGCAAGTGCAGGTGGATTGCATTTGGCGGTTATGGATTATATAAGCTGGTTATGGATATCCATTTTAATCCCGAAAATATTAAAAGCGGCCACGCATTGGCTTTGGGCAATTTCGACGGCTTCCATCGGGGGCATAAGGCAATCGTCACCAAAACCATGGAAATCGCCCATCAAAAGGGCTTAAAAACCGGAGTAATTACCTTCGAGCCGCACCCAATCGGCCTTTTCCGCCCGGATATTCTGCCGGTGCGTATAAACGACCTGCACAGCAAAATGGCGCTATTGGCAGCGGCAGGGGTAGAAAATTGCCATATCATAAAATTCAACCGCCAATTCTCCCAGATGAAAGCCCATGGCTTCATCGATAAATACCTGCGCGGCAACCACATTATCACCGGCTTCAACTTCGCCTTCGGCCACAACCGCGAGGGCAGCCCGGAAATGCTGCACCAGGTTCTGGCGGAAAATTATACACAAGTAGACGCAGTCGAAGAAGGCGGCTCGATTTATTCCTCCTCAATGGTGCGTATGGCGATAAAATCCGGGGAAGTCAGAATGGCCAATAACCTGCTCGGTTATAATTATTTCATCACCGGCAAAGTTGCACATGGCGCGGGCAGGGGCGCCGAAATCGGTTTTCCGACCGCGAATATAAAGTTGAAACCAAGTTTATTGCGCCTGAAATATGGCGTATATGCCGTCAATACTCCCTATGGCCGCGGCGTCGCCAATTTCGGCGTGCGGCCGACTGTGGATGGCAAAACGGAATTATTGGAAGTCCATATTTTCGATTTCAGCAAAAAGATTTATGGCGAAAAACTTAAAATCGAATTTTTAGATTTCATTCGCCCGGAAAAAACTTATAACTCGGTGGACGAATTGAAAGAGCAAATAAAAAAAGACGTGGAAAAAGCAAAAGAATAATATTGTCATTGCGGCCTACGAGCCGCAATCTATCTCTGGCGCTTGAGGAGAGATTGCGGGTCAAGCCCGCAATGACGGTTTAGAATAATAAGGAAGTGGAATGAAAAAAGGATTATTAATCGCACTCGTCTGTATCATTGCCGACCAGCTGCAGAAATATTATATGGTCTATGTCCTGCAAATGGCCAATTTCCAGCTCAACGGTTTCCCGATAATCAATTCCGGTAGCAAAATCATCCAGGTAACCCCGTTCTTCAACCTTGTTATGGTGTGGAACAAAGGCGTCAGCTTCGGCATGTTCAACAAAGTTGAAGTGGCGCAATACCAGCCATGGATATTGACAGCAATCACATTAATCATTGTCGCCGGACTTTTCGCCTGGCTGCGCCGCGCCGATACAAAACTACAAATCTGGGGGCTGGGTTTGATCATCGGCGGCGCATTAGGCAACGCCATCGACCGCGTAATATATGGCGCCGTCGTAGATTTCCTGGACTTCCACTGGGGACTCCAGCACTGGCCCGCATTCAACATTGCCGATTCTTGTATTTGCGTCGGCGTATTCATTCTTGTATTGGAAAGTTTTTTCGATATAAAGAATAAACATGAAAAATAAGCTCATAATTTTAATTCCGTTCCTGCTTGCCTCCTGCCAGGGTAATGACGTCAAGGAAACGCTCGGCATGAAAATTGATTCGCCGGATGAATTCGCGGTGGAAAGAAAACCCAGGCTGGAAATTCCGCCATCATTTAATTTGCGTCCGCCAACACCGGGCGAGGCACCGATAAACGCCCCCGATAATCGCGATCTGGCTAAAGAACAAATCACCGGTTTGAAGCATGATGCCAAAACCAGTAGCGTTGGTGAATCTAGCTTCCTTAATAAAGTGGGAGCCACAAGTGCCAATCCAAATATCCGCGGCGTATTGACGCAGGAATATCCGGCAACATCGGAATTAAGTACATTGGAAAAAATCCGCTCTATTTCCGATAAAAATGTGCAGAAAACTTTGGTTGATCCTGCTAAGGAAAAGAAGCGCATAGAAGAAAACAAGAAAAATAATAAGCCGATAACCGAAGGCGAAACCCCAACCAAAAGCACGCAAGATGGAAAATCCGTCATCAATAAAATCTTCGACTAAAATAGCTGCGTTCGGCATTTTCATCATCCTTTTGGTGCTGGTAATTGGGTGGGCTCATTACTCAAAAACCAAATCTCTCAAATCATGGTTCGATGAGGGCTGGTACCAGAGTTTCACCCTGAAAAACGGGATGCAGGTTGTGGTTATACCTAATCACAAAATTCCTGCCGTGACGCAAATGGTTTGGTACAAAGTCGGCGCAATCGAAGATCCTGCGGGCAAATCAGGCCTGGCGCACTTTCTTGAACATTTAATGTTTAAAGGCACACCTGCACATCCCAACGGCGATTTTTCCAAATTAGTGGAACAAAACGGTGGGCGTGAGAATGCTTTTACTTCCCATGACTACACCGCCTATTACCAAATAATTTCTAAGGACAAGCTGCCATTGGTGATGTCGCTGGAAGCTGATCGTATGAAAAACCTTATCTTAAGCCCGGAAGAAGTTGGGCATGAGCGTGCGGTGATTATCGAGGAAAGAAAAATGCGCTATGACAACCAGCCGCGCATGTTGTTGAAAGAAAAAATAGAAAACGCGCTTTATACCGGTATGCCATATTCAATCCAGGCGATCGGTTGGGAAAAAGAAATGGAAGGTTTGACCCGCGAAGATGCATTGGCGTTCTACAAGAAATATTACGCGCCGAATAATGCGATATTGATCGTTGCGGGTGATGTCACTGCCAAAGAAGTGCAAGATCTGGCGAATAAATATTACGGCCCATTAGTGCCGAACAAGGAATTGAAAGAACGCGCAATGCTACCGGAGCCGAAACAAATATCGCAGCATGAAATAACCATAGCCGATGAACGCGTGCGCGAACCGGAATTATGGAAAAGCTACATTGCCCCAAATTATCGCGGTAATGACGACGGCAAGGATTATTACTCACTTGTTTTACTCTCCAAAATTTTGGGGGAGGGCAACTTATCGCGATTTTACCGCAACCTGGTTGTCGATAAAAAACTCGCCACAATGGCGGGTGTTGATTATGACGGTGTGAATTTTGGCCCAGGCGAATTGCAGCTTTACGCACTTCCCGCCAATGGCGTTACTATTGCGGCTTTGCACGCGGCGATGAATGAAGAAGTCAAAAAAATCAGCACGCAAGGTGTTGATGATGCGGAGCTGGAATCGGCCAAGAAATCTTTGATCGCGGAACAAACATATGCGCATGAAGGTCTGCAAAGCCTGGGCGTTCTGGCCGGATCACTGGCTGTCATAAATATTGATCCGGATTTTATCAGCACTTTTCCTGATAGGATAAATGCGGTTAGCGCCGATGATATACAAATAGTCGCGCAGAAAGTTTTCAAAGATGAAAATTCGGTGACGGGGGTTTTAAATGGCAAATAAGTCCGTAATTTTGATATTATGCCTCTTGGCGTTTTTCTCAAGCGCCCAGGCGGCGGATGTTAATATTGTCGAAGCAAACGGCGTCAAGGCATGGGTTGTAAAGGACAATATTCTGCCGATTGTGTCGGTTGAAGTCGCTTTCAAGAACGCCGGAAGTGCGCATGATCCCGCTGGTAAAGATGGATTAGGCTATCAAGTTGCTTCCATGTTGAACGAAGGCGCGGGGGAATATACTTCCGAAGAATACCAAAGATTATTGGAAGAAAACGCGATTGGGTTTACGCCGAATCTTGATAAGGATAACTTTTATATCTCAATAAAAACCCTGACCGAGAATATTCCGCTGGCAATTGATCTGGCAAATGTTGCGCTCAGCAAACCAAATTTTACTGAGCCTGACTTTGCGCGAATCAAAGGACAGACCCTCACCATTTTGAAAAAAGCTGATGAGAGCGAAGGCGAAGTGGCGCAAAAAACTTTTGAAAAAACCATGTTCGGCACCCATCCTTATTCGCGCCATAAGGAAGGCGATGAGGCAAATTTAGCAAAAATTACCGCCGCAGATTTGCATCAATATGTAAAAGGCAATTTCGCCAAGGATAATATCATCATCAGCATTGTCGGCGATGTTGATGAGGATTCGGCTAAGGAAATTGTCGCCAAACTAACCGCAAACCTCCCTGATAAATCCACCGGCAGCGAATTGCCGGCGTTTGATGCATATCCTAAAGGCGCAATCAACCAGGTCAAAATGAACAACCCGCAAACATTCGTTCTTTTCGGGGAAAGGGGAATCAAGCGCGGTGATAAGGATTATTACGCCGCATATATATTGAACCACATTTTGGGCGGCTCCGGCTTCTCGGCGCGGTTAATGACTGAGGTGAGGGAGAAGAACGGCCTGGCTTATGGCGTTGGAACCGGTTTGGAAAACATGAATAAGGCCGAGCTGTTGGCGGGCGAAGTTTCCAGCAAAAACCAAAGCGTGGATCAATCCATAAAAATCATTCAAGCGGAATTCAAGCGTATTTCTGATAATGGTATTTCGGCTGGTGAATTGAAGTATGCAAAAGACTTTATCACCGGCTCATATGGCCTAAATCTCGATAAAAACGAGAATCTATGCGCATTTTTGATTTCCATGCAAATCTATGGCCTGCCGCCTGAATATCTAAACAGGCGCAATGATTATTTCAAATCCGTGACACTTGAGCAGGTAAATGCCCTGGCAAAACACCTGATAAGGCCGGAAAATCTGTTATTTATCAAGGTCGGGCCATAAATCAACTTGTCATAAAAGCTTAATTTTACAGCGGTTTCAGATTTGCTATAATGAACCTATAAGAAGCCAAATAAGGATTTGTATGACAACTGAATTTATTTTTGATACCGCAAAACCAATTTTCATCCTCGAAGTCATAAATACTATCAGCGAGGCTGCAAAAGCTGCAGTTGAGAAATTGCAAGCCTCTCTCAAAAAACGCGCCCATACAGCGCAGGAGTTGATGTCGTCCCTGTTAAAACTGGGCAAATCCGGCAAATCGCTAAATCACGCTACTATGCAAAGCGAAGCATATGAAGATAATGGCGTGAGGACCCCTGGCGAACTCGCTTCAATACTGGCGCAAAGCCGGCAGTTGAAAAGCGATATGAACGGCAAGGGCGGCAGTGGCTCCCGCAACCTATAATATCGCGTAAATCTGGCGTTTTTCCGCCGAAAATAATAATCATATAAATTTCTCATAAAAGTGTTTGACATTAGTTTTCCTTTTATGTAGAACACCCTTCCTCAATCAGAAATGAAAGAGCTTTGCGGACCAAAAAATGAAAGTTTTTTTCACCGCTGTAATTTGAAATTGTTAGTGATAGTCTAATGTAATACGACATCGTAATTATGATGGCCGCACAGCTGTCATGGTTATAGTATTACATCAATATTCCTAAATTATATAACCTATAAGACTGCCCTAACTAGGCAGTCTTGAATAATTTTAAAAATTCAAAATTAGGTGAATCTCTAAGCGGTTGGTAGAAATATTATTTCTAACAATCTGTGTAAGAATCGTTCTAAAAAATAATCTACATAAAAATCCGCAAGGACTATATGCGATCTAAAATTAGAACCAGCAAATAAATATGATAAGAGCATTCGATGGATGCCTAGGCGAATACAGGCGATGAAGGACGTGAAAATCTGCGATAAGCTTCGGCGAGCTGATAATAAGCTTTGACCCGAAGATTTCCGAATGGGGAAACCCACCACTTTTGTGGTACCTAGCAATAGGAGCGAACCCGGTGAACTGAAATATCTAAGTAGCCGGAGGAAAGGACATCAATTGAGACTCTGCTAGTAGTGACGAGCGAACGCAGACCAGGCCAGTAGCTTAAAGTAATAATCAAAACACTCTGGAAAGTGTGGCCATAGCGGGTGATAGCCCCGTATGAGTAAAAAGCTTTAAGTTCTTGAGTAAGGCGGGACACGTGAAATCCTGTCTGAACATGGGGGGCCCACCCTCCAAGCCTAAGTACTCGTATTCGACCGATAGTGAACAAGTACCGTGAGGGAAAGGTAAAAAGAACCCCGACGAGGGGAGTGAAATAGAATCTGAAATCGGATGCTTACAAGCAGTCAGAGGGGATTTTTATTCCTGATGGCGTACCTCTTGTATAATGGGTCAGCGACTTAATGTGTGCAGCAAGGTTAAGCCGATAGGTGGAGCCGTAGCGAAAGCAAGTGTGAATAGCGCGACAAGTTGCACGTATTAGACCCGAAACCTAAGTGATCTAGCCATGATCAGGATGAAAGTGAGGTAACACTCGCTGGAGGTCCGAACCCACGCCCGTTGAAAAGGTCGGGGATGAATTGTGGCTAGGGGTGAAAGACCAATCAAACTGGGAAATAGCTGGTTCTCCGCGAAAACTATTGAGGTAGTGCCTCGTGTAACTTTACCTTCGGGGGTAGAGCACTGGAAGGGCTAGGGGGGCCCAAAGCCTTACCAAACTCCGAATACCGAAGAGTATTAGCACGGGAGACAGACAGTGGGTGCTAACGTCCATTGTCGAAAGGGAAAAAACCCAGATCCGCAGCTAAGGTCCCTTAGTCATGGTTAAGTGTGAAAGGATGTAGGAACTCCAAAACAACCAGGAGGTTGGCTTAGAAGCAGCCATCCTTTAAAGAAAGCGTAATAGCTCACTGGTCTAATTAAGAGTTCCCGCGCCGACAATGTATCGGGGCTAAAACCATGCACCGAAGCTCGGAACTCATGCTTGCTATTTAATGCAAGTAATGTTAAGATACTTTAATGTACTCAAGTAATTATAGCTTTGATATTTTCTATAATGATTTCAAAACATCTGTCCATTTGTTGACTCCAGCGAAAGCTAAAAAGGATGAGGCATTTCACAGAGGTTTTTTTGAAAATTTAGAAAAGCAAGGAGCTGAATTTCATGATGAAGTTAAATATGCCTACGAAGGATTATATACAATCTCTCGTGAGGAAGATGTTCCGTTTAACAAACTTGTAGACTACACTCTAAATGAGTGGGTTTATAAAGACCGAACACTATCTTAAGCTTACATTAAGTAGCAAGCGTGAGTGGTAGCGGAGCGTTCCGTAAGCCGTTGAAGCAGATCTGTCAGGATTTGTGGAGGTATCGGAAGTGAGAATGCTGACATGAGTAGCGACAAAAAGTGTGAAAGACACTTTCGCCGAAAGACTACGGGTTCCTGCGTAAAGCTAATCTGCGCAGGGTTAGCCGGCTCCTAAGGTGAGGCCGAAAGGCGTAATCGATGGAAATCACGTTAATATTCGTGAGCCTGTTGAAAGTGACGGATGAAGTAAGCTGTTTGGTCTTATTGGATTGACCGGGCAGTGAATTCGTTCCAGGAAATAGCTTCAACACTATAGACCGTACCCTAAACCGACACAGGTGGTCAGGTAGAGTATACCAAGGCGCTTGAGAGAACTATGCTGAAGGAACTAGACAAATTGCACGCGTAACTTCGGGATAAGCGTGGCCAATATTTACGCAAGTAGGTATTGGCGGCACAAAAGAGGGGGTACCAACTGTTTAATAAAAACACAGGACTATGCGAACACGTAAGTGGAAGTATATGGTCTGACGCCTGCCCAGTGCTGGAAGATTAAGCGGAGAGGTGCAAGCCTTGATGTCAAGTCCCAGTGAACGGCGGCCGTAACTATAACGGTCCTAAGGTAGCGAAATTCCTTGTCGGGTAAGTTCCGACGCGCATGAATGGCGTAATGAGTTCCCCATTGTCTCCAGCATAGACTCAGCGAAATTGAATTCTCCGTGAAGATGCGGAGTTCCTACGGTTAGACGGAAAGACCCTGTGCACCTTTACTATAGCTTTGCAGTGGTATTAGGAACAACTTATGTAGAATAGGTGGGAGACTTTGAAACCGGGGCGCAAGCCTTGGCGGAGTCACCAGTGAAATACCACCTTTTTTGTTTCTGATATCTAACCGCGATAACTGAATCGTTATCCGGGACCCTGCATGGTGGGTAGTTTGACTGGGGCGGTCGCCTCCCAAAGAGTAACGGAGGCGCGCGATGGTAGGCTTAAGGCGGTCGGAAATCGCCTGATAAGTGTAATGGCATAAGCCTGCCTGACTGCGAGAGTGACAATTCAAGCAGAGACGAAAGTCGGTCATAGTGATCCGGTGGTTCCTAGTGGTAGGGCCATCGCTCAACGGATAAAAGGTACGCCGGGGATAACAGGCTGATGATGCCCAAGAGTCCATATCGACGGCATCGTTTGGCACCTCGATGTCGG
>JAYVPI010000035.1:0-3159 GCA_043757405.1 Alphaproteobacteria bacterium
AGTGATTGATGTGGTGATGGGCCTGCGCCCAACAGCTGAAGCCGAACATGGCGGCCTCGATCTGCTCATTCACGGCGAGAAATTGCACTAATTAAGCAACAATAGTTTTAAAAAGGGAGGCTGGGAAACTGGCCTCCCTTTTTTTATTCCTCCTATTCTAAAAACCTGCTATCTCTTTTTGTATGAAACTTCCTCTCCGTATTCCGAAAATAGTTTGGGTCGCGATTATCGCGCCCGTATTCCTTGTTTATTATCCTATCGGCATGATTGCCGTGCATCATATCAATGATGCACCGGATTATGATATTTCCGCCTATCAAACCGCCGGTGGAAGCGAAGCTGTGGCCACCGCCGTTGCCCTTGTCGATCGCGAGATAAATAAACATTGGACGCCGAATGATCCCTTCTTCTATCCGGGCAGTGCATTGGTGCGGATGCCCGCTTTCCAGCGCGGCATCATCGCTTCGGTTGCTCGCTTCTCAATTGAGCTATCCGATCAGCTTGGCCGCAGCCGTGGTTCCAGCCAAGCCGATGCGGATTTGCAAAAAGCTGCCGGGCTTTTGAACTATTCACCGAATGTGTGGATGTGGGATTTTTCGGTATCATGGTTTCCCACCGCTTCTTCGGAAAAGCAATATAGTGAAGGGATTAAGTCGCTTCAGCGCTATAACCAGCGTGTTGCTAAGCATGAGGCAGTGTTTGAAACGCGCGCGGATAATTTATTGCAGGCGCTTGATCGTATGGCTTCTGATCTAGGTTCAGCATCGGCGGCCATTGATGATCATATTCATAATAACTCTGCGCTTACTTTGCGTTCGTCGGCGGATGTTTTCTACACCACCAAGGGGCGGATGTATGGCAACTATATGTTGCTTAGAGCGCTGGAAAAAGATTTTGCTCCCGTCATTGCTGAGCGCCAGCTGCAAACAGTGTGGGATGCGATGTTGAGCTCATTGCGTGAAGGGATGGAATCCGACCACTTCCTCGTCATCAACGCTGATACGAAAGATTCTATTTTTGCCAATCATTTGGCTAGCGAAGGTTTCTACTTGATGCGCGCCCGCACGCAAATGCGTGAAGTGACAAATATTCTACTGAAGTAAGTTTTAGGCATGGCTCCCACTTTGCGTTTATTGATCTTTATCGTAACGTATAATGCCGAAAAGCACATAGAAGCCTTGTTGCAAAGGATTCCCGAGGAATATTGGTCGAGTACGCGTTTTTCCACAGAAATTCTGGTTATTGATGATGCATCGAGCGATGATACGGTAGGTCTGTGCAGAAAATATAGCGCGCAAACAGGGCGGCGTATGATCGTATTAAAAAACCCTGTCAATCAAGGTTATGGGGGTAATCAAAAAATTGGTTATACCTACGCGATCCAAAATCAATTTGATGTTGTGGTGCTGTTGCATGGTGATGGTCAATATCCGCCGGAAATGATCGGGCAGTTGATAGCGCCGATTGTAGAAGGTGATGCGGCGGCCTGTTTTGGTTCGCGGATGATGCATAAAAAAGATGCGCTTAGTGGCGGTATGCCATGGTATAGATTTATCGCTAATATTCTGCTGACAAAATTCCAAAATGCGGTGGTGGGTATCAATCTTAGCGAGTTCCATTCAGGGTTTCGCGCTTATCGTGTGCAGGCGTTGGCCGCGCTGCCGTTTCAATTCAATTCCAATGATTTTGATACGGATATTATTATCCAGCTTGCACATACGCAGTGTGCGATCGTGGAGATCTCTATCCCCACGCATTATGGCAATGAGATATGTCATGTGAATGGCATTAAATATGCCGCGCAAATCATTGCCTCCAGTCTTTTAAGCAAGCTGCAGCGATTTCAAATATGCTATCACTCCAAGTTTGATTTTGAAGGGGAAAAAACTTTTTATCCCTCTAAAAACGAATTTTGACAGTACCCATCGCTGGGCGATTAATCATGTCAAGAAATCAACGACTGTAATGGATATTGGTCTTGGTTCCGGCGCAGTGGCGCGGGCGTTGAAGGAAGAAAAAGCAGCGCGTATTATCGGCTATGATTTTATCATCGATGAAAATGCAGCCCAATATTGCGTTGATACGTATACGGTGAATTTAGATTATGATGTTCTGCCAATTCCGCAAGGTGAGCATATTGATTATATTTTGCTGCTGGATGTTTTAGAGCATTTGAGCAATCCGGAAGCGTTCATTACATCAATGAGAGAGCGTCTGAGTGCCCATAACACCACGTTCCTTATTTCAACAGCCAACATTGGTTTTATCTTGATGCGTTTATCATTGTTGTTCGGCCGGTTTAATTATGGAAAACGCGGCATTCTAGATCTAACCCATAAGCGACTTTTCACCTTCCATTCGCTGAATAAAATGCTGGTTCAACGGGGGTTTTTGGTTGAGTCACTAGAAGGTATACCGGTGCCGTTTGAGCTGATATTTGGTGATACATGGTTTTCGCGCCTATGCCTGCGTTGTAATAATTTATTGATCCGTATTTCAAGATCGCTGTTTAGTTTCCAAATGGTGATGAAAGTTCGGCCGCAGCCGACACTACAACATTTGCTTGCGATTGCCGAAAAGCATTGAGCTTATCTTGCGTTGAACCAGAAGAACGTAATCGATAGCGTTACAAAAACAAAGCTGAGCAATACCCCGATTGGCTGCATGAATGCTAATCCCCGTGCTTTATAAATTTCCATACTGCGCATATAAAAAATGATAAAACATACTAACGCCGCGTGGATGTAACGAAAATCTTGCGCCGCTATATTGGGGATGCATATTGAAAAACATACAAGGCACACAAGCGATACACATATATTGAGAACGAATGGCGACATTAATCTCCATGCTTCGCGTGTTGCGATGAGCCATGCCATTATCACATACAGCACAATGTAGATCAAAAAAAGATTTAGGAAGGATGCCAATATGGGTTGTGTCCATGTATATTCACCAAATATCGAGGTTTGGAAGAGATATTCCATAAAGCTTGGGATATCTGACCAGTCTTTAAATGGTCGGGTAATGAAATAACTCGGATCGATGGTGAGGTAGTGCTGCGGGTTAAAATAAAACTCTTTGTAATCTCCCATGTAATATTTGGGGTCCATTTTCCCTACTAATAACCGCCCTGTATTGATGATGCCGCAGAGGGCG